>CAZBWL010000001.1:0-830029 GCA_964495945.1 uncultured Pseudomonadota bacterium | reverse complement strand
GCGAAGTACCTTGTCGGGTAAATTCCGACCCGCATGAATGGCGTAACGAGTTGGGTGCTGTCTTAATGATAAACTCAGTGAATTTGTAGTGCCGGTGAAAATGCCGGCTTCCCGTAGAAGGACGGAAAGACCCCGTGCACCTTTACTATAACTTGGCATTGATCTTTGGATAGGTCTGTGTAGGATAGGCGGGAGACGTTGATATCATGGCGCTAGCTGTGGTGGAGTCATCCTTGAAATACCGCCCTTATTTGTTTGAAGATCTAACTTCGAGCCCGTAAACCGGGCGAAGGACATTGTCTGGTGGGTAGTTTGACTGGGGTGGTCGCCTCCTAAATTGTAACGGAGGCGTTCAAAGGTCTTCTCATGACGAATAGAAATCGTCGGTAGAGCGTAAAGGCAAAAGAAGGCTTGACTGCGAGACATACAGGTCGAGCAGGTGCGAAAGCAGGACTTAGTGATCCAGTGGTTCTGAATGGAAGGGCCATTGCTAAACGGATAAAAGGTACGCCGGGGATAACAGGCTGATCTCCTCTAAGAGTCCATATCGACGAGGAGGTTTGGCACCTCGATGTCGGCTCATCACATCCTGGGGCTGAAGAAGGTCCCAAGGGTTTGGCTGTTCGCCAATTAAAGTGGTACGCGAGCTGGGTTCAGAACGTCGTAAGACAGTTCGGTCCTTATCCGCTATGGGCGTAGGGTATTTGAGAGGGCTTGTCTTTAGTACGCAAGGATCGAGATGAGTAAACCTCTGGTCTTCCAGTTGTTCTCCAAGAGCAACGCTGGGTAGCCAAGTTTATAAGAGATAACCGCTGAAAGCATCTAAGTGGGAAACTCGCCTCAAGATTAGATACCCCGTATCTTACTAAATTAATTTTGGGTTTCGGCTCGAAATTAATGGCGTAAGGTACATTAATAAGACTCCTTGAAGACTACAAGGTTGATAGGCTGGGTGTGTAAGCACAGTAATGTGTTCAGCTAACCAGTACTAATAAGTCGAATGTTTTAATCATGATTAACTAATTGATTACTCTACGATGCAAAAATTATGTTTAAGATTTTTACCTACAAATATTTCAAGCTCACAAGCTTAAATTTTGAAAACTTTCAGGTGCGTATAGCTGTGGGGAAACACCCGTTCCCATTCCGAATACGGTAGTAAAGTCTACAGCGCCGATGATACTTGGCTGGCAACGGCCTGGGAAAGTAGGTAGTGCCTGATCTAATTAAGAGCCCCGTTTATATTCGGGGCTCTTTTTTTTGTGTAATTTAAAAAACACGATTCTTTTCTGACGTTTATTTTGATAAAGAGCTAAAATCCTCATAAGCGCTATTATTAATGCGATCAATCTTAAATAATATCGAAAATAATGGTGTGCTTATCTCTGTATCAAAATTGGCAGGGCCCAAATCAATATATATTACAATAGTATTCCGCTATAAAAGCCGCTAATAAGGTGCATATCTCTATGATATATACATTTCATATTTCTGTTTTTTGATGTATATTTCTATCAATTTTTATTAATTGATTACGCAATATGGGAGAGAGATATATGAAATTTTTTTTCAAAATTCTTATTGTTTTTACCATCATTCAGTCATCAAGTTCACATTCAATGCAAAATGTAGATATTGATTATTCAAAATATGAACGAAGAGCGATAGAACATTTCGAGCCAAAAAATTGTTCTAACTGGAAAAAGTTGGTCATTGCTTATCCGTGGCTTGTGGAGCAAGGCTTTTTTTCCGCGCTGTCGAGTACTTTGATTGTATGTGCATCTGCTGGTCAAGCAAGCCCATTAGTTGGTGCTGCTGCAGGATGGCTTGCAACATTTGGTATGCAAATTAAAGATCATCCTAATAAAAAAAATTGGCTTAATACTCAAATCTTGCTTGCTCGTTGTCTTGCGCATGAAGAATTTAAAGAATGTGTTGAAAGTGAAATAATCAAATATTTAGAAGCTCAAACAAAAATTAAAAATAATAATTAAGAAGAAGAATAGGAACAAAGATCATGAAACATTTTTTGCTTGCAATACTGGTTGTTTTTTCAACTAATTCGCTCCAATCAATGGAGGAAGTAAAGCTGACTCCTCAAGAATTGCGGAACGCTCGAGAATATATCACAACGAAATTTCAGGCGCCAAACCATTTAAAGGGCGTTAAAAGATTGATAGCAAAATATCCCCTTCTTTCAGCTCAGATGGCGTTTTATATTCCAGGAGCTTTTATTGGCGGCGTGCTGGGATTACGAATGGCAATCGATTTGGGGGATCCTGTATCAAAATTTTTTTCAATGGCTTTGCTTGGAGGATCTGCTGCAACATTTGTAACGTATGGCCAAGGTGCAACGCATGATCTTGCTGCTACTCTTTTGGAATTAGTTGCTCCAGAAGAGTTTGAACAGGCATTGCACGCGCATGTTCCTTCATTAAAAAACAAAAATAGTACATTCGTTTTTATTTCTCCAAATTCTTAAACCATATGATCATGCAAACAATTATAAGAATAATCGTGCTTCCATGATATATCGCTGCATGTGGATAAGCATCGATAGCAAATCGCTGCATATGCTTGAGAATGATATATGAACCTGATGCGAAAGGTACGATAGATACATTCCATCGAAATAGCGCGTAATATGCTATCCATAAAAAGATGCTATAGGCGCATCCGATCAGGATCCATAATGTCGTGTTATGTGCATATGTGATTCCAGATAACCCAAATCCGATGCAAAGTGCAATCAGAGCACCATACATTTTATTTTTCATAAAAGGCATACAATTTAATGATCGAAAGCAAGTAACTGCTCCTACGGTGATGAGAGTAAAAAGCTTCAATGCTGAAACGATAATGGCAAAACATGGACTAGTGTACGTGAGTGACACAAGGTTAGCCCATGTTGGTTCAAGTGGAGGTATGTTATGAAGAGCATAGGACTCTATACAAGAGCCAATAATGCCAACTCCAATTGCAGTAGCAATTGTGCGTATTGTGGTGTGAGCTTTTCGCGTAGTAAGTGAGTTATTTGCAAATCCGACTGCAAAAGTGATAAACAGTGCATACAGTACGTGTATAAAAATTGTTAGCCCACATGATCTGAAAAGCTGATCGCTAAAAGGTTGGCTTGTATTAAACCACATAACTATCGTAGGGTATGCATTGATAAGCTCTCCTATCGAAATAATCGTACTGAATGCAAACAATAGTAAAGAAAAATGAACTGTTGTAAGACCAGCTTTATAAAGTAGCTGAAATGTTAGCGCAGCAATCATGATGTAGAGAATCGCATAGCAAATAAGATATATATTATTACTCACCATCATGCTATTTTCTTCCTGCTTTTTCCATTCTTCAGGCACATGAACATATCGATACATATCAGTTACGTGATCGCCAGAAATGGTAATACTTATTCGAGCCTGCGCATCTTTTATGTGATGAGAGAGATCTTGGAACTCGATGTTCCAATCAATACGATCAGGCTGCTTTTGTGATTGTGCTGATATTTTTTTTAATTGTGTGTGCGTAAGATTATATGATTGTTCAACAGCGTTGTAGGCTATGGGTAGCGCCTCTTGTTCAGTAAGCTTTGGGCCAGAATGAGTTTCGGCAATTTTGTGAAGCGTTCTAAAAATGGTGCCATCTGGTTTATAATATGTTTGTATCTCTTCAGCTCGATCTTGTAAAGGTCCTTCAAATTGCGCCAGGCGCGTAATCCATAATGGTGGGATAAGATAGTTATTCATAAGCGAATGATACTGGTTTTGGGCGTGTTGCCAAATATATCGATGTTGATATACCGCTTCTGGCATCGTTGAGTAATGAGGCAGAAATGAAACGAGTAATTTTTTTCGATCAATATTACGTATCTGTGGATAACTGTTTAACATATTCTTTGTGACACTGGATCGTGTTGCGTTTATGGGCGGATTATCCACGGTAAAACGTGAATAATGGATCCAACCTGCAAAAGCAAAGCATGCAATTATGAGAATGATATTACCTGTTTTATGTAACACGTGGTGATTGCTGTTTGTAGTTGTAACAAGAGATTCAGGTGTCTGTTTTTGTGGAAGTGCTTTCCAAGATTTATTAAAAAAATCTGAAGAGATCGAAACCCATTTTCCATTATTAATTCGCGCATAAAAAATAATCCAAACTGGAATGAGACTTATCATCAAAATGCATAGCTTATTAAAAAGCGCATATGATGACGAAGTAACCAATATTGGTAATGCAAACAGGCACACATCATATGAAAAGTGTGCAAGAATACAGGGAAGAAGGCCATGCTGTAAATAAACAATTCCCATGGCAGCGGAAAATATGATGAGTTCGACAATGCGAGCGTAAGCTGGCTGTGCAGGATAATCGGCATGCGCAGCTCCAAAAATAAACATTTGTAGCATAAATGCAGCAGCAATCCACCACTGTTTTTTGCCATATTTCTGACCAAGCAGCAGGGCGCTCGCCAATGGCAATGCTCGAAATAGACACTCCTCCCAAAATCCCGCTTGTAATGATAGAACTACGGATTCAAGCCATGGGACGTATGTTGCGAGTATGTTTGGGTCAAATAGTGCCGATGCTGGGGACCACCATCCTAAATAAGTATTTGTGAAAAAATAAAAAAGTATCACATACGCAAGAAAATAGGGCATAAGTAAAAATCCAATAAGTACTTTTTTTAGTATGGTATAGCTTCCTGCTACCTTTTGGTTACATAAACTCCACAACTGTATTCTCTCGGGGAATGCTAATCGAGTCAGACCTTCTGCGCACATAAACGTGATGGAAAATATGAGACTCATACCAATAAAAAATAGTATCCCAGAAATTATAAGACTCATTATAAATGTAGAGGGAGACAGTGACGTATTGTATCGCATCCAATCAAAAGGAAGTCTGTTAAAACGAACAACAAGAAGCCAAAATGAGATAAAAATTGCCCATGAAACGGCTGGTTTCCATTGAAGTGCGTTTCGATTGATAAGGAGCATACATCCAATACCACAGCATCCAATGCCGTATAATAAGAACATAAGAAGAGACGCAATATATGCAAAATTGCTATTCTGGGATCGCATGTGAGCATATTCTTGTGTAAATGTTTCGGGTATTTTTATAAAATGTAGGAGCTCTGAAGGATGATTTCCTGCAATTACGATGCTAAGTCGATATTCTCCGTCCCCAATGTTTTTTATGTGTCGTTCATATACAAACGTGTGATCAATTCTTCCTGAAGGGTTTGTTTTGTGCGATGATTCAATTTGATTATATTCAGCAAGATTGATTTTCCACGGCTCTTGCAGCATGAATGTTTCTGCGATATTGAGAGCGTCTTTCGATGTTATATTTTCGTTGATATATGATTCGGGAAGAGTCTCTTGAAAGCCATACAGTACACCATCTGGTCTGAACAGGATGCGTGCTTCATGAGCTTCGTATGGTCTGAATAAACGTACCTGCCAGGTATATGGCTCATACAGATGATGTTCCATAATGTTGAAAAGGACATCCTTGCCTCCGCCCTTCAGCTCAATAAATGTTTTTACCGTTTCATCGGTATTGAAAGCCGTAGCATGGGATGGATTTTCAGGGCCAAGAGCGTATTGTTTTGCAACGGCGTGTGCCTTTTGAACAGCTTCTGAACGATCCATACTAATATTAAGGTGAATGATAGGCATTGCTTTTGGAAAAAAATAGTATGAAAGAAAGCTACAAGCAAGCGCGCCCATGGCAAAAAGGCTCCAATACAGGGCTTTTTGGTATATTTTTTGCATATTTGGCCTCAATTTGATCTTTAGATAGTGCTATTTTAGATAATTTTGCTACACTATAATCTTTAGTTAAATACCATAAAAGCGATAAAGATCCAAGGTTTACCATGAAAGAATTTCTTTCGATTCCAGCTCAATTAATAGCAATCATCATCAGCGTTTTGTTGTTTGGTCACTATGTGCCAGAAAATATAATTCGTCTATTTTTCACATTTAGCGGTATTTTTAAGGAATTGCTTGGGCTTGTATTGCCATTTATGGTTTTTTTCTTTGTCTTAAGCGGGATTACTTCGTTTAAAAAAAATGCCCCCGCTGTTTTGGGTGTAATGCTGGGTATTATTTTTCTTTCAAACGGTCTCGTTGCTTTTTTGAGCTATGGGGTTATGCTTTTGGCACGTTCAACCATTTCATGCGATACATCGCTGGTCTCGTTGACGAACGTAGCTGCTCCAATTATGCCCTATATTACAGTTTCTTTGCCAATGCCATTTACAGCTATTCATGCACTGGTCGTGGCATTGTGTCTGGGTATTTTGAGCAATTTTGTTGCCATGCCATTGTTGGATCGGTCTGTAAAGGTTGGAAAACAGTGGATAGAATGGATTGTGTCTAACATTTTTATTCCATTTTTACCGCTCTATATTTTAGGTTTTTTACTTAAAATAAAATCGGAAGGAATCTTTTCGTGCTTAATGCAGCAATATGGGGCCGCTTTTCTCATTATCATATCGTTACAGTACGGGTATCTTCTATGGCTTTATTTTGTAGCAGCGGGATTTTCTCTTTCTAAAACGTACCGTGCAATAAGCAATGCAATACCAAGTTACATTACAGCATTTAGTACGATGTCGAGCACGGCAGCAATACCTGTTTCAATCGCATCTGCTGAGCAGAATACGGGAAACAAAGAGCTTTCAGAAGTGGCGATGCCAATTATGGCGAATGTTCACTTATTGGGTGATAGTATTGGGACTCCTATTCTTGCTATGGTTACAATGTTTGTGTTTCAAGGGGTTCTTCCTGGTTTTCTTCAGTACAGTGGTTTTGTATTTTATTTTTGCGTAACGATGTTTGCTGCTTCGGGAGTTCCCGGAGGAGGATTGCTCGTTATGATTCCAATATTAAAGTCTCAGCTTGGATTTACTTCAGAAATGATAAGTTTGATTATGACAATCTACTTTTTACTTGATTGCTTTGGAACGGGTGCAAACGTTATGGGAGACGGAGCGCTTGTTATGATCGTAAATCGTATTCTTAAAAAGATGAGATTGATTGAAGCGTAGTTTTTACGATTTGAGATCGAAGAGAGTCAGAAGTTCATAGACGTGATTAAATCGTTTGAGTGTGCAGCTGCTCGATTCGACATGCTGTTTTTTTGAAAGTAATAGTTGAGCAATATTGAATTTCTCTGCTTCGCGAACTAGTAATCCTATTTGATTAATAGGCTTAATATTTCCCGTTAAGCTGATTTCTCCGAGTGCGATTGTTTTATCGGGAAGGGGCTGCTGAAAATAGCTTGATAAAAGCGAAAGCGCTATGCCTAAATCTGAGGAACTTCCCTTAATTTTAAAGCCGCCGCTTACTTTACAAAAAATGTCGTGAGAACTTAATTTTATATGTAAATATTTTTCTAAAATTGCAGCAATTAAAATTACTTGTTTGTGATCAAGGCCGGATATAACGCGCTGTGGCATTGTGAGTTTTGATTGAATGGTGAGCGCTTGCACTTCAAGCAATAAGGGGCGCGATCCTTCCATTACGGAAATAAGGGCTGCACCAGACTCATGAGAAAGATCATCGAGCATGTATGCATTAATGTTTGCTACTTCATGTAATCCTTTTTCGCCCATTTCAAAAAAACCGATTTCGTTAATGGTTCCAAATCTATTTTTTACCGTGCGCAAAATGCGTGTTTGCCATTGATCTTCTCCTTGTAGGTAAAATACGCCATCCACCATATGCTCAAGAGTCTTGGGACCAGCAATAATTCCCTCTTTCGTAATATGGCCGGTAAGTATAATTGAAATGCCATCATCTTTTGCAAGGCGCATCAATTGAAAAATTGCCTCACGCAGTTGACCTATGCTGCCAGGTAAACTTGAAGAGCCTGGAACAAAACAACTTTGGATCGAATCAATGATGATTAATGCAGGCTTTCGCTCTTTGGCCGATGCAATAATAGCTCCAAGATCGGGATTGTCTGCAAAAGAGAGATGTGCTGCTGTGCATGATAGCCTGATGGCGCGTTGCTTAACTTGATGAAGTGATTCTTCGGTTGAAAAATAGAGCACTTCATGTTTCTGAGCAATGGCATTACATACTTGCAGTAATAATGTCGATTTTCCAATGCCGGGATCGCCTGTAAGCACAAGCAAGGAACTTGGCAGAATGCCTCCGCCAAGAACGCGATCCCATTCTGCAATATCACTTTTTACGCGTGGTTGCTTTTCAATAGAAATCTCGGATAGAGATTTGAGGATGGCAGCGGTTCCGTGCTGTTTTTTGTGAGTAGCTGATTGTATCTGTTCGGACAATGTATCCCATTCATTGCACTCAGGACAGCATCCAAACCATTTAATAGTCACGTAATTGCACGAGGTGCATGTATAGCGAACTGTCTGTTTAGCCATGGCGCAAAGACTCAAGATATTCGCGATAGTTAAATGGCTTATCGATACTATGACAGCTTCTGCATCGGGCTGTAAATTTATCAGCAGCAGCAACAAGCACAAAAGCAGATGTTTCTGTAGGGGTAGGCTTTTGTTCTATCAGTTGCGAAAAATGAGCATCAGCTCCACATTCCGTACAGATGGCCTTGAGTTTAGTTACTGAATCGGCAAGGGCTAAAAGTGTGGGCATTGGACCAAAGGGAGCTCCTCGGTAATCCATATCAAGACCAGCTACAATAACACGGGTACCCTTATCTACTAAAGAAACAATGACAGGAATAATATCATTGGAGTAAAATTGAATCTCATCAATTCCTACGACAGCATACTGCTTGTTATCGAGCTTTGATAATAAAAATGCCCCGTTATCGGTGGCGTGAGCATCAAGTTTGTTGCCGTTATGAGAAACGACATGATCAAGATCGTATCGATCATCAATTGCATGTTTAAATACGGCAGTTTTCAGTTTTGCAATACGAGCTCTTTTAAGTCGACGAATAAGTTCTTCTGATTTGCCTGAGAACATGGGTCCACATATAACTTCAAGAGATCCGTGTTTTGTTTTGAGCATATACTATTCCTCATACGTGCAACGATAGTTTATTAGTACGTAGTATACCGTATATAAAGGCTTGCTCAACAGAAAGGTTGAGCGGGGGTCTTTTTTTTGTATTTAGCCAGTATAAGGGTTTGAATAGATCGATATGATTGAGTCATAAGGAGATTTACGTTGCAAACGGGGGAAAAAGAGCTACACTTAACATAAAAGAATGCCGTTTTGAACGCTTTAAAAATAACGTATAAATGGACAATAGCTTGATAGAGAGTTGGTTCTATTGTGCAGGGCGGTAGAGTGTGGTTTTTTAGAAAAATTTGAATATATGTAATTGCTGTATTGTAGAAAAAATTTTAGTATACCTATGAAAAAAGTACCATTAAATAAATACATTGCTCACGCAGGAATTAGTTCACGGAGAAAAGCGGTTGACCTTATTAAAGAAGGCAAAGTAGCTGTTAATAAAACCATTGTGAAGGATCCAGCTCATTTGGTCTGCGAATCGGATGCCATAACGATCAACGGTCAACCTATTGCGGTAGAAAAAAGGGTAGTTGTTTTACTTAATAAACCTCGTGGGTATGTGACAACGACGTCTGATGAAATGGGTCGAAAGACGGTGTTAGATTTAATAGGAAGTTCTGTAAAACAGCGTTTATACCCTATCGGCAGGCTTGATCTTAATACGACAGGTGTTTTGTTGTTGACGAATGATGGTGAAATTGCGCAGCGATTAGCCCACCCAAAACACCAGGTAAAAAAAGCATATCATGTGACTCTTGATAAACCTCTCCATGAAAGAGATCGTGAAGCTATTATAAGTGGAGTCAAACTTGAGGATGGAAAAGTCGTCATAGATCGAGTTTCTTTCCCTTTAGGGCCGAAAAAAAATCAAATTAGAATTACTCTTCATAGTGGAAAATATCGCGTTGTACGACGTTTATTTGAGGCGTTGGGATATAATGTAAAGCGTCTTGATAGAATACAGTATGCGCATTTTACAAAAAAAGGTATGCCTGTAGGTGTGTGGCGTAAATTAGGAAAAAAGGAAATTGACGATCTAAAAAGGATGATTGGATTAGAATGAACGAGTCTCATTTAGAAATTAAAAAATCCCCAGAGTTATCTGGGGAAATTTCGTTATATGGGGCAAAAAATGCTGTACTGGTTATAATGGCATCTTTGCTTTTGACGCGAGGCGTATCTCGGCTTTATAATGTGCCTGCATCGACAGACATAATGTACATGATCACGTTATTGAGATCACTTGGGGCTGATGTTTTGTTTGATCATGAAAAACATATGCTTGTTATTGACACAACAGATTGTGATAAATGGCGAGTTGAACCTGAGATCATGAATAAAATGCGAGCTTCCATTCTTGTGATGGGGCCATTGCTTGCTCGATTTTCAAAAGCAGATATCGCATTGCCAGGAGGGTGTGTTATTGGTTCTCGTCCGATAGATTTTCATTTGAAAAATTTTCAAAAAATGGGAGTTAGTATTGAGAGCCAAGGATCATTTTTAAAGGCGCATGTCTCCACTCTTTCTGGTAAAACATTGATCTTAGATTATCCAAGTGTTGGTGCTACAGAAAATCTTTTAATGGCAGCACTTTCTGCTATTGGAGAAACCATCATTATTAATGCGGCTCTTGAGCCAGAAGTATTGGATCTTATTGAGGTATTGCGAAAGATGGGGGGAGACATTTCTATTGAAGCACCAGCTACAATTCGGATTAAGGGAGAAGCTTCATTGCTCCCTGTCGAGCATGAAATTATTCCAGATCGGCTTGAGGCGGGATCCCTTTTAATCGCAACCGCAATAACAGGAGGTTCGATTACGATAGCAAATGGACAGCCTGATCATCTCTCTATATTTTTGCTCAAGCTTGAAGAGATGGGGCACCATATAGATACGACGCATGGTATACATTTGAGAGCCACAAAAAACCCTTATGCCGTTTCTTTTAAAACGGGTCCATATCCAAGCTTTCCTACTGATTTACAAGCTCCTATGATGGCGTTGTTGTGTAAGTCTCGTGGCAAGAGTGTTATTGAAGAGACGGTTCATGAAAATAGATTGTTACATGTGCGAGAGCTTCAAAACATGGGAGCATATATTGCAATTGAGGGAAATAGAGCAATTGTGTCAGGAGTCGAAGAGCTTTATGGGACACGTGTGATTGCGTCAGATATTCGAGCATCCTGTGCGCTAGTAATCGCTGGATTGACTGCTACAGGGACGACTATTATGAGTGGCATTTCTCATTGGCACAGAGGGTATGATGGATTAGATATAAAGCTTAAACAATTGGGTGCACATATTGCGGTTGTTTCTGATAAAAGTTAAAAAATCTATCAAAGCAAATTTACACTTTTCATCTGAATGCTACAGCAGGTTGCTATAGCTTCCTGCGAGCTCAGTGAGTTCTTTAGTAATTTTTGCCTGGCGTAATTTATTATATTCCAAAGTAGCAGCTTCCAAAAGGCCTTCTGCGTTCCTTGTTGCGCTATCCATGGAAACAAAGCGTGCTGCATGTTCGGCGAGTAGCGACTCAAATAGTAATTCATAGAGTTGAGATGAGATGTAGGAGTGTACCATGTTGTTTAGTATTTCATAGGGAGGCTGTTCCCAATGGTAGAGGGATGCATCGATATTAGAAAGAGTGCTGGGCTGAGACAATGGAATTAGCTTTGTTGTTTTTGGGAATTGAGTAAAAAAATTCTTAAAAGCATTACTTGCGACAATTACTTCTTTGTAGCTTATTTTTGTATGACTGAGTGTGCGTGTAAGTTCGTGAGCAATGTGTGATGCTTGGTGGATTGAAAAATTTTTATAGCTATGATTAATTGTGACTCTTGATAATGTGGTGCAATAGTCTACAGCTTTTTGGCCGATAGGAATGAGCTCAAGGTTGTGCCCTTTATAGCGCTGAATAATATACGATGTTGTTTTAAAAAGATGAGTATTAAAGCTGCCACATAAACCTTTTTGTGAGCCGATAACTATGATTGCAATAGTATCAGATTTTAATTGATCGGGGTACAAAGTGGCATTATGCCAAGATGGATTCAGCCCAAGTAGATCGTGAAAAGAGCTCGTCACGGCCTTTGTATATTCTGTGATGGTAGCATGTGAATGTTTGAGTTGTGAATGGGATGACATAGCAATAAGTCGCATTGCATGAGTAATCTTTCGTATTGTCTCAATAGCTCGAATTCTGTGACGTAATTGAATGAGTTTTGACATGAATGCTCTATAGTGCTGTGTTTGAATACTTTTTCATAATGTACTTGGTATTTCATGGTTTTGCAATTACTCTAAAAGCTGACAGGTAAAGGCAGGAATACCAATGATTATTGTAATTGATGGATACAATGTAATGAAGCAAGTGGTGGGGGCTGGGTATGTTCATGAGGCTCAGCGAAGAGCGTTTATTTCTTTGCTTGCCGTATACGGCCAAAAAAAGGGGCATAAAATTGTGGTGGTTTTTGATGGGGGAGAATCAAGTTGGCCACATAAAGAGGTTGTTTCTGGGGTAACAATTATTTATTCCGGAACACAAGATTCGGCCGACACGTATATTATGCACTATATTGATGACCATGCATCGAAAGAGTTGCTTCTTGTTTCTTCCGACAATGAGCTTAATTATTTTGCAACAAGACATGCTATTGTTTCTATAGGCTCTCAAGAGTTTTATTTTTTAGTAAAAGAAGCCCTCAGGGAGAGTCGTGAGCTTCCGCCAGAGCCGTACATAGAAATTGATGAGTCAATGAGTGATATTGATGAACTTATGAATGCAGCAGCTTCGCATGTTCCAAATAAGGATGAAGGCTGCACGCCTGGGGATTATCCGAGTAAAAGCAGACGAGAATCAAAAATTGATCGAGAATTATTACGTAAGCTAAAAAAATTATGAGTACAGCATATACAAAAAATGATATTAGCCATATTGCTAAGGATTTGAAAGAGCAGATTAGGGACTGTGATATTGTTACCTTTTCGGGTTCTCTTGGCGCTGGAAAAACGACTCTCATTAAAGAGCTTTTTAAACAGTTTGGTATAAAGCATAATGTGACGAGTCCTACATTTGCATATATGAATCAATATGTTGTTGATGGGTTTCATTACTATCATTTTGATCTATATAGGGTTAACTCGTTGCAAGAATTTTGTGCAGCAGGATTTGAAGAGTATCTTTGCCTGCCACAATCAAAAGTATTTATTGAGTGGCCTGAGCAGATAGGTCCACTGCTCAAGGGGAGAAAGGTCTGTATGGTCTCTATAGGATATGGAAATCATGAGGATGAGAGAGTGATAGATATAAAGAGGCCTTGCATATGAACAGTCCATTACATCAAAAGCCAGATTATTTGGTCTGTACATGTATGGGTGTTATGGCGTCAGAAATACGAGAAGCTATAGAAAAAGGATACAATACATTTGAGGCACTTTCGGAGCTGCTCATGGTAGGGACTGGGTGTTCAAGTTGTGTGCCTGAAGTGAACGAATTATTGAAAGAAAACAGCTCCAAATAGTAAGTTTTTTATCTATTGTTATTGATGTATGAAATAAAAAATAGTAAAAAAAATAAGATTCTAGTTGAAATCGAACAAAAAAAACAATATTATAGTGAGACATTAACTCGTAATATTGACATATATTAGGGGGCGAGATTCCCGAGCGGTCAAAGGGGACGGACTGTAAATCCGTTGGCTCAGCCTTCGTAGGTTCGAATCCTACTCTCGCCACCAGGAATGCGGGAATAGCTCAATTGGTAGAGCGACAGCCTTCCAAGCTGTAGGTTGCGGGTTCGAGTCCCGTTTCCCGCTCCACAAATTAAGAATATAGAGTGCTGGCGTAGCTCAGTTGGTAGAGCAGCTGATTTGTAATCAGCAGGTCGCGGGTTCAAATCCGGCCGCCAGCTCCACTGTTTACGGGGAGATTAATAGGGCGAGTAGCTTAAAAAAGTTTGTCATTTGCCCTTTTTTCATTTAACATGGTAGATATATGAAAATATGGGTGTGCCCACGTAGCTCAGTAGGTAGAGCACTTCCTTGGTAAGGGAGAGGTCACCGGTTCAAATCCGGTCGCGGGCTCCAGAGGCTAGTTAGAGTTTCAGTTCAGGATACTTCAATGGCAAAAAATAAAGTTATTTCTCATTTAATGTGCACCGAATGCAAAAATCGAAATTACACACAAAAAGTAGGTAAAAAGAGAAGTATCGGTTCGCTGAATATTAAAAAATTTTGCGCTAAGTGTAAGAAACATCATGCGCACAAAGAGACTAAGTAGCCTTTTAGGCCAGTAGCTCGAATTGGTAGAGCGGCAGACTCCAAATCTGCGGGTTGGGGGTTCGAATCCCTCCTGGCCTGCCATTCGATCTCATGTAATATGAAGCGTTTGATAGTATAATGTTTGAATAACGTAGGATGCACATATCATGGCGATTAAGAATGCTCTGCAATTTTTGAAAGAAGTCCAAGGCGAGCTTTCCAGGGTAGAGTGGCCCAGTTTTAATGAATGGGTAGGCTCGACGCTTGTAGTCTTGTGTCTGGTTGTTTTCTTTTCGTTGTATCTGGGTGTCATCGATTGGGGTCTTTCAATATTAGCAAAGTATGTTTTCGCTTATTATGGCGGTTACTAGGCTGTAGGGATTTATTTTCATGAAGCAATGGTATGTCATTCAAGTGTATGCGGGATATGAAGAGGCTGTCAGAAGTGAGTTGTTGCGCAGATTTTCTGAGCGTGGTCTTAATGAGGCCGTGGGTGAGATATTGATTCCAGCAGCAAAGTTGCGTCAATTTTTTGAAGCAGCGGATTCGAAGGATCAGCAGTTATTTCCCGGATATATGTTAGTTGAAATTGATATGAGTCCTGAGGTGTTTCGAACTGTGGCTAAGTGTCCCCGTGTCCTAAAGTTTTTGGGTGGACTTGATCCTGTTCCGTTATCTCAGAAGGAAATTGGTCGTATTTTATCGCAGATGAAGGGTGAAATTACTGTTGGTAAAAAGCGAGAAGATTTTATTGCGCTTGGATCGGAGGTTGATATTAGTGAGGGCCCGTTTGCAGGATTTGTTGGAGTGGTTGAGAAGGTAGACCATGAAAACGAAAAGCTGACAGTTATGGTGAGTATTTTTGGGCGGATGACTCCAGTTGAGCTTGGGTTTCATCAAATAAAACAGTAAATTGTTCAATACGTAGGTTACTATCATGGCAAAAGAAATTAAGGCTAAAGTAAAGCTTCAAATTCCGGGTGCTGCTGCGACGCCAGCTCCTCCAGTTGGTTCTTCGTTGGGTCAGCATGGTGCGAACATTATGGATTTTTGTAAGCAATTTAATGCAAAAACCGCTGATAAAAAAGGTCAGACTGTACCGGTAGAGATTACGATTTACAAAGATCGTAGTTTTGAATTTATTATTAAAACTCCACCAGTTTCAGAGCTTATTAGAAAAAAAGCGAACGTTTCGAAGGGCTCGTCTCGACCTCATGAGCAAAAAGTCGGAAAGATTACGTGGAAAGATATTGAAGAAATCGCGCAAGTTAAGCTTCCTGATCTCAATGCGTTTACTCTTGAGCAGGCAAAGAAAGTTGTTGCTGGAAGCGCGAGAAGCATGGGAATAGATGTTATCGATTGATGGTAGGGGCAACATATATGTCTAGGCATGGAAAAAAATATTTAAACGCAAGTAAGCAAGTGTCTCGAGATGTCTTGTCTGTTGCGGATGCGCTGAGCAAGATAAAGAGTCTTTCATTTGTGAAGTTTGATGAGTCGGTAGATGTTGACGTTAATTTAGGCATTGATCCGGCAAAAGGTGAGCAGGTTGTGCGTGGTTCTGTTGTGCTACCGCATGGCAGAGGCAAAAAGGTTCGAATTTTAGTTTTTGCAAAAGGTGACGCTGCTGAACAAGCGAAGGTTGCTGGAGCAGATTTCGTGGGATCAGATGATCTTATCGAAAAAATTGTTGGGGGTTGGATGGATTTTGAATATGCCATCGCAACTCCAGATTTGATGGGGATGGTTGGAAAGGTTGCCAAAATATTGGGGCCTCGAGGGCTGTTGCCAAATAAAAAGCTTGGTACGGTAACGGATGATGTTGCGTCTGTTGTATCTGATCTAAAGTTAGGGCAGGCTTTTTTCAGAAATGATAAAGCTGGGATTGTTCATTTTTCCATTGGAAAAGTTTCTTTTGGTGTGCATCAGCTAGAAGAAAATTTGGGTGCCTTTATAAAAGCTTTACAATCGGCTAAACCGCCAACTGCTAAAGGGAAATACCTCAAAAGAATGTCGATTTCTTCGACAATGGGTGTAGGTATTGCGGTAAACCCAGATGAATTCGTTCGTAATTAGGCGGAAAGGAATTGTATGAATCGCCAAGATAAAGAGCACGCAGTACAGTTTTTAAAAGAACAGTTTACGGCAAACCAAGCAGCTTTTGTGGTTGATTATAAGGGTTTGACTGTTTTTCAAATGCAAGATTTGCGAGGTAAGTTGCGTAGTGGAGGAGGTACATTAAAGGTTGCAAAAGCACGTTTGTTACAACGTGCAGTAGCAAGTTTTAATGATGCTTCATCAATGAGGCCGTACCTGAAAGAGCAAATAGGCGTTGTTTTTGCTTCTGATGAGGCTCCCGCTATTGCGAAAATTTTAAATGCTTTCGCTAAAGAGCATGAAGCTCTTAAAATTATTATGGGTCGTCTTGATGGATCAGTGTTTGACAAAGTGGGTGTTACGAGAGTTGCATCGCTTCCATCAAAAGATGTACAACGTGCTATCGTGTTGGCGGCATTGCAGGCGCCAATTTCTGGCATGGTAAGAACGCTTAATATGATTATATTAAAGCTTCTTTTTGCTCTTAAACAAATAGAAAAAAGTAAAAAATAATTTGTGTGGTTATTGGTTAACATTTAATGGTATCGGAGATACTTATGGCTAACAAGGCAGCTAAACTTATTGAAGAAATTGGCAGTATGTCAGTTCTTGAGTTAGCAGATTTGGTAAAAGAGCTTGAAGAAAAGTTTGGAGTCAGTGCAGCTATGCCTATGGCGACTGCAGCTCCAGTGGCAACCGCAGCAGCTCCAGCAGCAGTGGAAGAAAAATCTGCATATAAAGTGACGTTAAAAGATGGTGGTCCAGAAAAGATCAAAACCATCAAAGCTTTACGTACAGTTGTTTCAACGTTGAGTCTGTCGGACGCGAAAAAGGCAGTTGAAGAAACACCTACAGTGCTTGCAGAATCAGCTTCAAAAGAAGATGCTGAAAAGATTAAAAAAGAGCTGGAAGCAGTAGGGGCAAAAGTAGAGCTTTCATAAGAGAATAGTTCTGTTTTTGGTTTTATTGAAACACGTTCGTTTTTGTATATTTTGTATGAGGGATAACGAGGAGCTACTGAATGCCACATTTGCCGACGGTCAAGGAAACTATTCGTAGGTCGTTTAGTAAGATTAAAGATATTGTGCCTGTACCAAATCTAATTGAGATACAGTCAGCATCTTTCAACGACTTTGTTCAATTGGACTATTTGCCAGAAGAGCGTCTTAATGCTGGGTTAGAGAAGGTATTGCAGGATATTTTTCCAATTGAGCATGATACTGATCTTTCGCTAGAATATGTAAGCTATGAAATAGGTAATTGGGCATGTACATGCGGTAAATTAACGGGAATTGAAAATCGTTATAAGTGGCGTTGCACATCTTGTAAAAAATCAGGTTGTTCTCGCTTAGATAACAAGCTCTCATGTCCCTCATGTAAAAATGAAACTGCAAAGTACCATACGTGCACAAATTGTTTGGCTCGTGTGGGTCTTCAACTTGAGATGTCGGTAGATGAATGCCGTGCGAGTGGTCAATCTTTTTCGATGCCATTAAAAATTCGTATTCAACTTGTAAGTTGGGACCGAGATGAGGCTGGAAACAAGGTTATAAGAGATGTTAAAGAGCAAAATATCTTTTTTGCAGATTTGCCTATTATGACCGATGTGTACCAAGAGGGTAATCGATTTAAAGTTGGTAATCACGGCACGTTCCTTATAAATGGTGTTGATCGTGTTATTGTAAGTCAGCTGCATCGTTCTCCTGGTGTAGTTATTTCTCAAAGTAAAAAAGCTAAAGATTATCGAGATCGTCCATATTATTTGGCTCGGATTATTCCGATGCGCGGTTCATGGATAGATTTTGAGTTTGATAGCAATGATTTACTGTATGTTCGTATTGATAAAAAGAAAAAATTTTTAGTAACTACTTTTTTACAAGCGCTTGGATATACAAGAGAAGAAATTTTATCCTTATTTTATCAATTTGATACTGTTTATGCACAAAAGGGTCAGTTTTATCGATCTGTAGATGCGAGTCTTATTGGCTTGCGGATTGAAAAAGGAATGCTGGACGCTCATGAAGATGAGTTTGTCGGTCGTCGAGTGACAAAAGATCTTTTAGCTGCGTTAGAACAGTTGGGTATTAAAAAAGTTGTTCTGAAGAAAAGTTCATTATTAAATCGTGTTGTTGGTAAGCCTGTTGTTGATCCGACAACGGGAGAAATTCTTGTAGATCAAGGAGAAGTTCTTACTGAGCATAAGCTTGATCTATTGGGTGACATTAAAAATGTATCTTTTGATTTGATACAGTCATCGGGATATGTTTTTCAGCCAACAATAGGTCTGACATTGGCGCATGATAAATGTTCTTCTGAAGCAGAAGCTTTAAAAGAACTTCATGCTAAAGTGTGGCCTGGCGACAGTTCGGCATTAAAAGAAGTTAAAGAACGACTCGAAAATCTGTTGTTTAATCCTCGATTTTATGATTTGACTCGAGTAGGACGTATTCGCATTAATCGTAAATTGGGTTTAAACATTTCCGAAGATACGTTGGCTCTTACCAAAGAAGATCTTGTTCAGACTCTTCAATATTTAGTTAATCTTCGTGAGCGCGGAGAGGGCGAGCTTGATGATATTGATCATTTAGGTAATAGACGTGTTCGATTGGTCGGAGAGCTTCTCAATAATCAGATGTATGTTGGATTTATGCGTATTGAGCGAATTGTTCGAGAGCGATTCCGCATGCAAGAAGCTCATAGTGGATTAATGCCGCAAGACTTTTTAAATGTTAAACCATTGAGTGCGATTTTACGAGAATTTTTTGGGCTTGGTCAATTGTCACAATTCATGGATCAAACAAATCCGTTAGCAGAACTTGCACATAAACGTCGTCTTTCAGCTCTTGGGCCCGGCGGTGTGCTTAAAGACCGAGCAACATTTGAAGTGCGTGACGTTCATACTTCGCACTATGGTAGAATATGTCCTATTGAAACGCCTGAAGGTCAAACGGTTGGTTTGATTTCTTCATTAGCTACATATGCAATGGTCAATGATCTTGGTTTTATTGAGACTGCATATCGACCTGTTACAAAGGGCAAGATCGAGGAAGCCGTAGTCTTTTTAGATGCGTTTCAGGAAGGTAAAAATTATATTGCTCAAGCTGATGCTATAAATGGATCAAGTCAGAAATTGTCCGATGGCCTTGTTACCGCTCGTCACGAGGGTGATTTCATCACAGTTGATAAAGATAATGTTAACTTTATAGATCTTTCTCCAAAGCAACTTGTATCTGTTTCTGCGGCTCTTATTCCATTTTTGGAGCATGACGACGCAGTCCGTGCTTTAATGGGTTCTAACATGCAGCGTCAAGCAGTACCTTTAATTAAGACTGACGCGCCAATTGTTGGTACAGGGATGGAGAAAGAAATTGTTAAGGGTTCTGGGGCTGTATTGACTGTGCGTCGATCTGGAGTTGTAAAGTATGTTTCTTCCGAAAAGATTATTATTGAAGTTGATCGCAAAGAGTTTGCAAATGATGAAGAATGGATTGCACAGGGTATCGATACATATCCATTAAAAAAATTCATTCGATCAAGTTATAGCACATGGATGCATCATACTCCAATTGTTAAGCCAGGTGATGTGTTACGTGTTGGTGATATACTTACCAACGGTCAATCTATCGAACAAGGAGAACTTGCGTTAGGTTCAAATTTACTTGTCGCATTTATGCCATGGCTTGGATACAACTTTGAAGACGCAATTGTGTTGAGTAAACGTCTCGTATACGATGATATGTTGACTTCGGTACATATTGAAGAATTTGAAGTTGAATCTCGAGATACAAAGTTGGGGCCAGAAGAAATTACTCGCGATATTCCAAATGTAAGTGAAGTTGCACTTGAAAGTCTTGATGAAGATGGTATTGTCCGAATCGGTACACGGGTAAGACCAGGAGATATCCTTGTTGGAAAGGTTACTCTTAAAGGCGATATTCAATTTTCACCAGAAGAAAAACTACTTCGCGCTATTTTTGGAGAAAAGTCCCGTGAAGTTCGCGATACCTCTCTGAGAGTTCCACCGGGACTTGAAGGCACTGTTATAGATGTAAAGATTTTCTCGCGAAGTGGTGCGAGAAAAGATAAGCGCTATAAAGAAGATGCAATGCGAGAAATTGAAAAGTTAGAATGGAATCATGTTCATTATGTTGATTTATTGAAAAACATGATTGCACAAAAGATTCGTGAAGAGCTTGTAGGTAAAGAAACTGCGGCTGGCCTTGCAAAACGTATTTTTTCAGGATCAACGTTCAGAATGGATCAGTTAAAAGATCTGTCTCTTGATGATTTATTCGGATTAAAGGCAAAAGATAAAGTTGTTGCTGATGCAATGAAACAGTTACATGATTCATATGAAAATCAGTTGCGTATTTTACAGGGTCTCAAAGAGGATCGTATTGCAAAAATTAAAAAGGGCGATTCTTTACCATCGGGTGTAATTAAAGTTGTTAAGGTTTATATAGGAATGAAGCGTACCATTTCTGTGGGTGATAAAATTGCCGGACGACATGGTAATAAGGGTATTGTTTCTAATATTGTGCCACGTGAAGATATGCCGTATCTTGCAGATGGAACTACGATAGATATAATTTTGAATCCTCTTGGTGTGCCATCTCGTATGAACGTTGGACAAATTCTTGAAACAGCACTTGGTCTTGTTGGGACCAGAATGGGAGAAAATATTCAAAGATTGCTTGAAACAGATGGGTATGAATCAGTAAAGCCATACTTGATTGAATGTTATGGCAAAACGCTGATTGATGAATATGAGTCTGCCTATGGAAAAGAAGGCGTTCTTGAATTGGCTAAAATAAGTGCAAAAAAGGGCGTTCGTTTTAAAACGCCAGTATTCGATGGGGCTCAATTTGAGTCTGATATTAAGCCACTTATGGAACGTTTAGATATTCCAGCTTCAGGAGCATTTGGTGTGTATGACGGTCGAACTGGTGAGCGTTTTGATCAACCAGTGACGGTCGGTAATATTTATATTATGAAATTGAATCATATGGTTGATGATAAGTTGCATGCTCGGTCCGTTGGTCCCTACTCTCTTGTTACGCAACAGCCATTGGGCGGTAAGGCTCAGCAGGGTGGACAGCGACTTGGTGAGATGGAAGTATGGGCGTTAGAAGCGTATGGTGCCGCATATACATTACAAGAAATGCTTACTTATAAATCTGATGATGTTGGTGGTAGACATAGAGCGTATGGCGCCATTGTAAGAAATGAAGATGTGCCAGAGCCGGGTGTGCCAGAGTCGTTTAATGTTCTTATTAAAGAATTGCAAAGTTTGGGATTACAAGTTGATCTTTTGAAAGTTGGCAAGGAGAATGTCGGTGAGTAATCGTATGTTGGAACGTTTTAAAGAGTACGTAAGTATTACCCGCTTCAATGCCATTAAGTTGGGACTTTCTTCGCCTGAAAAGATTAAAATGCTTTCGTACGGTGAAGTTAAAAAGATTGAAACTATTAACTATCGTACATTAAAGCCAGAACGGGATGGTTTATTCTGTGCTCGTATTTTTGGTCCAGTGAAGGATTGGGAATGCAATTGCGGTAAATACAAGCGCATGAAGCATCGCGGAGTTACGTGTGAAAAGTGTGGTGTTGAAGTTATTCAATCTCGTGTTCGTCGAGAACGAATGGGTCATATTTCACTCGTTGCGCCAGTGTGTCATATTTGGTTTTTAAAGGGAATTCCAAGTTACTTGAGTCTTATACTCGATGTGCCTGTAAAGGATCTTGAACGGGTAATCTATTTTGATTCTTATATGATAGTTCACCAGGGCAAATCGCCATATCCTATTAAAACATTGCTCTCTACTCTTGAGTATATGAATTATATGGATGCCCATCCTGAAGATACAGAATTTGCGGCTGAAACTGGAGCTGAGGCTGTTCGACTTATCTTAAAAAACATTGATCTGCAATTTGAGCTTGCAAAGCTCAATCAGGATTATGATAATACTGCTTCTGTAGCGGTTCGTCATAAAATTATGCGCAGAATTAAAGCGATGTCTGGTCTTTTCCATGCAAATTTAAGACCAGAGTGGATGATTCTTAACGTGTTACCTGTTTTACCGCCAGATTTGCGGCCATTGGTTCCATTAGAAGGTGGGCGATTTGCAAGTTCAGATCTCAATGAATTATACCGTCGTGTGTTAAACAGAAATATACGATTACAGCGTCTTATTGAAATTGAAGCGCCTGAAGTGATCATTAAAAATGAAAAACGAATGCTTCAAGAATCGGTGGATGCTTTGATTGATAATGGTCGACGTGGTCAGCCGGTACGAGGCTCAAATCGTCGTCCTTTAAAATCATTAAGCGAAATGTTGCGTGGTAAACAGGGTCGATTCAGACAAAACTTGTTGGGTCGTCGTGTTGATTATTCCGCTCGATCTGTGATCGTTGTTGATCCAGAGCTTCATTTAAATCAGTGTGGTATTCCAAAAATGATGGCTCTTGAGCTCTTTCGTCCTTATGTGTATGCGGGTCTTATGGAGTGGGAATTGGCTCCCAACATGAGAGTTGCTCGAAGGATGGTTGAAGAGTTGTCACCAGAAATTTGGGATGTTTTGGAATCAGTTGTAAAAGATCGTCCAGTTCTTTTAAATCGTGCTCCTACGTTGCATAGATTGGGTATTCAAGCATTTTATCCAATGTTGGTAGATGGGAAAGCTATTAAAATTCATCCATTAGTTTGCTCGGCATTTAACGCTGACTTCGATGGTGATATGATGGCAGTTCATTTACCGTTAAATGCGTATGCACAGGAAGAGAGCAAGCGTTTAATTCTTTCTACTAATAATATTCTATCTCCGTCAAATGGCCGTCCTGTTACGGTTCCTGAGCAAGACATGGTTCTTGGTCTTCATTATATGACCAAGATTCGCGCTAAAGCAAAGGGTGAAGGAATTGCGTTTTCGAATGCAAATGAGGTTATTTTAGCATTTCAATTGGGCAAGGTAGAATTGCATTCTCGTATTAAGTTTAGACAGCATAATAGTTCGCTTATAGATACAACGGTTGGGCGAGTTTTGATTTTTGAAGCGCTTCCTGTTGGAACTGATTTTTCTTTAATCAATAAGGTTTTGAAGAAGTCGGACGTTCGCCAATTAATTGAGAAAATTTATTATAATAGTGGTTCAGCTGCTACAGTGCAATGCTTAGATAAAATCAAAAAACTTGGTTTTTATTATGCAACAGCAAGTGGTATTTCCTTCTCTCTTTCAAATTTGATGATTCCAGAAAGAAAAGATCTGATCATTGAAAAAGCTGAAAAAGAAGTTTTAAAAGCTGAAAAAATGTATATGGATGGTGCAATTACTAATGGTGAGCGTAAAAATAAAATCATTAGTATTTGGGGCCATGCGACAGCGGATGTTGCCGCAGAAATGTATAAACAACTTGAAATAGAAGATAAAAATGCTTTTGAAAATGAAGACAATAGTTTCAAGGCGTTTAATCCAATTTTTATGATGTTAGAGTCTGGAGCTCGAGGTTCTAAGGATCAAATTAAGCAGCTTGCAGGTATGCGTGGTAGTATGGCTAAGCCAACAGGAGAAATTATTGAAACTCCTGTTAAGACCAACTTTAAAGAAGGTCTGCGTGTGTTTGAGTATTTCATTTCCACACACGGTGCTCGTAAAGGTCAGGCTGATACAGCTCTGAAAACTGCGAACTCAGGATATTTGACTCGGCGATTGGTAGATGTGGCGCAGGATGTTGTCGTTACTATCGCTGATTGCAAGACGTTGGGTTATATCACTATTGAAGATATGAAGCAGGCAGGTTCAACTGTATATCCTGTTTCAAATCGTGCATATGGACGAGTTCTTGCGGCAGATTTGAAGGATCCTGTTACTGGAAAGTTACTTCTTAAGCAAGGTCATGTAGTTTCAAGAAATGATATTGCTGAAATAGAAAATTCTGCAGTTTCACACATATTGGTAAGATCGGTGTTAACGTGTCAAGCCAAACGTGGGGTATGTGCGCAGTGTTATGGTACCGATTTGTCAAAAGGTAAAATTGTTGATATCGGAACTACTGTGGGTATTATCGGTGCACAATCGATTGGTGAACCTGGTACGCAGCTTACCATGAGAACGTTCCATATGGGTGGTATTGCGAGTGGTCTTGGAGAGCAACCATATTCAGTTGCAAAGCATGATGGTGTTGTTATTCTTTCCGGAGTAAGAACAGTAAAAAATAAAGATGGTCACGACATTGTTTTAAGTCGTAAAGCTAAGCTTGTTATAGAAACTCCAGGTGGTCGAGAACTCCAATCACAAGAATTGGAATATGGAACAGTGCTTCTTGTTCAGAATAAGCAAGAAGTAAAAGTTGGTACACGTCTTGCGGAATGGGATCCGCATAACAAAGTATTGATCACTGAAAAGGGTGGAACACTTAGTTTTGTTGATTTAATTGAAAATGTAACATTACAAGAAAATTTTGATGATGCCATTGGCAAATCAAGATTGATGGTTACAGAAGCTCGAAGTGAAAAATATCAACCGGCATTAAGTATATCTGACCGCGAAGGCAATGAATTAGCCTATTATTTTCT
Organism: uncultured Pseudomonadota bacterium; assembly: GCA_964495945.1. GTDB lineage: Bacteria > Babelota > Babeliae > Babelales > Vermiphilaceae > JAJCZB01. The sequence goes on along the minus strand of CAZBWL010000001.1, from coordinate 805,064 downwards.
TCCTGCCGGTGCTATTTTAAATGTAAAGAATGGTGATGCGGTATCTGTTGGTGATATTTTAGTAAAGATGCCTCGAGAAGAATCGAAAACAAAAGATATTGCTGGTGGTTTGCCTCGAATTGCGGAGCTTTTTGAAGCGCGCATTCCAAAGGATCCCGCTATTATTTCAGATATTGATGGCGAAGTAATTATTGGTGGATTGCATCGAGGATTGCGTAAGATTTCTGTTGTTGCCGGAACTGAATCATATGATTATTTTGTTCCTCGTGGTAAGCAGCTTAATGTGGTAAACGGTGAAATGGTTAATGCTGGAGATCAGCTGACCGTTGGTTCGCCAGTATTGCATGATATGTTACGTATTTTAGGTCCCGATGTTGTTCAGCGATACTTGGTTGATCAGATTCAGCAAATTTATCGATTAACTGGGGTTGATATCAACGATCGCCACATTGAGTTGATTGTACGTCAAATGATGCGAAAAGTTAGAATTGTTGAAGCTGGAGATAGCCATTTCCTTATTGGTGATAAAGTTGATCGAATTCATTTTGCAGCAGTTAATGCTGCTCTTCGTAAAGAAGGTAAGAAAATCGCAACGGCAAAACCAATTTTAATGGGTCTTATTCAGGCTTCATTAAGTACTGAAAGCTTTATATCAGCAGCATCGTTCCAAGAAACAACGCGTATTTTGGCAGAAGCGTCTGTTGCAGGGCAAGTGGACCATTTGTACGGCTTAAAGGAAAATGTCATCGTCGGTAAATTGATTCCTGCTGGTACTGGTGTAAAGACGTTTCGTGAAAAATATCTTGGGGATGACGTATCGGAATTAGAAAAGCAGGCTCAGATGGAAGAGCAGCAGCGTAATTTTTATTCCGGTATTGATTCGGATATTTCAGAAATAGGCGCGTAGCTTAGTGGTAGAGCGCTGCTTTGACGTAGCAGAGGTCAGCGGTTCAATCCCGCTCGCGCCTACCAGAGTTGGGAGAATAATGTTGCAAGATACTTTGATTTGTGTTTTTATAATATAGTTTTTAAGAGGTTTGATCGTGGCTCTACATAAAGAAAATAAAACAAAAATTATTTCAGATTTTGGGCGAGATGCTCAAGACACTGGATCGACAGTTGTTCAAATTGCCTTGTTGACGGCACGCATTAATGATTTGAATGAACACTGTAAAATTAACGGAAAAGATTTTAGTTCACGTCGCGGCCTACTAAAGTTAGTAAGCAACAGAAAGCGTCTTTTGCGCTATTTGCACAATAATGATGGTGCACAATATAAAGAGCTTATTGCTAAGCTTGGCCTTCGTAAGTAAGCCTGCAAGTTCGTGATCATACACCTTAATATTTTGTAGGTTTTTAATGGTAAAAACGTATCGCTTTGATAAGTTTCAATACGAAGTAACATTGAATAAATTTGCTCAACAAGCAGATGGTTCCGTGTGGCTTCAATCGGGAGGAACGGTTGTTTTAGCGACAGCTGTTTCAGCATTCAGTAAAGATTTTCCTGGCTTTTTTCCATTGACTGTTGAATATCGCGAGCAGTTTTCCGCTGCTGGTAAGATTCCTGGTGGATATTTTAAACGGGAAGGTAAACCAACAGATCATGAGATTTTGACTGCACGTCTTATTGACAGAGCTTTGCGTCCATTATTTCCTGCAGACTATTTTGATCAAGTACAGGTTATTGTTACCGTTTTTTCTGTTGATAAGAATCATCCTCCTCATATGCTCGCGTTGAATGCTGCATCCTTGGCATTGTGTATTTCAGATATTCCATTTATTGAGCCAGTTGCTGCAGTTGAAATGGTCAGATTTGAAGGTAAGTGGGTTATGAATCCAACGTATCATCAAGGGATTGAAGCGGATGCACGAATTGTGGTTGCTGGTACAAAAGATGGTGTTGCTATGATTGAAGGATCAGGCAATGAGCTATCAGAATCCAATTTTCTTGATGTTATGTTTGATGCTCATGAAGGAGTTAAAGAGCTTGTATCATGGCAACAAACAATTCAAGCCGAAACTGGCAAACAAAAGGAGATGCCTGCGTACCAATATAATTTTGATGCGTGGAGAGAGAGAGCTCGTCAATATCTCACGCTAGAGCGGGTGAAGAGCTTGTGTCTTGATGATAAAGCTGCTCGAGACGAACGACTTTCAGCATTGCGAACAGAATTTGTAGAACAGAGCAAGGATATTTTAGAAGAATCAAAGACTCCCGGATCTGTTGCGGAATATCTCTTTGAAGATGTCCTGAAGGAACGGATAACCGATTTTATGTTTGCCGAAAACAGACGAGTGGATGGCAGAACATTTGATCAGATTCGAAAGATTACCGTCGAAGTTGGATTGCTTCCGTATACTCACGGATCGGCCTTGTTTCAGCGTGGAAATACGCAAGCGCTTGTCACAGTGACACTTGGCAGTGGCGATGATGAACAACGAACAGAGACATTGTTAGGAGATGAGGAATCGATCGATGGTTCATTTATGCTCCATTATAATTTTCCTCCATATTCTGTGGGTGAGGCTCGTTTCCTTCGTGGACCAGGTAGACGTGAAGTTGGACATGGAAATTTAGCTGCAACAGCATTGAAATATGTTCGTCCGCATAAAGATGGATTTCCGTATACGATTCGCGTTGTGTCAGATATTTTGGAATCGAATGGCTCAACATCGATGGCTACAACATGTGGCGCTACGATGGCCCTCATGCAAGCCGGTGTACCTATCAAAAAAATGGTAGCTGGTAATGCAATGGGTCTTATTAAAAGTGATGATGGCCAATTTAAAATTTTATCGGATATTACAGGTTTTGAAGATGCGTTTGGTTTAATGGACTTTAAAGTAGCTGGTACCGATTTGGGTATTACAGCCATTCAAATGGATATTAAGCACAAAGGCGGTTTGACGAGGGATATTTTTGAAAAGGCTCTCGCTCAGGCAAAACAGGGTCGTCTTCATATTTTAGGCAAGATGCGTGAAGTAATGAGTGAGCCAAGTAAGGATATGTCAAAATTGGTTCCACGAGTTACAACCATTAAAATTGATCCAGATAAAATTGGTGCTGTTATTGGTTCTGGCGGCAAAACGATTCGTGAAATTATTGCCGAAACAGGTACTAATATAGACATTGAAAATGACGGCTTGGTTAAGATTTTTGGAGGAATTGACGCCAAGACTGATTTGGCAATTAAGTGGGTAAAAACGCTTTCAGGCCAGATTGAAAAAGGTGAAATTTTTAATGGTATTATAAAGAGAACAGCAGAGTTTGGGGTTTTTGTTGAGCTTGTTCCTGGTGTCCAGGGTCTTGCACATATTTCAAGGATTCCAAAAGACAAACAACGTAATTTGGCTCAAAGTTATAAAATGAATGAGTCGGCTAGAGTTGAAGTGTTGGATTATGACTCTGCAAATGGTCGGATTAGCCTTAAGTTTCTTGATAATTAATTTCTTGATTTGAGAGAACGTATGAAACGGCATGACGGACGATTGGCGCATCATGTACGCCCTCTTACAATTACTGAAAATGTTTTCGAATATGCACCGGGCTCCGTTCTTCTGGAGCTCGGTAAAACTAAGGTACTTTGTGCTGTAACATTGCAGTCCCAAGTTCCTCCTTTTTTACGCGCATCAAATTCTGGATGGCTTACTGCAGAGTATGCATTGCTTCCAGCTTCAACTCAATCGCGTACACAGCGTGAAATATCGACAATGAAGCGTCATCATCGATCTGTTGAAATATCTCGATTGATTAGCAGATGCTTGAGAGCGATTGTTGATTTATCTGAGATTGGGGATCGTACCATCACGATAGATTGTGACATTTTACAGGCTGATGGCGGTACGCGGACTGCGTCAATTATGGCAGCATATGTTGCCCTTATTCTTGCGCAAAAGCGATGGCGTCAAGAGCACACAATAAAACGTGATTTTATAAAAAGGACCATTGCAGCGCTTTCTGTCGGTATTCTTGATGACAATCGGATGGTGCTTGATCCTGATTTTCATGAAGACAGCACGGGTAAGGCCGATATCAATTTTATTATGACGCATGAGGGCGATCTCATTGAAGTGCAGGGTGGTGCTGAAAAGCAACCTATAGCATGGAAAGAGTTTATTGCTGCGGGAAAATTAGCCCAGGATGGCATTGCTTCTGTAGCGGCTATTTTGGCTGAAAAGTATTCTTTGCCGATACAAGGGGAGCTTGTAGCGCAGGAAAAAAAGCCGCTTTTTAGTCTGAGCCAACGGCATAAATTAGTACAGCCATGATAACGCTGGAGACATTTTTAGCATCATATGACTCGTATCGAAATAAGTCAGTGATCTGTTTTGTAAGTAATGTCGAATCATTGCAGCTTGCGCGAGCAATGAGCGAGTATTGTACGAAACTGGATGGCACAGTGCTTATGAGCCATTCTATGCATATGGATGATGTTTTAAATTCCTTAGTAGCGCTTCAATCAACATTTTTGGGACAAACCTACAACTATTGGCTCGGTTCTTTGGATGGGCTGTCAACTAAGGCTTTTGATTCATGGATTGTATCGCTTTCACATTATCAAGGGCCACATCGACTATGGTTTGTGTGCAAACAAGAGCTTGTAAAAAAACAGACATCATGGCTTACGGTTACGATTCCTGATACAATTTCGCAGCCCTTATTTATAAAATTAAATGCTCTTTTTGGAAACCAAAAGCCTCTATTTGCAAAGAAATTATATGAGCATACTATGGGACTTGCTCCTGATACGGCATATATGATGATGCTGTATGGGCGCGTTGTTGGACAGCACATTGATCGATTTTGCAAAGAATGGATTCCTGAACTTGTAGTTCCCGATGTTTCTCTTTTTGCATTAAGTGATGCGTTGTTTTCAAAAAAGACAGCACAGTTTTATGAATTATGGAAAAAGATTGCTCCGATTTATGCAGAGCCATTTTGGATTACCTTTTGGAGCGAACAGCTTTGGCGTGCATATCACTATATTCGATATCAGCAGGTTCATAGCGTTGCGGAAGCAAAAAAAATGGGCTATCGTCTTCCTTTTTCATTTTTAAATCGTACATGGCATTCGCACTCTCTTGCACATTTAAAGCAGGCACATGCCCAGCTTTATGAAGTTGATTACCAGCTTAAAAATGGCGGATCCAGCTTGGGATTTGAGCTTGTATTTTCGATGGTATTGCAAAAGATGCAATGAAAAAATATTAATCGTAAAGAGCTCCCGTGAAGATGAGATTGTTTTTAGTAATATTTTCAATCGGCGATGAGGCTTATAAAACATAGACAAGTGCCCATGATCGTAGATACCGTTATGATTCCCATAGTATATTGGAGTTTTTTAAGATAATCATCGTTTGCTTTTTTTAAACATTCTTCGTTATATATTTTTTTATAGGTACACGTAGTATGAGCATTATGTGTCTTAATAGTATACTCATCTGATGTATGCTCTTGAGGACACATTGTTATGCCGTTTGGAGTTTCTTCTTCGCAAAAAGTGGTTGAAGTGTATTGTGGTGTGTAAAGCGTATTGCTGCTTTCAAGCTGGTAATGTGGCGTGCAAACAGTGCCATATTGCCGTTCAAGTGAATTTCCCGATGCTATCTTGCTGAGGCCAAGTGCCGCAATGAATGCGTTTTTCATAGAGTGCTTGATTTTTCGTTGATATGTCCCATGAAGATTGATCGATAATAGCAATAAGATTACAACGCTGAATTGATTATTCATACTATTCCTTAGGGTTAATTTTTTTTGAATCGTAGTTTTGCTCCAATGAGCCCCATTATGAGCGCGGTCATTGATGTAACACCTCCTCCAATTGTTTTTGCCGAATACTTTTTATTTTTTCGACTGCAATCTTGAGGATCATTCTCTTCTACGTATGTACAATTAAGAGTGCCATATGCGTTTGGAGCTATGATAGTGCAATACTCATTGATAGTGCCATTATTTGTTAGCGTGATATTCTTTGTTGAAATTGATGGGCAAAATTCGGGGCAATCATAGGGAAATGTATTGTTTGATTGCTCAAGATAGTTGATTTCGGAGCTATATTCTGAATGGCAGCTTACCGTGCAGGAGTCCAAATTATAAAGGCAGTCTGGTGTTTTGATCATTGCTACCGTCGTCCAAATGAAGCCGCCTAATCCAATGAGAGCACTTGTCGTGCCGAGCTTGCATTGGTTGCGAATGCACCATTGCGCAAAGCGCTGCTTTTTATTGAGGCAGGAGCTTTGTTCTTTTTCTTTATTGGAGGGTACAAACTCATCAAGCCCTCTCTCAGCCCCTATTTCCATTGCGTATACCGGCGCTTGAAAAAGCATAGAAAAAAGCAGTATTTGTGCGATACGATTCATAGAGGCTCCCTTTTTAGGATGGTTGTGTAATGGCAAGGAATTATACCATTGAATGTGGGTACGTGTTAAGAAATACGAATGCTTTTTGTAGGGCTTTATTGCTTATATCATATAAAACGTATCTATATGCGATATTTTATCGAAAATGAGGGCAAAAAAAGCTAAAAACCCTTGATTTTAAAGGATTATTTTAGCTATAGTGAGGATGAGAGGTATTGTATAACCAAAAGGAGTCTCTATGAAGAAGCTGCTTATAATAGCATTGTGTGTATCGAGTTCTGTGTTTGGTATGCGTAAATCATTTAAAGATTTAGGTGCAGTTACCAATAGAAGTTCTTACACTATTAAGAATCTGTCTATCAAAATCAAGCATGGTCAAAAATATAAAGTAAAAATTGATGAATTAAAACCATATCAAACTGCCGCATTTCCTCTTGCCAAAAAAGCACAGGTGATTAAAGTAAAGCCTAATATATGTGTTAGTAAATCGGGAGAGCAAAAATGCCGTGGGCGCGGTGTGGTAGAAAAAGATTTCCCAGCAGGATCACGCTATTTTAACATTATTAATGCTTCATCAGATGCTCAAAAAACAACTCGTTCTGAGCATGGATACAAAAAAGGTAAATCAGACCTTAATGAAAATCGACTTGTAGTGGTTAGATCATTAACGGGCAAACGTATTAATAAAGTTAAGTAAGAATTACTGAAAGTGATTTTATACTGATTTTAAAGAAGAGTAAGCATGCCACTTACTCTTCTTTTTTGTGTTTAATCCTATTCTTTCGCATTTTAAAATGATTATGTAATGACAAGGGAGTATATCATTGAATCTGAGGATGTGTGAAGACAATATGGGTACTTTCTGTCGAACTCTATTGCTTATACGGTACAGAAGCATCGATAGGGATATTGTATAAGAAAATAAGGGTAAAAAAGCTAAAAACCCTTGATTTTAAAGGATTATTTTAGCTATAGTGAGGATGAGAGGTATTGTATAACCAAAAGGAGTCTCTATGAAGAAGCTGCTTATAATAGCATTGTGTGTATCGAGTTCTGTGTTTGGTATGCGTAAATCATTTAAAGATTTAGGTGCAGTTACCAATAGAAGTTCTTACACTATTAAGAATCTGTCTATCAAAATCAAGCATGGTCAAAAATATAAAGTAAAAATTGATGAATTAAAACCATATCAAACTGCCGCATTTCCTCTTGCCAAAAAAGCACAGGTGATTAAAGTAAAGCCTAATATATGTGTTAGTAAATCGGGAGAGCAAAAATGCCGTGGGCGCGGTGTGGTAGAAAAAGATTTCCCAGCAGGATCACGCTATTTTAACATTATTAATGCTTCATCAGATGCTCAAAAAACAACTCGTTCTGAGCATGGATACAAAAAAGGTAAATCAGACCTTAATGAAAATCGACTTGTAGTGGTTAGATCATTAACGGGCAAACGTATTAATAAAGTTAAGTAAGAATTACTGAAAGTGATTTTATACTGATTTTAAAGAAGAGTAAGCATGCCACTTACTCTTCTTTTTTGTGTTTAATCCTATTCTTTCGCATTTTAAAATGATTATGTAATGACAAGGGAGCATATCATTGAATCTGAGGATGTGTGAAGACAATATAAGTGCTTTCTGTCGAGCTCTATTGCTTATACGGCATAAGAGGCATTTATAGCGATATTTTATACAAATGAGAGCTAAAAAAAGTCAAAAACGCTTGATTTTAAAGGGTTATTTTAGCTATAGTAAAGATAAGAGGTATTGTATAATCAAAAGGAGTCTCTATGAAGAAGCTGCTTATAATAGCATTGTGTGTATCGAGTTCTGTGTTTGGTATGCGTAAATCATTTAAAGATTTAGGTGCAGTTACCAATAGAAGTTCTTACACTATTAAGAATCTGTCTATCAAAATCAAGCATGGTCAAAAATATAAAGTAAAAATTGATGAATTAAAACCATATCAAACTGCCGCATTTCCTCTTGCCAAAAAAGCACAGGTGATTAAAGTAAAGCCTAATATATGTGTTAGTAAATCGGGAGAGCAAAAATGCCGTGGGCGCGGTGTGGTAGAAAAAGATTTCCCAGCGGGATCGCGCTATTTTAACATTATTAATGCTTCAAGGCAGGCTCAAAAAACAGCCCGTTCTGAGCATGGATACAAAAAAGGTAAATCAGACGTGAATGAAAAACGACGTGTAGAAGTTAGAGAATCATGGCCTAATCGCATTGAAAAGATTAGAAATGTATATCCCCAAATTAAAGATAACTAAAAATTATTTGTTCACATAAAAAAAGAAGGATAAGCTATAGCTTATCCTTCTTTTTTTATGTGAGATTCTATTCTTTCATAAGCCGATCAGGCTGTATGATTCCTCCCGAAATAATCATAGCCATTGCTTCTTGTCTTGTTAAATTTATCGTTTTAAATGAGCCTTCAGGCAAAATAACAAAAAAACCGCTTGTAGGATTTGGAGTAGTTGGAATAAACACATTGTAGCATTTTACGCCTTCTTGTGGAGAAACAGATTGAGGAAGTTCGCTTGTCAGAAAGCCAAGGCTATACACGCCGTCGCGAGGAAATTCTACGACCACTACTTTTTTAAACGTAAGTTTATCCTGAACAGAAAATGCATGAATGAGCTGCTTAATTCCTGAGTATACAGGGCGCACGAGCGGAATTTTGAATATAAGTTCTTCGATTTTATCGATAATTGATCGTAGTAATAGTGTTCGGATGATAAGGCCGAAAAAAAGAAGAGCAAGAAGCACAAGAAGAAGTTGATTTGCAATGGCTTTATATTCAATAGTACTTATAAAGGCAATCGGATGCGAGAAAAATTCCTGAATCGGCTTAAACCATGCAACGACGACTCGAATTGAAAACATGAAAAGGCCAATGGTAAGAGAGAATGGGAGGATTGTAATAAGACCATGGAGAAGAGCTTTACTTATTGCAAGGCCGAATGACTCTAACCATGTTTTGTTTCGTGACATATATTCCTTTCAAAATTACTGAAATGCTTGCGTAAGATCTTGGGCTAAGCCGGTACTGATAGCATGCACTGAATGCGTATCATGATCTTCAACCATAATACGAAGAACAGGCTCTGTGCCTGAGTAGCGAATGTATACGCGCCCATCACCAAGCTGTTTTTCATACTTTTCAATGATGGCTATGATTGCTGGCTCGTTTAAATCTTTTTTGCGTTGCACCGGTATATTAATAAGACGCTGTGGATATGTTGTGAAGGTATCCATATTCCAATTTTCAGTTTGTTGTACCGCTTCAATAACTCGTATTGCGGTCATAATTCCATCGCCGCTTGGCAAATAGTCGGCAAGTATAATGTGGCCTGATTGTTCGCCTCCAAGGAGCAGCTGATTTTTTAATAAGTAATCACTCACCCAGCGATCGCCAACGGGTGTTCTGATTAATGTTTTATTCCGTGCCTGTAAATAAGATTCCAAACCTTGATTAGCCATAATTGTTCCGACAATAGTAGTTTGGTATTTATATGCTTCGTGTTCTGAAAGTAACGCAAGGAGATTATCTCCATTTTGTATGTCTCCTTTTCGGTTTACCATGATCATGCGATCGCCGTCACCATCAAATGCGCACCCAAAATCGGCATGATGTGCTATGACAGCTTGACTCAACTGCTTTGGATATAAAGCACCGCATTGTGCATTGATATTAGTTCCAGAAGGATTATCATGAATTGGAATGACAGTAGCTCCTAATGATTCAAAAATAGATGGTGCGGCTTGGTATGCAGCTCCTTCAGCACAATCAAGTACAATTTTCATATCAGAAAATGAAATATCCTTACAGCGCTTGATGATTCGAGATTGATATTCATGAATTGCCTCAGGGTAATGATGGACTGATCCAAAATTGGTATAGGATTCATTCGACATTGTTTGATAGATATGCATGATGGCTTCTTCATCAGCATCAGAGCATTTACCAGTAATCGAATCAATCAACTTTATTCCATTATCTTGATAGGGATTATGTGAGGCTGAAAGCATAATTCCAAAATCAAAATGCTTTGAGGTGTGTATTAATTTTAATACAGCTGGTGTAGGTATAATTCCCGCGTGATAAATATCAATCGGAGATAAAAGAAGTCCCGATTGTAAGCAATTGAGCACCCAATCGCTTGAGTTGCGTGTGTCGTGTCCAAGGAGCATTGTAGGGGTATTGCCAAATCGTTTTTGCGCCCATTGGCCAATAGCTTTTCCCAGTTTGTGCAGTTCAGAATAGGTAAATGGAGATATTCCTACAGTGCCTCGAATGCCATCAGTACCAAATAATGTGCTCATAAGCGACATGCCTATTTTTGTATTAATTCTACAGTTGGATGTATGGGAGAATAGTGTACCAGCTTAATTGTTTCGGGTAAAAAGAATATTTCGGGTGTAATGTTCAGAGAGTTTTTACCTTCTCGTAGTTCCGCTGCATTAACGTGAATAGCGAGCTCTGATGTATCAAAATTGCGAAGCTCTGTTCGTTTTCCCGATATTTTTACAACGACATTTTCAGGGGCCTTGATGTGGAAGGTTTCGCTGGTGTTATAAAAACAAAGAGGCACTGTAATCCAAGCAGTTGTTGTATGATACGTATTACATATATACCAAAATGTGATGCCTAATATTAGTGATATAACTTTAAGTGGAACGTTGTGCGAATCGTTTTGATTGCGTGACTCCATGACTTATTCCTTTATTAGGTAGCGATACGGAATAGTTGATTAATTTTTTTATTTGCAGGTGTGCTTGTTCCATTGAAAGACCTTTTATGATTGATCCATGATATGCGAGCGAAAATGTGTGCTGATCCGATTGCGCAAATAATATAATGGCATCAATTTTGGTTGTGTATGCTATTGCATCGTCAATCCAAGCCTCTTTATTTTGGTATGACGAGGGATGCCAGCTTGCTTTAAATTGGGCATTAATTCCTCGTATATAGCCAGAGCTTGAAATCCAACACAATTTTTGAGGTTCATAAAGCTGTGTTAATAAAAGCGAAATAAGTCCTTCTGTAATAGGAACATCAAGTGGCTCAGAAACTGTCAGGAGAGATTGAAGAGAATCCGTATGCTCGATAATGCACAAGATATCCTTTTCTAACGAGAGCATTTTTAAAATTGTTTTCATGAGGATGGAAAGCCAATCAGCTGTCTGAGGCGGTGATTGTATGACAATATTTTTAAGCGATACAAAATTTTGCTGCAAAAGCGATTGATGCATCATCATAAAAAGCATGGCAATAGCAGGTGAAAAAATAAACAGCAATAAAAAGATAGTTTTGAGCTCTAAAACGTGCGCTGTTATGAGTATAAGAAGATATCCATAAAATGGCGGAAGTAGATTTTTATAGGTATCGGTTTGGAGCCATCGAGCGCAATAGTAAAAAAAAGAGGAAAGGAATGCAATTTCTAAAAAATCCTTCCATTGAATAAGTGCGTACTCAGCGCTGATAACACTCTTGATAGTTTGTATAATTGGACTCATAGATCTTGCTCCTTTGTATCAAGATTCATGTAAATGCTATCGTATTGGGTCATGTTGTGCAACATATTGGATCAATTTTTTTCTTTTATCGGCTGCTATAGTATAGTGAATAAAATGAATTCTTGGCAAAAGGTATAGATTATGAAACAAGCAGAAATTATTCTTACGGGCGATCGTCCCACTGGCCCACTTCATTTGGGACATTTTGTAGGCTCTTTGCAAAATCGACTTGTATTACAAGACAATTATGCCCAATATATTTTGATTGCGGATATTCAGGCGCTTACAGATAATTGGGAGCAGCCGGAAAAAGTTCGTAGAAATGTATTAGAAGTGGGGCTTGATTACCTTGCGGTTGGCCTTGATCCACAAAAAACTACGTTTTGCATTCAATCTATGATTCCTCAGATTGCAGAACTTACGGTGCTTTATCTCAACTTAGTAACGGTGAGCCGCCTTGAGCGCAACCCAACGGTCAAGACAGAAATAAAGCAAAAAGGGTTCGATAAAAGTATTCCTGCCGGCTTTTTAATGTATCCTGTGAGCCAAGCTGCCGATATTACGTTTGTCAAAGGGACGCTTGTACCTGTTGGAGAAGATCAGCTTCCTATGATAGAGCAGACGAACGAAATTGTGCGTAGTTTTAATCGCATCTATAATTGTGAAGTATTTCCCGAGGCAAAAGCGTTGATTCCAAAGGCAGCTCGACTTCCCGGTATTGATGGAAACGCAAAAATGGGTAAATCGCTTGGCAATGCGATATATCTGAAAGATTCTGCTGATGAGATCAAAAAGAAGGTAATGAGCATGTATACCGATCCTGGGCATATTCGAGTAGAAGATCCAGGCAAAGTTGAGGGCAATATGGTATTTGCCTACTTGGATATTTTCGATTCTCGCGAAACTGAAATTGCAGAACTCAAAGCGCAGTATCAAAAGGGCGGCCTTGGAGATGTAAAACTGAAAAAACGATTAATAGACGTGCTTGATGCGCTTTTGGCACCCATTCGCGAACGCCGAGCTCACTTAGAAAAAGATCCTCAGCATGTCATGAACATTTTGCTTGAGGGAACACGAAAGACATTGCATGTAGCCGAGCAAACTATGTATGATGTTCGAAGAGCGATGAGGCTTGATTATCTATAAAACAAGAGGACGTTATGAAGCGAATGCGCATAGTCATATCCATAGGGACGGGATTGATTGTCGTGGCCTTATTTGCGATTTCAATTGTACAATATGTTCATCAGATTAATATTGAGCTTGGGATAGCCCTTGTAGAGGGCTCGAAGCGTTTGGCAGAGGCGTTTGAAACCATTAATCAAGAATGTGGTATACTGGGATTTGATCACCAGCAGAATAACATTAACTTTTTGAATATTAGATCGTTGAGTGGATCTGAAGTAGGGCCTATGAACCTAAAAAATCCAGAGCGATGGAATGGCCCCTATATTTGCGATAATCCTACTGTTCATTCAAAAGAGTTTATGATAGTTCGTACCAACGATGGCTATTTTATAACGCCTGGAAATGGGGTAAAGCTTCCAAGTGGTAAAAGAGTTGGAAGAGATATTATGTTTAATCAAACGGCCGATATTCCAGCTTTGCTTGCATCTGGCGAGCTCAGCTACAGAGGAGAACCGTTTGTATATAAGATTAAGATTCGCTAGCTTTTGATATTATTAAATCAGTTCTAAAAATTGGGACATTATTTTTTTTATACCGCTTTTAAATCGGACGGTAACAGCCGTATTTGAGCTCGATGTTGTAACATCTTGAATCATCCCAATTCCATACGTTTTGTGCCTGACAGGTTGATTTTTTTTCCATGGAGTATGCTCTGTTTTGGAAGTAATGATTGGAGATTTTTCAAGTGTGCTCTTTTGTTGAGAAGTTTTTGAAGTAGAAATTTTATCTTTAATAAGCGTTGCAAACTCTTTTTGATACTGCCCAAATGGATTATTATCGCCTGTATATCCAAGCCATTCAGCGCAAAAATGGCGAATTTGAGATCCATTCCAGTATTGCGCATCATCTGATGAAACGTGCTTTTTAGGAATCTCATCAAGAAATTGTGACGCGATCTGATCTACCATTTGGCCATAGGTGTAGCGAAATTTTGCATGCGTAAAGAGAAGATAATTTTTTGCTCGCGTTATCCCGACGTAAAAGAGCCTTCGCTCTTCCTCTAATGCTCCCTCATTTTCATAGAGAGATCGAGATGTAGGCAGAATTCCCTCCTCAAGCCCAGCAAGTACAACAATGTCAAACTCTAATCCTTTAGCGGCATGCAACGTCATGAGAAGAACTTTGTGTTCATCGTCATCTTTAGCGGATAGCTTTTCTTGCATAAGCGCAACATCATCAAGAAAGGCGGAAATAGTCGCCGTTTTATGTGTTTCAAAGTAGCTCATTGCATCTAAAAGTTCTCCGATATTTTCTATGCGTGATTCGGCATCCTCGCCTTCATACTCTTTTTTTATGTAGGAAATATAGTCAAGCCGATCAATGAGAGATTGTGTTACGATTGCGGGCTTTGATTCAGGAGTAATATCGTTAAACATCGAAAGAAATGAATCGATAGCTCTTCTTTTGTTTGGAGGAAGCTCTATTTTTTCAAGCGCCTGCTTACATGTTAGGAACGGTTCTGCCGCCATGATTTCATGGAGCTCTTCTTCAAATTTTGCGCCAAGCCCTCGGGCTGGAGTATTGATGATACGAAAAAGAGATGTGCGATCAAATGGGTTAACGACTAATTTGAGATAGGCCAAAATATCTTTTATCTCTTTTCGCTCATAAAATTGTGTGCCGCCAATAATTTTATAAGGGATGCCATGCTTTAAAAGAGCTTCTTCTATTGCCCGTGATTGGGCATGCGTTCGATAGAGCACGGCAAGAGATGGTTGATTTTTTTGTAATCGAGCGATGGATGCGAGTTGCGTAATAGTTTCTGCTTCCTGATATTCAGAAAGGCAGCTTAATTTTTTTACTCGATTTGATGCCTTTCGATCCGACCAAAGCTCTTTTGCGCTGCGCTGTGTATTATGAGTAATGACCGTATTTGCGACCTCTAAAATTGGCTGAACTGATCGATAGTTTTGCTCAATGGCAATCCGCGTAGTTCCGGGGAAATCTTTTGCAAAATTGAGCATATTGGTAACGGTAGCGCCGCGCCATGCATAAATTGATTGATCTTCATCGCCTACTGCACACATAGAATCAAGCGAAAGAATTCCATCTTTGAGCGCGATTTGCTTTAAAAGCTCATGCTGTACAAGGTTAGTATCCTGATACTCATCGACTAAAACATGCCTAATATTTTTTTGAAACTGTTCTTTAAAGGCTTTATTTTTCTTAAAGAGACGAACTGCTTCAAGCAGCAAATCGTCAAAATCAAGCGATTTGCTGTCCCGCTTTTCCTTTTCGTATGCAGTGTAAAGATCGGGCAATAAAGGATGATCAAAAAGTTCAGCCGCTGGCTTTGAAAGAACGGCGAGCGACTGTTTTGCTTGAGAGATGCTGTATCCTACGGTACGGGCTGAAAATTGCTTATGAAGCTGCGTTCGATTAAGAATACCGGATATGAGTTTTTTCTTATCATCCTCATCAAGAATAGAAATAAATGGATGCTCAAGCAGATGGCTATGCTCCTTTAAAAGGCGTACGCAGTATGAATGAAATGTTCCCACAAATGGAAGATGGGCATTTGTTCCTACAAACTTTGCAATACGCTCTTTCATTTCTTGTGCGGCTTTGTTGGTAAACGTGAGAGCAATAATCGCATGGCCAGGAACCCCATTATCAACTATAAGATGTGTAATGCGAGCGGTAATAACGCGTGTTTTTCCTGATCCAGCTCCCGCGACAACGAGCAATGGCCCAGTAACGTGATGAACGGCTTTCTCTTGCTGCGGATTTAATGGGATGGTATTCATGCTAAAAACTCACGGTAAAAATGTATCATGAATTATTAGTATAAGAATTCTAATTATTTTTTATAGTTTTTAAGCGTTGTTCAAGCTCTTTTTTCACAAGCTCGATGACCGAATTCCATTCATGCTGACGAGGCTGGCGAATGAGTTTCATCGTTGGATACCAGGGCGAATCGGATCGATCTGAAAACCATCGAAAATCGCTTGCATGAGGGAGCATGAGAATGGTATCGATGCCTAATGCGCCTGCAAGATGAGCAATTGATGTATCGACAGTAATAATCACATCAAGATTTTTCATCAGTGCAGCTGAATCAGAAAATGGCCCGTGTGTTTTATCGAGCGTATCAAATGATATAAAATTTGAATGATTTGTTTTGAGCTGTTGAACGATATGATCTTCTCCTATTTGAAGATTGTAAAATGTGCAGTGTGGTATTGAAAAGAGATCTACAAATTGCTCTGGATTCATGGATCGAGGGCTCGTGATAATAGTGTCGGTGAAATAGTCTTTCATTTTAACGCTTTGCCAGCAGATGCCCACGTTAAGATTTTTAGTATTGCGTATGATGGCGCGCCATTTTTGTTCTAATGATGCATCTGCATATATGTACGGAATATCACTCGATGGTTCATGCAATGTATTTCGCATAACAAGCGTGAGGGTATCGGCAGTAATGCTGTATTCGATGGGGTATGAAGGCTTTGGCTGCTGAGAGGATATAAGATTTTTAATGAATGGGCAGTGAGAAAGAAGCGGAATCATATCCGGCCTTACGTATATGCTGACATGCGCGCCTGCATTGTAAAGATGCTGAGCGTATCGTGTAATCATGATGACGTCGCCACGTCCATTCCATTCAGAGCTGAGATCAAGAAGTATATCATTATTCGTAATATCTTTATTATACCACCAGATATGGTCAACATTACGAAGCTTTCGAGCATAATACCAGTCCATATTACGCAAATACATAGGGAAAAGTTTTGTGCGTATTGTTCCGTTTTGAGGCTCTGCGCCATAAGCCTCTTCAAAAATATCGCGCGCTAAATTATGGTATCCAAGATGATCTGCTATGGAAGCGTACGCAAAAAGATACTGTTCGTTTTTTGGATTGCTTTGATAGCAATTTTTAAAAAGAGGAAGAGCTGCATGCCCATTATTTGAGTAATATTCTACAATTGCCATATTAAAAATCGCATCACTATTTTTTGAATTTTCTTCAAGTGCTTTTGTAAAACAGGCGATTGCTTCTTGTCTATTTTTATTGATAATAGCGTTTCTGCCTTGTGTAATGAAATCATGGGCTACAGCATGAGATGAAATAACCGAGAGCGCTAGTATATACTTATGATTCATTGATATGTTCCTTTATATGACATATAAGAGCTTTACGAACGGCATACATAGTTGCGTTCCAATCGCCATATGTTTGTTGTCTAAATAATTTCACAGTAGGATAGAGTGGACTATGTGTATCATGTATAAACCAGCGATAATCGGATTCAGTTGAGAGTATGAGCCATGTTGGCCGTCCGAGCGCACCTGCAAGATGCGCGATTGATGTGTCAACCGTGATGATGAGATCCATATTCATGATAAGAGCGGCTGTATCCATAAATCGTCCGTGAGATTCATCAAAATCAGCGGTAAATTGCGTAAGTTTTAAAGGAAGATCTATCTTTGTATCAACTTTTTGTAGGCTGTAATAGCTGATTGTATCTATTGCTAAATGGGCAAGGTATTCTTCCGGAATCGAGCGAGGATTTTCAATAATTGCTCCCGTAAAGCGATCTTGTACTTTTGAGCTTTGAAAGCAAAGGCCGATTTTGAATTTTTTATCGGAAGACAGACGTGTTTTCCAGTGATCTACAAGATGGGGATCAGCTTCTAGATATGGGTGTTGTGGTGCATGCATTGCAATACGATCACGTGATTGAATCAAAAGAGATGCGATGCATATTGAATAAGAAAGATCATGCTCAGGTACAGATCCATTATTTGTACAGAGGCTGTTGATGTATGGACATAAACGCAACAAAGGCAAAAGGGGTTTGTGCACTTGTACTATCACGATCGCGCCAGCTTGATGGAGCTGTTGTGCATAGCGAACAAACTGAAGAGCATCCCCAAAGCCATTTCCAGGTTTATCAAGCTGCAGGAGTATTCGTTTTCCGGCAATGTTTTGATTATACCACCATAATTGAGGCTGTTGGAGCTTTGTGGCTGCATTCCATTTTTGTAATCGAATGTAGCTTTTAAAAAGTTCTCCTTTGATGATGTCTTGTTGAGAAAGATTATACGCTCTTTCATAAAGACAAGCTGCATTGTGAAATAGGCCGAGTTTGGTCTGAATTTTAGCGGAATTGTAGAGCGATGTCAGGTGATGTGAATTGAGCTCAAGAATACGATTAAAATAGCCTAATGCAATTTCAAGCTCGTTTTTGAGAAAATAGATTGTGCCAAGCTGAGAAAGAAGCTCGATCGATTCGGGATTTTCTTTTTCAGCACTATGAAAATGAAACAGTGCTTCGTCAATTTGTTTATTCTGAAGAGCATGTTTGGCCTGCTCAATACTTGAAATTGCTTGAAGGTGTGACATTGAAAAAAGACACACTATGATATAAAAAATCATGTTAAATCCGTAAAAAAGGCCCCAGTATACTGTTTTTCTTCCATGATGGGTGAGCCTGTTTTTTCATTAATAACGCGCTTAATACGATGACGTTCTCGATTATGCATATAGACCGATCGTGCGATTTCAATAAACTCTTTATCAAACTCTTTTTTTGCCTCTTTTGCTCGAATTGCATCTTCGGTATTCCACAATGTTTGGTTTGTTTGAAACAACTCATGCATGAGTTGTTCTAGTTGGCTGTTTACCGGTACAGATTCTTGTAAAGTTTTTTGTAATAATGAGAGTTCATATGTAATGTTACGAAGCTTTTCTGGATCCTGTATTTTTTGTTCTTTTACCTGAAGAATTGTAATTTTATCAACAAGATCTCCTGTAGAGATTGGTGCCAAAATCTGTTGTTCAGCGGAAAGCAGTGTGGTAATACCGAAGTATATAAGTATGAGACGCTTCATTATATAATCTCCTTACTAATCTAGTATTGTACGCAGTAATGAACTAATTTCTTCTACAACGGGTTCCCAATTGAATGGTTCTGGTTGCTTAAAGATGCGCATTGTTGGATACCATGGAGAATCTAATCGATTGTTAAGCCAGCGCCAATCTGTGTTAAATGGAAGCAACAGCCACACCCTTTTTCCCATAGCTCCTGCTACATGTGCAGTAGCTGTATCTGTGCTGATAATTAAATCGAGTGAATTCATGACACTTGCAGTATCGACAAAGCTTCCATGTGTGACATCAAATTGGTCATCAAATGTATGAATTTTGATATGGGAAGGAACGAGCTTAAGCTGATCAAGCCCCTCTATTTTTTGAAGAGAATATAATGAAACATGTGGTAATGCTCCAATGCTACATAGAAGCAGCAAGGGAATACCACGTCGAGCTATTGGCAATCGAGAAACATCATTATGGACATCTGGCTGCCAGCAGATACCGATTTTAAAACGAGTATCGGATTGAAGCTGCTGTTTCCAGAAAGCTATTCGTTCGGCAGGAGGGAAAATATAGGGAATATTGTGTGGTAATGAAAGCTCTGTATCTCCAAAATGGGTGGCCAATGACATAACCGTAACTCGTGCGTCATGAGGAGGGATGGCTGACTTGAGTGGAAAAAGTTCGTCAATGAAAGGACACTCTTTTATAAGAGGCATTAATAATGGTGGAACAGTTGCGATGACGTGAGCGCCCAATAATTTGAGGCGTTGTGCATAGCGAATAAAATGAAGATAATCGCCAAGGCCTCCTTCGGGAATGAGTAATATTCGTTTGCCAGTAAGAGTTCCATTTTGAATAAACTCCATGAGTTCGGGAGAATATTTATTCTGTTTTTTTAGATTCCAAATATGCTCTTTCCATCCATCGTAGTACTTTCCTAATGAGAGGTATGCAAATGCGAGTCCGAGATGTGCGGGTTCGTATTCAGGTTTGGAAGATAAAATATGCTGATATATTTTTTGAGCTAATTCTGTTTTACCGCCAACTTTCAATGCAAACCCGGCATTATAGAGTACTTGTAGATGCTGAGGATGTTTTTCCAAGATTGTTTTATACGCGTCGAGCGAATCCTGAATTCTTCCAATACGACAGGCAAATGCAGCAAAAGAAAATTGCCATTGGATATTCTGAGGCTGCATAGTGCACGCTAATTGGAGCTGTTTGAAGGCTGTAGCATAGTACTCTTTTTCATCTATATGCGCTAAAAAATTTCCATATTCAAAATGTGTGAGAGCAGGACAATTCTTTTGAGCAACATCTTTTTCAAAGTCAGTAATTCGCTGTTGCTCCTCTGTTGTAATTCCAATTAAAAATAGGGAATAAAAAATAAAAAAAAATAAAAGCTTTTTTCTAAGCATGCCCATCCTCTACAGCTTCTATTTTTTTCTGTATCTGTTCATGTATTTCACCAAGATGGTAGAGCGTTCTAATCGTTGTTAAGAACTCTTTTTCCTCGGGTGATATTGTTTTTTGTAGTAAGAGGTGCGACTGTTTTTTAAACTGTTCCCGTATAAAAGACAGTTCCTGTTTTAATTGAGATGTTGTTGCAAAAGAGATACTTTTTTTATGGCCTTGATTGGGCTCTGTAGATAGAGAATGTTGGCCTGGTGTCTGCACTGTGTTGAGTTTTGTTTTTACACTAACAAGCTTTTCAAGCTCAATTGCTATTGTGTCAAGGACGGTATCCCAGTTTCCAGATGCGGGTTGTCTAAATAGTCTCATATTCGGATACCATGGTGTATCGGATCGTTCGAGCATCCAGCGCCAATCGGGGGGTTCGGGAAGCATGACCCATGTCGGCGTTCCAAGAGCAGCTGCCAGATGGCAAATTGACGTGTCTATTGTTATGACAAGATCGAGATTTTTTATTAAAGCTGCAGTATCATTAAATCTGCCTCTACTTTGATCAAAATCCTGCTCAAACGTGATGAGTTTAAAGTGTGCTGGTAATTGGGAAAGTTGATCAGTTCCGGTTTCTCTTTGCAAACTATAGAAGGAAATATTTGGAATATGTGCTAAGCGAGCAAATTTTAAAAGAGCCATAGATTTTGCAGCCACGACAGCGCGTAAAAATGGTGTGCTGTATTTATTATTTCCTTGCCAACAAATGCCAACTTTAAAATGTTTATCGTGCGAGAGCCGCATTTTCCAAAATTCTACCAATTTTTCATGTGGAAATAGGTAAGGAATTGTATGTGGGATACTCTTCTCATCGGATTTTAAAATATGAGGAAGAGACATTAATGGAGCATGAACATCAAATAAGCGAGGAGGATTGCTGAGTGTTACCACTTCATCGATATACGGGCAACATGTTCGTATAAAATCTTGCAGCGGTCTTTGTGCTGCAAAAATAACTCGTCCTCCATGCTGTTCTTTTACGATTTGTGCGTAGCGGACAAATTGGAATGTATCGCCAAGTCCTTGTTCTGCATGAAGTAAAATTGTTTTACCATTAAGAGGGGATCCATCCCATACTGGTTGTGAGAATTCTCGAGGAGTTAATTGAGAGCCTCGCTTCCATCGCCATTCATATTCGGCCCATCCTTGTATAAAATTTCCTGTTAATAAGTGTGCAAGGCCAAGGCTAAAATGAGCTTCTGCATGATTGGGGTTTCGTTTGAGGGCTGCTTCATAATAAGGCATTGCCTCTTTAATTTTATTTAATTTTTTAAGGGTATATGCGGTATTGTATAAAATGCCGACGTCATTTGGGCGCTCTCTGAGCAGTTCGTAATAGATACTTAAAGATTTTTCTGTTTGATTGATTGTGTTGAGTGTATTTGCATACTCAAATCGAACGATAACGTCTTTTGGGCGTTTTGAAAGGAAACATTCAAAGTAAGGAATGGCATCTTCCCATTGCTCCTGCTCGCATAATAATCGAGCTGCAGAAAGGGCTGCGTCAGATAGTGAAGCATCGTATTTTACAGCCTGTTCATAATGTATTGTTGCCTGATCAAGAAGTCCTTTTTTTTGTAGTAATTTTGCAAGCTGGTGATGGGCTTTTGGATAGTCAAGGCGCTGTAAAATAGCA
Organism: uncultured Pseudomonadota bacterium; assembly: GCA_964495945.1. Taxonomy (GTDB): domain Bacteria; phylum Babelota; class Babeliae; order Babelales; family Vermiphilaceae; genus JAJCZB01. Next base: position 783,073 of record CAZBWL010000001.1, on the reverse strand, counting down.
TCTTTATACGCTTCAATTGCATGATCGATGTCGTCTATATATTCGTATGCTAAAGCAAGATTGAAGTGAGTTTGTGGAGAAGAGCTGTTGTCTTCAATTGATATTTTGAGATTTTTAATTGCGTCATTATAATTGCCTTTGCGCAATGCTTCCGTTCCTCTATTAAAATACTCTTCAAAGCCAGGCTTATTGAGTATGCCGATATTTTTATCTGCAAGCATTGCAAAATCTATTTCTCCGGGATTTTCAAATTCAAGGAGCTGATCAGCCCTTAATGAGGGGCTACTCAATATAATGCAGATAATTGTTATATAGTGCTTCATTACCTTCCTTGATTATTGTGTGGTTTTTAGTAGCGATTCAAAAAATTGTATCTGATCTTCTCGTGGTTCGTGAGAAGGAGTATTTTTTTGAGGAATAACTGCTTTTTGTAAAGAGTGCATGATCATATGAACTACCCCAATCCAGTCGCCATAGTGGGGCTGCCTAAATAATCGAACAGATGGATACCAGTGAGAATCGCTTTTGCCAATAAGCCATCGCCAATCTGATGGTTGCGGCAGCATAATCCATGTTGGAATATTCATGGCTCCTGCAAGATGACAGAGGCCAGTATCAACTGAAATAACAAGATCAAGATGTTTCATGACGGCAGCTGTGTCCATAAATGAGCCATGCTGAACATCAAATGTTTCATCAAATTGAATGATGGAATCTTTGAAACTACATGATGTAAGTTGATCAATACCATCAACGCATTGAAGGCTATAGAGAGAAACGCCTTTAAGTGTGCTTAATGGCTTGAGCAGTTCAAGAGGAATTGATTTAGAAGCAACAGCTTTGCGCAATGCTTGTGTTGAATATCGTGCGTTACCCTGCCAGCATAAACCAATTTTAAAGTTCTTATCATGAGCGAGCCTATTGTGCCAATAAGCAACCCGCTGCATATCAGGAACAAGGTATGGTGTCTCCGCAGGAACTGTTTCAATTCGAGATTTAAGGCGGTGAGCAATGCTCATGAGAGCAATGTGATAATCACAAAGAGGAATTGGATTCTTTCGAGGAAGTACCTCATCGATATAAGGCTGTAATTTGAGTAATTTTTCAAGCGGCGCTTGTGTTTCGAAAATAACGTAAAGATTACGATATAAAGTTTTAAGTTTTTTAATATAACGAATAAATTGTAATGTATCTCCAAGCCCTTGCTCGGCATATACTAAAAGTCGCTTATGGGTTAAATCTTCGCCATTCCATACGGGTATATTAAATTTTTTATCCGATTCTCCGTAGGCTTTCCATCGCCATTCATATTCAGTAAATCCACGTTCATAATCCCCAAGAGAAAGATAGATTGAGGCAAGGCTAAAATGAGCGTGCGCATAATCAGGCTTTAATGATAGCACCTTTTCATATACAGCGAGCGCTTCATTTAGGTGGCCCATTTTTTTAAGAGTAAAACCAAAATTATAAAGAGCAGAGATTGCGTGGGGATTTTTTTCAATAATCTGCTGATACAACGATAGAGCTTCTTCGTTGCGATCAAGCATATGAAGACAGTTTGCAAGATCCATCATAAGGGCAGTATTATTTTTTTTATATTCGAGCCCTTTTGTATAGTGCTCGGCGGCTTGTTCTAATTGATCGATGTGCCGATATAGGTCTCCAAGTCGTTTCCTTATATCAAAAGAGTCATATGTGGCATCGAGAGCCTGCAAGAGGATTGTTATTGCTTGATGGGGCAGTTGGATTTTTTCATAGGCTGATGCGGCATGTATATATGCTTTTTGATAGTTACGATCAAGCATAAGAGTGCGGGTATATTCTTCAGCCGCTTCTTTCCACTGTTGCTTTTGCTCGTAGCACAATCCAAGATTAAATCGAATATGAGCATCGTGAGGTGAGAGTTGCATTGCGATATGAAAGTGCGAAAGTGCTTCATCTATCAAATGCTGCTTATAGTACACATGGGCCAACTGAATATGAGATTGCACATGTGAATTATCAAAAAAAATCGATTTTTTGTAAAAATCGATAGCATCCGATGGACTCTTGTTTTGCATGCAGTGAGCAGCAAAGTAATACTCTTGAGCTAGTAATGCATCATTTGCATATAAATTTGGTATGCAAATGAGTATATAGCCCACAAGTATCAGTAAATAACGATATCTCATCAAACGCTCTCCTTTTTATGATCGGGCAACGTTCAATGTGATACTATAAAATCACGTAAAAGTAAACAGTGTGCAATTTACTTTTTTACTACATTCCACGTATCAAGATAGTCGACAAGAGGTTTCATTGTTTTTTTGTTTAGCGATGAAATTATAACGTGTGGCTCATAAAGATACAGCTCATTTTCGATTGATGCTATATCCTCAAGACGATCGGCTTTATTCAAAACATATAAAACATCTTTTTCTACGTGTAAATCGGCCAATATTTTTTGTACTACTTCGATGTGGTCTTGCCAATTTGGATCAGAAATATCAACAACATGCAGTAATAAATCGGCATATTGTAATTCTGAAAGCGTTGATTTAAAAGCGTCAATCAGATGATGGGGCAGCTGCTGAATGAATCCTACAGTATCAAGGATTACGCCTTTTTGTTTGCCATTTATAAAGAGAGACCGCGTGGTGGTATCAAGCGTTGCAAACAATTTATCTTCGGCAAGCACATCACTTTTAGTAAGCGCATTGAGAATTGTTGATTTGCCTGCATTGGTATAGCCGATAATGCATACATGAGGAACGCGATTTTCAAGCCGTTTTTTTCGTTGAACTTCTCGCGACTGTTGTACTACGTCAAGCTGTCGGCGCATTTTTAAGATTTGCTGCTCAATATGTCGTTTTTCGCGTTCTTTTGCAGTTTCACCAGGTCCACCACGGACGCCAGTAGCACCGGCTTGTTGCTCAAGATGAACTCCTTTGCCTGCAAGGCGCGATTTTCTATGTTTCATCATGGCGATGGTAACTTGCGTTTTGCCTTCAGCAGTAAGAGCAGCTTTTTCAAAAATTTCTAAAATAAGATCGGTACGATCCATAACGGTACAATCAAGGTAATCTTCGAGATTTCGGGCCTGCATGGGAGATAGTTGATCTGAAATGATAACTTGTTCTATTTCAAGATCGTCAACGGCCTGTTTTATAGATTCTAGCTTGCCGCGACTAAAAAAATACCCCTTATCAACTTCTCGAAGCTTGATTTTTAGCATATCAACATAAGGGATGCCATCCGTTTTTACGAGATTTTTAAACTCTTCGTAATACGAATCGATATGTCGAGTTTTGTTATAAGGGCTTTGGACTCCCACAAGGAGCGTAGTGGGTGTTCTTTGAGCGTCATAAAATTTAATTTTTGTCATTAGATACCCGAACAGATAAAAGGGTATAACCGTTTGATTTTGTAGTATAAAGCGTATAGAATAAGCTTGTTTTGTCAATCGGACTAATTTCGTATGGTTATACAACTGTTTTATCAAAGGAATGACATGGCATCGTTTGCAAAAGCTCACTTAGCTATAATAATGTGTATAGGGTCCTTGTGTACAAGTACTTTTAAAGCTGATTCCGCAATAAATTTTGAGCGTGTTAGTCAGGTGTGCCAATCGCTGCGTGATGATCAAGAGCTGCAAGGATCGATGCAGGATATTCAAAAAGCGTTTAAATCATATTTTTCCTTATTAGCGAGTAAAGTTGCATTGCAATGCAATCAAGATGAGAAAAAAGCAGCGGCTGACATTTTGCAATTTATGCTTGCGGCGATGACCGATCCCCGAATGCGTTCTTTTGTTGTAGATGGTGACATGTCTAAAAAAAACAAAGAATATATAGATGAGGTTGTAGTTCCGTTTATTTTTATATGGGATATGTATAGTGAATCTGTACGACAATATATAGAAAAGAATAACATGATTACGTCGTCTTGTGCATGTGTAAGCAGAAATGGTCGCACAAGTCATGTTGAAAACTGCTCTGGTTATAAAACAATAGATATCGCTTCTACGGAATTTAAAGAAGTACGCGCACGTGTTTTTGATAATGTGGTAGGGGCATTGAAGATTGCAGCGGAAACGTTTGATCAGCAATAATATTCAAGGAGCTAACGCTTACATGTTCGCTATAATTAAGCTCTTTGTAAGGGGTGTGAATGTTTGATTTTTTAGCAAAAACATTTTCTTCAATTTATTCCTCATTTTCATCCAAATCAGTAGTTTCTGAACAGGCACTTAAAGATGCTATTGTGCAGGTTAAGGATGCCCTCATCGCTGCTGATGTTCCCTATGAATTGGTTGAGAAGTTTGTGGCGACTGTGAGCCAAGAGCTAATAGGAAAAGCTCTTCCAGCTTCAATAAAGCCAGCCGAATATTTTATGAAAACAGTTCATGATAAATTAGTGGCCTTTTTAGGTGGGGTTGATGCAGCTAAGTTTTCACCGGCGGTTCCTTCGATTATTATGCTTATGGGATTGCAGGGCGCTGGAAAAACTACTTCGATAGGAAAGCTTGCATTTTATTTGAAAAAGGCAGGCTCAAAGCAGAATAAACAGTGTAAAATTCTTGTTGCATCAGTAGATTTTTACCGTCCAGCAGCTATTGATCAACTTGAAATTGTTGCAAAGCAAGCAGCGGTTGCTTTTTATAGAGCTCAATCATCAAATCCTTCAGACGCAGCATTAGAAATATATGATTATTGGAAGCGGTATCAGTATGATTTTTTACTGCTAGATACAGCGGGTCGTCTTCATGTTGATAATACGATGCTTGCAGAGCTCAAAACTATTGATAGCGAGCTTCAGCCGAAACTTAAAATACTTGTACTTGATGCAATGACTGGTCAAGAGTCGCTCGCGGTTGCGCGAGCATATGAGCAAGCAGTTGGTTTTGATGGTGCGATTCTTGCAAAGTCTGATAGCGATTCTCGTGGAGGCGCGGCCTTTTCATTTCGGTATGCTTTGCAAAAACCGGTTTATTTTGTAGGGGTAGGAGAAAAAGTCGAGGATTTTACGCTTTTTCAACCCGAACGGATTGCAAGCAGAATGCTTGGAATGGGAGATATTCAAACCCTTATTGAACGAGCGGAAGAAAAAATTAAAAAAGAAGAGCAAGAGAAGGTTGCTTCATCATTGGAGCAAGGACGGTTTACCTTGCACGATTTTGCACAGCAAATGGACATGGTAAGTCGCCTTGGATCTCTTTCGTCTGTGATGAAATATATGCCGGGTTTGGGCGGGGTAAAGGTCTCAGAGGGGGATCTTGAAAGGGGCGAGCGTGAAATGAGAAGGTTTAGGGCTATTATTAGTTCTATGACCCCCAAGGAGCGAAATACCCCATCACTTTTGAATGGGTCTCGTAGGAAGCGAGTGGCTTTGGGAGCGGGAGTCTCTGTTTCTGAGGTAGATACCTTGCTTTCTCGATTTGCTCAAATGCAACAGTATGCTAAACTAATAGGAAAGTCTGGCGGTTTTCGCCGATTCTTTAAGTAAACAATTTTACAAATGTAAGGAACTATATTATGCCTGTCGCTATTCGACTATCTCGTATTGGTACAAAGCATAAGCCATTTTATCGTGTTGTTGTTGTAGATTCTCGTAAAAAGCGTGATGGCGCTGAACTTGAGAACATCGGCACGTATGATGCTGTAAAGGGTAGTCTTGTTCGATTTGATGCTGATCGATATGAATTCTGGGTTAAACAAGGTGCGCAGCCTACAGATACAGCAAAAAAATTATTTGTTCGTTTTAAGAAGAATAATGCCGAAGCTGCAAAGTCTGGTCTATCTCAAGCCAAAAATGCTGAAGTGAAAGAAGCTGAAGCTAAAATGGCTGCGTAGATAGGATAGATGCATGACTAAAGAATTGGTTGCTTCAATTGTTCGGCAGCTTGTAAATCATCCGGAAAAGGTGAGTGTTTCGATAGTCGCGTCTGGTGAAAAACATTTGGTAGAAATTGATGTTGATGAATCTGATCGTGGAAAAGTAATCGGTAGATCTGGTCAAACAATCAAAGCTATTCGAATGCTTGTTAATGCGTTAGCTACTGATGGAAAGCGTATTAATGTGGATGTAACCAAATAAGCATTATGAATATATCGATTGCAACGGTATTTAAGGAGTTGTACGCTCCTTTTTTACAGACAAGTCTTATAAAGCGAGCGCAAGAAAATAAGCACATATCATTTGATGTGCTTAACTTGTTCGATTGTGTGAAGCCTAAAGAACGTATAGATGCTCCTTCATTTGGGCCTGGCGCGGGTATGGTTTTAAAGCCGAAGGTTATCCAGTCTGCTATTGAACAGCTTGAAGTAAAGCATGGTTCGTCATATAAAATATTTTTTTCTCCCAAAGGAAAAGTTCTTACGCAACCGTTATTGCATTCAATTCTTCAAAAGGCTTCACAGAGAGGCCATTTGATGTTGCTACCAGCGCGTTATGAAGGAATGGATAGTCGTGTTGAGGAAAAGTACGCAGATGAAATCGTTTCTGTTGGCGATTATGTGCTGATGGGCGGTGATATTCCTGCAATGCTATTGCTTGAAGGTATGCTTCGCTTGATTCCTGGGGTAGTTGGGAATCAATCATCGGTGCAGGAAGATTCGTTTTCGGGACCATTTGTGGATTATCCTGAATACACGGAGCCTGTAGAATGGGAAGGGATGAACGTTCCCGAGATTGTTCGATCGGGGAATCATGCGGCTATCGCTGAGTGGCGGTATAATCAGGCTGCTCAAGCTACGATTACGGACCACTTTGAATGGTTTCGACAAAGTCCTTTGACTGAAACCCAAAAAATGTTGGGTGCACGCTATGTTCCTCGGCATTATACTGCGTTGCTTCATGATCAGGTCCTGATCGGGCCGGACAGGCAAGTGGGGACTACGTCTGTTATGTCCATCGACATACATGACATTGCACGATCTTCATGTACATATGGAGTTGAAAAGTTTTTTGTAGTTACGCCATTGCAGGATCAACAGGATATCGTGAGCCACTTTTTGTCGTTTTGGCAAAAGGGTGAAGGGGTTACTTATAATAAAACCCGTCACGAAGCGTTGGGCCGTGTAGCATTGAAATCATCAATAGATGCGGCAATAGAGGATATTCGTTCAGTCGAGGGTAGGGATCCCATTCTCATTGCGACGTCGGCGCGAAAAAGTAACGATGCTCCTTGTATTTCATATTTTGATCAAGATATAGTGTGGAATCTTGGACGTCCTGTTTTGATACTTTTTGGTACAGGATATGGCTTGGCTCCCGAACTGTTAGCTCGATGCGACTATATATTAGGGCCAATTAAAGGGTTGAGTAATTATAACCACTTATCGGTACGATCGGCTGTTGCGGCCATTTTAGATAGGTGGCTTGGCTTGAATGAGCGAAGTTCAAAAAAATTGTCAACGGGCTTATTCTAGGCTATAGTAAAGATATTAGAGATTGATTATACGTTTATATACGACAAGGACAAGAGGCCATGAAAGCTAGAGGCTATACAAAAGAAACAATTACAGAAGTGGGCACGAGAAAGTTATCGTTTCCTAAATTTAATGTGGGTGATACTATTGCCGTATATCAACGTATTAAAGAAGGCGATAAAGAGCGAGTACAGGTTTTTGAAGGAGATGTTCTTGCAATTCGAAATAATGGTGCTTCAAGTGCCTTTATTGTTCGTAAAATTGGGGCTCACGGAGTTGCGGTAGAGCGTATTATTCCTTTTTATTCTCCTTTGTTGAAAGAAATTAAAGTGATACGGCATGCAAAGGTGCGACGTGCCAAGCTGTATTATGTTCGAAATCGTGTTGGCCGAACAGCTAAGTTTAAAGAAGATCGAGTGTCAAAAGGTAAGGCTGTGAGTAATGAATCGGTTGAAATGAATGCCGTTCATACTCTTGCAAATGGTTCTGGACACACAGACGTTATGTCTAAGTAACTGTTAATAATTAGAAAACTATACGGAGTGCATTGTGAGCAATAATATAATTTGCTTATGTGTGCTCCTTATTTTTTTGTCGTCATGTACGCATCGTTTTTCACATCAAAAAGGCTATTTTCCGGTAAAAAACCGTCCTTTTATGCACAAGCAATTCCAGCCAACTGCTGTTGAGCAAGCAAAGCTTTGTGATGTAGCAATTCATCCTCATGCAGAACATATTCCATTATTATTTTATAAAAATAGTGCTACTACTATGCTTGGTTATCAGCATAATAGTGGGCCAATAAATACTATTTCTCAATGGTATATTGAGCACATGGAACAGTTAGGATGGCATTGCAGATGGTCCATAGAGGGCTTTGAGCGAACGTATCTGTTTGAAAAGCCTACCAAGCACTGTGTAATTTCGATTCGTCCATTCAAGAGAGGATGTCGCGCTGTAATTTCTCTTTCGATTGAGTGCGACGATAATTAGTGTGTTGATTTAAACTGATTTTATTTTTGTGCCGCAGTTTTTTAGATTTATTGTGTGTACGCATCTGTTTTACAGAAAAATAGAGAGGGGTATTGTATGGTGCGCTATCAGGGCCAAATCTTTTTTGAAAATCGTTGTTAAGTTGGCTTCCCTGCGTAAAAAGCGGTTTTGTTGATAATATAAGACTTGCAAGAATAACTTTTTTTAATAATTGATACGTAGTCATTAGCATCCTTTTTCTCAATATGATCGTAAAAAAGAGTTCAGGCAACCTTATGGAGATAAAGATTGCCTGAATACGGATGGGATGGGATTTGTGATTCCCAAAATTATTCTCGTACGCCCAGATTTTGTTTAACGCGAGCAATTTCTTGATCTTTTTGATTGAGTCGTCGTTCTGTTTGTTGTAATTTTCGTTGAATACGAATTTGTTTTTTTTCAGAGGTAGATCCAAGCTGATTTCTATAATTTGCTACATTATCTTGCAAGCGATCTCTTTGTCGTTCTAGCTGATCAAGCTTGCTATAAGGATTGCTTCCCGTGCCCGAGCTTTGTGCTGCGCTTGTTATAAGTCCAAGTCCAAGCCCTGCAGCAGCGCCAATACCAGCTCCCTTGCGGCCTCCAGCTAATCCTCCTATTGCAGTACCTGTTATGGTAGTGCCAAGGATATTGCCAGCAGCATTATCGTTGTTGCCAAAAAGGGCTTGTGCAGGTTTTTTATAGATAAGCGATCCAGCGAGAATTATCACAATCAATGCGGTAGGTATAGCGCCACGTTTTGCAACGCTGATAGCATTTTTTTGGATGGAGCGCATTCTTTTTTTTGAAAACATATGTTTGAATTGTTTGAAATTCATTGTTCCCTCCCATTGTGGGTATTATTAATTGGTTTTGAGTTATTGCGATCGTTTGAGCGATACTGCTCTTGCCTCATACGTTCTTTCTTTTTTCGGCGATGGCGCTTGACTCCTCTATAGATTACATAGCCAGCGATTGCGCCAGGTACCACTCCTGCAGCAAAATATTTACCTCCCCATATAGCAGCAGAAATAGCCCCTGCGCCTGCTGCACCTCCAATGATAGCGGCGGCCTTTTTTTTGCGCTTTTTTGTATTTTTTTCGGCATATTTTTTTGACTGCTTTTTGTTGGATGTTTTTGAGTCCTGTTGTTTTGCTTCAAGAGGAGTTACCAATCCGATGCTTGCAATCAAACTTAATGCGATAGAAAGGCATATATAGCGTGCGTTCATTACACTCTCCTTTTTTATAAAATCCATTGCAGGATTCTATATACTGAAATATTACAATTAGAATTGATCGAAATGCAATGGTTTTTGGATTGTGTTCCTAAGATAGCCGAAATAACTACGTATGAATCGTTCTTGTTCGATTTTCATGTGAAGCTTTAAGTTTCGGTGGTACTTTGCTCTTTAATTACGCTGTAATTGCTGAAAATTGTTGTGTTTTGCGACTATTTCTAATTGAATTTCGCGAGAATAGAGGCCATTTTGTAAATTTTTCCTGCTCCAAGAAAAAGAATGAGATCATCTTTGGTGATATTTTTATCGAGGGCTTGTTTTATTAACTCAAAAGATTCCTCAAATGGTACATATTCGATTTCAAAGTGGGGTAGATGTGCTTGGAGAGTTTGGGCAAATTGCCTGCTTGTGACACCAGGAATAGGGGTTTCGCTAGCGGGGTAAATATCAGTGATGATAAATCGATCAATGTTGCTTTGTAAAAAGGTGTTAATAAATGAATCCCATAATGTGTGAGTTCGCGTGTAGCGATGGGGTTGAAAGATGACCGTTAATTTATTGTGGGCCCGCTTGCGAGCCACTTGGAGCGTGCATTCGATTTCTTTAGGATGGTGTCCATAATCATCAAAAAGCTCGGCCTCCTTATATATCCCTCGATATGTAAATCTTCTTTCTACGCCATTAAAGCTCGCTAAGGCCTTTTGTATAACGTCTAATGGAACTTGAAGCTCTTGCGCGAGCGCAATGGATGCGAGAGAATTCAGTACGTTGTGCTTTCCAGGAATAGGAATTGTTATTTTTTTTAAGGGACTATTACTTGATTTGTGATGGAGTAGAAATGTTGAATGATTTTCAAAAAGGTTGATGTCGGAGGCAAACCAATCTGCTCGTGGAGTAAGACCATAGAGAATTGTTTTAACTGTGACAATTGGTAATAGAGATTGAATGTTTTCATCATCGATACAGAGAATTGCGCATCCATAAAACGGAAGTGTTTCTAGAAATTGCCGAAATGTCTGCTTGATATCTTCAATATTTTTATATGTTTCAAGATGCTCGAGATCTATATTGGTAACAACGGCAAGTGTTGCGTGAAGATGCAAAAGAGATCTGTCGCTTTCGTCCGCCTCAGCTACTAAAAAATCTCCAGCTCCCATTCGAGCATTATGCGATATTGCTTTAAGGTGCCCCCCAATAATTACGGTTGGATCGTACGCAGCTTCGATAAGAATGTGGGAAATTAAAGAAGTCGTTGTTGTTTTGCCGTGGGACCCGGCTATTGCAACACTATATTTTGTTCTCATGAGCTCAGCAAGCATTAGCGCTCGTGGTATGGTAGGGATACCTCGTTCTTGAGCAGCACGAATTTCATGATTAGATGCTTGTATGGCAGAAGAGTATACGACGATATCGATGGATGTATCATGACAAGGAGGTTGATTATTTCCTTGTATAATAGAGCATCCCAGGTGTTGAAGAGTATGAATGCTTGCCTGATCAAGATCGATGTCGCATCCAGATATCGTATATCCTTGATATCGTAGAATGGTGGCAATTCCGCTCATACCTATTCCGCCGATGCCTATAAAATGAATATGCGCCTTTTTTTTGTACATTATCTATCTACCTTTACCAGATGCCGGTGCTATGTTGCATGAAAAAAGAGTAGTTTTAAAGTAATTCGCGAAGTTTTGAAAGTTGTTTTTTTAAATTTACTATTTCATCTAAGAGTTGCTTTTCATTCCATTCTGTTTTTTGGGCAAGATGAGAGGACTGTTTTTTATCATCTTGTTTTTCCTCAAAATGTACAGCAAGTGGTGATTTTATAGAAGTATTTTCTTCTAGCTTTTTTTTGGCTCCGGTGATAGTAAAGCCTTCGTGGTAGAGCAGTGTTTTGATAGTGGTGAAAAGACGCAAATCCTGCTCAGTATAAAATCGTTGGCCTCCATGAGATCGAGTGGAGCTTATATTAAATTCCTTTTCCCAAAATCTAATAACAAATCGCTCTACGCCGATTAAATCTGCTAATTGGCCAATTCTGAACTTCTTTTTTTCCATTTTCACAGGGAGGCTCCTTTTATTAAGTGCTATCATTTCTAGGTTTTCTATGTGTAAGTAGCACCTGGGTGCTAGGCGATGCAATGATTCTATGCTATTATAACTTCAATTGTCGCTTAGATAAATCTACAAAATATATAGAGTACGCGAAAGGTTTTTTTCTATGAACATAAAAGATATGGTTGTTCCTTTCATTTTAGCGCTTGGAACAACATGGGCGATTCACCACTTCTTTTTCAGTCCTAAAGAGACTGTTCAGCAGTATGAGTTTTCTGCTCCTCAGTCAAAAAATGAGTGCCAGCCGTTGGATAAAACCGTTTCGTTTGCACCATTTAAATGCTCTGCAGGTACAATCTATTCTGTTGAAACATCGTGGGGCGAACTTGAATTTTCCACGAATGGCGCAGCACTTTCACGGCTAACATTTAAGCGTGACATGCATGGTAACAATCGTCTTTTAACAACGGTATTCCCGTATCAGAATCTTGAAAATTCGGCATTTTTAATCGCGTTTGATGAAGCAACGCCATATCACTATACCCATGAAGGTACGCGTGATGCTGGGTCAACGATTCAGATAACATTTGCAGCTGAGTCTGAAAAAGCACGAATTGTAAAAACGTTTGTTGTTTTCAAAGAGCTTCATCAGGTTGATTTGCAATTTACTATTACACCAAAACATGGATCGGTTCTGCCTCGAATTTTATATCCAGCGCCATTATTACCGGAACTAAAGGATCAGCAATTGATTGCAGGCGATGTTTTGGTGGGAGCGCGTACCTTTAAAAAAGAGGCCCGCGAATCCATTAAGTCTGATTCATATTGGGTTAAGCCAACTCTTTTTGGAGTTGAGAATAAGTTTTTTGTGCACGCATTGGTGAATGATGTACAGGGTTTTGTTAATCGTGCCTATTTTAATAAAACAGAAAAGGATCAGCTTCAGGCTATTGTAGAAGGAGCGCCAATTGAAAAAGAGACCAGTTGGAATGTGTCTTTCTACGTCGGGCCAAAAGAATTGACTGCCATGGAGCCGATTGATCCACGGCTTGAAGAAACGTTAGAATATTCTGGATGGTGGGCTCCTATTTCTCGTGTGCTTTTAAAACTCCTTAATTGGCTTAATCATTATGTGCATAATTATGGATGGGCTATTATTATCTTGACCGCACTGATTCGGCTCTTGATGCTTCCATTTTCTCTTCGAGCAAAACAGGGCTTAAAAGATCGTGCTGAAATGCAGAAGAAATTGCAATATATTCAACAAAAATATAAAGATGATCCTCAAGCACGAGCGCAAGCACAGGCAGAATTTATGCAGAAGCATGGATTTGGATTATCAGGATGCTTGCCGCTTTTGGTTCAAATCCCAATATTTTTTGGATTGAGTAAAGTGTTATCAAGCTCAATAGAGCTGTATCAAGCGCCATTTTTATGGATTACGGATTTATCTGCGCGGGATCCATACTATATTCTACCGTTGTGTGTAGCGGCAGGGATTATCATTAAAGCTTTAAGCTCAAAAGACGCAAGTCAGCGTATGCCGTTGCTTGTGATGGGATTAGTGTTTGGTGCGTTTAGCGCTACATTACCCGCAGGTTTGGTGCTTTATATTGCGATAGGTTCTGTACTCAACGTAACCTAGGCGCTTTATGTTGCATGAATTGCCCACCATTGCACAACTTCTTAAGGGACTTCAGCAAGTCCCTTATCTTGCTTCAAAGAATCTGTATAGAGTTGCAGAGCATTTTCTTGCTATGGAGCCGGAAAAGGTTGAGCAGTTTTGTGCGATATTACTAAAAATTAAAAGCCATGTAGTGCAATGTGAGACATGTTTTACATGGCGAGAAAAAGAGCGCAATTGCATGTTTTGCTCTCACGCAAAACGGGATCAAAATATTGTATGTGTAGTCGAATCTTGGCAAGAGCTTTTGGCCATAGAGCAGACGAAGGGTTTTACGGGAGTATACCATGTACTTGGTGGAGTGATTTATCCCCTTGAAGGTGTTGGGCCCGAAGATTTAACGATAGAAGCGCTTGTTCGGCGAGCAGAGTCGGGAAGTGTTACTGAAGTTATTCTCGCGTTAAGTCAAACGCCAGAAGGTGAGGCTACATCGGCTTATATTGCACATAAATTACAGCATGTATCGGTGCATATTAGTTGCTTGGCTCGAGGATTGCCAGTAGGGTCAACGCTGGGGGGTATGGATAGGCTCACCGTATTTAAGGCTCTTTCAGAACGACGTCCATTTTAATAGTATGTTAGCTAGGAATATTAATGAAAAACAAACCAGCGCTTCAGATTCAAAAAGCGCGAAGAGCAGAGCTTGTAAAGGCAATTCAAGAAAAGCATGGGATGAATGATAATAGTTTAGTCATGTTTATTGCTGGTTTTGAATCTATGCGATCAGCGTTTTGGCAAGAAAGTAGTTTTTTTTACGTTTCAAATATCACAGAAGCTGGAGCAGTTTTGACGATTGATGCAAAACATCATACCACACTATACATACCACATTGTGGAGATGTTCGGGAAAAATGGGTCTACTCGCCTATCCCATTAACGCAAGATAATGCAAAAAAGCTTGGCGTTGATACCATCACGGTCCTTGGAGATCAATGTGCTGGGTATCAGATTTTTCCGTTTTTTTCAGCGAAACAATACAGTGCTGTTATATCCCGATTAAAGCAGCTTGCATCAAATGGAGGAAAGCTTTTTACGCTGTATCCACACAACGAACATGAGTATGTTGAGCAACGATTAGTACTAAACCATCTTGTGGGTTTTGTTCCAGAATTGAAAAATCATATCGTTGATATTTCCGATATTGTGGCAGGAATGCGTCAGCATAAAGATATGGATGAGATAGGATTCATTTCTAAGGCTATTGAAATTGCTGAGCTCGCGCAAGAAGCAGCAGCACAAGCAATTGAGCCTGGCATGCTCGAATGTGAAGTTCAGGCAAGTCTTGAATATATGATACGTGGTTCAGAAAGCCGTCCATCCTTTCCAAGTATTGTAGCAACGGGTAAAAACGCTACAATTTTGCACTATACCGCTAATAATGCCCAACTTAAGAATGGCGATTTGGTAGTCGTTGATATTGGGGCCGTTTGGAATGGATACTGCTCGGATTTGACGCGTACGTATCCTGTCTCAGGGACATTTACTGCCCGGCAAAAAGAGCTGTATCAAATAGTGCTTGATGCTCAACAGTATGTTGCAGAGAAAGCTCTTCCTGGTATGTATCTTAAAAATAATACCTATCCTGATAAATCGTTACATCATCTTGCTCTCAACTATTTTAAAAAGCATGGATATGAAAAATATTTTATCCATGGAATAGGACATTACCTCGGTCTTGATGTACATGATGTTGGTCATTATGATGCTCCGCTTTCTGAAAATGATGTATTTACCATTGAACCCGGCCTGTATATTCCTGAAGAGGGAATAGGCATTCGCATTGAGGATGATTACTGGATGGCAAAAAAAGGGTGCATTGCGTTAAGTGAAAATCTTCCTAAAAGCGTTGCGGGAGTTCAAGACATGGTTCAACGATCACTTGAAGATTCTGAGAGCGAAGATGATTTTAATGCAGATGAAGATTTCATCGATGAATACGAAGAAGAATCAACTGAGCATTAATTTTTACCGTGCCGTGCACATAAGTAAATAAGAGCGATGCAGCTTATAAGACTTGTACCACCTGCTATCATGAAGGTGGTTGTTGTGGAGTATGTTGTGCATACATATCCTGCGACTACAAATCCAATTAAACTGCTTGCTATTGCAGGTATCGCGTAGAAAAACTGTGTATACGCGTGAGTGATAGGATTTGTTCCTGTGCTTGTTGCGGTCATGGTTGTTGTTTCAGAGAGGGGTGAAATATGATCCCCACATACCGATCCGGATAATATTGCCCCCAAAACTGGTAGCAACAAGCTTAGATCGTGTGGATGTATGGGTGTTGCAAGGCCTGAAAGGCTTGTGAGCATTGGAATGGCAATTGGGATCATCAAGGCAAAATTTCCCCATGCAGAGCCTGTAGCGATGGTGCATATAAGCGAGACCATAAAAAACATAGCAGGAAGAAGCCATAGTGGAACCGAGCCAACAAGTAATGATGCAAGGTATTGCCCTGTTCCAACGTGATTTGCAAGCATAGCGGATAGTGTTGAGGCGAGGTATACCATCGTGATGGCTTCGATCATAAGAGCATAGCCGTCGTATGCCATTCTTGGAATATCATTAATTTTGATAAGTGAGCGCTGATAGCACCGAATAAATCCTACGACTACAGCGCAGAGAGCCGCAATGAGCATGACAAGAAAAGGATGCTTGTTAAATTTTATTGCGTCAATGAATCCGTATGGTCCTCCAAAAAGCCAATATCCTCCTGCAGTTGGAAGGCCTATAATAATTCCTCCAACAAGCACGCCCAGGGGAAAAAGAAGATTGCTCATATATGCGGGACCATTCTCTGTTTCGCGAGGGGTAGTACGGAGCGTGGCTTGCGTTTCGTACTGTTTCATCGGCCCAAATGATATACTGTATCGAATGATGATCCATGCAGTCGCAATGGTCAGGAGTGAGTAAAAAATAAACGGTATTGATTGTAAAAATATAAAGAAGGGATCAGCCGCGATTCTGACATTCGTTGCATGTGGGCTTATTGTGACCCCAACTTGATCAAGGTACGCCACAATGATAGCCACCCAGCTAGAAATGGGAGCTAAGATTACAATAGGGCCGGCAAAGGAATGGACAAGATAGGCAAGCTTTTCCCGGGCAATCTGAAACCTATCGGTAATAGGGCTGATGACGTATCCCGTTGTGAGAATGCTCAGATAATCGTCGATAAAAAGAAGTATCGAGACTAATAACGAGGCATAGTGAGCCTGCTTTTTTGTTCTAATTCTGTTGGTTACCGAACGTGCAAACGATGTCGCGGCCCCTGTGATGGTAAAAAGAGCTACAAGCATGCCAACGACTATCAAAAAGGCATAAAGATACAAATTGTCGATGTCGCTTAAGGTGTTCCAGAGAGATGTAAAGCACAGTTCTATGGCTGTAGACATATCCCCATTTGACCCTATGAACGCAGCAGAAACAATGCCAATAATGAGGGCAGAGTGAATGCGTTTTGTTATGATAGCCCCAAGGATGACAATAAGAGGGGGCAGGAGAGTGGGCCAACTATGCAGCATAAAATGTGTCCTTTATTTGACGATACTATGTTTTTTTTCTACTATTAGTATACCACTATCCCCCGTAAAATCGTAACAAATTCCTTCAAATATTAAGAAGTTTTAAGGTACCATGATGAACATGAATAAATCTTTTCGATTAAAGAATGAAGAGCGTCAGCCTCAATGGCGTGTGATCGATGCTGAAGGCAAGGTGCTTGGCCGTCTTGCGACGCATATTGCAGATGTGATACGCGGCAAGGATAAGCCTTACTATACTCCCCATACAGATTCTGGAGATTATGTCGTTGTCATCAATGCGGATAAAATCGTATTGACTGGTAATAAGTGGGAAGACAAAGAATATGTACGCTATTCAGGTTGGATCGGCGGTCGAAAAGTGGCGACGGCTCAAGAAATGAAAGAAAAGCATCCGACTCACATCATTGAATTAGCAGTTAAAGGCATGCTTCCAAAAAATAAGCTTGCTCGTCAAATTATCAAAAAATTAAAAGTGTATACCGGCTCTGAGCATCCTCATAAAGCTCAAGTTGCGTAAAATTAGTTATTATAAAAGAGCCCGCTTTAAAGCGGGCTCTTTTATTTGTTATCGCTTCCGAGTATGAAATGAAGGCGACGAATTAATTTTTGTCCTGTGGGATTAGGTAGTTTGCTTATTTTATCAAAAGCCCATGCTTTAATTCCGGGATTTTCAAATGAATTCCAAATTTTTTTAATATCTTGTTTATAATGTTGAAAATGATCTGTATCTAAATAAGTTTCTAAAATATGTAAGTTTTTATAGGTAGAACTTTTATCGTCCGGTTCTTGAGGATTAATTATTGGTGTTTTATCATTTAAAGATATCGGTCTTTTTTTTGGGGTAGTGATTCGATCTGAGCTTCTATTTTTTTGTTTTTTTTGTGCTTTTTTGTTCAGTTTCTCAATAGTTTTTTGTTGTTTTTTTAGAGATTCATTAGCAGCTTTTTCAATCAAGTTTTTTCGTTCATTTATTTCGCGAGTTTTAGAGTCGCTTATTTCGTAAACTTTTGTGTGAGGTCTTTTTAGTTTTTTATATGCTTCATTTAGAGGCATCTTGGTAAATTTCTTTGTAGGAGAGGGTTCTTGATCTTTTAAGTTTTTATCGAGGGGGACTATATTGCTATTGTTCGAAGCCTGATTGGGTTTATTAATTGTATCATCATAATAATTCAAATTTTTATCGGTTTTGAGCGATGAGTATTGTTTATCAGACGGGACAATGTTGCTATTAGTATTGTTCAAAACCGGATTAGGTTCATTAATTTTAGGTGCGTTGTTCTGATTTTGTATATATCGCTTGATGTGTGGGGTTATAGCGATTCCCGCAATAATAAGCAATGCGAAAATGATGCGCTTTGGAGTTGTTTCAAACCAATACTGTGCTTGCTTTGCTTCTTCAGGGGAGCATTTTTCCGGATTTTGATAGCAGTACCACAGCTTTTTGATTGCAGCTTTTTTCTCAGCAAGAGCTTGAGATGCTTTGTTCATCCATTGTGGATAAAAAGGAGAAGCTTCCTGTGCCGCATTAAGGCTCAGTGCCATGCTGAGAAATAACGATATACAATAGCGTTTCATGTGAGCCCCCTTGGAAGTGCTTTCTCTATCTTTAAAGCTATGATATTACTTTAAGTTTAATGAAATATACGCTTTAAAGTAAAGGATTTATTTAGCGTTCAGGGCTCATTGTCATTTCATCATAAAGTGCTTTGACCTGGTCTTGTGTAACGGGATGTGATTTTCGTATTTCATTTTCTTTCATTTCGCTTGCTTGAAAATATTCAGGGCTAAGGCGGGATATTCTTGGATTTTGATTGCGATACTCTCGTTCCCATGTTCGAAGGTCGTCATCTATTGTCGATTCCGACACTTTATAAAAAAGCTCTGCAATAGTTTGCATGATACCCTTTTTATTCAAAAAGTCCTTTTGAGATGGGGCCCAGCGCTGCAAGCGAGGAAGATTTTGCCGATACGCAGCATAGATCAAAATTGCTTGCGGCTTTGTAAGATGCTGAAATTTATAGAGCCCATTCGTATGTTTTTGAAGTACCCTATTGATATCTCTTTGTCTTCTTTCTATCGATATGCTTCTATTAAGTCCTCCTACAAGCGTACCCACTCCACCCCCAATTGCTCCCCCAATCGAAGCTCCAAGTGATGCGCTTTTGCTTGTTGATATTGGATCGGTTGGGTTAGAAGGTGCTCCTCCTGTAGGATTTTGATTATCGGATAGATCATACGCAATGGCAGCTCCCAATCCGCCGCCAAGTAAAGCCGTTGGGGCTGCACCAATTGCGGCGGCCTTTTGAACGCGAGGATCTTTATAAAATGGGGTGTCGCCGCGCACGAAATCAATGATTCGAAGATCTTCTTGAATTTGATCTTGGGCATAGATACCAGCCGAAAGTAGGGCTATTGAAAGAAACATAAGCTTTTTCATACATTCTCCTTTTATAATAAAACAGCTCCTTTTCTACCATTATTGTGGCATAAAAGGAGCTGCAGAATCAATACTTTAGAAAAGGAGCTGTTCGATATAGTTACTGTTTAAATTCTAAAATCTCTGCTCTAAAATTTGCCACATCATCCTTTTTAACACTGCGTTGCAAATAGAGCTCTGCAAGCGATTTCAATACTCCAGGTTTATCTACAAACTGCTGGAGCGTAGGCGCCCAGCGCTGTAATCGGGGGAGATCGCTATTATATGCTGCCAAAAAGAGAGCTGCTTGAGGGCGAGTCATTTTTTCAAATCTGAAAATAGCGCCATGCTTTGAAAGTGTGTGATTGATACGACGAGTTGCATATGTTCGCTTGCCATAATCATATGTTGCTCCAGCGCCGGCTCCGATAGAGGCTCCGATTGCGCCAAGCGTCGCACCTGTTACAGGATTATCTACCGTGCCAGTGACGGCTCCAGTTCCGCCAAGTACAGCTGCACCCCTTCTAACATTTGGTCGATTATAGAACGGCACATTTCCCTGCATCAAATCAACATCAAAAAGATCTTCTTGAATTTGATCTTGGGCATAGATACCAGCCGAAAGTAGGGCTATTGAAAGAAACATAAGCTTTTTCATACATTCTCCTTTTATAATAAAACAGCTCCTTTTCTACCCTTACTATGGCATAAAAGGAGCTCTAAAATCAATAGATACGGGCTAAAATCCTACTGCCCAAATCCAAGAAAATGTTTAATTTTTTCTACTGTTGGGCTTGCAATTCGAGCGACGTCAAATACGGTTAAATAGAGAATAAGCCCAACAAAAAGAATCCACGTCGCGATGTGTATATATTCGCGGACCTTTACAGGAAGTGGGCGCCCTGCGATCGCTTCGATGGTATAAAAAAGAAGCTGCCCGCCATCTAAAATGGGCAAGGGAATTAAGTTGAGAATTGCAAGGTTGATACTAATGATTGCAAGGAGAATGAGAAAGATTTTAAAGCTATTTGTCGCACCTTGTGTAAGCATTGAAATGATGACGACAGGTCCACCGACATTTTTTATGTCAGCTTTGCGAAACATGCCAATGATGCCCTTTGCAGTGCGAGCTATCCAATCATTGGTAAGGCAAATTGCCTGCTTGATTGAAGCTACAAACCCTCGAGGTGCAAGAGCTTCCATGGTAAAGCTGCATTGTAAGGAGCCTATATCTTTGGCTTCCTCACGTTCGCCAATAGTTGCAATTGTTTCCTGTTGGACGCCATCGCGTACATACCCTATTGTAGCCTTTGTGCGAGCCAGAGGCTGAATTGCTTCAGCATATTTTTGCAAATCATTGCTAATGGAAGCTCCATTGATTGTTGTGATATGGTCCCCGATTTGTAGTCCGGCTTGTGCTGCGCTGCCTTCAGCCTGCATTGATTCGATGGTAGTTTTTGTTTGGCCGGGCATTAAGGGGGTCTTTGGGATGCCCAAAAGGCTTAAGATAAAAAAGGCTACATAAGCAAAAAGAAGATTGCAGGTTATGCCCCCCATCATGACAAGAAATTTTTGATAGTACGGCTTAATGGCAAAAGAGTCTTTTTCTGTGCTGTGTGCGTCTTTTTGCTCGCCTTGGCCTACTTCAGCGGCTCCTGCGATTTCAACAAACCCCCCAAGAGGAAGAGCTGAAAGCGTGAAGTCGGTATCCCACATACGTCGTTTAAATATGACAGGTCCAAAGCCAATCGAAAAGGTAGGTGTTTTTATGCCAAAGAGTTTACAAAAAATGAAGTGTCCAAATTCATGAAAGCCTATTAAAAAACCGATGCCAAAAAGTGCAATCCCAAGATATAACGCCTTCTGAGCCAGCATAAGCAGGCTGTTTATAATAGCCATAAAAGTCCTTAATTTTGAATGAATGGATCTGCGTGATCACTACTGTAGCATGGCTTGTTTGAGAAGTCTATTGGTATGCGCTATTGCCTCTTTTTAAACAGTGCAAAATATGATATGCTGAAAACATGTTCAAATGGAGGTTTCTATGAAAAAAATGGGTATGGTTATAGGTGTGCTTTGGCTTGCGCTGCCTCTATGCGCTATGAATAATGAATGGCAGAATGCTAAAAAGCAAGCGATTATAAGGAAGAGTAAAAAGTATCATCGCTATGATGCCAATTCCTGGAGAACAAAAGGAACGATAGGTTTTTACAAAGATCGTGAACATTTTGTTGGTGATGTAAATCCTCAGGCAATCGAGCTTGCTATCTTGGAAAAAGAGTACAAAGGGGTTGATCCGAATGGCCGATATCCTCAGCATCAATTTTTGTTTTTAAAAGGCCACTACGAAAAGTCATTTTATGATGATAGGGCGCGCAGGTATGTACAAGAGTTGCCCCTTAAAGAGCTTGATAAAAAGGATTTTAATGGCCAGACTCCTTTAGCAATTGCAGCATGGATGGGAAAAGCGAGTTGTGTTGAGCTTTTAGTGAAGGCGCAGTGCGATGTCAATTCTGTTAGTTTTAAAGAAAGACGTACAATTTTGCATTTAATGATTAGAAATGCAAAAAATGCCACTGTTCACGAGAGTAATACAGGTTTTTGGACGAATAATAAAATTCAAGAGAGGCCAAGTTACGGTGCTTTATTAGCTGTTGCAAAAGCGCTGAACAGAAAGGGCACACTTGATATTAATGCTAAGGATAGTAACGGTAAAACAGCATATGATTGGCTTTTATCATATGGTGATACCAAATTGCATTATAATAAAAATATGGATCGTGCAGAGATACCACTTGATAGAGAAGAGCTGAAAGCGCGAAAAGAGCTTTTGAGCTATATTAATCCTCATAAGCATAAATAGTATCTGTGAGTGAGGTGCTTTTTTGTGAGTGTTGTTGTTATCTTTGTATCAGAATAAACTGTTGCTCAATGGTCTTTATAGGGGCTGAAGGAGATTTGCATTCAGAAATAAATAACTTGAAAAAATCCGTAAAAGCAGTACAATAGCAAGTAATCATGATTGTTTATCCGCGTAAATAATCGTATATAATGAGTAAAAAATATGGTCAGTGGCTCATCTCAATAACACTGGTCGATAAGGTAAAATCTCATTCACTTATAGGAATTATACGTTATGCCAACTATTAACCAGCTCTGTCGCTTTGGAAGAAAGCGTACAAAAGCGAAATCAAAAAGTCCGGCTCTTAAAGGTGCTCCTCAAGCTCGAGGAGTTTGTGTTCGTGTGTTTACAATGACGCCAAGAAAGCCTAACTCAGCGCTTCGTAAAGTTGCTCGTGTCAAGCTTTCAACGGGTGTTGTTGTTTCAGCATATATTCCGGGCGAAGGCCACAATCTACAAGAGCACTCGGTGGTGCTGGTTCGTGGTGGAAAAGTGAAAGACTTACCCGGTGTGAAATATCATATTGTCCGTGGTGCGCTGGATACAGCGGGTGTTGAAAAGAGAAAGCAGTCTCGTTCATTATATGGTACAAAACGCGGTAAAAAAGAGTAAAGGTATAGATCATGCCAAGACGTAAAAAAGAAAATTACAGTCGTGATATTGGAGTTGATCCACGTTTTTCATCATCGTTGATTCAAAAGCTTATCAATGTTGTTATGTGGCGCGGAAAAAAGAATGTTGCCCGCAGCATAGTGTATGGAGCAATGGATCAAATCGTTCAAAGAAATAAGGGCGATGAAAAGAAGGCTCTTGAGTTGTTTAAAAAAGCATTTGAGCAGATAGTTCCTATCGTTGAGGTTCGTCCTCGTCGGGTTGGTGGCTCTGTGTATCAAATTCCAGTTGAAGTTCCTCGTAAGCGTGCGCAGTCTTTGGGTCTTCGATGGTTAATTGAAGGTGCTGCGTCTCGTGGTGATAAAACAATGGCTCTCCGTCTTGCGCATGAATTAATGGATGCGGCTGAAGGCAGAGGTTCAGCTGTAAAAAAGCGTTCTGATGTACAACGTATGGCTGAAGCAAACCGTGCATTCTCGCACTACGCATTCTAAGGTTAAAGATTATGAGTTACCCGCTACAAAGATATAGAAATATTGGTATAGCTGCTCATATTGATGCTGGTAAGACAACAGTTACTGAGCGTATTTTGTTTTACACTGGCATGTCTCACAAGATTGGTGAGGTGCATGAGGGTGAAGCAACAATGGATTGGATGGAGCAGGAGCGTGAGCGTGGAATCACGATTACCTCAGCTGCCACGACCTGTTTTTGGAAAGAGCATCAAGTTAATATTATTGATACCCCGGGGCATATTGATTTTACCATAGAAGTTGAGCGTTCATTGCGGGTGCTTGATGGTGTGGTGGCAGTTTTTGCTGGTGTAGAGGGTGTCCAGCCTCAATCCGAAACGGTATGGCGACAGGCCAATCGATATAAGGTGCCGCGTATAGTTTTTGTTAATAAACTTGATCGTATTGGTGCTGATTATTTGCGTGTTGTGGATGATATCAATAAGCGACTACGTGCAAATGCTGTAGCTATGCAAATGCAGATTGGTTATTCAGAAGATTTTTCAGGAATTGTTGATTTGCTCACAAGAAAGATGGCCACATTTGAAGGTCAAATGGGTGAAAATATTGTGTGGCAAGATGTTCCATCTGAATACAAAGAAAAAATGGAAAAATTGCGAACGCGTCTTGTTGAGGTCGCCTGCGAATTTGATGAAGTGCTTGCGGATAAGTTTTTGAACGAAGAAGCTATTTCGGTAGACGAGATTAAGCGAGCATTGCGTAAGGGTGTGTTGGCTCATAAAGTTGTTCCAGCATTTTGTGGAAGCGCTTTCAAAAACAAGGGTGTTCAGTTAGTTTTAGATGCCGTCGTTGATTATTTGCCATCGCCAGTAGATGTTCCTCCTATTGAGGGTTTATTGCCTGATGCGGAAGAAAAAATCACGATTCATGCTGATCCTAATGCTTCCTTTCATGCTCTTGTGTTTAAGATTATGACTGATCCGTATGTTGGTGTCTTGAACTTTATACGTGTGTATTCTGGTGAATTAAAAGCCGGTTCTTATGTGTATAATGTTCGTACTCGTTCAAAAGAGCGTGTGAGCCGATTGCTTAAGATGCATGCAAATAAGCGCGAAGAAATTGGAATGGTTCGTGCTGGGGATATTGCGGCAATTGTTGGTATTAAAGATTCAAATACAGGCGACTCTTTGTGTGAAGAGGGAAGCTTGGTATTGTTGGAATCAATTAATGTTCCTACTCCCGTGATATCAACTTCTATTGAGCCAAAAAATAAAGCTGATTATGAAAAGATGGGTATTGCATTGAAAAAATTAATGCAAGAAGATCCGTCTTTTAAATTTTCTTATAATGAAGAAACTGGTCAAACAGAAATCTCAGGAATGGGTGAGCTTCATTTAGAAATTATTATTGATCGATTAAAGCGAGAGCACAAGCTTGATGTTGTTCAAGGCAAGCTTCAGGTTGCATATAAAGAAACCATTCAGTCATCATCTGATGCGGAAGGTAAATTTGTTCGTCAATCGGGAGGCCGTGGGCAATATGGTCATGTGTGGATCAAGATTGAGCCCCTTGCAAGAGGAAAAGGCTTTGAGTTTCTTGATAAGGTGGTCGGTGGTTCAATTCCAAAAGAGTTTATCCCTGGGGTTGAGAAGGGTATTCAAGAGTCGCTATTAAATGGTGTTCTTGGTGGATATCCTGTAGTTGATTGTCGTGTAACGCTCTACGATGGATCCTATCACGATGTTGACTCTTCTGAAATAGCATTTAAGGTTGCGGCCTCTATGGCGTTCCGTGCTGCTATGAAAAGCGCTTCGCCTGTGTTGCTTGAGCCGATAATGAAGGTTGTTGTTGAGACTCCTGAAGAGCATATGGGTGACGTTATGGGTGATTTAAATTCACGACGTGGCCGTATATTAGGAATGGAAGCTCAAGGAGATAAGCATGAGATTAATGCTGAAGTTCCACTGGGTGAAATGTTTGGTTATGTGTCTTCCTTGCGATCAATGACTAAGGGTAGAGCTGGGTATTCAATGGAGTTTGAGTGCTACCGAGAAGTTTCAAAAAACATACAAGAAGCAATTGTAAATAAAAAATAACGAATTATTAGTCAGGAGTTATAACGATGGCTAGAGATATATTTCAGCGGAATAAACCGCACTTAAACGTTGGAACGATTGGTCACGTTGACCACGGGAAAACAACCCTTACAGCAGCAATAACTACGCATCAGGCATCTAAGGGGTTTGCGCAAGCTCGTGCTTTTAACGAAATTGATAATGCGCCTGAAGAAAGAGAGCGCGGTATTACTATTTCCACTTCACACGTTGAGTATGAAACGTCAAAGCGTCATTATGCTCATATTGACTGTCCTGGTCATGCTGACTATGTAAAAAATATGATTACTGGTGCGGCTCAAATGGATGGCGGTATTTTGGTGGTTTCAGCGGTTGATGGTGCAATGCCTCAGACGCGAGAGCATATTGTATTGGCTAAAAACGTGAACGTACCTGCGCTTGTAGTATACCTTAACAAGTGTGATATGGTTGATGATCCAGAAATGATAGACATGGTTGAAGAAGAAATTCGTGAACTATTGTCGAAGTATGATTTTCCAGGGGACAAAATTCCGGTTGTTCGTGGAGCAGCTTTAAAAGCTCTTGAAGGTGAATCATCTGAATTGGGAACCAAATCTATTGATAGGCTTATGGACGCAATTGATACTTATATTCCAGAGCCAAAGCGTGATATCGATAAACCATTCTTAATGCCAATAGAAGGTGTGTTCTCTATTTCTGGTCGTGGTACTGTTGCTACCGGAAGAATTGAACAAGGCCAAATTAAAGTTGGTGAAGAAGTAGAAGTCGTTGGTTTCGGCGAAACGATTAAAACTGTTGTGACTGGTGTTGAAATGTTTAGAAAAATTCTAAACGAAGGTCAAGCTGGTGATAACGTTGGGTTATTACTTCGTGGTGTAAAAAAAGAAGACATTGAACGCGGAATGGTTGTGGCAAAACCTGGATCGGTTAAGCCTCATAAAAAGTTCAAATGCAAGGCATATATTTTGTCAAAAGATGAAGGTGGCCGTCATAGTCCATTCTTTAATGGCTATCGCCCTCAATTTTATTTTAGAACCACAGACGTAACGGGAATCGTAACGCTTCCTGCTGGTCGTGAAATGGTTATGCCTGGTGATAACGTTGATTTGGATGTTGAACTCATCTCTCCTATCGCAATGAGCAAAGATCTTCGTTTTGCAATTCGTGAAGGTGGTAGAACTGTGGGTTCTGGTGTTGTAACTGAAATCATTGAGTAAAAGTAGGTGGTCATGAAAAAACAACGCATTCGTCTCAAGCTAAAATCATTTGATCATCGCTTGCTTGATAATGCTGTAAAGCAAATTGTTTTGACTGCAAGAAGAACAGGAGCCCAGTTGATGGGTCCTGTTCCACTTCCTAACAAACAAAAAGTGTTTACAGTTTTACGTTCTCCTCATGTGGACAAAAAGTCTCGTGAGCAGTTTGAAATCACAACGCATAAGCGAGTGTTGGATATAGTATCTCCTTCCGATAAAACCATGGATGCACTTATGAAGTTAAGTATATCATCCGGGGTTGATGTGGAAATTAAGTAACAAAGGGTCTGCCAATGGTTTCGGGAATATGGGGAAAAAAAATCGGTATGACTCAGTTATTTAGTGGAGACAACGTGGTACCCGTTACCGCGATTGACGTAAGCAACTGGGTTATTACGGGATTAAAAACAAAAGAACGTGATGGCTATAATGCTATACAGATTGGTTGTTTGCGAAAGCGATATATTGGTCAAAAGCCGAATGAGAATTGGGTAAAAAAAGCAAAGCAGTATTTTTCGGATATTCGCGAAGTTAAAGTGAATGAGTTTCCGGAGGGTATTGTTATTGGTAAGTCAGCTTCGTTGTATCAACATGTTAAAGAGGGCGATCTTGTTAATGTGTTTGGTACGTCAAAAGGTAAAGGCTTTACCGGTGTTGTAAAGCGTTGGGATTTTGGTGGTCCTCCTGCGACTCACGGTGCCACTATGGGTAAGAAAACCGGTTCGTTGAGCTTTATGCGTGCTCAAGGTCGTGTTATTAAGGGCAAAAGAATGGCTGGGCACATGGGTGTAGAAAGTCATGCAGTAAAAAATCTAAATATTGTTAAAATCGCTGATG
This sequence comes from uncultured Pseudomonadota bacterium, assembly GCA_964495945.1. Lineage (GTDB taxonomy): Bacteria > Babelota > Babeliae > Babelales > Vermiphilaceae > JAJCZB01. Next base: position 755,537 of record CAZBWL010000001.1, on the reverse strand, counting down.
ATGCACCAATTATTTTTGTCCGTGGGGCTGTTCCTGGGCATAAAGGTTCATTAGTTTATGTTCAGCGACAGGTAAAGTAGGTTTATTATGAGCAAACAAATAGCTGATTCATTAACAAAAGCAATCACTCTAAAAGAACTTGAAATTAGCTCTCAAGATGAGCCGGTGCTAGGTTCGCAGTTTTCTGTGTGGATTCGTGTATTGCTTCAAAATTGGCGCCAAGGAACTGTTTCTGTAAAAGGTCGTTCTGATGTAGCGCGTTCGAATAGAAAGCCGTGGAAGCAAAAGGGTACTGGTCGTGCCCGTGCTGGTTCGGCTCGTTCTCCATTGTGGAGAGGCGGGGGTGTTACGTTTGGTCCTCAGCCTCGGGTGAGAAAATTATCAATGCCTGCTGCTGTTAAAAGGCGTGTTTTGATGCAGATATTGGTCGATCGATTACAGAGACAAACTGTGCTGGTTTCTGATTGGTCTATTCATGGTGAAAAACCGTGTACTTCTGACGCAGCTCACATGCTTAAACAGATGGGCCTTGAAGGTAAAAAAGTTACCCTCTTTTTAACGTCGCTTGATCTTGTGCATTATGCATCCTTTGTAAATATACCATCAGTTCAAGTACTTTTATATGATCAAGCAAATGCGTACGATTTGGCTAATAGTGAATATTGGGTTGTGCTCAAAAAAGATGAAAATGCCTTTAAGCAAATGGTGGAACAATGGCAATAAAATTAACCCATTATGATATTATTCGTGGTCCAGTAATTTCGGACAAAGCATACAAGCTTAATCAAAAGCAACAGCAATTGGTGTTGGAAGTGCATCCATTTGCAAACAAGCCTATGATTAAAGATGCGATTGAAAAGCTCTTTAATGTCAAAGTTAAAGACGTTAGAACGCATATAAAAAAGAAATCAACTTCACGTGCGACTGAAAAACGACATAATGCCTCACCAAATGTTAAAAAACGTAAAGTAGCATATGTTGCACTTGCTGAAGGATATACATTGAATTTGTTTGAACAGGCAAGCGTAGTTCGAACAGATGAACCTCAACAATTAAAAGCAGCGTAGCAGCTGTTATTATGGGTGAAAAGGTATTAGTATGGCTATGATACGAAAAAAGCCACGAACTCCTGGAACGAGATTTCAGTCGTTTATTAGTTCGAACGAAATTACAAAAAAAACTCCAGAAAAATCTCTTGTGGTAGGGATGAAAAAATCTGGTGGTAGAAATGCGTATGGTCGAATCACAGTTCGCCATAGAGGTGGTGGTGCTCCTCAAAAATATCGAATAATTGATTTCGGTAGAGCTATCCGTGATATTCCCGGAAAAGTAGTTGCAATAGAATATGATCCTAATCGTAACGTAAATATTGCGCTTATTTCATATGTGAGTGGTGCGAAGGGTTATATTTTACATCCGCAAGGATTATCTGTGGGCGATGTGGTGTTTGCAGGTGAAAATTCGGAAGCTAAAACTGGTAATGCGTTACCATTAAAAAATATACCAGTTGGGTTTATGGTACACAATGTTGAAATCAGGCCAAATTCACGCGGTACATTTGCGCGAAGTGCAGGGACATCAGCTCAGATTATGGGTAAGGCTGATGCATATGTAACTCTAAAAATGCCATCAGGTGAAATTAGAATGGTTCCAGAGGGAAGTTGGGCCACTGTTGGCGTATTGGGTATGGCTGATTTTAAAAATATTGTGTGGGGCAAAGCGGGAAGAACTCGTCACAGAGGTTTTCGTCCATCGGTACGAGGTATGGCTATGAACCCTGTCGATCATCCACATGGTGGTGGTGAAGGTCGTTCAAAGTCTGGTTCCCATCCACGCTCACCTTGGGGTAAGGGTGCAAAAGGTACTCGAACTCGGACACGTACAAATCCACTCATTATTAGAAGAAGAAAATCGAAAAAGAGTAAATAGATAGGTGAATTATGGCACGGTCGGCTAAAAAGGGTCCATTTGTAGACGAATCACTGCTAAATAAAATAATGGCAGCGAAAAATAAAGGAAGTCGAGAAGTTATTAAAACCTGGTCTCGGCGCAGTATGATAACGCCTGATTTTGTTGGATTGACTGTCTCGGTTCATAACGGTAAGAAGTTTGTTGCTGTATATGTTACAGAAAATATGGTAGGGCATTTGCTTGGTGAGTTTGCACCTACAAGAACGTTCAGATTACATAGTGGTCAAAGACAGTCGGGTATGACAGCAAAATAATTGGTTGTCACTCGCTTTAAAATGCGGTAAAATACGTATGAAACCTGTCTCGGTCACATTAACTATTTTTTGAGATTATAGGGTTAATAATGCAGTTTAATGCAATTGCTCGAAATGTTCGCTTATCGCCGTTTAAGTTGCGGCCAATGGCGGATGTTATTCGAGGAAAAAATGTTAATTTTGCGCTTAATTGGCTAGATACGGCGGCTTTAAAAAAGGCTGTGCCTTTGAAGAAGCTTGTTGCATCTGCAGCGGCTAATGCGAAGCATCTGCAAAATTTTGATGCGCAAAAGCTTATAATAAAGGAAGTTCGCATTGATCAAGGTCCTACCTACAAATATTTTAGGCCAGGAGCTATGGGTAGAGCGAATGTATATAAAAAGCGTTTTAGCCATATTAGTGTTGTATTAGAACCAGTTGAAACAAAAGAGGTTTCCCGTGGGACAAAAAGTTAATCCAGTGGGATTTAGAATCGGCGTGTATCGCGATTGGGATGCTCGTTGGTTTGCACCAAGCCATAATTATGGGCAGCATGTGCTTGAAGATATTCAAATTAGGAAGCTTATCGGTAATCATCTGAAGCATGCTGAAATTGCTCGCGTTGAAATTGAAAAAGCTGGCGATAATCTTCGCATTATATTGCATTCGGGACGTCCGGGAATTGTTATCGGTAAGGGCGGTAAGGAAATTGATGAATTGCGTAAATTTTTTGCAAGCAAATTAAAAAAAACAAACGTAGAAGTTTCTGTTCAGGAAATAAAGAAACCAGAGCTTGATTCGGTTTTGGTTGCTAAAAGTATTGCTGATCAAATAGAAAGACGAGTGAGTTATAAGCGGGCTATGAAACGTGCTATGGCTTCGGCTATGCGATCAGGAGCTCAAGGGATTAAAGTTTCTATTGCAGGGCGATTGAATGGTGCTGAAATTGCTCGTACAGAGTGGTTAAGGCTTGGTACTATACCATTGCATACATTGCGTTCTGATATCGATTATGGAGAAGCTGAAGCTCTTACCACATATGGTCTTATTGGTGTTAAGGTTTGGATTAGTAAGGGTGAATATCAACGTATTAGTAAGCGTGAAAAATAGGACAAACTATGTTGATGCCAAAAAAAACAAAATATAGAAAAGTGCAGCGTGGAAGACGAAAAGGGCTTTCCAAGGGAGCGCGTGATATAACATTTGGTGAATATGGGTTGCAAGCTGTTGAGCCAGCTTGGATGTCTGCTCGTCAAATTGAAGCGATGCGTGTTGCGCTTGCTCGTCATATGAAAAAAGTTGGTAAGTTATTTCTTCGTGTTTTTCCAGATAAGCCTATCACAAAAAAGCCAGCCGAAACTCGAATGGGTAAGGGTAAAGGTAACGTTGAAGAGTGGGTTTCAGTGGTAAAGCGCGGTCGTATATTGTGTGAAATTGCCGGTATTGCAGAAACTGAAGCGCGTACTATTTTAAAAAGTGCTTCATATAAGCTTCCAATGAAAACTAAATTTATAAAACGAACGTAAGATAAATGGAACAAAGATTATGAAGGTAGCTAAATTTAATGCTGAGTTAAAAAACATGAGTGTGCAGCAGTTGTATGAAAAATTAGAGCAACTAAGAGGGCAATTGTTTACCTTGAAGTTGAATGCGCGAACATCTCATGTTAAAAACAATTCAGCGTTCAAGCAATTGAGGGCTGATATAGCACGAGTAATGACCTTCATGCATAATAAGGGTGCTCAGTTAAGTCAGGTAACGAGATAGAGGTATTCATGGCAGATAATATAAAAAAACGTAACTATTTTTCGGGTGAAGTTGTATCCGATAAGATGGATAAAACAATTGTTGTGAATACGAAGCGTACTTTCATGCATCCCCGTTTTCATAAAATTGTAACAAAAAGTAAAAAATATAAAGTGCATGATGAGCAAGAAGTTGCTAAAGTGGGTGATTTTGTAGAGTTTTACGAAGTGCCGCATATTTCTAAAGATAAGTACATGCAACTTTATCGTGTTGTTAAATCGCTTGTTGCGGATTAAGGTGTTGTATGATACAAAAAGAATCATATTTAGAAGTAGCAGATAATTCTGGAGCTAAAGAGCTCCAATGTATTCACATTGTTGGTGGTACGCGTAAAAGATATGCTCGATTAGGTGATATGATCAAGTGTTCTGTAAAAGCTGCTATTCCTGGTGGTGCTGTTAAAAAGGGACAAGTTGTCGACGCTGTCATTGTGCGTACATGTAAAGAGTACAAGCGTGAAGATGGCAGCTATATAAAATTTAGTGATAATGCTGCTGTAATTGTTACAAAAGACAAAGAAATGGTTGGTACGCGTATTTTTGGTCCTATTGCTCGTGAATTGCGTCCAAGAGGTTTTTCGAAAATTATTTCTTTGGCACCGGAAGTATTGTAGGAGGTTTTGTGTTAGCTCGAATTAAAAAAAATGACAAAGTAAAAGTTTTATCTGGTAAAGATGCGGGTAAAGTAAGCTCTGTAATAGAAGTTTTACCTAAAAAGGGTATGGCTTTAGTAAAGGATGTGTCGATTATGACTCGACATGTAAAACCTCGAAAAGCCGGAGATCTGGGTGGAATACGCAAAGAAGAGCAGCTAATTTCGCTTGCAAAATTAATGCCAGTATGTAGCGCATGCAATACAGCTACTCGTGTGAACTCTAAGCAGCTAGAAGGCGGCAAAAGAGCTCGCATGTGTAATCGTTGTAAAGAAACGTTTTAAGAGGCTATAGGGATTACATGAGTAAAGCACGTTTACGCGAAAAATATGTATCTTCTATTCGCAGTGAGCTCAAGAATAAGCTCAATTTAGCTAACGTTATGGAAGTTCCAAAAATTACCCATATCGTGCTGAATGTTGGTGCTGGTAGAGATATTGTAGCGGATAGTAAAGTTGGAAAAGTTATCACAGATGTTCTTGCAAGAATTGCTGGTCAGAAGGCTGTGCAAACAGTGGCAAGAAAGTCTATTGCAAGTTTTAAAATTCGTGAAAAAATGCCACTTGGAGCAAAAGTAACGCTTCGTGGCAATAAGATGTATGAATTTCTTGATCGTTTGATCAATATTGCATTGCCAGCGGTGCGAGATTTTCAAGGTGTTAAAGCTACATTTGATAAATTTGGTAATTATAATCTTGGTATAAAAGAATGGATTATTTTTCCTGAAATAGATTATGACATTACCGATAAAGTATATGGCATGAACGTAACTATAGCTACAACTGCAAAAAGTCACGAACAGGCATTTGAGCTACTAAAAGGTTTTGGTATGCCTTTTATGAAAGTATCATAGGATTGTTGAGGATATAATGGCTAAAACATCTCTTATTGAAAAAGCAAATAAAACGCCAAAGTTTTCAACGCGAGCATATAATCGTTGCAAGCTTTGCGGTCGCCCTCGTGCATATTTGCGCATGTTTAAAATGTGTCGTATTTGTTTCCGAAAAAATGCACTGAAGGGTTATTTGCCCGGTGTAAAGAAAGCTAGTTGGTAGGACAATTACTATGTCAATTGATACTATAGGGAATTTTTTAACAGTTATTCGAAATGGTGCGCAACTGAGCAAGCCGTTCGTGGTGACTTCATTATCTAAAATGAATCGTGCTATTGCCGCTATTTTGTTAAGTGAGGGCTTTGTACGTTCAGTTTCTGAAGTAGAAATAGAAGGTAAAATATTTTTAAAAATTATGCTGAAATATGTAAATGGTGAATCGGTTATTCATGATTTACAGCGAGTAAGTAAATTAAGTCGTCGACACTATGCAGGGGTTAATGAAATAAAGCCTGTTATTGGGGGATTGGGTATTTCAATTCTTTCAACTAATCGTGGCGTAATAACCCAGAAGAAAGCAAAAGAATTTGGTGTTGGTGGCGAGGTTATTTGTACTGTTTGGTAAGTTAGGATCACGCAATGTCAAAAATTGGACGTAAATCAATCGATATCAGTGGTATTACTGTTGATATTAAGGGTCAACAAATCTCTTATAAGGGACCGAAAGCTTCCGGATCATATACGTTGCCAAACAGTTTAGTGGCTCAAGTTTCGGGGGGGCGTTTAAAGATTGTTCCTGCGGGTAAGGAGTCTTTAAAGCAGCGAATTTTGAATCGTGAATGGGGTATGCATCGTGCATTGCTTTATAATGCGTTGGTCGGCTCTAAGAGAGAATTTGAAAAGATTGTAGAAATTGTAGGTCTTGGGTATAAAGGTGTCGCTGCAGGTAATAAGTTAACATTCACGCTTGGATACAGTCATAAGGTAGATTTTGAAGTTCCAAAGGGAGTTTCGGTTTCTATTGATAAAACTGGTCAAAGAATTACTGTTAGTTCAGCAGACAGAGAGTTGTTAGGTTTGGTGTGCAGCAAGATGTGTGAATTGCGTCGTCCAGAGCCCTATAAAGGAACAGGCGTAAAGCTTTCTACAGAAACTGTTATCCGTAAAGCTGCTAAAGGTAAATAATTATGGCTACAAAAAAAGATCACAAACGCGCTCAACGACGCATATTACGTGTTCGCAGTGTTGTAAAAAAAAGCGGTATGCCACGTGTTTCTGTTTTTAGAAGCAACAAGCATATTTATGCGCAAATTATTGATGACGCTTCTCATAATACGCTTGTCAGTCTTGGTTCGCATCAAATAGATGCTCAAGGTGATAAGAGTGTTGTAGCTCGTGTTGTTGGTAAGCAACTTGCGGAGAAAGCTCTGAAAAAAGGTGTATCTCAGGTTGTTTTTGATCGTGGTCCTTATAAGTATCATGGTCGAGTAAAGGCTTTCGCAGATGGTCTGCGTGAGGGTGGTGTTGCTGTTTAACACCTAAATTAATAGGGTTTTGGAATGTCAAAAAAAGAAATTACTGAAAAAGATTCTACATTTATAGACCATGTGGTAAGCGTTCGAAGAGTTACAAAGGTTACCAAGGGTGGTAAAAGGTTTTCATTTTCAGCATTTGTTGTTTCTGGAAATCAACAAGGGCAAGTTGGAATTGCGCTTGGAAAAAGTAAAGAAGCTACTGCTGCAATTGCAAAGGCTACAAATAAAGCGCGCAAAAATATGGTAACTATTCCACTGCGCGGAACAACAATTCCATATGAAGTACGAGGAAAACAGGGCTCGGCGCGAGTAGTGCTTTTGCCTGCTTCTAAAGGTACGGGTAAAATTGCTGGTGGAGCTGTACGTGCAATTATTGACGCTGCTGGAATCGAAGATGCTCTTACTAAATCTTTGGGCGCGTCAAATGGTATTAACGTAGCTAAAGCAACGCTTAATGCTCTTGCTAAATTGCGTTCTGCTGAAGATGTTGCAAAAATGCGCGGTAAAACAGTTAAAGAAATGGTGAAGGGTTCATAATGCTTACACTTGATACATTGTCACCAATCGTTAAAAAAAGGAAACGTGTTGGTCGAGGTGGTTCTCGAGGGGGAACTTCTGGTAAGGGACATAAGGGACAAAAGGCACGTTCTGGTGGTAAAGTTGATGTGGGTTTTGAAGGCGGTCAAATGCCTCTTTATCGTCGTTTACCTAAAAGAGGTTTTAACAACGTTAGATTTCAGGATGTAGTGTATATTCTGAATCTTTCTGATTTGACTCGTTTGACCGATACACATAATGAAATTACAAAAGAGCTTATGATATCGGAAGGTTTAATAAAACCGAAGAAAAATAAGCCATTTTCTATTAAAATTTTGGGGGACGGATCTTTAACTAAAGCAGTTACTATTATTGCGGACAGTTTTAGTTCCGGGGCAAAACAATCTATTGAAAGTGCTGGTGGTAAAGCTTTAACTCCTAAGGGGTAAGTTGTGATACTCCTCAAGAATTTTCTTAATATTTTCAAGATTTCCGATTTACGTAGAAAGTTATTTTTTACGTTTGTTGTACTTATTGTATATCGGATTGGTAATCATATTCCTGTCATTGGAATCGACTTGGTGCAATTGAAAAGCTTTATGGACCAGACAGCTGGTCTTGGAGGGCTTTTCTCTTATCTTGATATGTTTTCTGGGGGAAATCTCAAGCAATGTACGCTGTTTGCATTAGGAATTATGCCTTATATTACTGCGTCAATTATGATGCAAATATTGAGCATGTCAGTTCCAACGCTTGAAGCTCTCATGAAAGAGGGTGAATTTGGTAAGAAAATAATTAATCAATACACGCGTTATCTTGCCCTTGTAATTTCGTTGGTTCAAAGTTTCAGCTTTGCAATGCTCGTTGAAAACCAGAATTTAGCAATTGATCCTGGATGGGGATTTCGTTTGATGTTTATGTTTTCTTTGACCATAGGTTCAATCATTGTCATGTGGCTTGGTGAGCAAATAGCATTACATGGCATTGGAAGTGGAAGCTCGATGATTATTTTTGCAGGGATTGTCGCGCGATTTCCATTTGATGTTGGAATTACCATAAAATCTGTTCAAGATGGACAGCTTGATATCATGATTGCTGTATTGCTTTTTGCTATTTTTATTGCAATGGCAGCGGCGATTGTTTTCTTGGAGAAGGGCGATAGAAAGATTCCAGTGCAATATACTCGTCGTATTGTTGGTCAGCGAATGTATGCTGGTCAAAGCACGTATATTCCGTTTAAAATCAATACAGCTGGAGTAATGCCTGTTATCTTTTCTAATGCGGTGCTCAATGTGCCGATGTTTGTTTCAACATTATTGGCATCTCGGTATGCTTTTTTTAAGGCAATATCGGATAGCATGACCCAGACGGGTTTATTGTTTAATGTTATCGATTTTGTTTTAATTATTTTCTTTTCCTTCTTTTATACAGCTCTTGTTTATAATCCTGACGAGTTGGCAGATAATATCAAAAAAGGTGGCGGATTTATTCCTGGAATACGTCCTGGAAAGCGAACCGCTGAATTTTTCAATTTTTTACTAACACGTCTTGGTCTTGTGGGAGCGCTTTACTTAGGTATTTTGGCAATAGCGCCTAACATTATCTATGCAATATTACAACCTGGTTTTTATCTGAGCTCATTGAGTGGCACAGGTATGCTTATTATGGTTGGAGTAGCCCTTGAAACAGCTTCGCAGGTTGAATCGTATCTCATTGAACATCGATATGAAGGCTTTTTGACTTCAGGAAGAATGAGGGGGGTACGTTGATAGGTATGGGGAAGGTGATATTATTTGTGGGACCCCCAGGTTCTGGAAAAGGAACACTATCTCAAAAATGTGTTCGTGAGCTCGCATGGGAGCAAGTTTCAACTGGGGATATGTGTAGAGCTCATATCGCAAATAAGACTGAAATTGGCCAGAAAATAGATTTTGCTATAAAATCTGGTAAACTAGTTTCTGATGGGCTTATTAGCCAAATGGTCTTTGATTGGTTTGAAAAGCGTGAAAATACCGATAGGACAGTCATTCTAGACGGTTATCCTCGTACAGTGCAGCAAGCAGAAGATTTTAGTAAATTATTACGAATTATGCCGATCGATGCTTCAGTTGCACGGTTCATCATAGATGACGAGGAAGTAATTGACCGTTTGAGTAATCGTTATGTTTGTAAAAACAAATCTTGTCAGCGCGTTTACTCACTGAAGACTCCAGCTTTGTCGCCAAAAAAAGATATGACATGTGATAATTGTGGTGAACCTGTTGTTCGTCGCAATGATGATGCTCCAGAGGCCATCAAAGAGCGGCTTAAAGTGTATCACCAACATGAAGATAAATTGCTTGAGTATTTAAAAAGTGCTGGCTTTAATGTTGTCGATATTAAGGGTGATCAGCCGATCGATGTACTTTTTTCTGCTTTTATTGGAAAAGTGGAGGCTTAGGTTGCATGATCACTATTAAGAATAAGGCTGCGATTCGTAAGATGGCACATGCTGGAAAGTTGTTAGTTGAAATTTTTGATGATATCGCACAGATACTTGTGTCTGGAATTTCTACTCATGATATTGACAGTGCAATTGAGAAATTGTTGCACGAAAAAGATTTGCAATCACGGACCAAAGGATATATGGGTTATCGTCATGTTAGTTGCATTTCTGTGAATGACGAAGTTGTTCATGGGGTTCCTTCTAAGAAGCGTATATTGCAAGAGGGTGATCTTGTAAAAATTGATGTGTGTGCTTCGTGGAAGGGATATTGTGCCGACATGGCGCGAACATTTTATATTGGGCGGATGCCTTCTGAGGTTGCAGCGTTTGTGAAAAATGCTCAATCTGCTTTGGATAAAGGAATATCGCAAGCATGGCCAGGAAATAGATTGGGTAAAATTTCTTGGGCGATACAGCAGGAAATTGAAAAAAGTGGCTTTGGTATAGTACAGGATTTTGCGGGTCATGGTATTGGTAAGCAGATGCATGAAGAGCCAGAAATTTTGAACGTGGGAGATCCTGATGAAGGCCCTGTTTTACGGGCTGGAATGGCATTTGCTATAGAGCCTATGACAACAATGGGTAAGCATAACGTATATATAACCGAGGATGGTTGGACAGTGAAAACTTCTGATAAAAGTTTAGCGGCACATGTTGAGGATACTGTTGTGGTAACAGAACGGGGTCCGGTTGTTATAACAAGAAAGTCTGATGCTGCTTCAGCAGAGAGTGATATTGTATGAAGCAAAAAGAAGATGTTGTTCGCGTTGAGGGGGTTGTAAACGAAACCTTACCAAATGCGATGTTTCGAGTTGAAATTGAAGGTGGCCATGAGGTGCTGGCTCACGTTTCTGGTAAGATGCGTATGTTTTATATACGTATTCTTCCGGGTGATAGGGTAACAGTGGAGCTTTCTCCATATGATTTGACACGTGGTCGTATTATTTTGCGTCACAAGAATAAGTAAGAGGTCCCATGAAAGTACGTACATCAGTAAAAAAAATGTGTAAAGATTGTCGAACGATTAAGCGATCCGGCGTTGTGCGCATTCTTTGTAAAAAAAATCCAAGACATAAGCAGCGCCAAGGTTAAACGTAGGAATATTATATGATACGAATTGAAGGTGTAAACCTCCCATTAAAAAAACGTGTAGAGTATGGCCTTACCTATATTTATGGCCTTGGGGTTGAGTCATCACGTTGCATATTAAAAAAAGTTAATATCAGTTTTGATAAGCGTGTAAAAGATTTGACGGATGCTGAAGTAGCCGCAATTCAAAAAGAAATTACAGCCTCTTACACTGTTGAGGGTGAGCTTCGCAAAGAAGTTACCATGAATATAAAACGCTTGCAGGAAATTGGTTCTTATCGTGGTTTACGCCATAAAAAGGGCTTGCCTGTTCGTGGGCAACGCACAAAAACCAATGCTCGTACGCGTAAGGGACCAAAGAAGCAGCCCGTGGCAATGAAAAAGAAAATAACTAAGAAATAATAAGAGGTAATTAGGTACATGACTTACAAAAAGAAAGCAAAAAAACAAAAGCGCATAGTAGACACGGCTGTAGTGCACGTTCGCTCTTCATTTAACAACACATTGGTGACAATTACTACTTCTGAAGGCGATGTTTTGATGTCTGGCAGTGCTGGCCGATTGGGCTTTAAGGGGTCGCGTAAAGGAACTCCGTTTGCGGCATCTCAAGTTGCTTCCACATTAGTCAAAGATATGAAAAATGTGGGAATTAAATCTTTGGAAGTTAATTTGCAGGGACCTGGCTCAGGACGAGATTCTGTTGTTCGCTCTCTTCAGTCTGCAGGTTTTATGATTAATTTGCTTCGTGACGTGACTCCGTTGCCTCATAATGGACCTCGACCACCTAAAAAACGTCGAGTATAATTTTGAATATTTAACATGTGGTGATTTATGGCTCAAAAAATGATGAATACTGAAAAAAAAGGTGACGAAAAAGCGAGTAAAACAGGCAAGAAATTGTCTGAATACGGTCGTCAGCTTCATGAAAAACAAAAAGTTAAACAAATGTATGGAATGAGAGAGCGCCAATTCCGTCGTTTTTTTGCAAATGCAGTAAAAGCGCAAGGTGCTCCAGGTGATAATTTGCTCAGTTTTCTTGAACGAAGATTGGATAATGTTTTTTATCGTTTAAAGATGGCTACATCTCGTTCACAAGCTCGACAAATGATCGTTCATGGTCATATTTTGGTAAATGGAAAAAGAGTGAGCTCTCCTTCTTATTTAGTTTCAGTGGGAGAAGAAATAGCACTTGCTCCGCAAATGCTTGAACATAAAGAGTTTATGTCTCAGGTTGTTGAAAAGCGACTAAATCTTGGTATCAAAGTTCCTGAATGGCTTGAACTTGATAAAAAGGCGTTAAAGGGTCGAATATTGCGTAATCCCGTTCGTTCTGATATCCAAGTGCCAATAGAAGATCATCTCATTGTTGAGTCCTATTCGAAATAAAGTGTGAAGGCGGGGTACGCAGATGTGTAATCATTGTATATCTACACATGGGAGGTTAGATGGTTAATAAAGAAAAAGAATATAAGCCTTTGACTATACCAAAATTGGTATGGGATAAAAAGTCATTGAATGGTACCTATGGCGAGCTTGTTGCGCAACCATTAGAGCCTGGATTTGGTCATACATTGGGCAACGCGCTGCGTCGTGTGTTGCTTGGTTGTGTAGAAGGCACAGCTGTTACATCCGTTGTTATCAAGGGTGTAAATAATGAGTTTTCAGCAATTCCTGGCGTTGTTGAAGATGCTATGCAGCTCGTTTTGAATATTAAGCAAATTGTGGTTAAAAATGGCGTGGGAACTCCAGGAAAAATGAGACTACATGTTTCTGGAGAAAAGGTAGCTACTGTTGCCGATATCGTTGCGGATGAACATCTTGAATTGATCAATAAGGATCATGTCATTGGGCATGTTGCAGCGGGCGGCGAATTGGATATTGAGTTTTTTGTTGAAAATGGAAGAGGTTATCAGCAGGCGCAATGGCCTCATGATAAGCCGTATCAGGAAGATGGAAAAATCTATCTTGATGCTATGTTCTCTCCCGTACGTCGTGTAGTATTTGATGTTCAAAAGACTCGTGTTGGTAAAGATATTGACTATGACAAGCTCATTTTACAAATTTTTACTGACGGTTCAGAAAATCCATTTGACGTAGTTCATTATTCTGTTTCGGTACTTCGTACACAGCTTCAACATTTTCTTGCAAGTGCAGAGATTCCATTTAACGAAATATCTGCAATGCCAGAAGAAGAGGTAAAAAAAGAACCTGTAGAACTAGATAAGTTGGGTTTGAAGGATGTACCGGTTGAATTGTTATTAAAGCCGATTGAAGAGCTTGAACTTTCGGTGCGCGCAAATAATTGTTTAATTAATGCAGGTATTAAGCGCATAATTGATCTTGTTAATGTTCCTGAAGAGGATGCATTACGAATCAAAAACTTTGGTAAAAAGTCTCTCAATGAAGTGAGAGATTGCATGAAGGCTTTTGGTTTGTCATTTGGCATGAACATTAATGAAGATGATGTGAAAAAAGTTTTAGCATCAATTGGTTCTAACTAGAGGTCATGCATTATGATGCATCAAAATGGTCGTAAAAAATTAAATATGAAATCGTCGCATCGAAAAGCGGTGCTTCGTAATCAGGTTATTCATTTAATAAACCACGGTGTATTGGTAACAACAAAACCTCGATTGAAAGAGGTTAAGAGGTTGGCTGAGCGGATTATTACTATTGCTCGAGAAGGCAATAATTTTAATGCTCGTCGACGTGTGCAATCACTGCTTCCTTATGACAACAACGCTATTTATAAGCTATTTAGTGAAGTAGCGCCACGTTATGTTGGTCGTCAAGGTGGTTATACTCGTATGATTCCAATGGGACGAAGAGCAAGCGATACCGCGCAAATTGCAAAGCTTGAATGGGTATAACAGCAGATATATCATCAGAGCTTCTTGATCGTATTGAGAAAGCTTTAGATGCTGTAAGGCCATATCTTCACTCCCATGGCGGGGATGTTTCTATTGTAACAATACGACATCGTACGCTGCATGTGAAATTTCAGGGCGCCTGTGTAGGGTGCCCTATTTCATTATATACGCTAACTCTTGGTATTGAAGAACAGATAAAACAGGCTATTCCTGAGATTGATTTTGTCGTAGCAGATTAGTCTATTTTTGTCTGAAAACTGATGAGTTCAGTTATTTTTTTTAGGTGGAATGGTTTCTTCAATTAATGATTTTGCTAATGAGAGATGCGCTTTAATCTGTTCTGTAATCGCATTTTCATTTGCAAATTTGATGAGCGTACATCCTCCAAAAATATCGATAAGTTTTGATTGAACTTCTTTTGGAATAATGGCGTGTTTGCTTATATATGCACGAACCTCTTCATCGGTCCGCTGTGTCATAGCAATGCCAAACCGAGATTGAATATACACTTTTAAAATGGATGTTAATGCAAAATAACAGTGCTTACCCTCATCCTTGGTGTAAGACGTCTTATTTTGAAGTTCCGTAATACGCTCAAGAGCAAGCTCCCATGAGGTCTTATTAATAATCTTTTTTTGATACAGATACGATAGTATTGCGTAGAGAGTAATGGATACTAAAAAAAGTATGAATACTAGGCATCCATAATAAAACCATGATGTGTGCCAAAATGGTACATGCCATGTATCATAAATATCGTATAAACCAAGCTCATTCATTCTGATTCCTAATATTGCATGCGTCTGCGTAAAAAAAGAATTAAATCACTAAAAAAATCCTGTGTATTATCAATTTCAATAATGGACATACCAGTTTTTTTTAAATATTTGTTTTGTTCAATAATACGATCGCGAAGATGCTTTTGAAGCGAGGAGTTGTTTTTTCGTGCATCAACGACAATAGATTCACCAGTTTCTGGATCAACGAAGTATAAAAATCCGAATGAATCAATATTTTTTTCTTTGGAATCAAGACATCGAACTGCGTATATATCGTGTTTTCGAGCAGCCAAAGATACGATTTTATGCGATAGTGTTGGATCAATAAAATCGGATATGACAAAAACGATAGCATCCTTTTGAGGATACGAAGAAAGTTTATTAAAGAGGCTGTTCATGGATGTTTTGCAATGCTGTGGCTTAAAGGAGAATAATGCTTCCATGATAGTATGGGCATGTTTTTCTCCTCGTCCAGGAGGGATAATATATTCAATCTGATCGGAAAACAGTATGAGCCCACATCGATCTTTACCGGACGCTGCTACAAGCGCCAGAATGCTTGCCACTTGCGCGCATATATCATGCTTTAATGATTGTCCTGATCCAAACATGCTTGATTGAGAAACGTCTACAGCAAGCAATATTGTCCTGATGCGCTCTTCAATATACTGTTTTACCAATAAATTATTATGCCGCGAAGATGCTTTCCAATCAATAAATCGAACATCATCACCCGACTGATATTCTCTGATTTGGTCAAACTCAAAACCGGTTCCTTTTAAGGCAGAGCGGCTATCGCCTACCAGTGATCCCCGAAGCAGTCGCTTTGTCCGAATAGCAATCATTTTAATTTGTTTGAGAGCCTCTTTGCTGAGTCTTTCATGCTTCATGTTTCCTCTTTATTATAAAATGCCCTCGTGTTTTAAAATGTCTGGTATATTGATGGAGCCATCTTTTTGTTGATATGTTTCAATCAGTGCTACCATCAAGCGTGGAAGAGCCAATGATGAAGCATTTAATGTATGGGTCAATTGGCTTTTTTTATCCCCGGCTTTTTTATATCGAATTAAGCCACGTCGTGCTTGAAAGTCGGTGCAATTGCTTGCTGATGAAACTTCATAATAACAGTTTTGGCCGGGAAGCCACACTTCAATATCATACGTTTTTGCAGCCTGAAAGGACATATCTTGCGCTGCGAGTAAAGAAACGCGATAGTGTAAATTTAACTTTTGTAGTATCGATTCTGCACATGCAACCATAAGATCGAGTTCATTTTCAGACTCTTCTGGCTGGCAAATTGATACGAGTTCAACTTTTTCAAATTGGTGTATTCGAATTAATCCACGTTCATGTGCGCCATAATTACCCGCTTCTCTTCGAAAGCAGCTTGTCCATGCCATATTTCTGATTGGCAAATCAGATTCTTCCGCGATCATATCTCGATACATATTTACTAAGCCGACTTCGGCTGTTGGGGAAAGATAGAGATTGTCTTGAGGTATATGATACACTTCTTGTCGGAATTTTGGAAAATTTCCCGACACTTCAAGTGATTTTTCATTAACCATGACGGGAGGAAGCATCAAATTGAATCCGCGCGCATAATTATGTTTTTGCATGAATCGAGTGAGGGCGTATACTAACGATGCGCCTTCATTTTTATAGAGTGCAAAATTTGATCCTGTAATTTTTGTTGCCGTTGCAAAATCTACCCAGCCGAGCTGCTCCATAAGATCGAGATGGTGCTTAATGGGAAACGAAAATGTTGGCTTTTTCCCCCACTCTCTTACGACCTTATTGTGAGGTTTTCCACCTTCAGGTACTTCTGAAAGGGGTAAATTTGGTGTGGATAAATGAAGATCTCGAAACTGTTTTTCGCTGATTTCAAGCTTTGATTCTTGCTCTTTCAATATGACGCCTACTTGCTTTGATTCAGCACGAATTTTTTCAGTTATGCCTGATTTAGCTTGTATAGCGAGTTCATTTTTCTTATTGCGAAGATCTTCGACTGATTGTCGTAATTCACGAACTTCTTGATCAAGTGCAATAAGCTTTTCCACAGGAAATTGTGGATCTTTAATGTGTAAAAGAGTTTTGAATCTTTTTGGATCGGTGCGAAGGAGGTTTAGATCTATCATAGTATGCCTTTAGTGAAAAATCTCTGTGCGACTATTCCGCATATTAGAATACTTAAAATTAGCTCATATGAAAAGAGGCTGCGGTTATACGCAGCCTCACAGGTAAAAGCTTTTTCTAGATCAAAAGCTTAATTAACCGAGTCTCACTTTTTTAACAGTTTCGCGCAGATTTTTGCCTGCTTTGAAACGAGGAACGTTTACAGCCGGAAGGTTGATACGTTCTTTAGTTGCAGGGTTGATACCCTTGCGAGCTGGTCGGTTTGAAATCCAAAAGCTACCAAAACCAGTAAGAGAAACTTTTTCTCCCTTTTTCAGCGTTCTGCCGATAATACGAGTAAGCGAATCAATCACTCTCGTAATATCTTTTTTGCTGTACGTGGTTTCTTCACTGAGCTCATTTATCAATTCGCTCTTGTTCATTGTAGCTACTCCTCAAAAAAGGTTATTATTACACTGCTACTTCAATAAAAATACTTCCTTTTTGTAGATCTCTAGAGAAAGATATAGTAATTTCATACGTGTTTGTCAAACAGAATCATCGATACATCGCAAAGTTACATTGTTTCAATTTTTATTGTTACATCTCAAAAATAACTAAAATAGAGGTAAAATATGCTGATTGATACGCATTGTCATATAAACATGATGGTCAAAAAAAGGTTTGATGTCGCTCTTGATCCAAAAGAGATTCAATCAGCTCAAGGTATTATGCGTGAAGCAGAAAAGGCTGGTGTTAATCGGATTATTAATGTTGGTACAAGTTTCATTGAAAGTAAAAATTGTATTGCGTTAGCTCACGCATATGAATCGATGTTTGCTACAATTGGCATACACCCTAATGATGCAACAGCGCAGTGGCGCACAGAGCTTAAAGAAATGGAGGTGCTTATTGCGGATAAAAAAAATAAAATTGTTGGAGTTGGTGAAACGGGAATAGACAAGCATTACCCTGAGTACAATCTTCAAAGGCAAATTGATGCGTTTCGAGCGCAGATTGAGCTTGCTTTAAAGTATGAGCTTGGGCTCGTTATTCATTCTCGTGATGCATATGATGAGACTCTTCGAGTAATTGAGGAGTATGTACGGCATGAACCCCGTGCCGTTATGCATTGTTTTTCCTATGACCTTGATTTTGCGCAGCAGGTTATTTCATGGGGTATGAAACTCGGTATAGGGGGTACCCTTACGTATCCTAAAAATGAGGCGCTTCGACTGGTGGTTAAAAATGTTGAGTTACGTGATATTGTCCTTGAGACGGATGCACCTTTTTTGCCGATTCAATCGATGAGAGGAAGCCAAAATGCCCCTCGCTATATCAGGAATATTGCGGAATATATAGCCGAGATTCGTATGCAGTCATTTCAGGAGGTGGCTTCCCAAACCACGGCTCAGGCGGAATGGCTTTTTGCATTGGATTATTTGTGAAAATATGCGGTTTGATATATCATGAAACAATACTCTTGAATCATATAAGGTCTATATAATGGAATTTTTATCCATATTTTCTCAGGAACTACTCAAAAGGCGTAATGCCTATTTCGTGATGTATCGTTGTATTCCCCTTTGGGGTATATAGTAGAGATGCTTTGTTTGTGAGTATGGTGGTCGGGAAAATATCTTTATAATGGAATAGGAAATTTCATGTTGTTACTTGCTTTTATAACGTATTTTGCAGCTCTTTTATGTATAGGCTTTTATTTTTATAAAAAAAATCAGACCGCAGAGCATTTTATGCTTGGTGATCGATCGGTGAACTATTGGGTAACCGCAATCGCAACGCAGGCAAGCGATATGGGCAGCTGGCTTTTTCTTGGCTTTCCTGCCGTAGTATTTACGGGGGGGATGTTTCAATGCTGGACTGCGATAGGTTTAGTTGTCGGGATGTATGCGACGTGGGTCATTGTGGCTCCTCGTTTGCGCTCCAAAACTGCCGAACTTGATTCGCTTACGCTTTCTTCCTATTTTGCCCATGTCTATGGAGATACGTCTGGTACGCTTCAGCTTGTAAGCAGCGCGTGCGCGCTTATCTTTTTTCTTTTTTATATCGCTTCGGGGCTTGTTGGATTAAGCTTGGTGTTTAGCTCTGCCTTTGGACTATCGTATCATGTTGGTATTCTTATTAGCGTCATTACCACTGCGGCCTATACGCTTATTGGAGGGTTTGTGGCGGTGGCGTGGTGTAATTTTTTTCAGGGTGTCTTTCTTCTTATCATGATTCTGCTTGTTCCTTGTATGGGATATATGCACGTGGGCGGCTGGCAGTCTATTGTGGCTGCTGCGCAGATGAAATCAGTTTCATTATCCTTGCTTGCATCGCCATCAGAAATGCTTTCTGCACTATTTCTTGCAGCCAGCTGGGGATTGGGCTATTTTGGGCAGCCCCATATTCTTGTGAACTTTATGGGTATTGATGATGTCAATAATCTTAAATATGCACGACGGATTGGAATTTTGTGGCAGATTCTTGTGCTTCTTGCTGCAGTAGCAGTGGGGATTATAGGAATAGCCTTTTTTGCGCAAGGATTGCCTGATTCGCAGGCCGTATTTATCGATATGACGATGATACTATTCCATCCATTTTTAGCGGGGCTTATATTATGTGCAATTTTTGCAGCAACGCTTTCCACAATGGATAGCTTGATTCTTGTAGCGGGTGCATCGATTGCTGAAGATATCTATAAGCCATTTATTGCGCCAAAAGCTTCGCAAGAGAGACTGCTCTTTGTTTCTCGTGTTGCATCGATTGTCATATCAACTATTGCGCTCATGCTTGCATGGCAAGAAAATATGACCGTATATGGGCTCGTGAACTATGCGTGGTCTGGCCTTGGCAGTACCTTCGGCCCGCTCGTGGTGGCATCGCTTTATATTAACAATATTCCTCATCGCGTTGCGCTCATTGGATTAATTGCTGGAGCTGCCACATCGGCACTGTGGCCACTTATGTTTGATTCATTGCCGCTTGTTCCTGCCTTTGCAGTGGGATTTGGCATCTTATGGATTGGATCCAAGTTTACATGCGAATCATCTTCCTGAGCCCCATATCAAGCCACAAATGAGAAAGCGCTCCTGAAATAAAAAAGCATATGTCATAAAATAGTGGGCGTGTGATGGGTGGGTATTGCACGCTCATGGTGTACCATAAAAGCATGGGCGCTCCGATGATAAACCAGGCTCGATGGAAAAGCCCACGATGCTTTGTAAGCATTGGAATCATTGCAAGGATACTGATCATTGCGAGTGGAATGAATCGCTGTGTGTAGGTGAGAATGCAAAGCAGGATAAAAATCATCCAATAAAAATATTTTTGCCCTTTGCTTTTGATATCAATATCAGGAAAGAGCGAACCTGCGAGCGCAAAAAGAAGCCATTCTCCAGCCGTGAGTGGGCTTGGATGCATGTAAGGAACGATACAAACGAGTGCAAGTGCGAACGCAATTGATCCGCCCGCAAGATGGGTTTGATAATTGGGCATAATATTCTCCTTAATCTGCCTATGCTTTGAAGAAAGAATGCAGTATAGCATGAAAGAAAAGAGAAATCTTATTATGCGTAATGTTAATGTGGGTAAAATTTCTATCAAAAAAAAGGGAAGTATCAAACTTCCCCTTTTTTTGCATTTAAATTATTTTCCCCAAAGTCCTGCTCCATAATAGTTACGAGTGCCCTTTGGAGATGATTCGGGAGATGACTCAGGAGATGGCTTGGGAAATTTTGATATGCGTAGAGCAAGTTCCTTCAATGGTTGCGGCCATTTTTCAATACGCTCAGTGTCCTTATGCGTGAGCTCCGTTTTATCTTTTGCTTTTTTATCATAATCGTTTTTGATTTTTTTAAGCAAAGAGAGATTTTTGGTTATGTGCTGTGCTTTTCTAGATCGGCGTTCAATTGTTTGAAAGAATGCAATTAATTTTGTGAGCTCTTGTCTAGGAACCCATACCATAAATGTACTTTTTTTATTGGATTTACGCTCTCTTATATCTATTTTTGGAATATCATCATCAAGTTGCTTCGTGAAAATTTGCATAAAAAAATCTTTTAATGATTGCGCTAATTTAATATTATCTTTATTTCTCATTCTATAGGTAACTTTGAGTTCTTCTTTTTCTTTTACTTGAGCTTGTTTTTGATCGGACTCTTCTTTTGGATTTTCTTGCACCTCTTCCATAGCTGAAAGAGAAAAGGCGATTGATAGCAGAAGAAGTATAGATTTTGATTTCATAAGGCCCCTTTTTTGAATGATGGATGAATTATTGCTATAAAAAATACGGCGTAATATAAGAAAAAGTCTTAAACTTCCCTTTAAATTAATAAAGACTCCAATGCGCTATGCGTGGATTTCCTTGATAGGAATTATTTTGATATGAGGGCGATTTTTGAGATGGCTCAGGAGGTGTTGGAGGAAATTTTGATATACGTACAGCAAGTTCCTTCAATGATTGCGGCCATTTTTCAATACGCTCAATATCCTTATGCGTGAGCTTTGTTTTATCTTTTGTTTTTGTATCATAATCATTTTTGATTTTTTTAAGCAAAGAGAGATTTTTGGTTATCCGCTGCGCTTTTTCAGATCGGCGTTCAATTGTTTTAAAATATGCTTCCAATTCTTGGTACTCTTTTTCAGGAACAAATATTTTAAATGTTCTTTTTTTATTCGATTTAAATTCTCGTATATCTATTTTTGGATTATCATGTTGATTATAGAATAAATTCATAAAAAAATCTTTTAATGATTGCGCTAATTTAATATTATCTTTATTTCTCATTCTATAGGTAACTTTGAGTTTTTCTTTTTCTTTTACTTGAGTTTGCTCTTGATCGGACTCTTCTTTTGGATTTTCTTGTATATCTTCCATAGCTGAAAGAGAAAAGGCGATTGAGAGCAGAAGAAATATAGATTTTGATTTCATAAGGCTCCTTTTTGAACGATGGATGAATTATTGCTATAAAAAATACGGCGTAATATAACAAGCGGGAAGTAGGGCGTCAAGATAGGCTTTATGGCATGATGTGCTGTTGAGGCGCTTCGAATCGCCACTGATCCGATGTGAGATAGCGAGCAATCTCTTTTATATACCATGGCCATTGGTCGAATTCGTTTTGTTGTATTTCATTGAGAATCCATCTTTTTTTAGTTTTTAATGCACATGAGATCGATATCAAAATTTCTAATTTTTCTAAAGTAACATCATGAAAAAACTATCATATTTAAGCTTTAATATTTCAGGAACCAGGGCTTTTATGTGCAATCTTTTTTCATCTTTTATTAAATAAACAATTGTTTCAGGTTTTTTGTGCCATTCTATAATGGAATCATATAAAGTCTTAACTCTTTCAATAGTAGCTTCTAAGCTTGTATCGTGCTTCATAGGAGAAATGCGATTGATCCATACTAAAAGAATTAAAAAAACATAGACGCGCATTATGTTCTCCTGTTTGCTTTTGCTTTAGAATAGCTTGAGATGAGCGTTAAAGGCAAGGATGCAAAGAGAGAGGGCTTGAGTAGGATTTTTATAGCTATTTTAATTTTGAAAATAGTAAGTGTTGTAGCGATTGAGGCCATGAGCATATCTGCTGAACTTGGGAAATATTTAGGCATGTATGATCATTTTTTTCATTGCTTATTATCTGCTCAAGTAAATATATTTCAGAGGATCTTTTATTATTGTGCGCATCTTGCGATAAAGTGGCAAAAAATGTTTTAAGAAGATTGTGTTCATTTGAAGGGATAGTTATGGATACAGTATCATTATTATCTTTTATTATGTGACTAACGTGGATTGCAGGTTCGCCTTCATGTACCTTAAAATATTTTAATAGCTCTGACTCGAGAGATCCCGCTTTTTTGTGAAGATCAATATTATGCTGCTGATATAGGATAGGAAGTGTTGATCGCAATAATGGCTTCATTGGTATTTGCTCTGATTTAGATCTTTTCATTGCCATGGCATTCAATGATGCTATGGCAATTGCGATTGCTACTCTTTTTTTCATGAAATGAATCCTTTGTTTGATATATGTTTTATATAACTTTCTGAAGTTTAGTTCCGGGATAGTAAAAAGACAAGATTCGATTATAGGACATGCCTTCGCGTACCATTTCGCGCGCCCCCCATTGGCAAAGGCCAATATGATGGCCATATCCTTTTCCTGTAAATGTCATGGTATCTTTAGTGCGTTTTACATCATAGCAAAAGCTTTTGATATCTTTGAGTGCACCGTAAAGCTGTTTGCCGGAGATAATATGATTGCCAGAGCTTTTTTTTGCAAGCACTTCGAGTACTAATCCAGCCTTATCTTTTTTTTGTATTTTCAGATCTTTCAATAGCGCGGGTTTATCAAAAAGGTGTGCAAGCTGCTTATTTACCGCTTCAACAGGGAGCTCTTTTTTCCATGAATAGATCCAGCATTTTTTGCAGTAGGTGCATGCGCGATTTCGGGCAAGATAAGGAACCTTGGAAAAATCAAAATCATGAATATGCGCAGGTATGACCCCTCCGCAGCATGAATCAAACATGGTAAGAGCAGGAGCATTATTATGTGTCAAAATCATTCCCTTTGTTTGTACGACTGCTTTGCGAATCGTATCAGTCTCGTGCATGCCGCGATAGGTTTGGTGCGCATTGGTATTTTTAACGTCATAAAGATATTTTGTATGATTTCTGAGCTGGGCAAGCGCATACGTTCGGGATGCTATTGCAAGCGCTTTATTAACTTCAATAGGCCATCCCGGCCAGCTCTCTGTTTTCAATACTGAATATGTGTATTCCTCAAGCTCGACATGATTAATAAGATAGAGACGTTTATTTTTGTAAGCGATAGTAAATCGGCCATGATACTTTGTGCCGTTAATACCAGCAAAGCCATCTTTGGGAATAATACATATCTTTTTAGCCTTGAATGGGATGCTGTTTAAAAGAAATTGGTTTTTATTTCTTTTAAACGTTAACTCTTTTTTCGATATGGCCGTATATTGCCCGAGCTGCTGCGGATTGCAAAGAATAAAGCCCGATTCGCTTGTAAATGTCCAATCAGGAGATTTTTGCGTATGAACATGGTGTTCATCAAGGAGCACTCGAATACACCGTTTTTTTTCTGCAGCATATGCAAGGATAGTAAAACTTACGAGGATTAAAAACCAGTTGTTTTTCACGACTGTTCCTCCTTTTTATTCTAGTGTGATCCCATACTGATGCATAAGGGTAATAAAACCATCGGGAAGTTTATGTTTTGAATCAATTCCTTTATTTGCAAGAAGATCCGCTTTTTTATTATCGCTTCGCAAAACATGAATCAGTTCAATGGGATATTTTCGTATAAGCTGCTGGGCGCATGCAAAAAGCGACATCAAACCTTCGTGCTTAACTCGGTATATACCGCGCATCTGCTTTACCAAAAGCTCTGAGTCTGATGCAATACGAATGGTATCCGATGATCGAGCGTATGTATGTATAAAATAGAGGGCAATGAGAAGGGCGATGTATTCCGCCTGATTATTTGTTTTGGTGCCCAAATAAAATCCCTCAGCGCATACAGTTTCGCCATCTTTGGTAATAAAGACGCCAGCTCCAGCCTTGCCAGGATTATTTCGTGATGCGCCATCAATATATACTGACCATGTGTGCGTAGTGTGTTCCATGATGCTGCTTTTTATTCGGGTGAGCTTTGTTCCATTGCCTCTTTAAGATAAAGAAGCCTGAAGCATCCTTTGCATTGCAAGAGAGCACGGCGCTTGAGGCGCATCACTTCATGAGCAGGAAGATTATAAAAGCAGGCATTACAGTTTCCATTAATAACTTCTATGACCGGATTTGCAACACGCATGCGCATATGGGTATATTTCTCAAGCCACTCTTCTGGAACAGCGCTTTCCTTTGCAGGGCGCTCATCATGCTTTTTTCCAAGCTTTTGATCGAAAAGAGCTGTTTCTTCATTTTTTTTCAAAATTGCAGAATCGATTTCAGAAATTTTTGTATTGTAATGGAGCTGCTGCTCTTCAAGCTCTTTTTGAGCGATCTCTAGTTTATTCCATACGATCATGAGCTGTTTTTCTGCGTCATGCTGTGCCTGCTTTAAACGATCGATCTCTTTTTTTAAAGAAGGATACTGCTTAGTATCTTTGAGAGAGTCGAACTGTTCTTTTTTTTTCTTTTCCTGAGCATCAAACGTTTTAATTTCAAGCTCCTGATCATGGACCAGTTTTTTAAGATCATGTACATGCTTTTTGAACTGATCAAGCCGCTCAATGAGCTCTTTTTTTTGGGAAAACAGTGTGTCAGACTCGGCTTTGGCGGTCTGAATGTGATCTGTCAGGGCTCTCATTTCTTGATCAAGTGAAACTAATTCAATAAAAGAGCCAAAAGGATTATTTGTCATGGGTGGCCTTTTTTCAGATTGTACTTGCATAGGAACTCCCCACTCGCATTAATTATTGATCGGTTTTTATAAAGTTGGTGGGCCCACCAGGATTTGAACCTGGGACCTCTCGGTTATGAGCCGATTGCTCTGACCAGCTGAGCTATGGGCCCGATCGCTTATAATTTCAAGATTTGTTTAGTGATAGTGTATAGCAAAGGGTTATTTTTGTGAAGAATCAGTTTTGTGAGTTTTATGTTTTTTATTTTTGTGGCAAAGCGTAGAGTTTTCTTTGAGCCCTGCGTGGGCGGGCACCAGAGCTTTTTCTCTTCAAAATTTACTTTTTTTATATTTCATTGAGGCCTATGCGGCCAAGCACAAAGTGACTAAATCTGTTTGTTTATTTCTTTTATTTTAAAGTCTTTCAGCCCTACGCGGGCAAGCGCCAGATATTTTGCTCACCCAAAATATCTGGACCAAAAGGGTGCAAACGGCGCGTTTGATCCAGATTCGCGCATATCTCGGCCCTCATTCATTTCAAGCTTTCAGCTTTCATTCAGAGACCTCGAACGCGCTACCGGAATTTATTTTATATTGTTTCTGTGGTCCACTAGGCTTCCAGCCTTCATCAAGAATCAGTTGAGCAATAAATTATCGCGACAATTGTTTTAAAAGCATATATAGATTATCCCTGTTGCATTTGAAGGACGTCTGAGCCGATAGGCGAATAGGACTTTTCAAATGCGGAAGAATTAAAAAGATGGAACCTCTTTTTTGCCCTTAGATCAAAGGTATTGGGCACGCAATACCTTTGTGCCTGGCCGCATAGGCCTAAATGAAATATGAAAAAAATGTAATTTTTGGGTGAGCAAAATATCTGGCGCTTGCCCGCGTAGGGCTAAAGAGTATTGAGCTAAAAGTAAGAAAAAAAAGCAAACTAAGATATGTCTCTTTTGCGCTGGCCGCGCAGGCCTGAAAGAGATATTAAAATATGAAAAAAAGAATAAAACAAAGCCTGTACTTAATTGTGTGCCACCATCATCAAAAAATCAACCAACCGCATACTGTATCCCCATTCATTATCATACCACCCAAAAATTTTCCCCATTGTTTCATGGGCTTCTGTAAGCTTGCTGTCGATTATCACGGAATGGTTGTTGCCGCTGAAATCGCTTGAAACGAGCTCTTTATCTGTATATCCAACGATTCCCTTAAGAGATGTTTCGGAAGCTTTTTTAAAGAGATCATTCAAAAACGCTTTTGTAATTTTTTTCTGGGAACGAAATACAAGATCAATGAGAGAAACTTTAGCGACTGGCACACGAATCGAAACAGACTGAATTTTTCCCTTTAATGAAGGAATGATCTTATCAAGCATATCGCTGGCCCCGGTGCTTGTTGGGATGATATTGAGAGCTGCAGCGCGCGAGCGACGAGGATCGCTTGTCTCGACATCTAAAAGAACTTGCGTATTAGTGTAGGCATGGATTGTGGTCATAAATCCTTCAACGATTCCACAGCTATCGTGCAATACTTTGAGTGTTGGAATGAGAGCATTTGTGGTGCAGCTACCGAGTGAAACTATACGATCTTTTGCAGGATTATATGCATCATTATTAACGCCTGGAATGATAGCGACATCTTCATCGTGTGCTGGGGCAGTAATGAGCACGTGTCCAGCGCCGGCATCAAGATGTTTGAGGGCTTTTTCTCGTTTGGTAAAAGCTCCGGATGATTCAACTACCCAATCGATATTGAATTGTTTCCAATTTATTTTGAGTGGATCTGTTTGGGCAACGAGTTGAATGGTATGATTATCAATAATAAGTTTTGTGCCTTCAAGAGCGACATGTCCGGGATAGATTCCCATAAGCGTATCATAGGTGAACATATTGGCGACCATATCAATACGTGCAGGGCCAATATTTATAACAGCGACGTTGATTACAGAAGAAGCTTTTTTATCAGAATATAATGCGCGTAAAAATGTTCTTCCAATTCTTCCAAAACCATTTATTGCGATGGTGATCATGAGTGTCTCCACTTTTATATTATATGATCCATTCTTGTACGTGCTTTACAATAGCACGTTCTCGTTCTTTTTCTATTACAGGAAGTTCTAATATGATCGGAATTCCTGCTAATTTTGGCTGCCGTACAAATAATTCTAACGCTTTTTTTCCAAGTGTGCCTTCTCCAATAATAGCATGCTTATCTATTTTTGATCCGCATGGATGAGATGGTTCATTGAGATGAATAAGCGCAACGTTGTTGAGTCCAATGGTTTCATCTACGAGCTCTAAAAATGTCTGCTGTGATTCTGCACTACTCAAATCATAGCCATAGGCATGTGCATGCGCTGTATCGATGCAATAGCGAAGTGCGTGCGGATTTTTGAGAAACGATTGTAGTGTTTTAAAATCTTTAAAGTCACTTCCAATTGAATTTCCAGCGTGGGCAGTATTTTCAAGAATGATGGTTAAGTGGGGATAGTCGTGATGAATTTGATTGAGTACGTTTGCAAGAGATTGTAGCCCCTCTAATTTGGAAAATCCGCGTGTTGCTGATCCGGGATGCAGCACGAGCCCTTTTGCGCCAATTCTGGTGGCATATTCAGCTTCGCGTTCGATTGTTTTTTGTCCAAGCTTTTTTAAATGAGCGGGATTGATGAAATATGATGCGTGAATAAATAATGCATTAAGTTGGGCAACTTTCTTTTTAAGCTGTATAAGCTGTTTACTTGAAAGAAGGAGCGGAGTACGAGTTTTTTGATTCATAAAAAAGCATTGCATGATTGAAAGATTATGTTCAAGTGCATCGTCAATTGCTGATTCTAAAGATTCATTCACTCGTATGTGCATGCCCAGAAGTGCGGTCTTATGCATGATAGAGCTCCTGTAATATTTTTTCATCAAGATATGGTCTGAGGAGTTCATAGCATGTGTGAATAACTTTTTTGAGGCCCTCAGCGCTGTCCGATTCGAAACGCATACTCAGTGCTGCCTGCGTATTTGATGCGCGTATAATGCCCCAGCCATATGAAAAAGTAGCGCGTACACCATCAATCGTGATAACCGAAACATGTGGCATCGATGCCAATTTTTTTGAGATGTCAGATACAATCGATTTTTTTAGCTCTTCTGGGCATTGTATTCGATATTCTCGAGAGCTATGTTTTTTAGGAAATATTTCGAGCATTTCATGCAAAGGTTTGGTTGAAGCATGAAGGATTTCTAATAATCGAAGCGCCGCATAAATGCCATCGTCGTATCCAAAATAATTATCTTTAAAGAAAAAATGGCAGCTTAATTCTCCTCCAAGCAGAGCCATATGTTTTGTCATCATATCTTTGATAATAGAATGCCCTGAAGGCGACATGATTGGTTGTGCGCCCCAACGTTCGAGCAGTTCGATTAATCCACTCGAACTTTTTATATCAAACACAACTCCTGCTCCAGGATGATTGGCAATTACGTTTGATGCAAAAAGGGCAAGAAGCTGATCTCCAGGAACTAACGTTCCCTGTTTTGTCATGGGCACCATACGATCGCAATCGCCATCAAGCCCGATTCCTATCGCATAATTATTCTGCGTGACCGTTTTTTTGAGCTCTTTCATGTTTTCAGGGATAGTAGGATCTGCTTCATGATGGGGGAATCTACCATCAACTTCTTCAAAGAGTATTTCTACGTTTTGCCAGCCGAGAGCCTTTGCAAGAAGAGGAATGACGGTACCTCCTGTTCCATTTCCACAATCAAAAACGGTATTGATAGGAATATTTTCAAGATTTGAAAATTGCTTGGCAAGCCAGCTCACGTACAGCGCAATGATGGTATATTCAGTATAGGTTCCCTTGGTTTCTTCAGCGATATATTTTTTCTCTTTATAGTATGTTTTGATTGTCTGAAGCTCATCGCCCCATACTACTACTGGTCCGATGCACAGTTTCATTCCGTTATATTTTGGGCCATTGTGAGACGCTGTGATCATGATAGCGCCATCGACATCAAGATTAAATAGAGAAAAATAGACTGCTGGCGTAGGGCAAATGCCAAGAAAAATGACGTTGATCCCTGAAGCGATGAATGCTTTTGTGAGCTCATTTTTTATTGATTCAGAGTGAGTTCTTCCATCCATGCCTATTGCAATGGTTGAAAAATATGGATCATACTTTTTTATATAATACGCAATTGCGCGCCCAAGCTCATATGCTTGATCAATCAAAAGTTCCGTTCCAACGATACCACGAATATCATATTCTCGAAATATTGTGTCTTTCATAGATCTGCCTTTTTTAATTGTTGCTCACATTAGCATCAATATGCAAAAAGCTCAACGAAGCCTTATTGATCTGGATAGAAAGGCCTAATCGTGCTACAGTATCGATTCGGAACCAAAGGAGCATGAATATGATTCCGCGCATATTACAGTTAAAAAATTTTTTAAGTTACGGATCAGATTTTCAAACAATAGATTTTCGGCCGCATCACCTTATTTATTTATCAGGTCGAAATGGCCACGGTAAATCGGCTCTTTTAGATGCGATAACGTGGGCTGTATGGGGCCAGGCTCGCAAGGTGACCAATGCCGTTCGTGCGGATCAGGGTTTGCTGCGATTAGGCCAAACGCAAATGGCTGTCATATTTGATTTTGAAGTAAATGGAAATGTGTATCGAATAAAGCGAGAATTTTTGGTGTCTCACAATAAGCCATTGGCTCAATTGGAGTTTGGTGTATTCGATACTGTATCGGAAAAATTTATTCCTCTTACGGATAAAACAATTCGTGCAACCCAGGATAAAATCGAACAGACAATAAAACTTGATTATGATTCGTTTGTCAATACTGCTTTTTTACGTCAGGGAAATGCAAATGAGTTTTCAAAAAAATCTCCAAAGGATCGCAAAGATATTTTAGGGACAATTTTGGGATTACAGCAGTTTGATACCTTAAAAAGGCGAGCACTTGAAAAAATAAAGCAGTTGCACGCATTGCGGACTACGCTTGAAGCATTGATAGAATCTCTTGAAAAACAGGGAGAGCATAAACAGGAGATAGAAGCATCTTTGAGCGCGATTGAGTCAGAAAAAAAGGAGATTGAAAATCGTGCTTTGGAAATTGCGCGGCATAAAAAAGAGTATGATAGTAACCTTTCTACATATTCTGATATGCAAAAATCATGTGCTATGACGGAATTTTCGATTAAGGAAGCAGAAAAGAACATTGAGCAGGATATGCATCGCGTAAAGACTGATATCGCAAAGTGGCGTTCTATTAATGCGATGCAGCGATCAAAAGATTCATTTGAGGCTATTGAGCAGATGCGACTCGATGTAAAAAAAAGGATTTCTGTCATTGATGCCTGTATAAAGAAACGATTAGAGCTGCAGCAATCGTTGCTTCAATTGAACGTAGAGCTGCAAAAAGCAACGAATATACTCGAATCGGATTGTATGAAGAAGGAGCAGGCTCTTTGTGTGACGCTTGAAAGGATAACGCTTGAGCTTGAAAATAGTAAAAAACAAAAAAGTTTATTAACTGCAGAACATGATGACGTTTCTAAATCTATACGCGCTTTGCAGCTCGAGATTGAAGAGGTAAAAAAGATTGTAATTTCACACGACAAATTTGAGGCCATTTCAAAGCAGTTTGAAAAAAGAAAAGAGTTTTATCATCAATATGTAGCTCAAAAAAATATGCAGCAGGCAATTAAAGCTGAGCTTATTCAAAAACAATCGATGGTCCATGATGAAAATCCAAGCTGTCCGCTGTGTGAGCAAAATTTATCGGCGGCTCGAAAGAAATTTTTAAAGACAAAATGTCTAAAACAGCTGCAAACAGTTCAATGGCAGCATGATCGACTGACGAGAATTATTCCAAAGCTTAAAGAGCTTTTGATTAATCAGCATACGTTTCTTGAATCTCAAAAAAAAGAACGCGAATGCCAAGCTATGCTAGAAAAGCAACATGCAGAGCTTTTGAAAAAAGAAAGTGCGTGTAGAGAAAAAATAGTAGCAAGTGAAATGCTTATTCAAAAAAATGATCAGGAAAAACGT
The DNA here is from genome assembly GCA_964495945.1 of uncultured Pseudomonadota bacterium. Classification (GTDB taxonomy): domain Bacteria; phylum Babelota; class Babeliae; order Babelales; family Vermiphilaceae; genus JAJCZB01. The sequence goes on along the minus strand of CAZBWL010000001.1, from coordinate 724,198 downwards.
GAAGCTGAAAAAAGGCTTAAAGAGTGGAGCGTTGAAAAGAAGGCTATGATCTCACAAGATTCCCATATCGTTGCTCTATCCATGCAAATTACGGAATCTCAAAAAATCTTTGCTGAGCTGCGCTATGATACGAATGAGCATGAAAAGCTTATGCGGGAATCTGAAGAAATCGAACAAAAAAAACAGGCTTTATTTGTGCTTCAGCAGGATATTGTGCAGCAGCATGATCGGCAGCAATCAATTTCTGAACAAATCAGTGCACTAAAAAAGCTTAAAAAACATCGAGATGCATTAAAGCAGAATAGCCTTTCCTATAATGAGCTTGAAAAGCAGAAAATAGTAGTTGATGCATCAGAGAAAGCATTAGCAGAAAAAACTAAATCGTATAATGAGGCTCGAGAGCTATTGCGAGAAAAAATGGGCATTTTGCTTCAAAAGAAGGAGCATATTGCAAAAATTGAAGAGGAATGCAATCGCCATCGCATCGAGCAGAAAAAAATCATATCCGAAATAGAGCTTTATCTGGAAATTTCCGCTGCAGCGGGAAAAGATGGCATTCAGGCTCTTTTGATTGAGGATGCTATTCCTGAAATTGAAAGCGAAGCGAACCGCCTTCTTTCTCGTCTTACGCACAATCAGTGCCATATTCTCATTGAATCACTGCGCGATTTAAAGCGTGGGGGTGCAAAAGAGACGCTTGATATTAATATCTCCGATCCATCGGGCATTCGCCCGTATGAGCTTTTTTCAGGAGGAGAGGCTTTTCGGATAGATTTAGCGCTTCGATTAGCGATTTCAAAGCTTTTAGCCCGAAGAGCGGGAACATCGCTGCAAACGCTTATTATTGACGAAGGGTTTGGATCGCAGGATGAAGAGGGGCTTTCGCTCATTATGGATGCATTATATGCCATTCAGGAGGATTTTGAAAAGGTGATTGTAGTGTCCCATCTTCCCTCTATGCGCGATCAATTTCCGGTGCATTTTACCGTCGAAAAAGGGCCTTCTGGAAGCCGAGTGTCTGTCATGGAGCAGGGCTAAGGGCCTAAACCATTGACTTTGAGGCCTCTTTGTATGCTATTTTAAAAGTAAATAAGGCAATTTTGCTTTGTATAAATAAAGGAGAGCGTATGAAGAAAGCACTTGTGGTGTCTCTATTGATTGTTGCATGGTTGCATGGTTCTGAAGAAGTTTTATATCAAAATTCTGAAGATATGGAAGAGATTAATCGGCCTATTGAGCCTTCTAATGCTCGGCAGCGAGCATGGGAACGAACTAAACAGTATGGCGCGCAGGCCTGGAATTTTGCTAAGGAAAATAAAGCTAAAATTGGCGCAAGCATGGCAGCAGCACTTGGCGCAGGCTTAGCATATAAATACTATCCTCGACCATCAGAAAGGCCTATGTACGATGAATCGTTATTTTCAAGATATCCTGAAGAATCTAATGTATCGGTAAATGAAAGTATTCAATTGTTGGAAAAAAAATTGTCTGGGTCTGACGAACTATTGAAAGGTTTTGAAGCGTTGGTGCAAAATTGGAGTAAATATAAAAAAGAAATTGAAGCTATATTAAGAAATAATCAGATGAGCTTTGTAGATTCTTCGGTAATGGCAGGAATGCAAGTGCTGGAAGAAAACAATAAACTGTTTTTGGAAGCATATCCTGATATTGCTAAAGCATTGACGCCTTTATTGCGATGGAATCCACAAAGAACAGATCATTCTGATTCGTTTACATTGTATCCTCCTAATTTTCAACCAGCAGGAGCATCAGAGTAATATAAGCTATCGCGTACGCTGAAATATGCTGATTGCATTTGCCCTCTTGACACGTATGGTATACTAATAGTATCCAGAAATTCTTATTGTTATCATGTGGAGGTATTTTCGTGCCATATTGCAGCTCTGTTGATACGCGATCAATCTATATTCATTGGCCATTTTGCCCGTATAAATGCCACTTTTGCCCGTTTGTAGCGCTTGCATCCCATGATCAATTCATGGGCCGCTATCATGCTGTCTTAAAAAAAGAGATTCATGATTTTAGCGCTGTGTATACGGGGTCGCGGCAGATCAATACAATTTTTTTTGGAGGCGGAACTCCAAGTACATATCCGGATGATTTGCTCATTGACATGTTTGATACATTAAGAAGATCTTTTGTGTTTGATCAAAGCTCTGAAATTTCGATTGAGGTTAATCCAGGAACGGTGCGCAAAGAGCAGCTTGCCCTTTGGCGGCAGATTGGAATTAATCGAATGAGCGTCGGGGTACAAAGTTTGAAGGATCAGGTGCTTAAATCGTTAAATCGACTGCAGTCGAGACAGCAGGTGGAGGAGCTTTTGAATAGTGCTCCTGAGTTTATTTCTAATATTTCGATTGATCTGATCCTAGGGCTGCCTGATGTGACAATTGATGAATGGAAGGCGCTTATCAAGCAGGTTGTCCAATGGCCGATCAAACATGTGTCGGTTTATTTTTTGACTGTGCATGAAGATACGCCGCTTTATTTTAAGGTGCAGACAAACCGTATTACGTTGCCAACCGATGAAACAATGGTTGATCTTTATGAATGGACCGTTAATGAACTTGAAATGCATGGACTGCATCGATATGAGCTTTCCAATTTTGCAAGGCCCGGTTTTGAGTCTCGTCATAACACCGTATATTGGGAACGAAAGCCCTATAAGGCCTTTGGGCTCGGAGCATGCTCATTTGATGGAAAAAATCGAACACAAAATGAAAAAAATCTTATGCGCTATATGGAGGGAATTGAACGAAATCAGCCCGTTGAATTTTTTCATGAAGAGCTTGGTCCAAACCAAATTCATCTTGAAACACTGATGCTTGGCTTAAGAAGAAGATCTGGGGTTTCATGGAGTGATATCATGAAATATGCCTCGCCTCAAGGGGCGGTTCGGCTTAAAAAGATGGTAGATGATCTTGAAAAAGAAAAATTTATTGTACAAGAGGATGATCGAATTCGGCTTACGACATCCGGAATGGCAGTTGAAAATCAAATAGTTGCGAAGCTTTCTGAAGTTTAATAATCAAACATTTTTACGTGGGGTATCCATTATGGCAAAACATGTCGGAGTAAAGCTACCAGATGATCTTATTAAGGTTTTGAAAGAGGGAAAGGGTTGCGCAGTATTGGCAACATTCTCAGAAAAAGGATTGCCTCACACGACACCTATTCAAACGATGTACCCAAAAGGCCTTGAAAGTATCTTAATTTCGATTCATAAAGATCATATGGGCTATCAGAATATGGTATGGCAAAAAAAGGTCATGTTGTGCTTTCTTGACGAAGGTAATGTTGCCTATAGCGTTTTAGGGCGAGCAGGCGTTGTTAGAGCCCCATCTCACGTGCATCCATTGATGAATATTGTGCGTATTGATATTATTGATATCAAAAGCGATCGATCAGTGCTTACAAAGGTTGATTCTGGTGTACGATGGTCGTATACATCATGGGAAGCTGAAGAGTTATGTGAAGCATTGATGAATGAGCTAAAAGAGCTTGCGGAAAACTTATAAAAAGGGAAATAATGAAGATGATGCGATGGCTCTCTTTTTGGGTACTTGGTATAGGATTTGTGTATGCTTTAGGGGCCCAAGAGCCCGATAAAGAAACATCTTCTCCCGATAATGAGACTCAACAAACTCAAGACGTAAAAAATATTTCTTCTGCTGAGCAAGAGAAAGAAGGTTCCTCTTTAAAAGAAAGTGATGAATCGGTTCAATCGGGTGCAGACGAAGAGCCAAAAAAAGAGCCTGTATCGTCACAAGAAACAGATGCTTTAAAAGTCGTAAATGATGATGAATCACAAGAATCAGCCTCTTTTGCGTCGTCACTAAAAAGTGATGATAGTAAAGAAGATCAGGAAGATGAACCAGTAGAAGAAAAGGCTGCTGATAATGATGCAACCTCAAAACCATCAGAATCGAACGAATCTCAGGAAGATAGCCCATCAGAAGCTTCTACTTCTCAAGAGGCGGATCAAGATAATCAAAGCGTGAAAGAAGACTCTCGTGAAGAAGGATCTGTTAAATGGTCCGATTCAAAGGGTGTTGTTTCAGAAGCTGACGCAGCAGCAAAAAATCCTGACGAAATTTATGGAATAGATACAATTGATATTGCAGATCCTCAAGGAAATTGGCTCTATAAACGAGTGTGGTGGGAACGAGCTGAAGCAAAATATGAAAAAATCAGAGCTGTGGTGAATCAGGTGCTTGAGTCACGCACTCATTTTTTTGCAAAAAGAGCTGATCTTGATAAAAAAGTGTTGGATCCTTTCTATTTAAAAGTGGGAATGAGCCAGGGAGAATTGCAAGAAATTCTTTCAGAGCTAATAGCGCGTGCCAAAAAAATATCAGAAGAATCAAAGGTTGCTGAGATACAAAATAAGATAGAGATTGATAAAAAAATGCTCATTGATGTTGAACAAGCTGTTCAGCAAGTAATGACAAAAGATGAAGAGATTGAGAAGGCAATTTTGATGCTTATTGACCAAATTGGAAAAATTCGTGCTTTAGAACAGCAAGCATGGAATGATTTCAAATCGATTGCACGAGTGCTTGATGATAAAAAAGCTCGAGAGCTCTTTTATAAGGTCAATGGCGCATGGATGAATATTAAAGAGTTGCAGCAATACATTGCTAAAAGCTTTGGCTCAAAGTTTGATGGATTAATTTCAAAAACAAAAGAGTTGATCAGCAAAATTGATGTTGAAATGCTTGAATTGCAAAATTCGGGTATCGATCTTAAAAAACGACTTTTAAGCATTCAAAATCAACCCAATAAAATAGTAGAAGAAGTGGGAGAAGATGAAGCTGATGTAGAGAAGGGCTTTTTGAGTCGCTACATTATTGATCCCGTAAAGTCGGGCCTCAATGCTATCTGGAATGTTGTCTCTTGGCCGTACTATAAATTGTTTGGGTCAAAAGATCCAGACGTGGATGAGGATGAAGAAGATGCTGATCAGCCTCGAGCTGTGGCTTCAAAAACTATCACTCCAAAAGATGTATCCCCAAAAAAGGATATTCCACTCAAGGCGCTTGATAATCCAAAGAAAGATAGGAGCGAAGATTCTCAGCCGGAGACGGATACCGTTGAAAACCAGGCCGATTCCGACACTGATTCTGATTCGGATATCGATGAATCGGATAATGAAGAAAATGATCCAATCGATCATACAGAAGCGCAATAAGGATCTTTTACGACAAGGGCTTGTTGAAATACAGGCCCTTAATTATTTCATAAAATTTGAAAATAAGTAGTAAATGTGGTAACTTTCTTATCCAGATCCTATACATCTGCGCCGAAGTGGTGAAACTGGTAGACACGCAGCCTTGAGGTGGCTGTGGGAGAAATCCTGTGGGGGTTCGAGTCCCTTCTTCGGCACCATTAAAAAGAGAGTATTAATTAGTTCACTCTATAAAAGGATATTTCATGAACTTCTCTGCTCGCCGTCTCTTTTTTTCTGAATTGACGATTTGGATAGTTCTAGCAGCTGTTGGTATGTTCTTTTTATTGCCACTTCGCAAGTCTCTCAGATTTGGAATCGATTTGGTGGGGGGTACGTATTTAACTCTTGAAGTGCAGACAGATAAGGCGGTCGAAGCTGATCTCATAGAAAAAATGCAGGCAGTAGATGCAAAATTAAAGCGTGCGGGCATATCTGTTCCAACGACGAAGTATGTAGAAAAAAATCAGATCATTCTTGAATTTGCTTCTTTACAAACAGCGCAGTCTGCAGCAAATGAATTAAAAACAGCATTGCAAGGTATGGAACAGAGAGTTGATGGTTCTGTTGTGAGGCTCTTTTTTTCAGAACGAGTTATGAATCATATCAAAGAAAGTGCTGTATCGCGCAACATTGAAGTGTTACGGACCCGTATGCGCGATATTCCAATTGCAAAACAGGGTGAAAAAAATATTGTTATCGAGCTTCCTGATACAGCAAATCCGCAAGAAGCGAAGGCACGTATTGGTAAAGCGGCTCATTTGGAGCTTCGTTTGGTTGATAAGTTTTCTCCAAGCAAAGAAGATCTTTTGTATGAGTACGAAGGCGAATTGCCACACGATAAAGAGATTTTATCCGGGCCTGAAGGATATTTTCTTGTCGAAAAATATGGGGAAGTTACTGGCCGAATGATTAAAGATGCTCAGCCTCGATATGACACCGCTAAAGGTTTTCAGCATGTGGTAAGCTTTCATCTTAATGAAGATGGTGGTGAAAAGTTTTATCAGCTTACTTGTAAGCATTATGGGCGATCATTGGCAATTGTGCTTGATGGGGTAGTTGTTTCGGCTCCCCGAATTACTGAACCAATTTCTGCAAATCAAGGATGTCAAATCAGTGGTAATTTCACGGCCGAAAGCGCTCGAGAGCTTGCCCTTCTTTTGCAATCGGGTTCATTTGTGGCTCCTGTGACATTTGAAGAAGAGCGTCAAGTTGGCCCTTCTTTAGGTACGGAGTCTATTCGGCAGGGCCTTGTTTCCTGTATTGTTGGGCTCGCACTGCTTTTTGTATTCAGTATTTATTACTATAGTCTTGCGGGTATTTTTGCCTTTTTGGCTCTTGTATACAACTTGTTTCTTACTCTTATTGGACTTGCATGGTTGCAAATGCCCCTTACACTGCCAGGTATTGCTGGTATGGTTTTGACATTAGGTATGGCAATTGATGCGTCTATCCTTATTTATGAACATATTAAAGAAGAGCTTGCAAGGGGAGTTTCGGTTGCGCAGGCTGTGGCAGCTGGTTTTCGAGATGCGCGTACAGTGATTTTGGATGGAAATATTACCACCTTTATTACAGGGGTGGTGCTTTATAAATTTGGTACAGGTCCTGTGCAAGGTTTTGCGGTGACAATGATGCTTGGCATTATTGCTACTTTAATCGCAGGTCTTTTTTTCTTGCGTGCGATGTTTTCCTTTATGTTGAAGAATTTTCGCGTGCAAAAGTTACATATTTAGGTATACTTAAGGTATTGAAAGTGGCGGCGTAGCTCAGCTGGTTAGAGCGGCGGAATCATAATCCGTAGGTCCGGGGTTCGAGTCCCTGCGCCGCTACCATAATCTCATACGAAAGTGTACATGATGAGATCAATTTCGATACCGATTCGTCTTACCTTGGTTCGACTTATCCTTTCTCCTCTTTTAGTTCCCGTATTGTTTGCATATTTGCTTCCTTACGATTCTATCTTGATCAATGGATTGTTGGGTTGTCTCTTTTTACTTTTAAGTGTGACCGATTTTTTTGATGGTTACTTGGCGCGTAAATACAATCAGGAGTCATTACTTGGAAAAGTTCTTGATCCTTTAGCGGATAAATTTTTAAATTATTGTGCGCTTGTCGGACTATTGGCGGCGGGTAAGATTTACTTTTACTGGGTTATTGTTTTGATTGGGCGAGAGTTTTTTGTTATGGGGCTCCGTCATGTAGCGCTTGAGTATCGTTTTTCTATACCAGTTTCCCGATTGAGTAAATTAAAAACAGCGCTTCAAATGATTTGTTTGTCTGTGATTATCATAAATCCCTATCAGCGCTTGGGTGTGCATAGTTTGTACTGGAATGGGATTGAAACGGGACTACTTTTATTAACGATCGTTCTTTCTTTGCTTACGGCAGAGCAGTATTATGATGAGTTTATGACGCGTATGCCTGCGTATGCAGAACATCAGTCTATTGAGGAATTTTCTCATGATGAATCTATTAGTTGATTTGGTTTGTGCCTTATCAGGGGCTTATATTGTTGGCTCACTGCCCGTTGGATATTGGATTGCGCAATGGGCGGGAATCCATGATATTAGGCGCTATGGGTCTGGAAATACCGGTGCAACGAATGTAGCACGTCTTCTTGGATTACATTATTTTTTTATTGTTTTTTTTCTTGATGCGTGTAAAGCATATCTGTACGTCAATTGTTGTATATCATATGGGCTATCATCGGTCGAGGTGATGCTTATTGCATATGCGCTTTTAATTGGTAATGCTTTTTCATTATTTCTTCAGGGTACAGGAGGAAAGGGAATGGCAACTATGGCTGGCATAATGTACGCGATAAATCCTTTATTATGTACGGTATTATTTATAACATGGCTTGCAGGACTATACTATACAAGAGTGGTTGGTATGGCTTCAATTTTTACCGTTGTTATGCTTCCAGTGTATGCTCTTTTTTTTACTACAATGCAAAGCGCTGTGTTCATGCTTTCAGTTGCCTTGTGGATAGCGTGGAGACATCAAGATAATTTTCGTATGTATTCTGTGGGTAGACCGTAATGAATGTTCGATATGTAAGCGAACGTTTTAACGAGATCGAAGCGTCTTCCTCTCGTAATAAAAAAATTGAAATATTAGCCTCTCTTTTTAAAACGGCATCACCATCTGAGGCCAAAATTTTGTGTTATCTCTCTCTTGGAGAGCTTTATCCGCCCTATAAGAATAGTTTATTTAGTATTGCCGAAAAATCGATGATTCCCATTGTTGCTCGCCTCTTGCAAGATTCTCAAGAATCTATACTGATTGCAAAAAGAACGTCTGGCGATTTGGGCGCTGTGATCCAAGCGGGTTCGTGGATTCAGGGGAGCTTAGATATTTCATTGCTGCATCTTTATAGCGAATTGGCTTCAATTCAGAATATTTCTGGCACAGGATCTCAAGAAGCTAAGGCAGAAAAAATTTTTGGACTTCTTGGTGATCTTGATCCGTTGTCGGCCAAGTATGTTGTCAGAATCATTCTTGGCAAGTTGCGTCTTGGATTTTCCGATATGACGATTATTGATGCCCTTTCATGGATGGATCGTGGAAATAAATCGCTTAAAAAAGAGCTTGAGCACGCATATAATACGTGTGTAGATATAGGCCTTATTGCTCAGACGGTTAAACAAGGGGGCATTCAAGCAATACAGAAGATGCACATTAATATTGGAGTACCTATCAGGCCTGCAGCGGCAGAGAGATTGCCTTCTGCTGAGGCTATTTTTAATAAAATTGGGCCAGCTGTTGCGCAACTTAAGCTTGATGGATTTCGATTACAAATACATCTTGATAAACGAAATCGAAAATCGCAGGTTTATTTTTTTTCAAGAAATCTTCACGATATGTCTGAAATGTTTCCAGATCTGGTTGCTGCTATTGAACAGTTGGAGGTCGAAACATTGATTTGTGAGGGTGAAGCGATTTGCTATAATGCAGAAACTCAGAGTTTTTTACCATTTCAAGAAACAGTAAAGCGCAAACGAAAACATGGAATAGAAGAGGCTGCTTCTGCATTTCCTTTAAAATTATTTTTATTTGATCTGCTCTATCTTAATGGGGTTTCGATGCTTGATGTGCCCCATGAGGAGCGATATCATCGGCTGAAAAAGATTGTTGGAGCAGAGAATCAAGCAAGCCCTCTTCAGTATATGCAGGAAAAAAAAGTCGATTCTGCGGATGATCTAGAGAACTATTTTCAGGAGGCTATTCAGGAGGGGCTTGAAGGGCTTATTGTTAAAAAAATGGATGCGGTTTATCAGCCTGGTAAGCGAAATTTTAATTGGATTAAACTTAAGCGCCACGAATCAGGAAATCTTCTTGATTCTGTCGATGGAGTTATTTTGGGCTACTACTATGGATCTGGCAAGCGTGCAAGCTTTGGTATCGGAGCTTTGCTGGTTGGCGTATATGATAGTAAGCATGATCAGTTTCAAACCATTGCAAAAGTGGGAACAGGGCTTTCAGATGCTGCCTGGATAGAGATGGCACAAAAGCTTAAAGATATCACGGTGCTTGAAAAACCAATGAATGTCGAATGTCGAAAAAATGTGTACCCAGACGTATGGGTATCTCCCGAAATTGTGTGCGAAATTATAGCAGATGAAATTACAACCTCGCCTATGCACACTGCCGGTTATAGTGATCATGAAGGCCTGGGCTATGGCCTGAGATTCCCTCGCTTTGTGCAATATCGGATCGATAAAAGTCCTGAAGACGCTACGACAGTATCTGAAATTAAAACGATGTTTGCTAATCAAAAAATGCGATAGTTATTCCTGAATTTTTTTTATTAATTCAGAAAAATAACGAGCTTCCTCTTTTGGATTTTCTGCTTCAGTAATTGTACGCCCTAAAATAATGCCGTGAGGCTTTACCTGTACAACACTATCGATATTATCACGTTTTATACGAGTAGAGACATGAATAGGAAGATCTGTATTTCCGCGAATAAGTTCCCACTTATCAAGAAAAACGAGAGGCTCATCAAGATCATAGGGCTGATGAATGAGTAATGCATCGACGCCCAAATTTTTTGCTTCTAAGGCAGATTGGCCAAATTCTCGAGAGTCTATCAGATCAAGCATTACTTTTGTGCCATGTTCATGTGCCGTTGCGCATGCAGCATGAATTACATTCCTATTTGTTCCTGCCATGACAGTAATCCAATCGGCTTTGGCTGATGTAAAAATAAGCGCTGTTTCTCTGCCGCGATCTACAATTTTTGAATCGGCAGATATGAGTTTGCTTGGAAAATTTTTTTTAAACGCCTGTAATGCTTCTATCCCATGGCGTAATAAAAGCAGGGTTCCTACTTCAAAGCTGTCTGCATATGGTTCAATTTCCTGGGCAATTCCTAAAGCTCGCTCAAGGTCGATCATATCAAAAGAAACTTGTAATTTCATATGCACTCTTTCTTTTATGTTCTTAAAATTCTGTAGCAGTATAGCACTGTTTCATGATTTTAAGAAATACCCTGTTCTTCCTCAGTCTTGTACTACAAAACCATATCGAGACTTTTCGTGCTTATATATTTCATCGACAGGTCGAAAGAGATAGTTCATGTTAAGGACGTATAAAGCAGTGCATTCTGAGCATATACCCTTTTTTACGTACATATTTGGCAGCTGCAAATTGGCATCTTGTGATGTCATGGATGCACCGGTTGGAATATAAATATTTTTGGGCTTTGCAATAATGACGATCGTTTTTTGAGCAGGAATTTTTCCATCTTGCGGTGCCTCTTTGGGTTGGACATTCCATATAAAGAGGCCTGTTGTAGGATCTTCTATAAATTGAAATTGATATCCAGAAACAGGATTTTCAGGTACAAGCTCCCAATGGCTTAGCGTATTGCTAAAGGCGATGATAGGAGTTATTTTATCGGTGACATATACTGAAATAGTTCCTTCGCTTTGCTTTCGAGGAAATACGATTTGTCCGGTGTAGTTTGAGACATCCAAAAATCCATAATATGTGGCAAAAATACCGGCTTTTGGATTGTGGGCTATAATTCCTTCCAAATTGCGTTTTGCAAGAGAATGGGGCTTTTTAAATCTATCAAGATGCTGCTGAGCCAATACTTCAGTAGGATAGTCTTTGAAAAAAAAGGTAACGATAGGGCCGGCATCGATTATAGAGGTGAAAAACGAGCATAAAGCCACCACTTTTTTTATCATGTTCATTGCCTCTAGTAGGGATTCTATTATACTTACTTATATGTTTGTAACGATATCACACAATCTGTTTAAAAATCTATGGTTTGGAATTTTGCATGAATGATGGTCTCTCAAACTCAATTCAATCGCTTTGGAAGCAGTTTGCTGTATCCGATTCATTAAGGCCGGAACAGCTTGAACAGTTCAAAATGTATGATGATCTTCTACAGGAATGGAACGAAAAAATCAATCTGACGACTATTGCATCAACGGCATCTATAATTCCATACCATTTTCAAGATTCATTGCGACTCGATATGATTGTAGATATTGCTCATTGTTCAACGATTGTTGATGTAGGGACTGGCGGTGGGTTTCCCGGTATTCCTCTCGCGATAAAATATCCTCATCTGGAGATCATATTAATTGAAGTGAGTGATAAAAAAATTCGATTTTTAGATGCGGTTATTACTGAATTGAAATTGCAAGATCGTGTCTCGATTTTTGATAAGGATTGGCGTACGTTTTTACGTACGACTGACTTTACAGTCGATCTTTTTTGTGCTCGTGCATCTCTTTCTCCAGAAGAGCTTATCAGAATGTTTAAGCCTGGATGTGTGTATAAAGATTCGAAGGTGGTTTACTGGGCATCAAAAGAGTGGCAGCCAAATGAAGAGGAAAAGCACTTCATTCAAAAATCGGTTGAGTATATCGTTGGAAGCAAAACAAGAAAGCTTGTGTTATTCGAGCGGCCTTAATCGCAGGACATTATAACACTAAAGCAATCCGAGCTTTTGATACAGTTCAGCTGCATGTTCAACCATTTTTTTCTTGTACATTTTTTGTATTCTCAAGAAGAGTGCTCATAGCAGCGCCAAGCTCGCACATGCGGATAAAATCGCTCTCATCTTGAGAGAGATTTGAAGTCCGTTTTTTTAGTAAGGCACTACTTTTTGGTTGAAACTCATTAAACAATGATAGCATTCTCAGCTGCCAATTGGGGCCAAATCGCTGAGGAAATATGAATGCGATGGCAGATTGTAATGCGGGAATATCTTTACGTTCAGCGGCAGAAAGAATAGGCGCATATTGCGCTGCATTAATATTGTAATGCTGACTAACTTTTTCCAATCGATAGCTTATACCGTGCTTGCGAGAAAGTGCATAATCTGAAGCAGCACCTGCAAGCTTATAGCCGCCAGCTCCTGCTGCTGTAACAGCTGGTGCCCAGATGATCGCATCAGCAAGGTAAGGACGGTTATGGAAATACTCTCTGATTTCTAGTATGCGATTTTCTAGTTTCGGTACATCTTCTAGTTTCATTGCGTCAAATTTTTTATTAAGATCACGAATTGTTTCTTCATTGTAATCAAGATAGTCTAGGTACTTATTATGTACAGCAGCCATACCACCCACTGTAGCAAGGGTTTGTCCGGCCTTCTTGCTCCACCATTTTCCTCGAGTTAAAGCTGGTTTATCTTCAAAAGCTGTTTCTGATGGCACGGCACTGGGTAATAAACAATGAAAAGTAAAAAATGTGATTATTCCGATATAAAGCGTTTTCATATTATCCTATCTATGTTTAATGGGGTGCTTCTTTACAAGATAAAAATAACAAAAAAGAGCCCTGAAATATAAGGTTTTTCAGTAAAAGAACGGATTGTGAGCCTATATATACATCTTTTGTAGCTTGTGTTATATTAGCACTACTGATTTTACGTGGTTTGAAGCCTTAATTTTGAATTATGATAATTGAGTACGGAGCCAGGTGCTGTATACTTGTGTAATGAGCAAAACTACCTTATTGAAAGGACGCCTATGACAAAAATATCACGCAAAGAGGTGCTTGACATAGCGCGTATGTCTCGTATTTCTTTAAGGGAAGATGAAATTGATCCTATGATTGCTCAGCTTGAGCAGGTTCTTGGCTATGCTCGGCGTGTTACGGACGTTGCAGAATCAATCGAAGAGCCTTCGACAAAACAGGTCAATGTTTTTCGGGATGATAGTGTCGTACATCAAAATCAAGAACCACTTCTTGCCCTTGCTCCTGAACGAGAAGGCAACTACTATGTGGTTCCTCGCATTTTAGAACAGTAAGGTACTCCATGGTATTATCTCCATTTATAACGGTTAAAGAACTACAAGAAAAATTGAAAATGAAAGAGGTTACGCCTCAAGAGGTGATATCCTTTTATCTAAGACGCTTGGAAGCATACGATGGAATGCTTGGAGCGACGCTTGAAATATATGACGAAAAGTCGATCCTTGAAAATATAGTATCGGATGGGGTGCTTTCAGGAATTCCTGGTATTATCAAAGCAAATATTTGTATGAAAGATCGTATTACAAATTGTGCGTCTCGTATTTTGGAAAATTATAAAGCAACGTATGATGCGACAGCGATAGAACGATTAAAGCAAGTCGGTGCACCACTTATTGCAAGTGCAAATATGGACGAATTTGCAATGGGAAGTTCAACTGAAACTTCATACTTTAAAAAAACAAAAAATCCATGGAACTATAGCTGTGTACCGGGTGGTTCAAGCGGAGGTTCCGCGGCAGCCGTCGCAGCAGGGCTTGCTCCATGGGCCCTCGGATCTGAAACAGGAGGATCGGTTCGCCAGCCGGCAGCTCTATGTGGTATTGTCGGATTAAAGCCTACCTATGGCGCTGTTTCTCGATATGGATTGGTGGCGTATGCTTCATCCCTTGATCAAATTGGGGTTATGACCCAGACTGTGTATGATAATGCAATTGTTTTTTCAGAAATTGCAGGTTACGATGTGAAGGATTCATCGACGCTTCCTCAGCCAAAGTATGACTATACACGCTTACTGGATGGCTCGATTCCTAAAGGATTAAAGATCGGGATTGTCGATAATACGCTTTCTGCGGACGGTATGCATCAAGAAGTAGTTTCATCGGTTCAAGAATCGCTTGAAGTTTTTAAGTCACTTGGTGCTTCTGTCGAGTATATCTCGCTACCAGCAGTTGAATATAGCGCGGCGGCCTATTTTATTTTAAGTAGAGCTGAAGCAGCTTCAAATCTTGCTCGTTTTGATGGAGTACGATACGGCTTTCGAGCAAAAGATACTCCAACTCTTACAGCCATGTATGATGAAACGAGACATGATGGATTTGGAGATGAAGTTAAAAAGAGAATTTTGGTTGGAAATTATGTACTTTCTTCTGGCCATTCTGGGGAATTTTACGAAAGTGCAAAAAAAGTAAAGCGGCTTATACGAAGTCAGTTCATCGAAGCTTTCCAGAAAGTCGATGTACTTATAATGCCATCGCAGCCGGCTCCGGCATTTAAAATAGGAGCGTATGATCTAGATCCTCTTAAGATCGATTTACAAGACTATTTTACATGTCCAATGAACCTTGCCGGTGTACCGGCTCTTTCGATTCCGTGCGGTATGAGTTCTAAGGGAATGCCTATTGGATTACAGCTTATTGGGCCACACAGTGCTGAAGAGCTACTATTTCAAGTTGGGCATGCTTACCAGCTGGTTACTCAATGGCATACCATGCATCCTGATCTTGTGTAATTAATATACTTTGAAATTAAAAGCCCTTGCAGTACTGCAAGGGCTTTTCTATTGACCCATTTTTTTAAAATTTTCTATTATAAAATCATATCTTGCAGTGTATAGCATCTTTCTCTGAGGGGGGAGGGGTGAAAAAAAGGAATATTAAGTACATAATTATGATGGGAGTCATGTCGGTTCGATTGTTTGGTATGGACGATCGAACCAATACAGTTTCATTTCTTTCTGAAATGTATCAAAATATGCAAGACGCTCCTTCTCTTTTTCAAGTAAAGCCACATGTACAAGATAAAAGTGATGAAATTGAACAAGCAGAGAGTGATACAACAATATCACCTTATGGATTAAAGGAATATACAAAGCGAAAAAAATGGCCACGGCGACAGGGATTGACCTTTGCATCTCGAATGGGAGAGGCAATTTCGAGTGCTGCGAGCGATGTATTTTATCTCCATGTAAATCTTTTGTCATGGAATACGTTCAAAGTTATAACGTCTATGTTTCCTGTATACGTAGCGGCTCGAATGATAGATGAAAAACTTCAAAAATATTTTTATGACGCAGTGCATCATAAAAATAAAAATCAGCTGCCCAACTGGTGTCATACTTTGGCAAAGGTTAGCATCGGTGTTCCTATTGTGCTTCTTGGCATAGATTTTCTCTTTTCAAATGATAATGACAAACGATGGACAGCTCAGATCATGCTTTTGGGAATGCCGTTCGTTATATGGACTAAAAAGCTTATAAAGCAGATGAAGTTTGATGGATGCTTGCGGCCTTGGAATGAAAATTTTGATCGAAAAAATCGCTCATGGGGAGGATTTCCATCGGGTCATATGGCTCAGGCTTTATATATGGCTGTGCTCTATGGTACTCGATATGGTCCACTCTATGCGGTGCCCTTAGGAGCTCTTGCTACGATGATTGGTGTAACGTTTGTTTCGTGCAATCGGCACTATATTTCCCAAATTATTGCAGGCGGGACTTTTGGGAGTATTTATGCATTAGCAGCAAGTGCTCTTGTTGAGAAAAAGCTGACAGATTCTGTAAAGCTTGGCATGAAAGTTGATGGAGAAGGAAGGCCAACATTTACGGCTGCTATCAAATGGTAAACATCTTAAAAATCTTTGCTATACTAAATTGAAATAATAACCATATCTCTGATGCATAGGGCTTTTCATGAATTTTTGGAACGGAACAATTCGAATTGGTAATCTTTCATTTCCTCGATTTATCGGAGGGCCTCTTGATGGTATTACCGATTCTCCCTTTCGTAAGCTTGTACGAGAGTTTTCGCCTCATGAGCTTTTATATACAGAGATGCGGCATGTTCGATGTGTATCCAATGATAAGGGTGCTGTAAGAGCCCTTGATTTTGATCAGATGGAGCGTCCTCTTAATTATCAGGTTTCTGCAAACTCTGTAGAAGGAATTGAGCAGGCTTGCGAACGTATCCTTGCAAAAGGGGTCGATATTGTGGATCTCAATATCGGGTGCCCGGCTCGGAATGTTATCGGATCAGGATCGGGTTCGGCACTGATGGCAGATCTTCCACGGCTTCAGGCCATTGTTCGAGAGCTTAGGCGATGCCTTCCTATTCCGTTTACCGTCAAAATACGGGCCGGATATAAAACATGCAATGCGCTTGAAGTAGCGCAGCTTTTACAGGACTGCGGAGTTGATGCACTTGCGATCCATCCTCGGCTTCAAACGCAAAAATTTGAAGGTCGCCCTGACTATGCGCTTGCGGCATTGGTGAAAAAAGCTGTTTCGATACCGGTTATCATTTCAGGGGGAGTGGTTAATTTTGCTACCGCTAAGATGGTATACGATCAAACAGGAGTCGATGGATTTTTGATTGGCCGTGGTATTTGGGCAAAGCCATGGAAACTTTTGGAGCTGCAAAAACATGCACAAGGAGAAGCTTTTATCGTTGACAATGGCATGGTTATAACATATGCATTAAAGCATTTAGAAGGCCTTTTGAACTATTATGGTCCGCATGGCGTTTTTGTGTTTCGAAAGCATCTGCCGTTTTATGTAAAAGGGCATAGTGAAGCTACAGAAATTCGACGCCAATTATTAGCAACGACCGATGCTCATAGAGTTCGAGAGCAGCTTGTCGCGTGGTATGGGATCTAAATGAAGCGATGGAGAGTAGGGGTTTTGGCGGTTATTTGTTTTGGCATTGGAATTGTAGCTGTATATAAATATCGTTTATTTGAAATGGTGGCATCTATTGTATCCTACCCGGCATTGCGGCTTAATGCAGCGATTGTTGAGCCTATAAAAAGATATATGCATACGAAATCAGATGTGGCACAATTGCGGGGTGAGCTAGAAAAAATAACCAATGCGTATCAAGAAATGCAGTCAAAATATAATCAACTGCGAGCTGAGTGCGCCTATTTTAATGGCATAAAGGAGCTGCGAAGCTTTTCTCGTTTGCATGGGAAAAACGGAAAAATTTGTACAATTCTAGCACGAAATTTTACTGATACAGAGCATTCTATTCTTATTAATGCAGGATCAGCTGAAGTATCAAAAGATACGCTGGTGTGCTATAAAGACGCGCTGATTGGAAGAGTTATTGAGGTCTATCCGCTCTATAGCAAAGTGCGCCTCATAACCGATTCTCAATCAAAAATTGGGGCATATGCAGCAGCAACTCGTACCAAGGGAATCCACGAAGGGCTCAATCGGCTTGGCGAAACGGCGTTATCGTTTGTAGATCATCTTGCCCCCATAGAGGAGGGCGATCTTGTCCTTACAAGCGGAGAGGGAATCTCAATAGGAGAGGGATATACCCTTGGATATGTGATAAAAAGTCAATCTAATGGCCTTCACAAGGCTATTAAAGTCTCTCCTGCATATCCCTTGAATGCTATCGAATATTGTATGATTATTAAAGCCTGAAGTGGAAAATATTGATTTTTCGAATGCCATTTTTTTATAATTAAATTAATTACAGGATCTAGGGGGAGTGTGAATTGATACGTTTTTTCGAGTGTTTTACGTAAAAATTTTTATTATAAATATTAGATTTTTCATAAAAATAAGAAATTAACTATTTTTTTAGGAGGGTATATGAAGTATCTATGTTCGATTTTTTTGCTTATGAGTGGCGTGGCATTTGGAATGAATGCTGATGATGAGTACACAGCTTTATTGGAAATTTTGCAACAAAATAGAAGGGCTACGTCAGATATGAATCAAGACGTTATCGTGCAACAAAATGAGGGGATATTAGACGTTCCACCATTAGTTGACTTTGATCAAATTGCTCCTGGGCCTGCAGATGTTATCACAGACGATCAAATAGCAGAGATTACTGTTCCTGTGGAGAATTTTTCTTTAGGAAAATCGGTAGAAAATAGTTTTGATCCAAGTCGTAGTCCTGCAAGGCTTAAGCAAAGAGAAATGTCTATGCGAAGAAAACGTGGAGAAATTCCCGCATATGAGCAGGGCCGTAGAGGGGTTTATGTATCCCCAGCGCAAAGGCGATAAAAACGACTAAAAGTAGCTCTAGAGGCTTTATTGAGGGGGGCGTTGGCCCCCCTTTCTATTTATTGCTATACTAAAAACAGTGATAAAAGGTTTATATAGAAATGGAGGTTTCTATGAAGAAGTTACTACTTATTGCGTTACTTGGCTCCGTTATATGTGCTCCTGTTGCCCTTAAGGCTGACTGCAGAGATGGTTCATGTGCGGTTAAAACAGTCTGCGGCTGTGATAAGGGTGCATGTGAAGGTAATAAAGGTAAACAAGGCCACAAATGCGCTAAGCCAAAGCAGTGCTGTGTTTGTAAGGGCCGTACGAGATAACGCTCTTATTACGTGATATAATTTTAAAGAGGGATGCTGCGCAACGCAGCATCCTTTTTTTAGAGGCAATTGGTTGCATGTAAGGCTGTATTTTTCGTAGTATGCGATAGGGATATTCATTAAAAAAAGGGGAATGCTATGCATATTGTGAATAAAATCACGGTAATATTTAGTTTCACTATCGCTGGATGTGGATTATATCTTAATGCGCAGGATGCGCATCCTAATTCCATAACGGCCGAAATACACTATTTGCAGCATGTAACATCAAAACGGCTTAATAATAGGCAAGCATCAGACGTAAAAAGAAGAATCGATGCCCTGAGGGGATCTATTGCTGAGCATGCTGATGCTCAAATAATAGATGAAAAGGATAGAGAATTTTTTACACAAGAGCTTGATGCTGTGGAAGAATCAATAGCCGGAGCATTGCATGTGGCACCTACCAGGCCGGGATCTAAAAAACAGCGCGGAAAAATTGGGGGAGTTCGCGAGCTTGATATCACGTGCCGAAGAGAGGTTCCAATAGGCGATCGCTCACATTGCCAATAATCGTTGGAGCAACCCTTGTAAAAGCGATGTAAGGTCTTGAGTCGACTGAATTGAAAAAGCTTCGATATGGCTCATATTTCTTTTGACTTAATTCCTTTTTTTCTGTACATTTTACTCATCACTGAAATAAGCAATTTAGGGGCGGTTAGCTCAGCTGGTAGAGCATCAGTCTTACAAACTGGGGGTCATAGGTTCGAATCCTGTACCGCCCACCATGAATTGTAAACGGTTTGAAGATCGCGAAAAGTCAGTGTTTTTTTGAAATGAATTCCTCGGTAGCTCAGTCGGTAGAGCAAACGACTGTTAATCGTTAGGTCGCAGGTTCGAGTCCTGCCCGGGGAGCCATCTTTTTTCTTATGATTTCTAGTAATCAAAGTGAAATAGTTCAGATGGCGCGGCCTATAATGGCCAACCCATACTTGTATGGGGCTGTAGCTCAGTTTGGTTAGAGCGTCCGCCTGTCACGCGGAAGGTCGCGAGTTCAAGTCTCGTCAGCCCCGCCATAAATTACTCTCTGTGGCATTCACTATTAAATCGAACGGTTTTTGTACGTCCCAGACGAGTTTTTTGTCTTTTAACTTCAAGTTCTGAAGTATCAATGTGAGCAATTGCCGTTTTTCATCCACTTCCGAATTTTTAAAGAGATCGTAGGCATGATAGAAATAAAAATGTGCGTATTATAAAATTGAGGAAAGCATTGAATCATGATCCTGATCCAAAAGATATGGCAACAAGGTCGGCTTACATCAACTCCCTTTATCTGTTTTCTTTACCCAAATATTCATGAAAGTCGGTTTTGAATTTAAAATTTTCTGGTAAATGTATTCGCTTATAATCGGGATTTAAAAGATCAATTTTATCAACAAATTTTTTAATGAGACTTGCTGGATTATTAATCTGAGACTCTAGAGATATATTGAACCAAGTAGCTGCAAAAGAATAAAGCATCGAAAGAGCTCTATCGTGCATTACTAATAGATTAGCGAATTTTTTATTTGCATGGGATAAGTTGATGATTTTTTCTTTAAGTTTTGATTGCCAATCATTACCAAACTGAATTTGAAAAATGCTACTCAGAAAAGGTATAGCTCTGGTTGCGTTTCTCTCCTCTAATGCTAAAAAAAGATTAAGTTGTACAAAAATATTGTTTGTTATTAATACTAAATGTCCCCCATCATAGAGTGCAAAAAAGTCTTCTGATCCTTGAAGCTCTCCCTTGTCATTAATCATTAGTTCGCCATTATTAAGTGCTTTTTCAATTAGGACTGGGATTATGGATTGTCTTTTTGAAAAGATGGTTGATTGATATCCTATATAGATTAAAACTGTACTCATTACTATGATTAGTAAAGATACGATTAAGTATCTATAATTCTTTTTCTTCATGATTCAGCTTCCATTTTCAATTGTTACCATGCGATATATTCTTATTGTAATAAAATGGGGGGGGGTAAAAACAAGATTTTTGTTGCGAAATAGTAGTTTTTTGGGAAAAATAACTCCAAGATATTCCTAAAACTATGGCCTCAAAATGGGTTTATTTGAAGTCATATTTCGGGATGATCATGTATCTATTGTTTACTAAAATACAAATGTATTATAATTCAAACAGAAATAATGTATATGGTTATTTAGGCATAGGGGGCTCTCTTGAAAAAGAATATGAAGATGATTTCATGTATTGTAGTGATAGCCCTAAGTATTAACCCTTTTTTAATAATCGCCCAGGATAATGTTCAGGATAATAGTGTAGCGACCGCTTCATTTTTGCAGCGCATGAAGGCATCTATGGCCTCATTGTTTTCAGGTATTCCTACTATTACCTTTGATCAGGCCAAAAATACATTTATTCAGAAGGCAAAATGCCTAATTAATTATAAAAAGTGCACTCACCGTGATCGATTGATTATAAATGGCGCGTGGGGTTTTGCTTTGGGATATGGCATAGGTGGAATTTCGATTGGGGATAAGATTTTGAAGTTTATTTCCTCAAAGATCCAAGCTTTACCAGAAGCTACAATTAAGCAAAAGGGAACAAAAGAGCACATGGAAGCGGCTTTCTATTTGACGGTTCTTGTTTCCACGTTATTGCTTCCGTATGCTCCCTTATGGGGACCTTCAGCTACAAACTTTGGAACAATGGATTATCAATTACGGGACATTTTGACCCAGGATCCTGTCGAAATATCTCCTTATAATCTGACAGAAAGACAATATGCTGCTGCCGATTTAATTGGTCTAATTACAGATAGCAATCGTTTGCTTGGATTAATAATTATTAACCAATTGATCCAAAGAATGAAAATTTGTTTTTATTTCCTTAGAGAGGTTCTTTCTGCAGCATTTTTTGATCCTAATAAATCTTTTTTTGTTAATATCTTTACCTATCTTAAATTACATTATAAATGCTTATGGGATCTTAAGTATTGTAAGGATTTATACAGTAATGTGGAGGATGAAGGGTTCATAGCGTATTGGATAGGAGATAATCCCGAACAGAGAAGGGAAACTCTCTATTATTGGGCAGGATTTTTATCGGGAGTGGCTACTCGAAAAATTGCAAATGCAACATGGAATAAAAAATTATACCAAGAGAAGCTTCAAGCAAATGAATTAGAAGATCTTAAAAGAATGGTTTGGGATTTAGATAAAGAAATGGTGGAAATTATACAGGATGCGATTATAGAGAAAAAATCAGATTTTCAAATTAAAACTCAATCGGAAGTTGCAAAAATTTTTAATAAAATTTTAACTGAAAAAGCCTATAGAGACGAATTTTTAAAAAGGTATCCGATAAAAATTACCGTAAGTAAAGAGATTGCAGATCTATTGAATAGGCAACGAGTCATGGGGGAGGGTGAAATGATTTATGAAATGGTTTTTGAAGGCGGAAATAGCTGGAATCAAATTCTGAATATCAAAGGTGATGCTAATAAAAAAGACATAAATACTGCCTATAAAAAACTTTCCCTTCTATTTCATCCAGATAAAATGCGTTCATTGCAATCAAAATTAGCCAAAACTAACATAACAGTAGATCGAAGGCTTCTCAATAAAGCACAAGGAATTTTGAATGAAGCAAAAAAAATTGCTCTAGTCCTACAAGAATAAATATACTCTGCAATTGCCTATTCTATATTCTGAAGTTCTAAGAGGCGCTTTGGAGGTTCACGATGATTTTGGATTTGAAATAGAAGTGATAGATGGTAAGCGGGTAATTCATTTTTCAAAAATGCTTTTAAGTAAAGCAATAGATGTTTGCAAAGATATAATTAAGGAAAATCCTATGAGGTATAAATCTTTAAAAGCTTATATTCATTCGTTAGATAAAAATAATGAAGGTTTATTATGATTGACGAATTATTAGATATTGTAAATGAGCGGGATGAGATAATTGGTCAACAATCTCGTTCAGATGTATATAAGAATCAATTAACGAACTTTCGTGTAGTTAATGCGTTTATCCAGAATAGTAAGGGACAACTTTGGATTCCTCGACGTTCATCATCGAAACGTATTTTTCCACTATGCCTTGATGCGAGTATGGGTGGACACGTATCTGCCGGTGAATCATATTTCGATGCATTGAAACGTGAACTTATGGAAGAACTGCGTATTGATCTTGTGGAAACTTCTTATCAAGAATTAGGCGCACTGACCCCTCACCAACATGGAATGTCGGCGTTCATGAGAGTGTTTTTAATCAAAAGTGATAGGGTTCCGAATTATAATGAAGATGATTTTATTGAGTATTATTGGTTATTCCCAGAAGAGATATTGGATGTTTTGGAAAATGGAGAGAAAAGCAAGGATGATTTACCCCGCATGATAGAATATCTCTTTTTCCCTAGAGCTACATAGTTTTCAACCTTCTTATTCCATCGAGTAAAAATACCTGGTCATTTGTTCAGATGGCCATGAGTTTTTTCAATAGTCCAACGATATCTTGATCGCATTTTTCGCTGGGGGTGGGATCCTTGTTTATTTATAGGGTTGGAATATACAGTATAATTAGTTGTAATAATCTACAATTTCTAATTTCGAAAACAGGTCATTCACATTACACCAATTTTTAAAAAGGACGTACGAATTTAGTAAAAAAGTCCCGCAGATTATATTCCAATGTCATAGTGCTGGCTACGCCTATAATTCGTGGAAGTATTCCTCTATAAAAATTTCTAATGCTTGGCTTTTTTGTAGATGTATAAATTTTTTTTACTATTTCGATACTGTTGTTTGAATGTAGATTTGCCTGCATGTTTGTTTTTATTGTATCGATTGGATGCGTGAGAGCAGCAGAAAGTGATCCTGCTATTAAGCCCGGTGCTAAGGCATTCAAAGCTTGATGAGAGTTGCTCTTCTCAAGCTTATCGTAGATCATGGGAGTTCCTATAAAGAAAAAGGTGGCGAAGCTGCTATTTTTTAAAGCTACGAGCTGATAGCCTCTTAATAATTTTTTGAATCCATATTTTTTTATACTATGTTTGATAACCTCATAAAAGGTTCCGCCATTATTTTGCTGTTGAATAATTAAAAGTTCACGAGGCGTGCAGGGAAGGGCTGATGCTACTCCGGCCGTAGCAATGGCGATAGTTTTTTTTTGCAAAGAGGAAAGATCGGTTTTTTCTAAGTATTCTTGAATTTGTCCATAGACACTATTTTGAATTGCCATTGTTGGGATGAATCCTGCACAATTGATAAAGAGCCCACGATAAAAATGTTTTGGATTTTTGGATAATGGTTTTTTCTGCTGCCAACTATTTTTAATGTATAAAAGAGGCTCTGTGGCAACGCTGGTGGCGGCTCCCGTTAAAGCACCGATCAGAAATTTTTTTCTAAATGATAATTCGACTTTTCCTTCTTTCATGCATTCTTCTTCCATACATGATGTTATTGAGTGTAACATAACAAACATGAGCGCTATTGATTTGTAATTCATTACGATTCCTAAATAAGAGCTACGAGGTACACTTTTTGCGGCACTTTTGCAAATCAAACCATTCGTTATATCGAATGAGATGCTTGAGCTGAATTTCTGAATATGGTTTATCAAAGTAGGATGGCAATGTTTTGGCTTTAAGATAGAGATATCCGGTAAAAGGGATGGAGAGCTTTTTTAAGGCATCATGTACGGATACGAGATTTGCTTTTTTATCATCAAACATAATGACCTGATCGGGATACCAGTGTATTGCTTCAAAAAATGCAGAAAGTAATGCTCCTTTTGAGCTTGCAAAGGCAGTAAAGAGTACTCCATCTTTAAACATTGAGGTATGCCCATGATAGATGTATTGAGGAAATGAGATCGTTGGATATTCTGAAAACGATCGGCCAAAATTAATACCTTCTTGAGCAAGCTTTTTGATGCGAGCATTTTCGATATGGTCTGTAGTGCCTATCTTGCCCGTAAAAAATCGAGTGAGCGCGATTGCTTTAATGCCATTATCTTGAAGCTCTTTTATGATTGAAGGAATGGTTGGATCAATGAGGCGTTCTGATAAATTTTCGACATAAATTTGCCATAAAGCAAGGCGCTGCTTGAGATCAAATGCGTGTGCAATTTTTGACGTCTTGTGCAGGAATGAGCTTATATTTTCTGATTGTTTGCGCTCTTTTCGATGGCCTCGTTCATAAGGATCAGTTTCGATAAGAAGCACTCGATCTATATCAAATATCACAAGAGAATTTTTGGTGAGATTTTTATGATCGGCAAGCACATCAAAAGAGTATGTCGTGATAATTGTGCTGGTATATCCATTGTAATAATAGATGGATGCTGCAAGTGCGATGAAGGCTGATACTACGAATACATAGGCGATTTTTTTCATGAAATATTCTCTACTCTCACTTGATTTATAATGTTTGTGAATATAGCGTACTTGCAAAATTACTGCTAGGTCTACCTTGTGGTATGTTGTTATTGGTTTCTACATTACGCTGAAATTTATTATTTTGTTATACTGGATGCATATTGATATGTTTCAAAAGAGATTAATATGAAAAGATTATTGATAATGATCTTGATTGGAGTAAGTATGATCAAGGCTACATGCATTGTTAACGTGGATAAAGCTAAGGTGGTACATGACGAGAATGTGCAAATGTTGGTTGATGCATGGCAAGATTTTTTTAATGAATCTAATTGGCAAGAGCTCATTAAAGGCTATTCACCTATTTATGGAAACTGTGGCATTGTGTATGATCTGCCAAATTTTTTGAATCGCTTAAACGAAGGATTGGCGATTGTCGATATGCGCCAGCTTGATGCTGCTGAGCCGCACTATCACCCGGATTTAGAGGTTTATTTTGTATTGCAAGGCGAGGCGCTTGTAGTGGTGGGCAATGAGCGATATTCAGTAAAAAAGGGTGACGTTGTTGCGATTCTGCCATTTAAAGCGCATTATACGATTCCGAACGAAGAGTTTGTGATTGCATGTATTAATGTGCCTCCGTATACGCCTGAAAGCTATATTCAATTAACAGCATCAAATGCTGCCGTTGATTTCGATAGTAAACAATTTGAGAAAGATACTGATTTTTGTATAAAAAGTTTGCGTGCAGCAGAAGAGCTTGATCAAGTATGAACTATTTTAAATGTGTATATAGTTCAATCATACTACAGCGATAAATAATGAAAAGAATACTACTTTTGGTTCTCTTTTTCCTGGATACATTTTCAGCGGGGTCTATTGCTATGCATAATCAATATACTGTTATCTACGATCTTTCTACTCAATATCGTGATGAACTGCACGGTTTATATCAAAAGATGTGGTGGTCGCATGCGCGTACTCGAAGCGATGTGGATACAATTATTAATCACTCATTGCCGATAGGGCTTATTGATAAGAGCACAGGAAAACTTATTGGATTTACTCGTATTGTCAGCGATCATTTTAAATATGCATTTATCTTTGATGTACTTTTAGAAGAATCCTATCGAGGTAAGGGGTTAGGCAGATTGCTGATGGATACAGCTCTCAATCATCCAGAGTTACACAGCGTTTCTGTTTTTGAGCTGCATTGTTTGCCTGATATGGTGCCATTTTATGAAAAATGTGGATTTAAAGAGGATTTTGAAAATCTTAAAGCGTTGCGATTGAAAAAGGTTTTTAGGGAACATGCTGTATGAGCGCTATTAACGTAGTCAAAGCACTGTTAATATATTTTGATCAAGGAACTCCTTTTTTTCTGGAGCTTATTCGATCGCATAAAAAAATAGTTGCTCCTGGAATGGGAGATTTACCAGGTGGAAAAGTGGATGCGGGCGAATCATTAGAAACAGCTCTCATGCGCGAAATAAAAGAAGAGACGGGAATTATTGTTGAAGTCGTCCATACAATTGCTGATTATCGCTGGACGCATGGAGGGCACACATATCATGAGCATCTTTACTATGCATTTGTAAGCACTCAAAAGGTAACGCTTGCTCCTGAAGAGCATGAAAGCTATCAATGGATTCCACTTGCGCAGATACACGCTTCATCGCTACATTCATCCATTAAGAACATTGTGGAAAATAATAAAGAAAAGATTTTGACAATACAATGCTAAAGCAGGAACAATATGCAAAAAGTTTTTTGGGAAGATTCTTACCAAAAAATATTAAAAACTAACGTTGTGTTAGTAAACGGTAACAAACTATTATTTGAAAAAACAATAGCTTACTCTTTTGCGGGAGGCCAAGAAAGCGATAAGGCGACTGTGAATGGTATTGATATTGTAGATTCTGTTCGTGAGGGTAATGTTATTTACTATATTTTAGCTGAAGGGCATGGTCTTAAAGAGGGTGATGAAGTGATAATGGAGATTGATTGGCCTCGTCGATACAGATTAATGAGATTACATTTTGCAGCGGAGCTAATTTTGGAAATTGTAACGCAAAAATATGGCTTGCAGAAAATAGGGGCTCATATTGCAGAAGATAAATCTCGAATAGATTTTATATGCGATAAAAATATTTCGATCTATTTTGATGAAATTTTGGATCAATATAATGCGATAATTCAAGATAATAGGCCTATACAGGTTGATTATTCTGATTACGAAAATCAGCGGCGATTTTGGAAGATTGATGGATTTGCTCAGGTCCCTTGTGGTGGCACGCATGTTCGATCGACAGGCGAAGTTGGGTTTGTTTCATTAAAGAGAGACAATCGGGGCAGTTCAAAAGAAAGAATTACGATCCATCTCATTGATGACACAGTTCCTGCTATGTAGATGAGCCCTTTATTCTTACATTCATTCGTTGCTCAAAAATTGGAGCATTATGAAAATAAAGCAACAATTAAATTATTAATGCTGTGTACTATTGAAGTTGACCAAATAGAATGTGTAGCTAGGTACAAGTATCCAAGAATACAACCTACTATAAAAACCATGGAAAAATCACCAATAAGTCCTAATGTTGATAATTCTGAAGGGAAAAAGAGCCATCCAGGAAGATGCTTTGCTGCAAATGCTAATGAGGTAATAACAACAACGATATTTTTATTCCATTTTTCAAATAAATAAAAAAGAAAACCTCGAAAAGCAATTTCTTCCATAATGATACTGAATGAAAAAGTTGTTGCTAAAAAAATAGGTGAAATTGCCGATAGGTTAATGTTTTTTTTAAGAAAGAGCATGTTGATAAATATACTTATCGTTGTATAGATGGCACTTATAACAATAGTTTTATGCGGTGCATTCTTTTTGTATCCATATAAGCCAAGCCATAGAGGCCATGGTTTTTTAATGTTGTGAATTATAAATAGTATAATTGGCCCTATAAAGACGAAAAAACGAATGAGCTCTTTGAATAAGGCACTCGTTAGATTGCTGATATAAAAAACGTGTTGTGTGGAAATAACAAATCTACAAAGGCTTACAAGTGTCCATGCTGTTAGTATCCAAATAATGTAAGCTATTCCGTGTATGATATTAATGAAACTAAATTTTTCATTTTTTGTATCTATAATTTTCATAGGCCCTCGTATAAAGAAAAAGTCGTGCACATGATTTATAAAATAACCTCAAAATATTTTCCCTTTATTCTCATATTGTGCGCTGTACAAATTTATAGTACTCAAGATATCACGCCCTATAAATATACCAATCAAGAACGAAAAAATGGATTAACGCCATATAAAATTCCTGCGGCATCTCGATTTTCTCTTTTTCGAGCAAATGGTTCGGAGCTTATCTACTATCTGAGCAAGCCACAGCAAAGCTCTTTTTCTATTGCAATTTTGTGCGGCGGATCATCATCGCGAAATGATCTTGTAAGTATCATTCACGTTCATCGGTATTTACTTCAAGAGTTTTTAGATTGTGGCTGCGCTGTCATAACTATTGAGCAGCAAGGAGTGGATAATGACACAATAGATGTGGATGAATTTTTGGAGCATTATACGCGATCGGCGCGGCTCAATGATCATAAGCACGTAATTGATTATGTGTGTGCAAATCCTCCACAAGGTTGGAATGGTAAGTTAGTTTTTTTAGGTGTATCTGAAGGAGGGCCGCTTGTCACTACATTGACGGCTGATTATTCTGATCGAACTATTGCCACGATCAATTGGGCGGGCGCAGGAGATTGGCCATGGGAGGATGAGCTATGGATTTTTATGAAAGAGCTAGAAAAAACTCTTCCGTGGCATATTAAAGCTCGAATGAAGCTTCCTTCTTGGATGCCATTATCAATCGATTTGTATATACCGCATTCGCGCGAAGAATATGATCATATGATTAATGAAACGATTAAAAATCCTGTAAGCACCAAAGAGCTTTTTGGCATGACGTATAGATACCATGCTGACGCATTAAAAGAATATCCTGCGCATGAGTATTCAAAAATCAAAACGCCATTTTTGGTTGTTGCAGGAGATAAGGATTCGATTATTCAATCGTGTGATGCGTTTGTGCGGAAAGCAAAAGATGCTGGGGCGCCAATAACCTATATGCGCATTGAAGGAATGGATCATTATATCCGCAATCGTCCGGATGTAATTGAAAAATCTTTTGCGTGGTTAAAAGATCAGATTGGGAATTAACGTCAATTTTTTAGTGCTGCTTTTTTAACACGATATGGCTTGAGCATTATGTGTAGTTTCAAATAATAAAAGCATTATCCTGGACTATATTTTTGCAGATGATACACTATGTGTAATATATTGATTATTTGTATACGATTGCAATTCAATTTTAAACGTAAGGGAATGAATTGACTATTCTTTGTGTTAAAAACCTTACAAAATCATTTTCTTCAGGATTTTGGTCTTTCAAAAAACAAGCACCATTCGTTGCAGTTGATGATATTTCTTTTGAGCTTAAGGCTGGCGAAATTCTAGGATTCCTGGGCCCAAATGGCGCGGGAAAAACAACGACTATTCAAATGCTTCTTGGTACTCTCGCTCCAACAAAGGGAGATATAGAATATTTTGGGGTGCCGTTTTCGCAGCATCAAATTGCGTGTCTTAAAAAAATTGGCTATGCAAGCGGATATGATAGGCTTCCTGCTCGATTGTCGGTCCTTGAAAATCTTACCGTTATTGGCCGGATTTATGACATGGATTGTGCGCTTCGAACGGAGCGCATCGAATTGCTCTTAACCTCTTTTGGTATATGGGATTTGCGTCACCGTGCAACGGGTTCTCTTTCGGCTGGTCAGGCAACGCGTGTCATGCTTGCAAAAGCATTTATTGCTGATCCTGAGCTTGTGCTTTTAGATGAGCCGACGGCCGCGCTTGATCCTGATGTGGCTCATGAAGTTCGGCAATTTATTTTAGCTCAGCGTAAAGAACGTGGTACATCTATACTCATTACCTCTCATAATATGGATGAAGTAACGGAATTGTGCGAACGTGTTTTGGTGCTTAAAAATGGGTCTATTATTGCTAATAGTTCTCCTGAAGATCTTGCAAAATCAATTTCAAAGGTCAGAATACATCTTTTAATTTCACATCAGCTTTCAAACGTTTTGCAGTACATACAAGAGCTCAAGCTGGTATACACACAGCAAAGCTCTTATATAATCATAGAACTTGATGAGCAGCATATAGCATCATTCCTTTCCGGATTAGCGGAACGTAAAGTAATCTACTCTTCAATATCAATAGACAAACCAACGCTCGAAGATTACTTTTTAAGTGTTGCAAAGGATACGATATGATCTCTCTCAGGCCAATGTGGGCGATTGTGCTTCGCCATTTATATCTGTATAAAAGGGACAAAAATTTATTATTAGGCGTTATATATTGGCCTCTTTTGGATGTTTTTATATGGGGCTTTTTGGGCACGTGGATTCAAGGAAATTCTCAGTCGGCCGAGCTTCACAATTATACGCTCGTTGCATTGACGGGAATTTTGCTGTGGCAGGTGATCGGAAGGGGATGTAATATTTTAGGTTTTTCTCTCATGGAAGAGCTGTGGTCGCAAAATATTATCAATCTTTTTTCGCTTCCTTTGAGCATCATGCAGTGGATAGCTGGTGCATTAATATATTATATGATTATAGTTCTTGTTTCTTCGGCAGTATGCTTGTGCGCAATTGTAATGATGTATTCCATAAGTATATGGCCTATGCTTAATTCAATTGGATTATTTTTAATCCCACTGCTTTTTTCAGGCATATGGATTGGATTTATGGGATTATCGATTGTTATCCTTTTGGGCAAACGGGGCACGGAGCTTGGGTTTATTATCGGATGGTTTTTATTGCCCTTTAGTGGAGCATATTATCCGATAGAGGTTCTTCCTTCGTGGGCGCAAACAGCAAGTAAAGTTTTGCCAATGAGCTATATATTTCAGGGTATGCGAGAATATTTGATACACCAAAAAAACCCATTTCTGTATATTGTCAAAGGCTCTGTAATTGCATGTGTGTATATGATTTGCGCGATCCTGTTTTTTATATACTGCTTTAGAAAAAGTAAACGATATGGCCTTGCTCGATTGGCTGATTAACGCATGTGCCCAATTGCCTCAATTACATTTTTAAGATCAGTATTGTTTTTAATCACAAAAATCTTTTTCTCATCTTTGTATTGAGCAAGAATGGCTTCAATTTCTGGTTTTTTATCTCGATTAAAATTCCACATATACTTCAGTAGGGCCATATCTGGCATGCGCTCTGGGCAGCCCTTTGCGCTTGAAAAGTATTCACGCCCATATGAAGCAATCGCTCGCTTGAATACTCGATAGAAGCAGATATATCTTGGAATATCAAAAAAAATAATAATATCCGCTTTTGAGGCGCGATATGCAAAGGCACCCGTGGCCACACCTTCAATAATCCAGCCTGCTCCAGAGGCTTTGGTTGGAAGGCCCGCCTCTTGATCGCAAAGTTCGTTATGTATTTTTATAAACTCTTCTCTCTCAGGGCGCACCCATCCAGGCTTCCAATAATATTGATCGAGGTGATATACCGGAATGCCGGTTATTTCATGAAGCTTTGCAGCTAACGTCGATTTACCCGATCCGGGATTGCCAATAATTGCTATTTTCATAGATACGTTTCTTGTGAATGTGTTGTTTAAATGCAAGTATACACTATACTCAAAGGTTATAAACTACCAATTTTGGTATGCAGCAATAATGGTACGAGAGACATGAAACATAAAATCTACTATGCTACAAGTAATCCAACAAAATTTTTTGAGGCGTACGAATTTTTTCAAAAAAATATGCCTCAGGTTGATCTTGAGCAATTTTCAGATGACATACCCGAACTTCAATCTCTAAACCAGGAAGAAATTGCGGTTGGCAAAGCAAGAGAGGCATGGAGTCGGCTTCAAGCTCCTGTGCTTGCTGAAGATTCAGGTGTATATTTTACGAAATATCATGAATTTCCCGGAACATTAACCAAGTTCATTTATAAAGCTTTGGGAATGGATGGAATCTCTCGGCTTGTCTCTGATGGAGACAAAGCATATTTTCAGCTTCATCTTGTGTATTGCGATGGCAAAGATCGATACACAATTTTTAAAGGTAAAATTGAGGGATCGATTTTGATACCAAAAAAATTCATAGCGCCAGAATCAGCGCCCTATTGTGATATCTTTGTGCCTGATGGAAGTGAAAAAACCTACACAGAATTGCGGCAAATACATAAGCTTGCTCAATTTAATTTTCGCGTAAAAGCATTCGAACAATTTGCTTGCTGGTATAATCAAAGATAGATCAAGTATTACATGTTCTATTATTGATTCTTATTGGCGATCATAAAGAGCCTTATTTTTCTGAATTTTCTTCAGCTTTTTTAATAAGTAAATGGATGTGATCAATAATATCCATTGGAAGTGTACTTACTACCGAATTCGGATCTAATCTTCCTAAGCGAAAATTTACCATTCTATGTTTTCTTATATCGATATCAGCAGCTTTCCGTCCCTTTCTAAGCCCTTCTTCATATGCCTTACGATAAGGGTTTTTATTGCACTTTTGTAAAGAATCGTTTTGTGGTGTTTCAAATTTTGCAGACCATTCATGCCATCCTGTGTGTATGGATGAACATGATCCTATCATTATAAAAAGTAAGGTGTGTATATACTTCATATATCCATCTCCATCAATTGTGCTTTGACCATGTGGGTGCCATCTGTTGCTTGTATAATGTTAGTTTTTTTAAAGCCAACTTTTTCAAACACATGAATCGATCGTATATTTGTGATTTCAGGATCAGTAATAATTTTTTGAGGCTTCATGGGTATTATAATTTCGCTCATAAATTGCGTAAGAATGTGCTGCCCATATCCTTTGCCGATATACTCAAGATCGGCAATAAAAAGATCGATGCCGAAGGTGGGATGAGGAAATTGCTCAGTGCGTAGTGGGCAATGAGCTGCATCATACCATTGAATGAAGCCGATAGGCTTTTCGCCATCGCATATTAAAAATTGTCCAATCGTAGGATCATGGAGCGCTTTTTCATATTTTGCATGAAACACCTCATACTCTTTACTTTCGCGCCACCATTCGCTGACGTGCGGTAATGAAAGCCATTGAAATAAAAGGGGCAAGGAGGACAATGCAATTGCTTTAAATGTAAACATGTTTCTTTTACGTTTTCTTTTGTTCAATAATCAGAGAATGCTCTGCTATTGAAGAGATGTGCCATATTTTTTTACCTTCAGGCTCCAAAAGCTCTTCCTGAGGCTTGAAAAGGTAAGGGATGGCATTTGAAGATTTTTGATTTTCAAATCCAAGCATATCTGTTAACGCCCAATAAACCCCACCGTGGGCCACGATAAGTGTCATTTCATTCTCATCGAGTATCTCATCGAGCGTTTTGACAAGGCGCCCCTTAAAATCATCGATAGGCTCGCCTCCGGGCGCATGCTGCATATAATTTGCTTCAGCGCTTGCATGGGCATGATCCTTTTTTACAGTTCCCTCCAGTTCTCCCAAAAATCGCTCTTTGAGCCCCTCATGCACATAAAGGGGGATCTGAAGGATTTCGCTTATGATATGCGCTGTTTTATGAGCGCGCATGAGCGGACTTGTAATGATACGGGTAAGATTTTTATCGCTTAAAAAGGGAGCAGCATCTTGAGCCTGCTTTATTCCCACTTCATTGAGTGGGATATCAGTATGCCCCTGGATCATATTTTTAATGTTCCAATCCGTTTGGCCATGACGGATAAAGTAGAATGGAATAGGCCGAATTATTGTATGTTTCATATGAGTTATAATAGCAATGTGCGCTTAGATTGTACAGGAAGACTAAGATAATCAACTCTTTTTAGGGCGTTTGTGAGTCCTTTTAAAGTACATATTTTATATTAAGTAATGGAAGATCAATTGATCAAATGCTGTATTTTTAAATGTTATTTTGATATATTTGAAATAAGGAGGCTTACTATGAAAAACGTCGTCAAAGTTGCTCTTATTGGGTTTATGTTACTATCTGAATGTGTTTTTGTTAGGGAACTGTATGGGCAGGATCAATCAAAAGCATCCAAAAACAATACACAGAGATTTACGGATAAATTTGAATCGCTGATAGCTCTAAAAGGGTTTAGAGCAGCAAAAAAGAAATTAATTGATAAGAAAAGACTTACGAAAAAAGAAGAAGAAGCGCCTGAGACTGCTGCACTAAAAGAATTATTCAATAAACATGGATTGTTCTTGCCTCAAGAGTTAGCTGAGAAGATATTGATTGAAAAGTCAATAATAGAAGAAATGGAAAAAAAAGGCACTAAACAAAATAAACATAGTATTACCATGACAAATATAGATGGTAAAAGTGTATACCTTGAAATAACTCGTGGTGAGACGGTTGATCAAGTAATAAAAGGAATTAAGGAAAAACTTAAAGGAGAAGGCTACGATCTCGATACGATTAAATTAGATTTTAAAGGTAAACTGTTGCAGCGAAACACAGCTTTCCCATTTACAGATGTTATTTTGGGTAATCCACCGAAATTGATTATGAAGAAGCTCAAAAACAAATAATTATTGTTGCTTGCTCAATGCTCTTAAATAGTTGACAATCGCTTTTCTTTTTTCAGAATTATCTGATCTTTTTTTGTATAGGCGTTCTGCGAGCTCAAGTGCTGAGTATCCTACGTAAAGCGAATATTTGAATGCTTTAATGTCCCCGCAACCCCTCACATTGTTACATTTGAGATGATGTGCTGAAGCGGCTTTTTCTTGAGGATCAATCTCCTGTGCGATTTTAATTATTTTAGATGGGTCTGCGCCATGAGAACATAATAATTGTACCGCTTCAAGATTTCCCTCCTTAATAGCTTCATGCAATGGCGTATGGTAAATGGATACATTAGTTCCATTAATGATGAGGCCTACTCTTACATGATGTTTATCAAGATCAGCTGCATCCTTTGATGCAATCTTTTTTTTCATATACCAAATCGAATTTACATGAGCTAAGTAGAGATAATCATTCCTGCCAGCATTTTTTGTAAGATTGTACTATAGATTTCCAAGGCCACAGCAATCGGATTGTTTCATTTCTACCATGATCCATGCTAAAAAGAGAAAAACTATTTTTTTCACGGTGATCCTTTTAAAGTTCATTGCAATTACGCTTTAAATATCAGTTGCGGTAATTCATCGCATATTTTGAAAAATAAGTCATCATTTTCTATATTTGAAAGAATAATGAGCGTTATTTTTTCATCAAGAAAATGGATCACTTTTGATTGATATCCAACCAAGCCGCCGCCATGTTCAAAGCATTTTTTTCCTGCAATCGTATCGATAAAGCATCCAAGGCCATAAAATCGTTCTGGAGAGCTTCCTGTCTGTATGTATGGCTTTAAAAGGAGATCTAAGCTTTCAGTATGAATCACGTTTCCCGAAAAAAGATTGTGTGTCCAACGGTGCATATCATCGATGCAAGCGTACAGATCGCCACTGCCTGTAAGCGTTGCGGGGTTAACGATGCTTGGCGCTGGGCATATGTGTCCCTTTTTTTGCTGATAGCCGGATGCTTTGTGGGGGATCATTGTTTCAATCGAAAGCGATCCGCTGTGGCGCATGCCGAGTGGTGTAAAAATTGCATCCTGCATGTAAGCATCAAAAGGCTTTTTTGTAATGTGCTCAATAATATGCGCAAGAATTAAATAACCGGTATTGGAATAGGCATACTTTGAACCAGGCGTGAATTCTAAGGGCCATGTCTTAATAGTATCAATCATTTGAGAGAGTGACGTGAGATGGACTATTGAATCCCAGCGCTTGTAATAATTGGGAATTCCGGAGGTATGCGTTAAAAGATGCTGAATAGTGATTTCATCGGAAAAGCCGGGAATGTATGTGTTTAGGGTATCACTTATAGTAAGCAATTCCTTTTCTTGCAATTGCAGTATGGCCACTGCTGTGAATGTTTTGGTATTTGAGGCGATGGGAAACTTTGTATCGCATGCAAAAGGAATTTGGAATTCATAGTTTGCGCAGCCATAACATTTTTTAAAAAGAATATTTTCTTTTTCAGCAACTAAAATAGCTCCGCTAAAATCGGTGTGATTTTGCATGTATTGCTCTATTTTTTCGGTGTTATTGAATGCTGATAAAAAAGAGGTTGTAAGTAATAATTTCATAACGATTTTTTGAGTAGTCTTGCTTGTCATGTTGTTTTTTCGATGTTTTATTGTAGATACATTTTAAAAAATGTTGCTAATTCATGATTTATAAGAGCAAGCGTCTTATAGGAATCAGGATCATTCCAAGAGCGTAAAGGCCATTTAAATAAGACTAAATCGCTAAAAGATCCATGAGTTAAACCTGGAAGTACAATCATTGAACAGATCGGGCTGTCGCATAATCTTTCTCTATGATCAGAAATTTTTTGTTCGCGTTCAAAATATTGGTCTTTTGTAAGTTGTTTGCGTTTTAAATATTCTAGCGATGGCTCACTCACTTCTATACTTTTTGAAGCAAACAATAAAAGGAGCGGCTTATTAATTGGATTTTGGCCAATTGCTTGATCATACCAGCCATCAAGATCTGCTGCTGCTTTGCATCGATTGTCGGACCTGCAAAATTCGATCGCAGCGGTGCCTCCAGCAGAATGCCCTGCTACACCGATTTTATTCAAATCAAAGCGTTTAAAAAATATAGATGAAAGATTGTTGTTTAGTTTTTCAAGTTCATTGATTGTAAACGACATATCTTTTTTATATACCTCGATTGTCTCGTTTTGAAATATATACTGTTCTTGTGGCGACATGTGAGTAAATGCTGTCTCCAGGTTTGATGAGGTTGCTATGTCACCATTAAGACGTAAAGTGATGAGATTGAAGTAGGGATGATCTATGCCAACTACAATAAATCCGTGGCTAGCTAAATTTTCACACAGTGCACCATAAAATTCGGTTGGCTCTCCAAATAATCCATGAGAAAACAGAATGACAGGATACGAAGTTTGAGCATTGGAAACCGCCGCATTTTCAAAAGCGTGTGTTTTAAGATTTCTGAGCAGCAACGAACTTAACCAATAAGGAATATTAGTTTTCTCAGCGTAAATTTTTTTAATAAAAGGCATTTTGCTACCAGTATACGGTGCTTTTTTACCCTTTGTTTGCAAAGTTGGATACCATATATTTAACACAATAGCCTGCTTTTCAGATGCATTAATACTATAGAGCTCATTTCTCGTTTCATCTTTAAAAAAGTAGTGTGCTAAACCAATGGTATGCGGTCCAGAAGGTTTGGGGAGAGGTTTTAATATTGGAGAAAAATAAAAGAATCCTGACAATACAATCGCTGTGATGAGGATCGGTACCCATATAAAAAATTTTTTTCTATTCATGTGTTAGCAACCATTTTCGGCATAGTGGACATTTTTGGTAATGCCCTCAATTGCAGATAGCGCATGATCGGTTATGGTATTGGGTAATTTATCTAGTTCAAACCATTGAGCAGCTGTGATCTTATCAGGTTCATTATTTTTAGGGATTTTCTGCCATTTGTGGGTTCTAAAATAAAATCCAATTATATCTTGTGTATTTATTTTGTTTTTACGAATATAAAGAACCTGTATGAATTGCAAATCGGATGGAGTTACTATAATATCTACTTCTTCTTTAATTTCACGTACCGCTGCAATTTGAGGAGATTCATTTTGTTCAATGAGGCCTCCCGGAAAATTCCAATAGCCTTCAGCCCAATTGGTGTTATGTCTTTTTACAAGAAATACGCTTTGTTTTTCTTGAAGGATAATTCCTACATAAGCGGGCAATTTAAATGGGATTTTCATTGAGTAATTTCCGGATATTTTTCAGGATCAGCAAGACAATATTTTTCACCAAAGCTACCAGCAGGATGCTCTGCGGTGTCGACAAATTTGCGCCCCGAAAAGCTTCCACGCTCGTGGCGCTTTTTGGTTTGCATATCAATAATTTCTTCTTTTGAAATAGTATGTAGTGCAGCTATTGAATCAATTACTTCATAAAGATCAGCAAGCTCACCAATAAGCTCTTTACGATTTTTTGCAGCAGCTACTTCCTGCGCTTCTTCAAGAAGCTTGATGCGAATTTGTTGATCAAACTCAGCATCATCGAGCCGGCGCCAATGAATTTTTGAGCCATGATTTTGCTCCATCATATCAACGGCATTATCTCTCCATAATTTGTTTTGTTTGAATGTGCGCATATGGGTTCCTAAGAGTGTAGCAAAGCAGCATATAGCTAGTGTGATGATTATATTTTTATTCATAGAGTCCACTGATTTATGTACGTGCAAAATTAACGAAAATGCTTGAATTTAATCTGTAGAATTTGATCCCTAAAATTCTTAAAAAGAGTATATTAGTTTATGAGAACATGTAAATATATAGCTTTTTGTATGCGTTAGGGGGTTTTGCTCTATGGAAAACCATTTGTATCAACAGTATATCGATACGCCGCTCGGATGTATGACTGCTATTGCATCAGAGTATGCACTTCATGAACTATTTTTTAACGATAGTTCACGTTGGCAGAGTATCACATGTGCGCAGGCTGTAATTAAAAAAGAGCACAATCTGCTTTTGTATAATCTCCAGCAGCAGCTCAATGCCTATTTTAAAGGGGAGCTCCAGGCGTTTACTATTCCGCTTTCATTGCATGGAACGGAATTTCAGCGGAAAGTGTGGGATACATTGCAAAAAGTTCCATTCGGCCAAACTGCTTCATATAAATCTATTGCGCTCTCTATGGACAAACCAAAAGCATATAGGGCTGTGGCCTTAGCAAATCGATCGAATCCAATTGCTATAGTGGTGCCATGCCATCGGATCATTAGATATAATGGGGCCTTGTGCGGCTATAATGCTGGGATTGAGCGCAAGCAATGGCTGCTTGCGCATGAGAATGCCATATAATTCTCAAAGCTCTGAAGATTTATAATTGTGGATATCCCGGAAAATTTGGATCGCTTGATGTTGATTGAGAAGAGTTTTGCTGTTGCTGAGAGTGAGCTGGTGGCGGCGGATTATAGCCTAGCAATTTTTTTATCTCAATGTCCCTTGCATATTCGTAAGGATATTTTCCTCTACCGTCCTTAATATTTGGATTGGCTCCAAACTGATATAGGGCTTGTATGATAGATTTACTTCTGTATGCATGTGGGATTTTTGCAGCCAAGATAAGTGGCGTTTCGCCGGAGCTGTTTTTTAGATTTACAATATGTGGAATGGTTAAGATTTTTATTATGGGAATGGCATTATCAAAAGAAGTAAGTGGTAGTGCTTTTAATGCCACATGTAGTGGGGTGTTTCCATAAGAATCAGTGGAATCAATGCGTGCGCCATATCGTAATAATGATGTGATTTTATCAAGATCAAAATTACTTGCCTTCTTGTGGAGGATAGTACTATTACCTTGTAATGGCACATTTGGATTGGCATAATTTTGTAATAATGTATTGAATATAGCGTTGTCCTGTGCCAACTCTAAAGGAATTTTTCCATCATTATTAATAGCATTAATGCTATAGTTTGTTATTAATTTTTGAATAATATGATGTGGGCTTTCATGCTCGAGTGCGATGTGCAGAGGATAGTTTCCTGAAGAATCGGTTTTATTGAGATTGGCGCCTTGTTGTATAAGTTTATCTGCGACTTGAAACTGCTTTCGATTGAGAGCAGCGTTGAGAGGAGCTTCTCCTTGGTAATTGGCAAGATTAGGATCAGCATTGTGCTGCAACAGCAAGAGGGCACCTTCAGTATTATTATTCATGATGCCTTCAAAAAGAGGCGTTTTTCCTTGTTTGTTTTGAGTATTGATTGAGGCATTATGGGCAAT
Organism: uncultured Pseudomonadota bacterium; assembly: GCA_964495945.1. Taxonomy (GTDB): domain Bacteria; phylum Babelota; class Babeliae; order Babelales; family Vermiphilaceae; genus JAJCZB01. The sequence continues at coordinate 684,112 of CAZBWL010000001.1, read as the reverse complement.
TAATTTTTTTGCTAAGTCATTTTTTTTATTTTTAATGGCGAATGCAAGTGGAGTATCGCTATTATTGTCTGCAAGATTAGGATTAGCATTGTGCTGCAACAGCAAGAGAGCACCTTCAATGTTATCATTCATGATGCCTTCAAGAAGAGGGGTTCTTCCTTGTTTGTTTTGAGTGTTGATTGAGGCATTATGGGCAATTAATTTTTTTGCTAAGTCATTTTTTTTATTTTTAATGGCGAACGCAAGTGGAGTATCGCCATTATTGTTTGTAGCATTAATGAGCTGAGGAGCTTTGTTTAAGAGCGTCTCCGTAAATTCTGTGTTATGAACTGCAATGGAATGATGGAGGAGGCTATTATTGTATGCATCACGGGTAGCAAGATCGATTCCTTTGCTTAAGAGTTGAATCAATGATGCATTGTTCGATGAAAGCGCTGGTATTAAGGGGATTTCGCCGCTATTATTTTTAGCCATTATATCAGCACCATTTTGAATCAATAATTGAGCGATAGCGCTATTTTTAGTGATGTGAAGCGGCGTATTTCCATTTTCATTTTTTGCGTGAGGTGAAGCTCCATTATTGAGCAGTAATGCTACAAGACTGGCATTAGATTTTTCTGTGGCGATGTGTAGCGGAGTGTTTCCTTTCGAACCAGCTTTATTGATGTAGGCAGGATCAAGAAATTGCTTGGCCATATCCATATCTTGAATTTGGATTGCTATAGCAAGAGGAGAAACATCAGGCTGTAGTAATGAGCTGTTTTTAAAAAGAGGGAGAGCATATGCTATTGTATCAGGATCTTTTTTTATGAACGTTCGCTTAACGGTAGATTCGTCAATTTTAAATCCTTTATCAAGAAGCTTTTGTACAACGAGAAAAAGCTTCTTGTCGAGGGCCAAGTCTATGTAATTACTATATTTATTGTTTTTAAAAAGTGATTGAGAGCTAATATGTGTATCTTCAAGTTTTGCGCCATTATCAATTAAAAAATCCGCAAAAGCCTGCTTTCCATTCCATAATGCATATCCAAGAATTGGAGTTGCATTTCTTCCCGTTACATATCCTCCAAAAGTACTGATGTATATATTGGGATTATAGTGCTCTAAAAAAAGCTTAAATTGAACGGGATCATCCATATACTTATTGGCCTCATCTGATGAGATATAATTTAATTGAAAGGGCGCAGCTGCCTTTTTGGCGATATTGCTAATACCTGATCCTACTGCTCCAAATCCTGATTTTACTTTTGCAACACCCGATTGTCCTGTTTCTTTAATGCTTTGCCACCATGATGGTTTTGCCAGTATGTCGGGCATATAGGTAAATTGGAGCTGCGGAATATCAAGGCGTTCTTTAAGGGCTGCCATAAGATCATGGGAGGCATGCTGATTAAAAAATAGTGTTGTGACAACGTTAAATACACCACGTTTATTAAGAAAATCAGACATTTCGTGAGCCAGGGGCCTTAAAAGACCGAGATTTTGAAGGTATGCCGCATACAATAAAGCGCTTTCTGCAAGCGTTAGATCGTTAAATGAATGATAGGATGTGTATGCTTGGAGTAACGTATTGATTTTGTTAAGTATTCGATATTTTTGAATTTTAGTATAAATCGCTCCTACGCCTGATCCTAGTAGTGCCGAAATGCCTCCAATTATTGCGGCTTTTTGTTCTGGCCTTTCAAAAGCATAATCTCCGGGAGATGATTCACCAAATATTTCTATTCTAAGAGGATCAAATTGTATTGGCGAACCGATAGTCATCTGAGGTTCTTTAATTATATTTGCTCCAGAAGCCAATCCGGCTCCAGTTCCTATAAGTGCTCCGCCTACTACTGCTTTACTTTTGAAAATCGTTCGCTCACCTCGCAGAATTTTGACCCAGTTGATAAAATTTTGATCTAAGCGGTTTACCACATCAAGATTTTGAGCAGTGATCGATTGCGTACACATTAAAAACGTAAAGCATATAGTATTAAAATGACGAACCATATTTCCCCCTAACAGGATATATTAGCACTAATTTTCTATGTATAACTGCTATTAATCATATTAAAATTAGAGGTTTATACGCAAGAGCCGGCACTTTTTTGGCTTTGATGGCTTACAATGAACTGTTACAAAGCATCTCATGATATTTGTATTACAGAGATAATTCAGTTTTGTTACGTATCATTGACACGTGTATAATTGCATCCATACCATAGGTATATCTTTAGTGTATTTATTCGGGAGAGAGATATGCTTCACAATCATAAGGTTTCTATTTTTTTATTATGTTGCCTTTCGATGGCAATAGATGCCTCTACAAAAAAGTGCAACAGAGTCATAGCGACAATAGCAGGTGGTGAAAATCCAGCTGCAATTGCTATTACGCCAGATGGTAAATATGCGTACGTTGCGAATAATAATGATGATAGTATTGCAGGTGAGGATACGGTAAGCGTCATAGATCTTGAAACGAATGCTGTGATTGAAACGATTACTGATGCAAGCTTCAATCAGCCGTATACCGTTACGATTAATAGTGATGGTACAAAGGTATATATCACGAATAGTAATAGCACGACAGTTTCAATTATCGATACAGCTACAAATACAGTAATAGGAACTATTGGAGGGTTTGATGGTCCTTCCGGCTTTGCGATTACCCCTGATGGCAAAACAGCCTATGTAAATAATTATGGGGGGCCAAGCGGAGTGGGAAGTGGTAATGCGACGACAGTGCGTGTCGTTGATATTGCGACGAATAGTATTGTAGGCAGTGCTATTACGGTCGATCTTGCGCCAGCAGGGCTTGCTATAACGCCTGATGGGGCTTTTGTGTATGTGATTAATTATGTGGATGGCAATCCAGGAACGGGAACGATTAGCGTGATTCAAACGAGTACAAATACGGTAATTAAGACGATCAAAGGCTTTTCTGGGCCATTTTCAATTGTCATATCATGCGATGGAACATTTGCATACGTCACTAATTTTGGAAGTAATAATTTTTCTCCTGTAGGGACAACGGTAAGCTTTGTAAATTTAAGCAGTAATTCTATCAGCTCGACAGTGACTGTGGGAACACAGCCATCCGGTATTGCTCTCACTCCCGATGGACGCTTTGCGTACGTAACCATTTATAATACGCTTTATCTTGGCCCAAATTTTACGGATTTGACTCCTGGAGAAGGAGTTGTAAAAGTTATTGATCTGTGCACTCATAAAGTATTGTGCCCAAAAATTGTCGTTGGATCTTCTCCTGCAGCGGTAGCAATATCGTCTGATGGTTCACGAGCGTACGTTGCTAATTATAGTTCAAATAACGTGAGTGTGATTAATAGTGTCGATGAAATGTGGCTTAATGTGTGTCGTTAATAAAGATCGAGTATGCGATGAAAAAATTAGTACTGTTTTTTTTAATTATTGCAATTCCATCCACAATTGCTAGTAATGATTCTGGTGAAGATAGAAATCGTTTTTTTACGGCGTTTACGGCAGGATATGCGTTTAAAAATGATTCAAAGTTTACATGTGTGTATGGCCATGGAATGGCGAATGCTATCACAGCAGATTTTTGCTACTATCCATGGGAAGTTTGGGGGCTTGGCGCTAAGCTGAGCTATTGGCGTGCAAAAGGCCATACGACGTTTTTGCGCCAATGTTCATTGATTCAGGAAGTTCCATTCACGATCTATTTAAAAAGAATAAAACAATTTAAGTGCGATCTAACGGCATATGCTTCGCTGGGATTAGGATTTGCATGGCTTAAGGAAAAGAGCTATTTAGGCACTGCTCATACGACAAAAGCTATTGGTGAGCTTGAGCTTGGATTGCAGTATCCTGTATGGCGATGCATCAATATTACAGGCGCATTTCGATATCTATTTCCCCCTCAAACACAATCATGTGAAAAAATAGACGTTGGTGGAATTGATCTGCGTGCGGGTATAGGATTTTCATTTTAAACATCATGCAGCATTGGGTCGTTATGTATATTTCTGAATTGTAGGGTATGCTGAGCCTGTCGATATAGATTTTACATATAAAGCAGGGTAAAGCATATGAAGATTACGTTTTTGGGAGCAGCAGAAGAGGTAACAGGTTCAAGAAACCTTGTTCAAGATGATGACACCATGTTTTTGGTGGATTGCGGTTTGTTTCAAGGGGATAAGGAGCTAAGAAAAAAAAATTGGGATCCCTTTCCCGTTGATCCGAGTGCAATTGACGCGATTGTATTATCGCATGCGCACATTGATCATACCGGTTACATTCCTCTTTTAGTACGCAATGGATTTCGTGGAAAAATTTACTGCTCTCCTGCTACGTTTGAATTGTGCAAAATTATGCTTGTTGATAGCGCCGTTATTCAGGAAGATAATGCGCGGAAAAAACGATTAGGTAAGCCGCTTTATACGATTAAGGATGCGGAACATTCATTTGAATATTTTAGTACCGTTGCATATGACACTCCGATTACTATAGGCAAAAATTTTCAAGTAACACTTGTTCAATCGGGGCATATTCTGGGATCCTCATTTGTGGTTGTCTCTGATGGGAAACGAGTCGTTACGTTTTCAGGAGATTTGGGGCGGCCGGATCAGGTTATTATGAAATCGCCGCCACACATCAAAACGACCGACTATTTAATACTTGAATCAACATACGGAAATCGCTTGCATACCGAAGGCGATCCGATAAAAACGTTAGGAGAAATGGTCAACGAAACGATCAAGAAAGGGGGAGTTGTTATAATTCCTGCTTTTGCGGTTGGGCGAACGCAAGCGATCTTGTACTGTTTGTATAAGTTAATAGAGGATAAAATAGTTCCTAAGGTTCCACTTTTTTTAGACAGTCCAATGGCGATTAGCGTAACGAATTTATTTTGTGCATTTAATGATGAACATACGCTATCAGATACCATGTGCAGCTCTGTGTTTGATATGCCTATTTATACAAGAACGACACGAGAATCAAAAAAGTTGGATCATTTAAATGGACCCGCAGTAATTCTTGCAGGAAGCGGTATGGCTGATGGAGGTCGAATTGACGATCACTTTAAACGGTATATTTCAAACGCAAAAAATACGGTTATTTTTGTCGGATTTCAGGCTCCAGGGACAGAAGGGCGTCGGCTTGTTGATGGAGTTAAAAAGATTGTAATAGAAGGAAAATCATATGCGGTGCGTGCTTCAATACGAAAAATTAATACGCTTTCTGCTCACGCCGATTATAATGAAATTCTCGAATGGCTTGCGGGTTTTAAAAATGCGCCAAAAAAAGTATTTCTAAATCACGGAGAAAAAGAAGCTGCGCAGTCATTGCAAGAGAAAATTAAAGAGCGTTTTGCATGGAATGTGATTATTCCAAAGTATCATGAAACCTTTACGCTTGACTGAGTCTGCGAACTAGACAAACGATCAGTGGATTAGTAGTGTAATCAAAACCATCAAAAAGGAGTGCAATGATAGATCTAAAATATGATGCTGCAAAAGTGGCATCAAAAACACACAAAACATTATTTGAAAATGATGCGGTAAGAGTGCTTGAAGTTACCATCCAGCCAGGAGAAAGGGAGCCTCTTCACGATCATCCGTATAAAAGTGTCACAATCATTGCAGAATCATCAACCATTCGATATTTTGATAAAAATGGAAAACAAATTGCCGAAATAAAGCCAGAAGGTGTTTCGTGGATTGAACCAGTCAATGTGCATTCAACAGAAAATGTTGGTGGAAAGCGATTCCATGGATATAGAATCGAAATTAAAAAATAGTTGAGATAGCTATGAATCTTGAAAATTTTGAATTGTATCGCGACACACTTCTCACTATTCGTCTTATTATCTCTATGCTAGGTGTATTGATTATTGTGTTGGGTGCAGTTCGCTCTGCGTACCAGCTTATTATGTATCTTATCAAAGAACATTACACGCTTATGACGATTCGCTTACAATTTGGAGATGCGGTGCTTATGGGGCTTGAATTTATGGTTGGCGGTGATATTGTGGGATCGCTTGTTGCCCCTGATTATTACAATTTAGGTCTTCTTGCTATTATTGTGGTAATACGAACAATTCTTAGCTATTTTTTGAGTCGCGAGCTTAAAGTTCTTTTACCTAATGAACGGTAAATCGGGGGGAGGCGAAAGCCTCCCCCTACGATAATCAATAATTACGGCTATTTTTAATTTTTTCGAGTAATGATAGACGTTCTTCAGCGATTCTTTCTTCAATCTGTTCGTCGAGTGAAGTTTCCTGTTTATCCTCGATTTCTTCTTCTAGGACTCTGATTCGATCTTTTGTTCGTGGATTTTGTGTTGTTTCAAATTGCTTTTTTAGGGTGGCAATTTCATTGTTTAACTGTTGTATTTCCTGTTTGTTTTCGTTTTCTAGCGATTTTTGAAGTTGTGATCGCAGTATTTCAATTTCTTGCGCTTCTTTTTTGCGAAGCCGTTCATCTGCTTCTTTGTATATTTGAGACTCTGTTTTTATTAATGAATCACGAGCTCCAGGTCCTTTTTGGCGAGCCTGCTCTCGTGCTGAGCGAAGTCGAGCTGCTAGATCATTGGGAAGATCAATAGATTCTTCTTCAATTTGTAAAACATTGGTACTTCCAGAACTTCCAAGGGCCCCAACAAGCGCTTGTCTTATTTCGTCTTGGGTTGAAAGCTGTGGAGTGCTTTGTTGCTCTATTGCTCGTGGAGCAGACTTTTTAAGCGCGACTCCCTTTTCTATGTCTTCAAGAAGTTTTTGTTGAGGTGTTGGCCTTGGAGCTCCAGCGAAAGGTCTTCCTTGGGGTAGGGGAGGGAGCGGTCGCTCTGTGGCTTGCGAGGATGAAGAGACAGAGGCTGAAGGATCAGAAGGTCGCGGAGGGAGAGCTGGTGCATAATCTCGCGGAGGTAATGGTGGTGCAACTTGAGGGCGTGGTGGCAGGGCTGGCGCTAGTTCAGGTCGCGGTGGTAGTGCCGGAGCATAATCTCGTGGTGGTAGTGGCGGTGCAGCCTGAGGGCGTGGCGGCAGTGGAGGCGCTAGATCAGGTCGTGGTGGTAATGCCGGTGCATAATCTCGTTGAGGAAGAGGTGGTGCAACTTGAGGGCGTGGCGGCAGTTCGGGTCTTATGCCTTCTTGATTGAACGCTTTTCGTATTTCATCATAGCTGACGCCAGATTGTGGCTCGCGCTGTTGTGCCTGATAGCGCTGGTAGGCAATATAGCTTACGATTATTACTATGATAATTGTGACGATGAGTATGCGATTTCTAAACGATTTAAGCGTAGCCATTTCTGGAGCTGAAAGAGACTTGGTTTTAATATATTTTAAAAGGAGCGGGATTCCCTGTTTATAAATGGTGAGCTCTTTGGCAAGCCAATCTTTAACCTTTGCTGTTCCGAGCGTTGATACTTGCTTAAGAGTTTTAGATGTTTCATTGAGAGTGTTTTTTACATTGGATGGAAAATCAAAAACAAAGGATCGTATGGCCTGCCATGCTGATTGTGCTTTTTGTTTTGCTTTGCCAACCAAAGATTGAGCCTGCTTTTGAGTAGCAACTTCGATCTGATGCAATGTTTTGGCGGTTATGAAAAAGAGTGTTGCCGCGATAGAAAGAGCTTTATTTTTAAACTGTCTAATCTGAGATTGTTCAGCGGATGAGATACGAGATCCGCCTACTTCTTTTATAAGCGCAGGAGAATCTTGAATGATAGATTGTGCTTCGGTTTGTAGCCATTGAACGGTATCATCGGGCGATTGTAAGATATTATCAGCCTTTTTTTGTGCATAATACAAAGCTGATGGCAGTTGAACCCCTATTTCAAATAGTGCTTCCCGTCCAAATGCTCCAAGATTATTGGGTTGAGCAGCAGCCTGAGCTATAACCTCATTTCCATGTGTCAATAAAAGCCCTGCAAGTATGACCCACTGAAATAGAGGATAATACATATATTTTCTCATTTTTGTAGCCCCCTTTATATATATGCGTAGTTTACGTTCACATTCTAGATTATGACAAGCTGAAAATATAAAAATCAAGCAATATGCGTTTTGTGTCTAAAATGGTGAAACGGTAAGAATACTTACCAGTTTAGTTGATGTTTAGAAGGCCGAATCTTTACAAAATTACCATCTATGCCATAATAAACTGTAAAATTACAGCCTATTTGAGCCAATAAAGGATCTATTATGAAAAAAGATATTCATCCAGAATTGCATGAAGTAACGGCCCATTGTGCCTGCGGAAATACGTTTAAAACACGTTCTACAAAATCAGATCTCTCAATAACGCTTTGTTCTCAGTGCCATCCATTTTATACAGGCGATCAAAAGCTTGTTGATACAGCTGGTCAGATCGAAAAGTTTAAGAAAAAGTTCAAAGGCAAAGCTTAGTTTAAAGGTTTTACTATTATGAAAGCCGCCTACTGGGATGCCCTTCAAAAGCGGCATGATGAGCTTTTGCAAATACTTTCGGATGCCAAACTTGATCGAAACGAACGACAGGCGTTCCAGCGAGAATTTGGTCATCTCGCGGGTCTTATTGCAAAACATAAGTCGTGTGAAGCTTTTGCTCGTGAGATAGCATTGGTTAAAGAGCAGGCTCAGACTTCGGGTGATCCCGAAATGGCTGAGCTCTATGCTCAAGAGCTTATTGACTTACAAGCAAAATATGCCCAGCAGGAGCGCGAGCTCGAATCATTGTTGGCTCCAGCAAGCGAGCATGATGATCGTTCGGTATATCTTGAAATCAGAGCTGGTGCTGGAGGTCAAGAAGCAGCTCTTTTTGCAGCAGATCTTCTTAAAATGTATTCAAATTATGCCCTTTTAAAAGGGTGGAAAGTATCGGTAGAAAGTGTGAGCGATACGGATTTGGGTGGATTTAAAGAAGTGGTTGCGTATATAAAAGGGCCGGATGTATATGGGCATCTTAAGCGAGAGTCGGGAGTTCATCGAGTGCAGCGTGTTCCTGCGACAGAAGGGTCCGGACGTGTGCATACCTCGACAGCTACTGTTGCGGTACTTCCAGAGGCTCAGGATGTTGAGGTGTCAATTGAACCATCCGATCTTCGAATAGATGTATTTCGAGCGAGTGGTGCGGGGGGGCAGCACGTCAATACGACTGATTCTGCCGTTCGTATTACTCATATTCCAACGGGCGTCGTAGTGTCTTGCCAAGATGAGCGATCTCAGCATAAAAATAAAGCAAAGGCTATGAAGATTCTTCAAGCGCGTATTTTAAAGGCGCAAGAAGAAAAGCAGCTTCAGGAAATGAGCGATCAGCGCAAGGAGCAGGTGGGGACCGGTATGCGTTCTGAAAAAGTTCGTACGTACAATTATCCTCAAAATAGAGTGAGCGATCATCAAGTTGATATAACACTCAAGAGATTAGAGCAGATTATGGAAGGGGATCTTGATGAAATCATTCAGGCTTTACGTGCAGAGGAGCGAGAGGCTCGCAAAAAGCAATTTTTAGCCAAATATCAGTAATCTCATACTCATAAGGATTATGGGCAATGAAATTCTATATGAAGATTCTATTTTTTGTGCTCTTTACGCAAAGTCTCTACTCTTTTGGTATGTCTGATACATTACGTGAGCAAATCAAACAGGACGCTGAATCGCTTATAGCGAATGCTCAGGGTTTGCCACTGAATGAAATTCGTATGGTTGAGTCATTTTTTCAAGCGTCTATACAACTTACAAAAAAAGACATTTTGTTTCGGCAGCATTTCATTTTGTTTCAATTACGAAGCAACGAATTTTCTCGTAAGGCTTTTGATCACAATGTTTCAGTAGATTATGATAAACTTAATAGTATCTGGAATGAGGTGCTTGATTTGCATGAATCTCGACAAGATATATATGCATTGTGGTGTGCAATTATTGCACATATTTCTGATAATAGTTCCAAAGGAGGGAATATCTTTTTTGAAGGGTTACGTGAAAATCAAGCAAAATATATTATGAAGACTGCAGATGAGTATAAAAATAATTTGGTAAAAGCAGTGCGTGATATTTCTTTTCGTGATCATCTTTCATCAGCAGAACAGATTCGAAATTCTATTCATAATATGCTTAAAGACATTCGATCTTTTGTTGACGCTGAGTCTGGATTAGATCTTTTTGAAAAATGCGGCTTTCTCGGCGAAAAATTGCTTGATGTATCATTGGTTGATTTTGAAAAAGCACTCGAATTGAGAGCCTCTAACATTGCGCTCATGGAATTAACGTGTGTCATTATGGAGATGTATAGAAAGGCTTTGCAAGATCTCATTACAATCAAAGCGGGCAAGCAGCTCGATGCCTATTTTGTATTATCTGACGGTATTTTGATTGCTGATAGCACTATGATACCAACTATCGATTAAGAAGAGCTCTTTTTGACAAGCTATCTCTGAAAAGAATGCTCATATTGATTTGAATTTCCTTGTGTATATAAGGCTAAACCGGTACACTGTCTTATCATTTTTTTTAACATCGTTACTATCGCACAAGGATTCATATGTCGCTCTTTGCATATTTACTAGAGCACAATCGCTACTGCAATATTTTTGGTATTATAGCGATATTGTGTATAGCATATTTTTTTTCAAAACGGCGCTCACATGTAAATGTACGGTTGGTTGTCATAGGATTGTCGCTTCAGTTTGCAATAGGATTTTTATTGCTCTGTACGTCTTTTGGTCAAACATCGGTTCAATACTTGGCTAATGGGGTGCAGCAGCTTTATCTTTTTGCTGATGTGGGATCTCGTTTTGTGTTTGGTTCTTTGGTAGATGCATCCGGGCCGTGGGGCTTTATTTTTGCGCTTAAAGTTCTTCCGGTTATTATTTTTTTTGGTGCGTTTATGTCGCTTCTCTTTCATTTTGGAATTATACAAGCTGTTGTTATGGCCATTAATGCGATTGTTCGTCCGTTATTAGGTACATCAGGATCTGAAACATTGTGTGCAATTGCCAATAGTTTTCTTGGGCAAACGGAAGCGCCTCTTTTGATTCGGCATTACTTAAAGCATATGACAAAATCAGAAATGCTGGTGGTGATGGTTTCTGGAATGGGAACAATTAGTGGCGCAATTTTAGTGGTATTTGCAGCTATGGGAATTCCTGCAAAGCATTTGCTGACGGCAAGCATTATGGCAATTCCATCAACTCTTTTGATTGCAAAAATTTTATTGCCTGAGACTGAACACAGTAAAACAGATACTAATGTACACGCAGATTCTTCGGCCGAAACGAAAAATATGTTTGATGCCATTTCAAAGGGAACTGTTGATGGATTGTATCTTTCATTAAATGTTGCGGCAATGCTTGTTTCTTTTATTGCGCTTCTTGCCTTCTTAAATGCGATACTTACTTCTATTGGAGCGTTAGTAGGCATGAATAATTTTTCATTGAGCGCGTTATTAGGAGCTCTTTTTAGCCCTTTTGGATATTTACTTGGATTTGATGGATATCAAGCGCATGTGGCTGGAGAGCTTATTGGCATCAAGGTATCTGTTAATGAGCTTGTAGCCTATGGAGATATGCTTACAAAGGGATTATCAGAAAGAACTATTAATATTTTGACGTATGCATTGTGTGGATTTTCTAACTTTTCTTGTATAGGAATTCAAGTTGGAGGAATTGGAGCTTTGGTTCCTGAAAAACGAGAATGGCTTACAGAGCTTGGCCTCTATGCTGTACTTGGAGGAACGCTTGCCAATTTGCTTTCGGCAATGATGGCAGCTCTTTTATTATAAATCTTTTTAAAGCCCGACTGAGTAATTAATATGATTTTTGAGGAGGTTTTATGAATAGCCTGGAATTGGAAGGAGATTATTGTGGATCAACATACTAAAACGAAATATGTTATTGTGGCTGGAGGCGTAATTTCTGGTGTTGGAAAAGGCGTGGCTACAGCTTCAATTGGAAAAATTATTAAAGAGTATGGATACAATACAACGCTTATTAAGATTGATCCCTATATTAATTTTGATGCCGGGACATTAAGGCCGACTGAACATGGTGAAGTATGGGTTACAGAGGATGGCGGCGAGATTGACCAAGATTTGGGCACCTATGAACGATTTATGGACATGTCTATTCCAAAAATGAACAATATTACGAGTGGACAAGTCTATAAAGCAGTTATTGATCGGGAACGAGCGGGTGAGTATCTTGGCAAAACGGTTCAATTTGTGCCTCATATTACGGATGAAATTAAAGCACGTATAAAAAAAGCAGCAGCTGGCTATGATGTTGCAATTATAGAAATAGGTGGAACTGCTGGGGACTATGAAAATGTGCCATTTTTGTATGCAATAAAAGGTCTTGAGCGAGAGCTCGGTTCAAATAATTTTGCGTATATTTTGGTGACATATTTGCCAGTCCCAAGTCATATTGATGAGATGAAAACAAAGCCAACGCAACAAGCAATTCGATTGCTTGGCGAACATGGTATTATGCCAGATTTTATTATTTGTCGATCGCAATTTCCGTTAGATGATATTCGCAGAAAAAAAATTGAGGACTTTGCGCATCTTCCTTCTGAGCGTATTATTGCAGCTCCAGATATTGCATCGGTGTACCATATGCCTCTTGAACTTGAGCTTCAAAAATTTGGCCAAAAACTTTTTAAAGAGATTAATCTTGAGCCACTTGTTGAGCCTGATTGGAGCCGTTGGGCTGGTTTGGTTCGGCATATTGATAATCCAAGTCATACGCTCAATGTGGCTATTATTGGAAAATATTTGGCTAATGGGGCATACAGTATGACTGATAGCTATATTAGTATTTGTCATGCCTTGACGCACGCTGGAGCGGAGTTAAATGTGGGTATTAATATCACGTGGATCGATTCTGAGCGCTTTGAGAAACAGGCCGGGGCGCTTCAAGAACTGAATGGTTTTGATGGTGTGATCATCCCTGGAGGCTTTGGTACAAAAGGTGTAGAAGGTAAGATCGCTGCCATTCGCTATATTCGAGAACATAAGATTCCATTTCTTGGATTATGCTATGGATTGCAGCTTGCGGCAATTGAGTTTGCGCGTACACAATGCAAGCTTTCTGATGCGCACACAACTGAGGTTGATCCGGATACAAAGCATCCGATTATTGATATTTTGCCATTACAAAAAGAGCTTTTGCAATCGCATCAATATGGCGGGACTATGCGATTGGGCTCATTTGAGGCTCATTTAAAGCAGGGAAGCCAGGTGTATGATTTATACAACAAAGCACATGCGCTTGATAGTAATGCAATGGTGTATGAACGGCATCGCCATCGCTATGAAGTAAATCCAAAATATATTCCACTTCTTGAAAAAGAAGGATTAGTTTTTTCAGGTGAGCATGTTAGGCATGATGGAACACGGCTTATGGAATTTCTTGAACTTGCAAGCCATCCATTTTTTATTGCGACTCAAGCTCATCCTGAATTTAAAAGTAGACTTGGTAATGCAAACCCGCTGTTTAAAGGATTTATAATAGCAGCGCTACAGCATGCCGCTCCCGTGTCAGCTCAAAAATCTTCTGAAACCAATAAAGCTATATAAAAAATAGTACACAATGGGCTTCGAAACGTTTTTTAATCATTACGAGGTAAGCATTTCTACAGTATTGTTGTGCTTGATTGGTAATCCGACTGCTTGATACTCAAGCGCTTTAGTTGGGCGAGAAACCCAATTGATGATATGATTTTTTCGAAACAAAAGTCCAATATCGGCTGCTGCAAGATATTGATATATCGCGTTATGAGAGATTGTAAGAATGAGATAGTTTGTGTGCGGTATTCCGGCAGATTCTATGATTTTTTTAAATGCTTCTTGTTCTGCTGTCAGAATTAAAAGAAATGCATTCTTGTTTTGTGCATATTCATTGCAGAAAAATTGTATAGTCTCTTGAGGGCATTGCCAGATATGGGCTGATCCTGCATAGACGTATACAATCTGATCTTTTAATCCCAAACGTGCTCGTATTTCTTTTCGCCATATTTTTTTTTGTGCGATTGAAACAGCCGCTGGAATATCATGTGTGGAAACTGCTATTTTATCCGGAGGGGTATTCCATTGGTCAATACAATACGCTCGCAATGCATGGCTTACAGATTCTACTGTTACATGTTGCGCGCGCGCATAAAGGCCATATACTTTTTTTTCGATTTTTTCATAGAGCCATGCTTTTAACCGATGGTACATGCCTGTATTATTCACATAGCGATACTCTTCTGCGCAAAGCCCTCGTGCCTGAATGCAGATTGGCCCGTGTTTAATTGCGTTGAAAGCAATCCATCCAGCGAGTGGCCCTCGTGCTATAACGGAATCAAAGTGAATTTTTGATACGATCTTTTTTAATCGTCGTGTTGCAATCCAAAGTGCGATGCTTCCAAAAAAAGGAGGTTTTATAAGAAGCGTAATTGTAATTTGAGGATGATATGATTTGATAATGAGGCTTTTAATAAGAGAGCTCCGCTCAAAGCTGACAATGTGAACTGCAGAAACGATTCCAGTATCAAGCTTTTGTATAAGCGGAGCAATTATTTGGCTTTCAAAAACAGAGTTTGTTATTGAATCATAGATAATAACAAACTCTGTTTTCATATGTATCGGCTTAAATTAATGCGAATAAACCATCTAATAAATGAGCGGCGCCGACCAACTTATTTATTTTATTGATAGTTTTTCCTGTTTTTGTACCTAAATTGATGTAGGATTCAGCATGTCCAACAATACCGGTTGGAGGGCAATCTTTTTTGCGAAACGCGAGCTTGTCGCCTTCATCTCCAACGGGAACACTCTTTAATTTTAATCGCTGTCCGATTAAACCTTCATCAAATAAATACCAGAAATTTTTAAGAGTCCAAAATGCCTTCTTTTTTACATCAGTAGTATAGTGAAAAGTAGGAACTTGTTCTGGATTTTTGTAATACAGATATCCAAAAAATGGTACAAGAGCAAGGACTCCTTTTCCTGCTGTTGATCGTGGAAGTTTCAATAAACTTTTTTGACAATCAGCAGCGTTACTGTTTGTAGGATTTTGTGCGCTTAGTATCGTTGTTACACAAAAGCTGAGCAAGAAAATTTTTTTTAATAAATTCATAAAGAACCCCTCTTTTAACTGATAAGATTAGATAAAAAATAGAATTTGTTGTTATCTAGATGCATTTTCTATGAAGTTGATTCCTTTTTTTATGTAGTTTGTTTAGTTGTACAGAACGTAACTATATCAAAAAGGTGCTGTAAGTAAATGTTTTTACATATTTTTTTTTTTTTGTATAGTGTATGAAAATTTTTACACTTCATAATTAAAGGAGCCTTTATGAATAAACGTATCTCTTTTTCTTTACTTTATATGGCAGTGCCCATGATATATGCGGGAGGCCCGATGGATACAGCATGGTTTTATGATGCAAATAATCCGTATCATGCTGCAAATAAAGCATTACAAGAAAGAAAATGGAAGCGAGCAGAAGATCTGTATGAATCATTATTGCAGGAAAAAAAAGGCTCTGAATATGATCAAAAAATGGCCAGATTAAATCAAGCATCGACGGCTTTTGCACAGGATAAGTGGAGCGAACATTGGGAAGTATATGATCAATTAATTGAAGAGCAGCCCAATAGGCTTTCTAGTATTGCAAAGATAAAATCTGATGACACAATCTATGTTGATACGAGTAATATTGGTATTGGTGACATATTTCATTTTTTAAAGGCGCTTGATGGGATGCCAGGCAAAAAAAAGGTTGCAGTCAAAGCATTTTTGCATAAAGCCCTCAATTCATTTGCGCAAGCTTTGGGCACAGAATTGGTAAATCCCCAAGAGGTAAAGGCTAAGGATTGTACATTTTCTACGCATCTTGTAAGTGTATTAGGCTTAATGAGAAAAAGACCTTCAGAATTACAGCCTTCGCGAGTTGTTTTAACTGCTCCTGAAAAAAAGGCGCAAGAAGTGCGAGAGCTGTTGGCTGACTATAGCGATAAAAAGAAGGCGGTCGTATTTTGCGGAGTGGATAATCGTGCGACAGGAGGAGCGATAGTGATGGGAGGCAAGAAGCTTCATCGTCGCCATTTAGATGCAGCTGCATTCCAAAAGCTGTTGCGTGCATATCCTTCCTTGATGCTTATCTCTGGAGATCCTGGAAATAGAATTCATTTTGATCAAAGTAACCAGAATAATATGAGAATGGATGAGATCTTTAAAGATCGTGTTATTGAACTTCCTAATGAAGATAAGGAGTTTGCATTTGATACATCGATAGCATTAGCTTTGATCGTAAATGAGCACCAAAAAGACGTTGTAAGCTTTTTGGCAGATAATGGTCCATCAAATGTATATTCTCGAGGGCTTGATTCTCGTGTATTGAAACATACGGCATTCATCTTGCCAGATGTACATGATTCAGATATGAGAATGGCAGGAAATGGCGCATCATATCATCAGCCACTTTCAGGCGCATGGGTGTATCCGTGCGATAAGCCGGAATTACAAGAAGATGTGATTAGAAGCGCATATGAAGATTTAAAGTAATTGTGACTGATACATGGGGGCACGCGTATTGTGCTCCCATTTTTTTTTGAAAGCGGGTATGAAGAGACACGTTTTTCTTCTTTTAATAGTGTGTAATAGTGCATTTTCTATTCAAGATCCCTATGCACGATCGGCTCTTTTTTACGATATAAAAAATCCATTTTATGCAGCAAACTGTTTGTTTGACTCTTCTGAGTATGATGCAGCAATAGTTCGATATTTGGATGTGCTTCAGAATGCTACGGAGGCATATACAGGAGAACAAAAGCAGCTTGCTCTTAATGCTCTTGGTCAGGCATATCGGGCATTAGGAGATTTTCAGAATGGATATACATACATTGCACACGCTTTTAATGCGGTACTTAAAAAGCCATTAAAAAAAAAGATATATACTCAACTTACAAGCAAGCAGCAAGAGTTTGATTGCCCAACTCTTTTAGTTCGTTGTACTGATGATACTCGTAGATTTGGGATTGGAGATATGCTTGGGGATGCAGTATATCTTAAGCGATTAACTCAGATGAATAGTGTCAAAACAGTTGCGCTCGTTGCGCCATCGTTAAAAAAATTGTATGAGAATGCTCATTGTGCATCAGTCGTTATTTCACCGCATGATGCGGTTCCTCATTATGATTATGAAACATTCCTTGCATTGCTTCCCCATTTTTTTGGTATTAAAACTCCCGATGAAATTCCGCAAGAGCCCGTTTTTATACCACGAAAAGAAGATGTTTTATATTGGGAGAAATACCTCGATACTGTATGTGGGGATAAAATGCCACTAATGATCTGGCACATGACAAGCGATTTTCCTGTGCCAGAAGGGCGTAAGCTTCGTTCAAGAAAAATACCATTAGCGGTATTTGAATCTTTGCGGTCAGATTCAGTTCAACTCATATCAGTTTCATACGGACATCCTCCGATTACGATACAGGAGTATGAACTCTTAGATCAGGCTCAGCGAGAAGAACAAGGGTTTGATGTTGTTTCAGAGGCATTCAAAAGAGAGATTATATTTTGTGGCGATTTAAACATTGATGAGCTCTGTGCGTTAGGGCAAGCTATTGTTAATCGAAAAGGATATTTGTGCGGCCCTGATACTGCGATTCCAAATGGATTGGCGTATGCTATACAATCAGACATCAGAAGAATTGCCGTTTTTATGCCATATCACAATGATGCTCGATGGGGAGTGCGTCCTGGAAGTTCTATCTATCGAGAGGGAAGATTTCCTAATGTGCTTGAATTTTGGCAGCAAGAAGCCGATAACTGGTCTGCACCTATGGATGCATTTTGTCTTGTACAAAAAAGAGGAGCTGTTTAGGCTCCTCTTTTTAATTGTCTATTTATTGAAAATAGCTTATCAGTGCGATAATAAATATTACGGCAACAGGAATTTTAACCGGCTTGAAGTTAGCAAGTTTGTATGCAATATTGCAAAACGTAAGCATGATAATTGCAGGATACCCAATATAGACTAAAGGGCCACCTGTAAGCTGTGCCACATATTCAAGGCCAAATGTTGAAAGCGGAATGCAAAGAAGCATGAGGATGAATAGCGCTAATTCATAGCTGATTTTTCGCTGAAAAATATGAACTTGAAAATATTCGCCCACAACGGCACCAAGTGCGATTGATGTTGAAAAGCATGCCATCAAAACGGCTGTTGCGATAATTAAAGCGCCGCCATTTCCAAGAACTCTAAATGAGAGCTCTTTAAAAAGATCTCCCGTTGCAGGAAGATTATGGCCATGATACACGCTTAAAATGCTCATACCAATATATACAAGCGCAAGGAGCGCTACGCCTAATGTGCCAGCTTTAAGGCCAATAAGAGCAAGTTGATTTTGACTAACGCCACTTTTTTTATCGCCGACAGTATTTTTTAAGATAGAAATCACGATAGAGGAAAAGAAAATACCGCCCAATAGATCAAGCGTTTCATATCCACGTATAAAGTTAACTTTAAATGCTTCAAGTGCTGTAACGGTCGTTGGAATTACGACGTGAGCATTCAAAAATCCTTTGATGATGATCACAAAAAGAGATATCACAAGCAATGGGCTAATAACAGTTCCAAGGAGGTCAACAATTTTATTTTCCCGATATGTCGCTAAATAGGTAATGCCCAGAAAAATAAGAGCAAATACAAAAGATGCTTGCGGATTGCTACTATCTTGTAAAAATGGAATTGGTAAAAATGGTGCAATCATCGTATGTGAAACTGTTACGATACGAGGAATTGCAATCATTGGCCCGATGACAATCATACAGATCAAAATTACTAATCGGCCAGGAACTTTGCCTAAGCGATCAAAAAAAGCTTCATAGTTACCATCAAATAAAATCATGGCAATCAACCCTGCAAGCGGCAGACAGACGGCGGTAAGAATAAATCCAATCATTCCATACATATTATTGCCTCCAGCATGAAGGCCAGCGGCGAGTGGATATATAAGATTTCCGGCCCCGAAAAACATAGAAAAAATTGCGAGACCAACTGTTATGATATACGACGAGGGCTTACTATTCATAAAGCACCCATCCTCCGAATTAGGGGTTGAAAATGTTGTAAATATAGTAAAAGTATGCCTCATTAAGGCCAAAAAGTAAATGTAACATTGCTTTTTGAAGTTCAAACTGGAAATACTGGAATGGATGGAGAAAGGAGTGAAATCATGAAATATACAGTTTTCATAGGGATCGGGATGGTTGGGATGAGCCTTGTTTTCCCGTCTTATTTAGAGGCGTTTAAACGGCGTATTGCAAAAAAAACGCAACAGATCAAGAGTGAATTTGAGCTTACATCTCAGGCGTTTGCAAATAACGGGCCAATACCTGTGATGTTCACGTGCGATGGGCAGGAGATTTCTCCCCCGTTGCGTTGGGAGCATGTTCCGCAGGGTACCCAAAGTTTTGCTGTTATGATTGATGATCTTGATGCTCGAGGAGGGCATTGGACGCAT
The DNA here is from genome assembly GCA_964495945.1 of uncultured Pseudomonadota bacterium. Taxonomy (GTDB): domain Bacteria; phylum Babelota; class Babeliae; order Babelales; family Vermiphilaceae; genus JAJCZB01. The sequence goes on along the minus strand of CAZBWL010000001.1, from coordinate 664,661 downwards.
TGGCTTGTATTTGATCTTCCAAAAGATTTGCAGTATTTGCCTGTTAATGCAAACATAGCATATTATAAAGGGATTGAAGGTACGAACGATTGGGGCACCAAAGATTATGGAGGGCCGTGTCCTCCTTTAAAAAAACATCGATATCTTATCACAGTCTATGCTCTCAAGGTCCCGACGCTTAAGCTTACAAGTAATGCGACACGAGCAGAATTTTTACGAACAATTCGTCCTGTTGTAATAGGGCAGGCAAAATTGATTGGTACATACCAACGACCATCAAAGCGGTGAGGAAGTTGTGAAATTTATTCGCTGGTTTAATACGCTTTCTATGAAAGATATATCGCTGGTAGGAGGAAAGAATGCCTCATTAGGGCAGATGATACAGGATTTAGCTTCTCATAATATTCCAATTCCCAATGGCTTTGCGATTACTGCCGATGCATATTGGTATTATCTTACATACAATCATCTTGAGCCAAAAATTAAAGCGATACTTAAAGCATTAAAAAAAGATGATATATCTAGTCTTAAAAAAATCGGAAAAAAGATTCGTACATTACTTGCCCATGGGGTAATGCCCGATGATCTTGCATCGGAAATTGTAGAATCGTATGAGTTGTTAAGCAAAGAGTATAAAACTAAACAGTGTGATGTCGCTGTGCGCTCATCTGCGACAGCCGAAGATTTGCCAACAGCATCGTTTGCAGGGCAGCAAGAGACATATTTGAATATTCGTGGATCTCAATCGCTGCTGTATGCGGTCAAAAAAAGTATCGCATCGCTTTTTACCGATCGTGCAATAATATATCGCCTTGAAAAAGGATTTGATCATTTTGCGGTGGCGCTTTCAGTTGGAATACAAAAAATGATTCGATCTGATAAAGGAACTGCAGGTGTGGCATTTTCAATTGATACGGATACGGGATTTAAAGATGTTATTATGATTAATGGATCGTATGGTTTGGGTGAGATGGTGGTCAAAGGGCTTGTGAATCCCGATGAATTTTTTGTATTTAAACCGACATTACAAAAAGGGCTTGTTCCGATTATCAAAAAAAAATGTGGCGATAAAAAGCATAAGCTGATTTATGGTTCATCAGAGATGTATCCGGTGAAAAAATTTGCGGTTGAGCGATCGCAGCAAGAGCGCTTTTGTTTATCAGATGAACAGATTCTTGAATTGGCTCGAATGGTTATGATCATTGAAGATTATTACTCATCACTGAATCAAAAATGGACTCCAATGGATGTTGAGTGGGCTCAGGATGGTAAGGCGGGAAAATTATATATTGTGCAAGCTCGACCAGAAACTGTTCATTCTGCTCGGCATAGAAAAACCTATTCACTATTCAAGCTTAAACCATACAAAGTTCCAAAGGCTATTGTAAAAGGTTCAAGCATAGGAGAACACATCGTTGTTGGAAAGGCTCGCCTTATTACATCACCTCGTCAGATGAACCTCGTTCAAAAAGGTGACATTATCGTGACTACCATGACAGATCCTGATTGGGTGCCTATCATGAAGAAGGCGGCTGGAATTATTACCGACCTTGGAGGGCGAACTTGCCATGCAGCGATTGTAAGTAGAGAGATGGGCCTGCCAGCGCTTGTCGGTACAATTATGGCTACAAAAACAATCAAAAATGGTCAGCTTATTACATTGGATTGCTCTCAGGGATCAACGGGTTATGTGTATGCTGGCGATATCCCTTTTGAAAAAAAGGAAATTTCTTGTGATTCAACTTTTAAATCGCCAGTTCCACTGCTCTTGACGCTTGCGCATCCAGAAGCTGCCTTTGCATTAAGCAGTCTGCCAGTTGAAGGAGTTGGATTGGCGCGTATTGAGTTTATTATTAGCTCTGAAATTGCAATTCATCCAATGGCGCTTGCCGAGTATAAGAGCCTTCAAGATGCTCGTTTAAAAAAGATTATTGCTGCTAAAACATGTTCCTACTCTACGCCACAAGAATTTTTTATTGCAAAACTTTCGCAAGGAATAGCTCAAATTGCAGCAGCTTTTTATCCAAAGCCTGTAATCGTTCGTTTGTCCGATTTTAAATCAAATGAATATCGCAACTTAATTGCTGGAGAACTTTTTGAGCATGAAGAAGCAAATCCGATGCTTGGCTTACGTGGTGCTTCTCGGTATACGAGCTCACAGTATCAAAAAGCATTTAAGCTTGAATGTGATGCAATTATTCGAGCACGGACTACAATGGGGCTTACCAATATTATGGTAATGGTGCCGTTTGTGCGTACTATTGATGAAGCTCAAAGAACAATTGCCCTGATGAAGCGCTACGGACTTGAAAGAGGGCGCGATAATCTTAAACTTGTAATGATGTGTGAAATTCCTTCAAATGTAATTCTTATGAAAGAGTTTGCACGCTATTTTGATGGATTTTCTATCGGTTCTAATGATTTGGCACAGCTTACACTTGGTATTGATCGCGATTCGGCCGTTTTAGCTTCGCTCTTTGATGAGCGCGATCCTGCTGTAAAAGCTATGATTGCGATGGCGATCGCATCAGCGCATGAGGCTCAACGATTTATTGGTATTTGTGGGCAAGCGCCCTCGGATTATCCAGAATTTATGCACTTTTTGATTGCTCAAGGTATTGACTCTGTTTCATTGAACCCAGACTCAATTTTTCCGTTTTTGCTCTCGATTGATTGAAGCGCGAGAGTGTAGCTGTTCCAGCTTTTTTTGTTCTTCTTGCTGTGCGCATTCTGAGTAATAGTTTGAAATGATGCGTTCAGCTTCTTGTTGAGATTTTGGCCTTAAAAGTCGATTTGAAATAGCGTAGTGCTGCTTGAGAATGCCGTATTGCCGAACATATTCAGGGTCATGCGAGCTTCCAAATAAGCGCTTGAAGGGATGAACGGTTTGTGCAAGGGATGTATGGCGGTGCATATGCCCCCCATCATTACCAAGCACCATAAAGGTGGTCAGAGGATTATGCTGTGCAAGACGACTATATAAAAGAGCTTCATTTTTATTTGAAATAATCGTGTCTCGATATTGAAAGTGTGCAAGAATGTTGAGCTTAAGCCCTTGAAATGAGAGGGCCGATGTGAGGCCTTGAAGGCCATCTTTTTTATACCGAGTGAACGATGAAAAAGCATTAATCCATCCGGGATGCTTTGATTGAACGAACTCACTAATGGTTGTGTTCATATCTGTAAGTGGGCAATTGAGTACGTGGGCGCCTTTTTGAATCATGGAAAGAAGTTCAGATCGATCTTTTTTAGTAATTCCAATACGTCCTAAATCCTGATCATAGGTACCATTTTTATCATTAAGAACAGCTATCGTATTTAAAAGTGTTGCTCCGCCTCTTGAATAGCCAAAAAGATCAACCTCTTGAACATTGAGCGTATCACGCATCCATTTTAAGACGTAAATGGTGGATAAGACATCGGGCACTTGGCCGAGATTGGCATAGGTAAGCTTTGGCAAAAGTACGCCTGCATCCCTAAAATTAAAGGTAACAACATCGCCAGGAATTACTTCACAAAACGCTTTAATAAGCTTAGCGCTGTCTTTAGTATCTCCCCATCCGTGAAGATAGAGTGTAGGGCGATGATGATTGACCACTATTTTTGGATCACGATCAATAATATGTTCAATAAGAAGATGATAGTTAAGAAGTTTTTTTTGTTCTTTTCGTTGGAGCTTGGTTTCCCGGATACCCTTTTGCCAGGTAGGCAGATACGTATTAAAAAAATAGATACCAACACTATTGAAAAGCCAGTTCAGTAAATCTTTTCTTTCTATTTTAATAGATTCTAAGCGATTTTTTCTTAATGAAGTGATGGGGTGTTGGGTGAAAAAAATAAAGGAAACGACCCACATGACCGCAGTAAAACCCAGTACGACAAGGCTGCTTCGTGTTATGAATCCCCAAAACGTATGACGAGACATGAACAATACCCCCAATTATGCACCATTTTCTGATTTCTATGCTATCAGATCATTTTCTATTTGTCAAAATAGTACAGGGCCTCGAAGCGGCTTTCCAACGGGCAATAAGTGTGTTCATTGTGGCTCGTGCAGATGGCAATGCGATATTTCTTTTGAGAGGGGAAGGTTTGATAGAATTGACGACAATAAGAGGCTTTGGATCGTGAAAATGGCGGCACTCAAGGCACTGGCTGCGGCTTTGTGTCCATAGGCCTTGCGATTGATAGCGGCCGCACGGGCAGGTGCAATCGACAGGATGGTAGGTTTTATGGTCAAACGATTCTGTAAGATGATAGGAATTATCAAGGCAGCCTAGTTCTGCGCTATTTTTTTGATAAAGGCCTATTGCAAGCAAGCATGCAAAAATCAGAGATTGTGCGCCCATCTTCATGCTGTTTTCTCTGCTTGCTCAGCCTCTTCTTGCAAAAGCTGCTGATAAATATAGTCCATACTTTCATGCGTTGGCTGATAAAAATCATCCGTAAAAAAGGGGGCGCTGTCTTGCGTGATTCGCCCGCTGCAGGTTGGGCATGATTCTATTTGAAAACCATACGCTATGAATCCAAGGAATAGAATGATTTGATACATCTTCATAAAAGCTCCTTTTTTAAAGAGTTATTCATGGGCATCATACAAAAATGATGTTACAAATTGCAACTATTTTGCGGAAAATAACAAATACGCACCTAACGCTTTATCTTTTTGATCGATTTTCCTTTTTTATATTGATAATAAAGGTTCTGTTTTGATAGAATAGGCCTGAAGGGAAGTATATTTACTCGGGACTAAGATATGAAAAAATTATTGATGGTTGCAATTGCCTGTTTTTTTGTTGGTATGGATTTGTTTGGAGTGGAGAGCTATGTGAAAGAACAACAAAAAAATTGGGAAGAGCTGCAAAAAATTGAAGAATTTGAAACACTCAAAAAAGATTTAGAGCAAACTGAAAAAGCACTTCATGATAACAATAAAGCGGTTGACGAGATAGATCGTTCAATTGTCTCCAAAATTAAAGATGTTCAAACAGGTCTTAAGCCTTTTTTTGGTGAAAAAGCAGTCCAAGTAGGGTCTCTTGATGATGTGGACCGAATATTTTTGTATATTCAGCCACAATATCAAGCAAATGACGTAATGTTAAAAGATTTAAAGCGAGAAGATGTACCTGAAAAAGAAAAAAGTGAAATTATTAAAAAAATTATACATGCCTATGTGGATAAAGATAAGACAAAAGGCATGACTGCAGAAAAGAAGGCAGATTATATAAATAAGATGCCTAAATCTGAAAAAGACAGAATAATAAATGAGTTGACTCGTGAAGTAAATAGAATGGGGCCTTTAGTTGATATGCTCGCTTCTAATCTTGAAGACATGGTTAACCTGAGAGAGAAAAAAAACAACATACTGTCAGAGTCAGAAGGGATCGAAAAAAGATTAGAAATGTTAAAAAAGGATTTTAAAGAAATTGAAGCAAAATTTACGGGAAAAAATGATAAGCACGATGAAGATATTCCCAGTTTTGATGAGCTTGCAAAAAAGTTTGAAGCCTTAAGGAAAAAGCTCGAAGATCCTAATGATTCAAGTAAAAATAGCGGCCAAGTTGACCCCGATGAAAATAAAAAAGATAATCAACTAGATACACAACAAAAAATTAATAACAATAATCCCCCAATTCCACCAAACATTCCTCAAAATACTGGATATAGTTTTCGACAAAAAGCGTTGGGGGGGGTTGGTCTAGCGCTTGCAGGGGCATTGATCATTGGAGCAGCGTATAAAGGGCTTAAATGGGGCCAGAAAAAATATATTGAGCGCGTACTTATGCGCCATGGCCTTTCAATAAAGGATCTCTCTCCTGAGCAGCAAAATCTCTTGGCAGCAGCATTGCATGCGCGATTTGGGCATAAAAAGCCGCTAAAAAAGCTATTAGCTGGATCAAAAAATAGATCCGCGCTTTTAGATTTTTCTGCAAGTTCAGCTATTCTTAATGAGATTTATAGTGGAGATTTTAATGCGTTAATTGCACCTATAGCTGGAGGAATATCATGATGAAAAAATTTATTTTTTTGAGTGGGCTTATTTTGAGCGGGTTTGCCTGGGGCACGGAACAATTAAAAAAAGATATCATCAATAATCAAAATAATTCCGATGATTTAAACATAGCCGACAAAGAGACTTATGAAAATGTAAAAAAAATGTATTTATTGAAGAGGTTAAATGCTTTTGAGAGCGATATTAAGGGGGTACAAGATTCAAATACTGATCGTACGGGAAAGGGCTCTAAAGACAGTATGACGATGTCTGAAATGGGAGAAAATAGTAAAGAATCAATTTTAGGATTAATTAAAATAGCAAAAGATCAATATAAATTGTCGGAGATTGAAAAAAAAACTGACGAGGAAAAAACTAAACTTCATAGTTTAGAGGGCAAAATTAAACCTACTGATTTAAATCTTCTTAAATATAACATTGAAATAATAGATGAAAAAGTTAAAAGCTTTAAAAAAAACCCTCACTTGGACATTACACCAGAAATTAATGACACAAAAGCTGTGGTTTGTTTAGGGTCTTTGAATTGTAGACAGACCTCCACGGAAGCTTCTCTGCCGGAAATTACACCAGAAAATTATAGCCAGACCCCCATGGAAGTTCCTCAGTCGGAAATTAAACAAAAGGTTCAATCTGGCTATTCTAATACACAAAAGATTGTGGGCGGAAGCGCTGTAGCAGTAGCAATTGCGATAGCTATTGAGCGATGGTATGAAGGGTTTCCATGGCTTTCAAAGCAGATGGTGCTTCGCAAGCTTCAAAATATCAAACTTAAGCCAGAAGATATAAGCCCAGCAGAATTTGAGCTGCTTGTAATCGCGACAAAGGCATCCTTGAGTGCAACTAAGCATCAGCGGGATGCCTACTTTAAAAAGCAGATTAAAGGGCTTGATTTTGGCGGGAAGCCGATCTCTGATGCGGTGTGGCAGGCAGCGGCAGATCTTTATTTCTGGAGTAAGCCAAAAAATGGCATAGCGCAGATACAAAAATTATTCAAGCAAGCTCGAAGGTAGAAATATATGAAAAAAGTAATATGTATTGCCTTATTACTTTTTTCTTCTTTGTTTGCTTGGCAGGAGCCTGTCAAAGATGATGACAGGAAGCAGATTTTGAGTAATTTATTGGAAGCCAAAGCAGCATTAGAAGAAAATATTAAAAGATTGCGTAGTGCTACACTTTTCTATGGAAAAAACATTGATGCTTTTACACCCGAATTAAGAAGAAGTATTGTATCTACTCTTAATTATTTAGAGCAATATGAAAAAAAATTAGATGTGGGCAAGTTACTTAAGAATCTGAACCGTTATATTGATATGGGAGAAAAAGAATCTTTGAGGGTTGATTCTTTTATTAAAATTAATTCTTTCCTAGCGTCTGTAAAAAAAGATAATGAAGAATTTCGCCAATCATTGCTTGCATTAGAGCGTAATATTGCTGAGCCATTTATACGTGCAGACTGGGTTATGCCTGCAGTTTGGGGCGCGATAGGGTTTGCAACTGGGATAGCTATTGAACGATGGTATGAAGGGCTTCCGTGGCTCTCAAAGCAGATGGTGCTTCGCAAGCTTCAAAATATCAAGCTGAAGCCGGAAGATATAAGCCCAGCAGAATTTGAGCTGCTTGTAATCGCGACAAAGGCATCCTTGAGTGCAACTAAGCATCAGCGCGATACCTACTTTAAAAAGCAGATCAAAGCGCTTGATTTTGGCACGAAGCCGATTTCTGATGCGGTATGGCAGGCTGCGGCAGATCTCTATTTCTGGAGCAAGCCAAAAAATGGCATAGCGCAGGTACAGAAATTATTCAAGCAGGCGCGAGAATAGGCTTATTTTCTTATATATTTTTGCGAATATATTCTCGAATCCATGCTCCGTACTCAGGATCATTGATTCCTAGATATATATTTGCAGCGAGCCAGCCGTGCGGGCGCCCGAGATCAAATCGCGATCCTGATACTTTATATGCAAGCACTTTATGCCCTTGGCGAGCAAGCAGGGCGATTGCATCAGTGAGCTGAATCTCTCCTGAGGCGTGCGGAGCAGTGGCTTCAAGCGCTTGAAATATTGCTGGAGAAAAAGCATAGCGGCCCGTAATCGCTAGATTTGAATAGGCTTCATGGGGCTTTGGCTTTTCAATGACGTCGGTTATCTCGATAAGATTATCAGTAATCTGCCTTCCTGGCTTGATAGATCCGTAGGAAGAGATCTCCTTGAGCGGCACTTCCATGACGGCTATGACGGTGGCGGCCTCTTCTTTTGCAATGCGTGCAATCTCTTTCATGGTATTTTCTTCAAAGCTTACGTCATCGGGTAGCATAACGCCAAAATATTCTGAGCCAATCGCCTCTTTTGCGAGCATAATTGCATGGCCAAGGCCACGCATGGTGGGCTGATTGATATAGGTAAAGGCCATGGAATTAAGAATGGTTTCAAGCTCACGGGTCAAATTTGTTTTATTTGCTTTTTGAACTCGAGATTGAAATGCGGGCTGCTCAGTGAAATACTGTTTAATTGACGTTTTATTTTCGCTTACGATGACGATACTTTCAGAAATTCCCGCTAATCGAGCTTCTTCTACTATGACTTGAAGCGCGGGCTTATTAAGCAGCTGAAGCATCTCTTTTGGGATTTCTTTGGTAATAGGCCAAAAGCGAGAGCCGTATCCAGCTGCGGGTATTACTACTTTGGTTATATCCATGGAAACTCCTTTAGTAATTTCGGGAATAAGAGGAAACTGTATGTTCGTATCGGCACAAAGCTGCAATGCAATACAGAGCAGTGCCATGAATCTGCGTATCTTCATGAAAACCTTTTTTATGGAATGTTTGATTATGCAAATTGATCAAGGAATGAAAGCTGTGCGCTATGGAAAAGGCGAATATCGCTAATGCCATATTTGATCATGATGAGCCGTTCGATGCCAAAGCCAAAAGCAAATCCGCTGTATTCTTGAGGATCAATACCGCTTGCTTTTAAAACATTAGGATGCACAAGGCCAGCTCCAAGGAGCTCGATCCATCGAGTATGCTTGCAGATAGAGCAGCCTTCTTTGCAAAAGGGGCAGCTGCCATCGATTTCAATGCCAGGCTCAACAAATGGAAAATAGCCTGGACGGACTCGAATCTCTAAATCGCTTTTGCCAAAAAAATGCTGAAGAAACGTTTTGGCAGTGGCTAATAAATTGGCCATAGAGACATTTTTATCAATAAATAAAGCTTCGGCCTGGCTGAACATAAATTCGTGCGAAGCATCAAGCGCCTCGTTTCGATATACGCGCCCTGGTGCAAAGATGGAAAAAGGAGGAGATCCTTTTTCCATGATATGAGTTTGGACGGAGGAGGTATGCGTTCGAAGCAACGTTCCTGGCAGCGTAAGCCAAAAGGTGTCATGGCTATCTCGAGCCGGATGATCCTGGGGAATGTTGAGTGCTCCAAAATTATAATAATCGGTTTCAAGCTCAGGGCCATCGACAATCTGATATCCCATTGTCATGAAGATTGAGGTAAGCTGCTCGAGAACTTGCGTGCAAATATGCAGGCTCCCTTTTGGCTGATTGGGCTTATATGCGGTGACGTCAAATGCAATCTTTTTTGATGAACTCTTTTCAAGCTCCTGCAGATGGGCTTGATGTGCTTCAGATAACGATTGCTTGAGTGCATTGAGCTGTGGGCCTACGATTCGTTTTTCATCAAGTGAAAGCGTTTTTAAGCGGCCCATGAGCTCCGTAATGATGCCATTGCGCCCAAGAAAAGCGACGCGGACTTCCTCAAGTGCATCAGTTGACGGTGCTTTTTTGATCTGATCGAGGCATTCTAATTCAATTTTTTTGATTTCATTTTGTATTGATTTCATTCTTGTAAGTCCTTAGACTCCATGGTTTTTTTAGAACTGTATCAAACATAGACAGAATTAGCAATCGAATGAGCCTGTAAAATACGCATTTTTTGTTGACAAACATGCAAGGAGCCGGTACCATACAGGCATACATTTCGTTGTATTTTACGTGCCGGGGTAGCTCAGTGGTAGAGCGTGAGCCTGAAGAGCTCAGCGTCGTTGGTTCGATTCCGACCCCCGGCACCATCCTTTCTTGAAAGTTTTTTGTTCTTTTTTTTACGATACAATCATTGCTACCATTTATATGTTTAAAAAAGGGTTTGTCTATGAATAGCTGCTACAGTGCGGTCTGTTTTTTTTTCTGCTTTTTTGGAGTGAGCTTAAGAGCTCAAACGGATACATGTAAAGAGCATCAAACAAAAGAATATGCTTCGGAAGAAGCTTTTAATAAAAATAAGGATAAAAAGGGGACATTGCTACCAGGTAAAACAAAGCCTGGATCGTATAGCCCCGTGTTTAAACAATTAATGAGATCCAAGGTTTCTTGTAAGTAAACGTACTACATATCATTCTGATCACCATTTTTATAAAAGATTGTTGCCTGAAAAGATCTGATGGTATAGTGTGGCAATATTCTGTCATTATATCTTTATTTAGATTGAAAGGGAGCAATGAAGCATGTTGATTCCGAAACGTATAATGTTGCATGGTTTAAGCTCGCTGATTATATTGCTCGTGGCGAAAAGGAGCGTGCGCTTGGCGTATATCGGCTTTTATCCCATTCTCTTGATGATACGGCATTAGCTTTGCAGCTCAGAGCAGATATTTTACGCGCATTTGGAGATCCTACCGCTCTTACTATTTATCAGCAAGCAGCTGAGCAATATCGACTGCACAATAAAACATTGCAGGCAGCCGCTGTATATGAGCATTTGGTGACCTTAGATCCTGAAAATATAGCATTTCGTCAGATACTGATTGAGCTCTATCAGCAACTTAACATTCGATCAAAAGTGATCGAGTATGTAAAACTGTTGGTTGCAAAGCTTTTGCATAAGGGCGAATGGCAAAAAGCGATCGAGCTTGCACATAGTTATGAAACAGCAGGCAACGAACAGTTTGCTGCAGAGCTTCATGAACAGATTCTTTTCTGTATTGCACCAAAAGCAGATGTTCTTGCTGATACAAAATTGATGCATGCAAAAAAGGCTATTGATGCATGGTATATGATGGAAAACGACACAGCTATTGCTGCTCTGATTACAAAATTAAAATCATTGAATGAGCAGATAGCACATCATGCCCAGGCCTATTGGGACTCAATTTTGGGTTAAATTTTGTCAGAAAAATCTGCATTTTTCTTTGCCTTATATGATTGAATGGCATCTTGAACATAATCAGATTTATAGCCAACAGTCGTGAGGGCAAGAATAAGAGCAAGATATATTGCAGATCTTACTATAAATAATGGCGAAATTTGCGATGGATTTTGTATCTGTTTTTCGAGTTCTTTTGTTTGACTCTCAAGATTTGCTTGTAATGTTTCTGGTTTAAAACGAGAAAATACGGATGCTAGTTTTTGAGATGAGCTATAGACCCAATCTTTGATTTGATCCATATTTTGAGTAGAAAAATTAGGTAATGCTGGTAATGAAATCTGAGAAACAGAGAGAGAATGAGTAGGAATATGAATACTCAACATTCCAATAATAACTATTCTAGAGCAAAATTTTTTAAAAACTGCCTTCATAGCGCTTCCTTTTTTGCGTAGTCTTAACTATTGCTTTAACTATAGCTCGCATAACCCTTTAAAATCAATAGTTTTAAGCTATGAGAGGAAAATTCTTGTCTGAATGCCCACTTTTTTGCACCATTCAATAAACTCTTTTTCTACTGCGATTTTTTGTTTGAGTTTGCATCGGAGAAATTTTTCACGCTCTATAAAAAGAAGTGAGGCGTCGATTGAGCCTTCTGATATCTTATTTTTTAGTTCTACGATGGATGATTCATTCCATGCATCAGGGAGCTTAAGTGTGGCATGCTTAATGGGCTTCCATTCATCAAGTGCGAGCTCAATAGGAATGCATTGAGAAGCCTTAATTTTAAGTTGCTTTTGATTCGTGATATCAATTCCGCCTTTTACTAAAAATACATGGTAATCGGAAAGCCATTGTTCTACCTGAGCAAATGTCTTTGGAAAAAGAATTACTTCAGCTGTATTATCTCCATCTTCGATCTGAATAAAGGCCATACGATCGCCTTTTTTTGTCGTGATATCTTTTCGCGACTTTAAAAGTCCGCACACGAGGCCGGTGTACTCTGATTGGCTGGTATGCTTTTGCGCCTGTTCTAAAACGGTCTGAAAGGGCAGCGGCTTAAAAAGATCAATATAGTCGCGATACGTATCAAGAGGATGAGAGCTCAAATAAAAGCCGATTACTTCCTTTTCTTTTTCAAGCGTTTCTCGGCTTGTCCACTCTGGGCATGGAGAAAACTGATACATTTCTCCTTCGGACGCGCGAGATTGAGCGACAGCAAATAGCCCCATCTGTCCCGTTTGACGATCTTTTTTATATGCGATTGCTTTTTCTATAATTGTGCCGAGTTCAGTATGCTGCTGAGCGCGCGTTCCGGCAAGTGAATCAAAGGCACCAGCACAGATAAGATTTTCAATAACCCGTTTATTGCACACGCGCAGATCTACACGCCGACAAAAATCGAATATATCTTTAAAAAATCCTGCTTTATCTCGTTCTGTAATAATCGCTTCGATAGCGGTCATGCCAACATTTTTTATGCCATGAAGTCCAAACAGAATTGCATTATTGTGTGCAGAGAAATCTACGATTGAACGATTAATATCGGGAGCTTGGATAGAGAGCCCCATATCTTTTGCTTCTTGTAGGTAAAAGGACATTTTTTCAGCATGTGTGGCTTCAAGCGAAATGAGGCAGGCCATAAATTCTGCTGGATAATTGGCTTTTAGATAGGCTGTGTGATACGCAATCATTGCATATGCAGCAGAGTGTGATTTATTAAAACCATATCCAGCAAAATAGGCCATGAGATCAAAGAGTTCGCCGGATTTTTTATCATCAAATCCTTGGGCAGTAGATCCTTCTAAAAATATTTTTTTCTGTTCGGCCATAACTTCGGCTTTTTTCTTACCCATTGCGCGGCGAAGAATATCGGCTTGGCCAAGTGTATATCCTGCAATGACGGATGAAATTTTCATTACCTGCTCTTGATATACAATGACGCCGTACGTTTCTTTTAAAATGGGCTCAAGCTCGGGAAAAAGATACACTATTTTTTGGCGCCCGTGCTTTCGTTCAATAAAATCATCGACCATGCCAGAGCCTAACGGTCCGGGGCGATACAGCGCATTTACAGCAATAATATCTTCAAATACGGCCGGCTGCAGCTTACGCAAAACTTCCTTAAGGCCGCTTGATTCGAGCTGAAATACGCCCGATGTTTCCCCTTTGCAAAGAAGTTCAAAGGCTTTGGCATCATCTAATGGAACTGTGTTCATATCAAGTGTGATGCCATGATTAACTTTGACTTGTCCAATTACTTTATCAATCAGCGTTAAGTTTTTAAGTCCCAAAAAATCGATTTTTAAAAATCCGATGCTTTCAAGCTCCGACATTGCATACTGGGCAACAAGCTCGGTACTTTTTGGTGGAATGTATACGGGAAGTACTTCATCGATCGGCTCAGGAGAAATGACAATACCAGCAGCATGCTTTGATGCATGTCGTGTAAGCCCCTCTAATTTTTTGGAGATGGTGAAGAGTCGAGATGCTTTTGGGTTGTGCGCGATAAGTTCTTTTAAGCGGGGTTCTTGCTCTATTGCTTCATCGAGCGTGATTTTTAACTGTTCGGGAATGAGATTGGTGATGGAGTTTGCATCTTCAAAAGGAAAGCCAAGCGCGCGAGCAACGTCTTTAATTACCCCTTTTGCAAGCATGGTACCAAACGTAATGATATGGCATACCTTATTATGGCCATATCGATCGCGGACATAATTAATAACGCGATCTCTACCATCGATACAAAAATCGATATCGATATCTGGCATTGTGACACGTTCGGGATTTAAAAATCGTTCAAAAAGCAGATTGTATTTAAGCGGATCAATGTTGGTGATTTGTAATGCCCATGCAACAAGCGATCCGGCAGCAGATCCGCGCCCTGGTCCGACTGGTATACCATTGCGATGCGCCCATTGAATAAAATCACTCACGACTAAAAAATAGCCAACAAATCCCATCTTGATAATGAGATCAATTTCAAGCGCAAGCCGCTTTTCGTATTCATCCCAATTGTTAAGCTCAAGAAGTTTTTTTTCTTTGAGCTCTTGAAGGCCTTTTTCGCACAGCTCTTTAAAAAAGCTTTCATGGGTATGCTCTTTTGGAATTTCAAAATTGGGGAAAAAAAGTTTATCAGTTTTGAATGAAAAATCGCACATGTCTGCAATTTTTCCGCTGTTCCAAATCGCATCAGGATGCTGAGGAAAAAGGGCAAGCATCTCATCGCTATTTCGTAAATGTACTCTGCAATCACCAAATGTATATCGGTTAGGATTATCTATTCGATCGTGAGTTTGGATTGAAAGCATAATTTCATGAGCTTCATGATCATCGGGGCTTACGTAATGAGAATCTCCTGTCGCCACTAATGAAAGATTTCGTGATTGTGCAATATCAATGAGCCGACTATTTAATATTTTTTGCTCCGGCTGATCTTCGGGCTGAATCTCAAGATAGAAGCGCTCTGGGCCAAAATGCTCTAAAAACCAATCGATTTGTGCATGCGCTTGATCTGTTTTATCGTGCATTAAAAGCTTTGGAATGTGCCCGCCAAGGCATGCAGTTGTGGCGATAAGCCCTTCAGAATATTTTGCGAGCATTGCATAATCGATACGGGGTTTAAAATAAAAGCCTTCTTTAAATGAATAGGCAATGAGCTTGCATAAATTTTTATACCCAATGCTATTTTGGACAATTAAAAGAAGGTGATAGTACTTATTATCCACATCTTTTTTTTGCGCATCGACAGCAAGATAGGCTTCCATTCCAAGAATGGGTTTGATTGCTTCTTTTTTACATAATTCAAAAAACTTTACAGCTCCAAAAATATTTCCATGATCCGAGATTGCAAGCGCTTTAAAGTTATTTTCTTTGCCATAACGAATAAGGCGCTTGAGAGATATTGCTCCATCGAGCAATGAAAAATCAGTATGAACATGGAGATTTGTAAAATGTTTTGTCATGAATTTTATGGTATAAAAAGCATATTAATAATACATGACAGTGTACGATATTATAGATGAAATGTTGAGATAATATTGTATAAAAACAAAAAATATAACAAAAAAATAACAAACGTTAATAATTATAATATTACGCTTTAAAACCAGGATTTTGAATATCGGCCCGAAATTTTATGTATTGCGGACCATAATGCGCTTTCCAAGGCTGATTTTATTGCGGGGGAAACATTCATCGATGCTATAAGCTTGGAATACATATCGGTAACTGTTTCTGCACTGAGCTCGCAAAAAAGATCTTGTGAATCCCGCCCTTGTATCTGTTCCATGAAAATTTGAGCGGCTTCTGGATTTCCTAAAAGGGCTTGCTCTCTGAGCATAGTGTCATATAAAGTCTTTGTAGCAGTCATCATGATGGGGGTTAAATATGTTTTGCACTGTTGCCATGAAATAAAGCTATTGAGAGAAAAACTTACACTAAAGGCTATACAATATGACAATAACGTTACAAGACGCTTCTTCATAACAACTTCCTTTTTTAATACAATACATACTTTCTACTTTAAGTATGGCAAAAGAAGCGCTTTAAAATCAATAGTTTTGGGTTCAATTGAGATAGTTTTATACGATATTTTGAGCCTGCTCTCGTGCTTTTTCAATGTCCACTTTTATTTCGATAGCTCGGCTGCTTATATGGCTATCGGAGCATTTGGCCGTTATGGTATTGATCTCTCGAGCGAGCTCCTGAAGGGTAAAATCGATACGTTTTCCCTTTTCCAGCTCAGTGCTATTCAGAAGGGAAGTAAGATTTTCAAGATGGCTTATAAATCGAACGATCTCTTCATGGATATCTATTTTATCAAGCGTTGCATAAAGAGCGCTTTTTTTTGCGTCGGCCATCGTGCTTTCAGTGCCATCAGTATCAGCCAACAGATCAGCAAGCTTTTGCTTTTGTTCTTTCATGTGCGATTCAAATCGCGTATTGATAGCTCCAATTTCCTTTTTCATGCGCTTTATGAGGGCTTCAAGATCTTTTTTAAGAAGAGCTCCCTCTTTTTCTCGATCAATAATGACAAGAGAACCAAGCTCAGAGCATGCTTTTATAATGATTTCGGTCATCTGTTTATCAAGTACCTGCTCTTGCACTGAAAAGACATTTGGCAGGCGCACAATCATTTCAAGTGTAATTGAATCGGAGAGCTTTGTTGCTTTCTGAATTGATTTGATCGCTTTTATATAACTTTTGACTGTGTCCAACGAAGGGGTAACCGGCCCTTTAAAAAGAGATGGGTTATCAACGTGTACAACGAGACTCACATATCCTCGAGTAAGTTGCTTTTTAAGTAGCTTGATAATGTCTGTCTCAAGATGAGATAGCGAAGGAGGCAGCTTTGTATTTAATTCAAAATAGCGAGAATTCAGCGCTTTTAAATGGAGTGAAATATGTGCTTTTTGTTCTGTCCCTTGGGTGATGGTAATTGTTTTTGAAGCAAAGCCAGTCATACTTTGTATCATGCAGCTTCCTATGCTAAATTAGTAAACACGTTTTGTACATCTTCATGTTCTTCCACTGCGGATAAAAAGTCCACTGCTTTTTTGAGCGTATCTTCAGAAAGCTCGGTTGTATTTTGAGCTACCCATTCATGATCAGCAGAATCGATTTTTATACCAGCTGCTTGAGCTATTTTTTTTACAGTATCAAGTTGTTTTGGCTCGCAAAATATCGAAATAAAATCGCCATCTTTTTTAATATCAGCAACGTCATGCTCCAAAAGGAGCTCAAGAAGCTCATCTTCTCCAATTGAACCAGTTCCTCGCACTACGCCCATTTTTTTAAACATCCAATTTACCGACCCTGTTTCTCCCAGGCTTCCTCCGCCTTTGCTAAACATATGGCGAAGATCTGCGACAGTACGATTTTTATTATCAGTAAGCGATTCAACCATGACTGCTATGCCAAATGGTCCATATCCCTCATATGTACATGCTTCGTAGCTGAGCCCTGGAAGCTCCCCTGTTCCTTTTTTGATTGCGCGGCTAATATTTTCAGAAGGCATATTTACTTCTTTAGCTTTATCGATAAGCTGTCGCAATCGAGCATTCATAGTAGGATCGCCGCCGCCTTCCCGAGCTGCAACGGTAATTTCTTTACCAATTTTGGTGAAAGCTTTTCCTTTTTTAGCGTCTTCTTTGGCTTTTTTATGCTTAATTTGAGACCATTTATTATGACCGGCCATTGTTGAATCCTTTTGATTTAGTATCGAGGAGTTACTATAGATAATACCATATTAGTAATTCTCATAAAGTATTTTAGGCGTATACTATGCAGAATATTTATATTTTCAACGTAGGATTGTGCTATGCATAAGAAATTTGTATGTGCTGTATTGAGCGTGTATTGTATTGGTTCACAGGCTATGGAATGGAACGAGAATAAAAGATTTAGACATGTATTTATGCGATATGTTCAGCAGTTAAATCATGAAAAAATTGCTGAACGTTTAGCTGTAGATAAGAGTTTGGCCAAAGATGAGTGGGATCATAAAGTTTTTTCAGATGAGAGTGGTGATACAATTGTTTCAAAAAAAAATCTTCTTCAGCTTCCTCTTATACGTAAAAAAATTACACTGGGGAATCGCGAAGCCTTTGAGAAAACGATGGAACTTTTGCTGAATCATGGAGCTGATCCTTCGTATAAAGCTCAAGATGGTACTGTTCCGCTCATAACATTATTTAATTGTTATGAATATTCGAAACACGCTGAAAAAGAACATAAAGAGTTGATAACGGAAAGTTTTATAAAAATTGGCCGTATGTTTATTCAAAAATCGGCGAATATACAGTACGTTTACAACGACAAACGAATTGCTGATGTAAATACAGATGGTCTTATGGATGCAATTCTTGCTCCATTTTGTGAAGGGGCAATTAGATAGTTTACAGTAATGTTTTTTGCCCTAAAAATCTTTGCGTTAAAAGGGGAAGCTTTTTATGCGGAATTTGGCGGCCGCGCGCGGTTTTTTCAAGATAGCCTAGTCGAAGGAGATACGGTTCGTATACGGTTTCAATCGTATCGGCATCCTCTCCGATCATTGAAGCGAGTGTCTCAAGGCCGACTGGTCCACCATTGAAATGTTCAATCATTTTTCGAAGCAATAAAAGATCTAAGGTTGAAAGGCCTTCTTCGTCAAGCCCAAGAAATTTGAGAGCTTTTAATACAAGCAGATCGTCGGCTTCATTTTGATTATGAACTTGTGCAAAATCTCGCACGCGGCGTAAAATTCGCTTTGCAATGCGAGGAGTTCCTCGCGCGCAGCGTCCTATGTGCAAAGCTGATTCGCTGGAGATTTTCAACTGTAAATGTCGTGCATAGTGCATAATAATATCACGTAATGCTTCAGGCTCATAAAAATCAAGACGCTCTGTAATTCCAAATCGGCTGCGCAATGGTGCTGAAATCATACCGCTTTTTGTCGTGGCACCTACGAGAGTAAAGGGGTTTACAGGAAGGCTGACCGATTTTGCGCCGGCTCCTTGCCCAATAATGACATCGACTCGAAAATGTTCCATTGCAGAATAGAGAACTTCCTCTACGTTCGTTGGCATACGGTGTATTTCATCGATAAAAAGAATGCTTCTTGGATCCAAGCTTGATAATATTGCAACCAAGTCTCCCGTTCGTTCCATCATGGGCCCGCTGCATAGTTTAATACTGACGCCCATGACGTGTGCCATAATATGCGAGAGCGTTGTTTTACCAAGCCCTGGAGGCCCAAAAAGCAGAAGATGATCAAGAGGTTCCCCGCGCATTTTTGCAGCAGTTGTGTACACTTTGAGTTTTTCTTTAATTGCGTCCTGTCCAATATATTCATCAAAATTTTTTGGACCAAAACTATGCGTAAGTTCTTCTGGCTGTTCCTGGAGCGTAAGGACATCAAGAACGGTATGATTCATAATATATCTTTCACTATTCTAGAATTATCGGTGAGTGCGTTTTAGTATAACGATACTCAGCTCAGGGCTCAACTATGAGCTGCAAGTGTTTATTATAAAGCATCGTAGGCATGTAATATTTATTGTAATAGTGTGCCTATTATCTCTTATGCAATATATAACTGTTGTTGCGAATAAATTCCTTGAATCCATCCAAGGCTTGCAAATGAAATAAGCAAGTTGGATAATCCGTAACTAAAAAATGGAAGAGGAATTCCGACGATAGGAAGCATTCCAAGCACCATTGCGATATTAATACACACAGAAAAAAGTATGGGCAATAGAAGCCCCATTGCAAGAAGCTGAGCATAGGGTGTTTTGATGGTAAGAATCATGAAAAATGATCGCAAAAATAAAAAAAGATAGCAGGCTATAATACCCAGAGCTCCTAAAAATCCCCATTCTTCGCATAAAACAGCAAATATAAAATCTGTTCGACTTTCGGGTAAAAATTGCAGGCGATTTTGCGTTCCGTTCAAAAATCCTTTACCTACGGCGCCTCCAGATCCGACAGCAATGATTGCTTGCTCAATTTGATAGCGCTCTTTTTGGGTAGTTCCATAGCCAAGAAATACTTCAATACGCTTTTTTTGATATGGCTTTAATGTGTTCCATAAAAGAGGTGAGCCAAGGAGAAGTATAATCACTGACCAGAAAAAAAATCTTTTTGAAAGGCCGGCAAGAGCAAGCATTGTGATACCAGAAAATGCAATAATGAGCGCAGTTCCTAGGTCTGGTTGCATTCTGATGAGTATAAAACTTAGTCCAAGCATGCCCAATAATGGTATAAAATGTATGATAGTTCCATAATGTGTTTCTTCATGAGTAAAAAAATAGTATGAGATAAAGGCTGGAAAGAAAATCTTTGCAAGCTCGGATGCTTGAAGTTTGAAGTAAACAAGGTTTATCCAACGCTGTGCCCCCATTCCGACAGATCCTTTAATGAGAGTAAAGCAGAGCAATCCAAGTACGATAAAATAACAAAAATAGCTCCCTCTCATAAGTGTGCGATAATCGAGTAACGTGCACATCCAATAAAGAATGCTTCCAAGAAAAATTCCAATTGTTTGTTTTTTAAAAAATACAGATAAAGGAAATAGGGGATCGTATGTGCTACTGTAAATGCATGCGAGTCCACACATGCTTATGATAATAATCAAAAAAAAAGAGTACCAATCAATATACCATGTGGATCGAGTTGTGCTATACATGATTCCCTTTTGCAATGTCTATTATTTCATACTACGATTGCTCAAAAGCTTACTGATTGATAGTTGTAATGGCAAGGAGTGGGCTCAATGGAAGAAATGATATTGATAGCAGGGATTAGTTTTATAGCAAACATTATAGGAACGGTTTCTGGCTTTGGAGTTGGAACAATCATGACACCACTGCTTGTATTGATAATGCCGTATGGCCAAATGATTTTATTTGTGTGTATTGTTCATTGGTTTCATGATCTATTTAAAATTTTTTTCTTTAAATCTGGAATTGATTGGAAATTATTTATCTATTTTGGCATTCCCACAATAGTAGCAGCATCTATAGGGGCATTATTTGTGAGTGAAACGCAATCGAGTGTGCTGACATCATTACTAGGGCTGTTTCTTATCGGATCTGTAGGGATGATGTATATAGTTGATCAATTTTCTATACCAAATAATTGGATAACAGGATTTATTGGAGGCGCAATATCAGGGTTTTTTGCAGGCATGTTTGGTATTCGTGGGGCGGTGAGAAGTGTTTTTATGGCAGCATTTGATTTAAAAAAAGCTACATTTTTAGGAACGACGGGCGTTATCAGTTTGTTGCTCGATACTACACGCTTTATTACCTACTATTTTCATGGCATTACGATGAAAAGTTCTTTATGGTTGGCGCTTATTATTTGTGTGCCAATTTCTTTTATTGGCTCTATGATTGGCGTATGGATTGTTAATCGTATACCTGAAGAACGATTTCGTGGGGTTGTTGCATTTTTTTTACTTGTTGTGGGAATCAAACTTTTATTGACACCATGGATTGGGTGGTAGCTAAATGGCACAGACTGCTTGTGATTCAGCAATTATTTTTTTGATTGCAGATGGTTTTATACCGAGATGTCGTAATGTTTTTTCATGTTCTTGTGCATCCTTGCACAGCACAAATCCATTTTTCATAAAAATTTTTTTCTCGTATGGATGTAATGATGTGAGCGTTGTGATAGGGTACAGCTGGTGCTTTTGAATTAAGAATGCGATATTTTCCTTTTCAGGATACCCCCATCCGAGCATATGAATGCCTTTGCATTCGCCATAAATAATGGCTTGCGATGTAAACTTTGTATTCGTTACAAGCCACGCCTGATTGTAGCGATGGCGAGGACTATGAGTATATGATGAAGCTTCTTGAATATCTTCAAAGCGTGCTTGAACGTAGAGTGGAATTTTTACATCCGATTTTGCTCGTAAACTATTATGGAATTTACATTCCACGATACTGCGCTGATTTTCCTTTTCTATGACGATATCGATTTCGTGATCTACGCACGCGCCAGAAATATGTTGGTTGGTGATGGCCTGATATCCTTCCTTTTGCAAAAGATGAGCTATAAACTGCTCAAATGAATAGCCGTCGGGCCCTAAAGACATGAGAGCACGCTTTAGGTTATATCGATCCGCAATTACGGGTGCTTTTTTCTGAAGAACAGCGGTGGCGATGGTATGAATTTGGCGAGTGCTTGAAGGTTTTTCTTTTTGGATTGTTTTGACAACTGAATCTGCAATAGCATCATCTGCGCCAGCTTTTAATAAAGAGCGGCGAAACTTTTGAAGATCAAATCGCTGTTTCTCGCCAGAAGATTTCCGGATATAAAACATGACTTAAGCCTTTGTTTCGCCGCACAAAAATAGGAGGTATGAAGAAGCCTCAATTAA
The DNA here is from genome assembly GCA_964495945.1 of uncultured Pseudomonadota bacterium. Lineage (GTDB taxonomy): Bacteria > Babelota > Babeliae > Babelales > Vermiphilaceae > JAJCZB01. Next base: position 642,635 of record CAZBWL010000001.1, on the reverse strand, counting down.
CGTTTTTTTCCCAAATAATTATACATATATCCTAATAGGTAAAAATATATGTAAGAATAGAGCGCATATTGAACTAAGCCTATAACAAAGATCTGGGCATCGACTCCAAAAGAGCCGGTAAGCGCCCCAGCACTACGTACAAAATGCATAGATGCCATAAGATCAATCATTTTTTCAGGAACAAAGCTCATCAACAAAGAAAAGCCGGTAAAAAAAATAGCACTTGCGGCTGCGCCGACAAGGCCCAATTTATGTGAATCGACTTTCATCGCTCTCTCCTTCTACTCTCGCATTTCAAAGTTCGCTAGAGATACTACTAACTTTTAAATGCGAGGTCAATCATTTTTTCAAAAAGAAATAACAAGTGGCGTATGTAGGCAGATTTTAAGAGTGATGCGAGACTGAAGGGATGATATATTTTTGACAAAAAAATGGTCGGGATGGCCAGACTCGAACTGGCAACCCCTCGCTCCCAAAGCGAGTGCGCTACCAATTGCGCCACATCCCGACTCGATTATTTCATGGAAAAGATGGTATTACTGTAGCCTTTTTTTATCCATTCGGCAACTCTTTTTTATAAATAATTTTGAAATATTGGGCGTGATTTTTCGTATGGATTCATCTCGAGAGCCTTATTTTCTCATTGAACTCTTGTGCTCAATACCCCCCCCTGTGGTATATTCAGATATGAAATAGGTGTAGAAGAAATTTTTAAAATAGGGGAGTTTTGTATGATGAAGCGTTTATGTCTTTTATTACTTATTGCGGCTATGGCCAACATTGCAGGCGCTGCACCCGATGATACAACATCTCAATCTCAAGTAAATCCAAACGAAATTTCACAAGAAAGCGCGAATCAGGCAGTTTCTGAAGCGATGCAGCTTACTCGGTTTCAAAAAGCGGTTGCGTTTATAAAAAGAAATAAGGCCTGCTTGGTAGGAGATGAATGCCCGCTCGCACTTTCTGCAAGTCTTAATTTTGCGCTAGGGTTTGTTATTGGTTCGTTGACTGGAATTACGGCAATTAAAATGTATAGAGGAACAGGTACAAAGCTTACTAAGATTGGATTATCTGGCGATGATTTTATTTCAAACTTTATTCGATCAAGAGTTCAAGCATTAATGGCTTCGATTGGATTAGGAATAGGTGCTGTTCCATGGACTATTTTGCAGTTGGGATTGCATGGAGAAATATCAAACTTGTGCTATGTCTCCAGCCCTGAATGTGAGGTCAAAGATGTGCAAACAACATATCTTTTTTCCGGATTTGTATCGGGATTAACGATTACTGGAGCATATAAATATTTTAAAAATAACAAATAGATCAGCTTGAATATTAATACTAAAACAGCCTATAAATATTCGAGAGTCTTATTTTCTCATTGAACTCTTGTGCTCAACACCCCCCCTGTGGTATATTCAGATATGAAATAGGTGTAGAAGAAATTTTTAAAATAGGGGAGTTTTGTATGATGAAGCGTTTATGTCTTTTATTACTTATTGCGGCTATGGCCAACATTGCAGGCGCTGCACCCGATGATACAACATCTCAATCTCAAGTAAATCCAAACGAAATTTCACAAGAAAGCGCGAATCAGGCACTTTCTGAAGCGATGCAGCTTACACGGTTTCAAAAAGCGGTTGCGTTTATAAAAAGAAATAAAGCATGTTTTTCAGGAGAGGAATGTCCACTCGCACTCTCTGCAAGTCTTAATTTTTCTGTTGGTTTTGCAATAGGTGTTTTGGCAGCGCATATTGTATCACGGGCTATGTATAATCGAAGTGAATATTTTGCGCTTAGAGGGTTGGCTGGACAATTGGAAGCAAAGGATTTTATCTTCGAGGCTCTGCGGTTTGCGAGAAATAGTCTTATTTTACTCACAGGACTTCCTTCGGGACTAATAAGTATCATAGTGATTGATAAGTATTTGCGAACGCCCACATATGAGGGTCCATTGAAAAATTGCTATAGAAGAAGTGCTGATTGTACTGATGAAGATATACAAAGAACATACCTCATCCAAGGATTCAAAGCGGGCTTTTGGATTAGGGGAGCGTTGGGCTTATTGAAGAGATTTTAAAAAGTTTTTACTTCAACAGTACCAAAAGCTGCATAAATATTGAGTATCAAAATGGGCGGCTGCATCGATGCGTTCGTTGCATAGCGATGCTTGTTTACCATGGTAAGATGAGAGAGAGGGAGATTAATGGTTGCGAACGTGTTGCTCACATTGATTTCGGTTGGAATTGAAGGATCGATGATAATTTCGGTGGATCCACATACCGTACGGCTCTCAATATGCAATGTGTCGCTTGGAATAGCAATACGAGATATATCGATGGTGCTTTTACCAAAGATTGTACTATAGCCTTTGTATGTGGTGGATGTGGAAACGCCGGCGATGGTTTTTTTGATGGTACATTGAGGAGAATCAAACAGGATTTGAAATCCCCAATAGAGAAATAAAAGACCAAGTGCAACTTTAAAAACGGGAATATTCCAACCAAAAAGAGCGTTAAAAATAAAAGACGCGCCAAGCGCAATCAAAAAAAGACCCCAGACCAAAAACCCCATCATGAAAAGCCCTTAGAAGACATGAAAATTTTTTGGGGTGAGCAGTGGGAATTGAACCCACGACCCCCAGAGCCACAACCTGGTGCTCTACCAACTGAGCTATGCTCACCACATCAATATGCCAAAAGTATACTGTCTTAGCGGTAAAATGCAATAAGAATTTGATTCTACACGTATTGTTTTTGTTGAGGGTTCCACCTACCACGTATTGGTGGGTCTGGCTATGCAAGAGGGTTTTGGATTTGGCAGAGAGTATGGCGATAAAATTTGCCTATACATGAAGGGGCAGGCAGGAGTCTTTTTGTGCTATTCAGGATTATAAAAATATGATAGATTAATAGCTGTAAATGGAGTGTTTCACCATATAGTCCTGAAAGTATCAATGACAAAATTCAAAGCCGCTACACAAACACAGTGGATTACCGTCAAGGGTGCTCGGGAGCATAATCTTAAAAACATCGATGTTTCGATCCCGAAAAATACGTTGACCGTCATAACGGGGCCATCAGGCTCTGGAAAAAGCTCTTTGGCGCTCGATATTCTCTTTACAGAGGGTAAGCGGCGCTATATGGAGTCCTTATCTTCGTATGCCCGACATTTTTTGGGGATAGCGAAAAAGCCTGCGGTTGATCAGATTGAGGGGCTTTGCCCTTCGATTGCGATTGAACAAAAAACGGTTGGATCAAACCCTCGATCTACGGTGGGTACCATTACGGAAATTTACGATTATCTTCGCGTGCTTTTTGCCCGGATTGGCATTCCCTATTGTCCGCAGTGTAATGTAAAAATTCATGCTCAATCTCCCGATGCTATTACTCAGCTGATTCTTAGAGAGTTTGATGGCAAAATGATTACTGTCGCGGCTCCGATTGCGCAGCAAAAAAAGGGTGAATTTGTCTTAGAGCTTACGAGGCTTTTTGAGGCCGGATTTTATCGATTTATTATTGATGGAGTGCCGTATAAATTTAAATCGATTGATGAAATTAAAGCGCTTAATTTGAAAAAAACATACAAGCATACGATTGATTTGCTTATCGACATGATCAATGTGTCGCACAAAGAATCGGCACGTTTGCAAGAAGCTGTAGAGCGTGCATTACAGCATGGAAACGGCACGTGCAAAATTATTGTTGGCACTGATATTTTTATGTATTCGTCGCACCGCATGTGCATTCATTGCCATGAATCTTTGCCTGAATTAGAGCCACGTTTTTTTTCATTCAACTCTCCTATTGGAGCGTGCGCATCGTGCCATGGATTGGGATCAATTCATGAATGGCCGTGGAAAGAAGGGTCAAAGGATTCATGGAAAGAAAAATATCCCGATTTTTTTGGGCCAAAATATGCAAAAGAAAGTACCTGTTCTGAATGCCATGGAAAGCGGCTGAATAAGCATGCATTGGCAGTTAAGGTAGGCGGGGAAAATATTTATGATTTGTGTGCAAAATCGATCAAACAGTTACGAAGATTTTTTGATGATTTAGAGCTTGATGATGAGCACAAGGAAGTTTCAAAATCATTAATTCGTGAAATAAAAAATCGAATCAAATTTTTATATGATGTAGGGCTTTCATACCTTACGCTTAATCGTACCGCTCGAACGCTTTCAGGCGGAGAAGGGCAGCGCATTCGATTGGCAACGCAAATAGGCTCCGCATTAAGTGGCGTTTTGTATATTCTTGATGAACCATCGATTGGCTTGCATCAGCGTGATAATGATCGATTGATTGAGACATTAAAGCATCTGCGCGATCAGGGTAATACTGTTGTGGTTGTTGAGCATGATATTGATACGATGCAGCAGGCCGATTACCTCATTGATATGGGGCCGGCAGCTGGCATACGCGGTGGTATGGTGACGGCGGTTGGAACGCCGCAAGAATTGTCTGGAAATGAGGCCTCTCTTTCAGGTGCTTATTTGAGCGGAAAGCGATCGATCCAAGTTCCAAAACAGGTACGTATGGCAAAAGGGTTCATGACCTTGTCGCATGCTTCCAAGAATAATTTACAAAATTTGACGGTGCAATTTCCATTAGGTGTATTGTGCGGTATTTCGGGTGTTTCTGGCTCCGGAAAAAGTACGTTGATTATGCAAGAGCTTGTTCCCGCTCTTGAGCGAGAGCTGCAGAGTGCTCGTAAAAAAGGGTATACTTCTCACGCATCAACAGATCTTGAAGGAGTAGGCACTCTTGAAAGCATGGTCGTGATTGATCAGAGTCCAATTGGCAGAACACCACGTTCCAATCCTGCGACATACCTTGGAATTTTTGATGAAATTAGAAAGCTTTTTGCATCGCTTCCTGAAAGTAATGCTCGCGGATACACGCTTGGTCGATTTAGCTTTAACGTAGCGGACGGCCGCTGCTTTGAATGTAAGGGCGATGGAACGGTAACCGTTGAAATGCATTTTTTGCCTCCTGTTACGATGATATGCAAAAGCTGCAAAGGGCGTAGGTATAGTCGTGAAACTTTAGAAATTACGTATAAAGGCAAATCAATTGCAGATGTACTTGATATGACCGCATACGAAGCGACAGAATTTTTTGGAGCGCATCGTGCAATTGCAAAACGATTAGAGCTGCTTTGCCACGTAGGGCTTGATTACTTAAAGCTTGGCCAACCTTCAACGACGCTTTCGGGCGGTGAGGCGCAGCGAATAAAACTTGTGGATGAACTTGCAAAGCGCGGCAATAATACTCTCTATATTCTTGACGAGCCCACAACAGGCCTTCATTCGAATGATATCGAAAAATTACTGCAGGTGCTCAATCAGCTTGTAGATAAAGGCAACTCAATGATTATTATCGAACATAATCTTGACGTACTTAAGACGGCGGACTACTTAATCGATATGGGCCCAGAGGGCGGAGATCAGGGCGGACAGGTGGTAGCTCATGGAACTCCTGCGATCGTAGCGCAGAAAAAATTGAGCCATACGGGCCGCTATTTAAAACCATATTTTATACAGCAATGAGGAATGAAATAATGAAAGTACCTACAAAAAATGATGCTGCTACAACAATTCAAGAGCTAAAAGATGAGATAAGTCAATTTGTAGATGAGCGAGAGTGGCGCCAATATCATGATCCTAAAAACCTTTCCATGTCTATTGCTATCGAAGCGGCTGAATTGATGGAAAAATTTCAATTTCTTAGCAATGAAGAATCGGTTGCTGTAGCGCAAAGCCACAAAGATGAGATAGCACATGAGCTATGCGATGTACTTGGGTATGTCTTAAATTTTGCTAATGCAACGGGCATTGATCTTGCTTCATATTATCGAGAAAAAATGGAGCTTAATCGTAAGAAATATCCTGTTGAAAAGGCTAAGGGTTCATACGGAAAGTATACAAAGCTAAAGCAGTAAGATTTTGATGTGTCATTTCTATTCTATGAATGGCTCCTGTATATCGGGAAGTTCTTTTCGCGCTAATCGTATTAAAACTGCTGATAGACCTAATCCTACGATAGTCATTCCAAATCCTATAGGACTTAATTCTGGTTCTTTATTAAGAAATGCTGCACACGCGATATAAGTGCCTGAAATTGCCGTGGCAAAAATTCCAAAGCCGGCAACAATATAGGATGTGCGTCTTAACGGTTTGTGGCATTTTTCTATGGTAATTGCGTTGGATTGGCTTGGTTCGTAAATCTCCATTGTTTCCATTTTTTGACTACGCGTATCTTCATTGTAATATTCATCTGTTTCCATGGCGAAATTGCCTAAAAAGAGTAGCAATGCTGTAGCAAGAAAATATGTTTTCACAATGTTACCTTTGATACATATGTGCTTTGTAATACTTGTTGATCGCGTATGTGCAACTCATAAGTCCAGCTCCTGCGCATATACACGCTGAGTAAAGACTTATGTCGTTTTGTAATACTCCATATGAAAGACCTAAAAAAAGAGTAAATCCTACGCAGGTAGCACTGTGTTGGCAATACTGGTTTCCAGATGTTTCAAGTTCTTTTTTATATTCTTCAATTGATTGATTATTGTCTGTGTCATCCGATTGCATGCCGCTTATATTGAAAAAAATAATGCATGAAAATAGTAAGCATAGTATATGTTTCATGATCCTATTCCATCTTTTAAGCTGGGTTGTACTGAGTGATTATATGTATGATAGAGTATGTCTGAGAGTATTCCTGAAGTAATTAATCCTGAAATGCCGCCTAAAAATTTAAAAAAAGTTTCAGAGTCTTGTTGTGTATTAGAACTAAAGATGCATCCAGCAGTTACGATTGAAAAGATAGTAAGAGCGGTTATTTTTTTTTTGAAATTGATCTGATTTATGCATGCACAACTATTGTGTCGAGCTGGAGTGCTGTGTGGATAAATCAATTGAGTAAGGATGAATGAGAATATAAGAAAAAAAAGAATTTTCATAATCTTCTCCTTTACGCTTAAACAATAATAATCAGAAGGTTTATTTATGCGTTTGTATATACATTTGCAGAATTGCGAATTAAAAGCTTTTGATATGTATTTCGCTTAAAAATATGTGCTATTATATCTCGGCACGATTGAAAATTATTGTGCCTGCATATGCGATCGCAATTGCAGCAAACGGTAAAAGCCCCTGAAGCTACTGATATGATGGTAAAAAAAGTTCCGAGCGCAGGCTTGTCTTTCATCATTGCATATGCCAAATATCCTGCTCCTCCAGTGCACATTGATCCAAGAACTGTCATTATTATTCTGCATCGCGATGGTTCTTCAGATTGTTCCATTTCCATAGGATTGATGGTCTGATGTGATGTGCATAACAGTGAAAGAACGCATGCAGTAACCATGTGCCGTAATAGCATGAAACTCCTTTTTTTAACGGTTGTCTTGGGTAGTATCCTATTAATTATACCAATGTCGTGCTAGACTGTTTGCATTTCTTCTGGCTCATAATCGTTACTGCTCCATAAAAATAAGCGAGCGATGATGCGGCAGACACAGCCCTAAGTAAAGGCGGAGCATCATGAAGTGTATATGCCATTGTTGCAAGAAATGTTCCTGCTGCGCATGAACCAGTAGCTAATAGTGCTTTTGATACTGAGTGTGGAGTCGTGGTATGTTTTGATGCATAGCTGCTGCACGATAGCGTAAGAAAAACAGTCAATATACATTGTGTGTTCATGGTATTCTTTTTAAGTTATAGTATTTACAGAGATGCAGGGTATCATGTTTTTGATGTCTCTGCGAGTTAATTTATGATGATGAGAATTGTATGGCAGAAAAATGTACCCCTCTGATGCAACAATATTTTGAGATAAAAGCGAATTTTCCTGATACCCTCCTTTTTTTTCAGGTGGGCGATTTTTATGAGCTTTTTTTTGAAGACGCGGAAGTGGCGGCACGGTTTTTAGGCATAGCGCTGACAAAGCGAGGGACGCATAACGATAAGCCCATTCCTTTGTGTGGAGTTCCATTGCATGCCAAACATCATTATTTGCAGAAGCTCGTGAAGGGTGGTTTTAAGGTTGCGCTCTGTGATCAGCTTGAGGAGGCCAAGCCAGGGACGCTTGTAAAGCGTGGGATTGCTGAAGTCTTGACTCCCGGCACATTAACCGATAGCCAATTGCTTGATGAAAAATCGTCTTCATACCTTTTTTCATTGTATCCCGGAGAGCATGAGTGGGCGCTTGTATTTGGAGAGCTTTTAACTGCTCAATTGTGGGCTACGATAATTCCTGCTGGTTCTGATCGTATGGTGGAATCTGAGCTGGCTCGTTTTTTTCCCGATGAACTTCTTATTCCTGATATTAAGGCAGCAAAGCCGTTGCATGCTTTTTTTAAAAAGCAGGGATATGTGACGACAATTGTAGAGGGATCAATATCAGGAGGATCAGAATCTCTTGATCGTTGGATTGGCCAATTTCCTGAACCTCAGCAAAAAGCATGCGCAGATCATGCTTCCTTACGATTAGCGCTCTATTATTTTTATGCCTATTTATCGAAAAACCAGCATAAATCATTGGATCAGTTTAATCAGTTATTTCTCTATCAACCAGAAGATTTTTTGCAACTTGATGCGGCTACTCAGCGTAACTTAGAGCTTGCTCGCAATAGCCATGATGGAAGCAGGGTGGGTACACTTCTTTCTGTTATGGATGGAGCTGCTACGCCTATGGGCTCTCGTATGATAAAAAAATGGATACAGCGTCCCCTTGTTAAAAAAGAGGCTATTGAACAACGGCTTGATGTGGTGGCTCATTTTGTGGCCGATGTGATGCAGCTACAAATGATGCAGCAGCTTTTGGCGCCTCTTGGCGATGTAGAACGGGTGATTGGTCGGATTGTATTGGGCCGTGGTCAGCCATATGATTATGAGGCGCTTCGCAGTTGTATGCAATCGTTGCCAGCCCTCGTATCATGTTTGAATAGCAAGAAAAATTTGGCTCTTTTGTGTGTCATTGCAAAGCATCTTGATCAGTTTGATAGTTTAGCGACATACCTGCACAATGCTCTTGCTGATGACGTAACATCGGGAACTATTATCAAGACAGGCTTTGATAAAGAGCTTGATCATATGCGCGATATGATCAATTCAAGTAATGAAAAATTGCTAGCGCTTGAGCGATATGAGCAGCAGGAAACCGGGATTCAATCATTAAAAATTCGCTATAATGCCATTCACGGCTACTATATTGAAGTAACAAATCCTAATAAAGATCTTGTTCCTGATCGCTATCAACGCCGTCAAACGCTTGTGGGAAAAGAGCGATATACGACTCCCGAGCTTGCACAATTAGCCTATGATATTGAACGTTCGCGTGCTCATATTGCAGACAAGGAAAAACAACTTTTTAATAGTGTCAAAGAGCATGTGGCATCCTATGCAAGCAATTTGCGGAGGCTTGCTCACGCATTAGCGCATATGGATGCATTACATGGCATTGCAAAAATTTCATATAATAATGGATATACAAGGCCAAGTTTTACGGATACCAGAGATATAACCATTAAAGCAGGGCGCCATCCTGTTATAGAGTCGTTGAGTGATGCAAGTTTTATTCCCAATGATGCCACGATGAATGATGCTCGATCTTTATGGATTATTACAGGCCCCAATATGGGGGGTAAATCTACATTTTTACGCCAAAATGCCCTCATTTGCATTATGGCTCAATGTGGAAGCTATGTGCCAGCTCAGTATGCAAAGCTCCCTCTTTTGGATCGAATTTTTACCCGAATTGGGGCGGGAGACAATTTGGCTGCAGGAAAAAGTACTTTTCTTGTGGAGATGGAGGAAACCGCTTCTATTTGCATGCAGGCGACCGATAGAAGTTTGGTTATTTTGGATGAGGTGGGCCGGGGAACAAGTACTTTTGATGGACTGGCAATAGCTCAAGCTGTGATAGAGTATCTCTATGAACAGGTCAGGGCGCGTTGTTTATTTGCTACTCACTATCACGAGCTTACCCATTTGAGCGATCAAAAGCCGGGTATTATTTCAGCGTATGTATTGAGTAAAAAAACCGATGCTGGCATTGTTTTTTTATATAAGATACAGGAGGGAGTGGCGGATGGGAGTTTTGGAGTAGAAGTGGCCCGATTGGCTGGACTTCCTTTGCAGATAATACAGCGATCAGAGCAGCTTTTGGGAGAACTTTCTCGGTATGAAGCTCCGCATGTTGCTCCGGCGAGGTTGGTTTCTGATTCCACGTATGAGCTCCTCACTCGAGAAAAAGATCGTTGTGCAAGAGAGCTTACCGAGTTGAAATCCCGGTATGCCCTTTTAGAAGGGGCGCCCCTTGATGATATGACCCCTCGTCAAGCATGGGATTTGCTGTGGAGGCTTAAGGAAAAGGCCGTCTAAGATTCAAACCAAACAAAGAGCCTTTTTAAAAATGCTCTTTTTGACGCTCGACTCTCTTTTTGCTAGAATAACTGTATTAGATAGCCTTATCTGTATAGATTTATTTATATTCTACGAGTAGGATTTACCGTGAGCAAAACAGTAGAAACAGCTACTTTTGATCGTTATGCCATTTTTAACTCAGGTGGCAAGCAATATCAAGCAATAGAAGGCAAGACCGTTGCGATTGAAAAATTAGATGGCGAGCCGGGTGATAGTATTACATTTAATGAAGTGCTTTTTCGTAAAGAAAGCGATAAAAATTTTGAATTTGGTACTCCTTTTTTAAAAGAAGGTATCAAAGCTACTATCATCAAGCATGATAAAGATCCGAAGGTTATAGCTTTCCGTTTCAAGCGTCGCAAAAAAGTGCGCGTGAAACATGGGCATCGCCAGCAAAAAACGATCGTTCGTATTGAATCTATTTAATATGGCGAATAAAGTTTTGTTTAAAAGCATCCTTATTGGGTGCTTTTTTTTTACTCTAACAATTATTGCGATTCCTTTGCCCGAATATCTTTATGATTTCGAAAAGCCATTAAAAGTTGAGTGGTTAAGGCATGTAACTCTTATGGAATCATATCGGAATCTTCCTGTTGGTGTACCGCTTAATAAGGTTCAGTTAATAGAAGACAATGAGTTTGATACGATCAAAAAAACGGGATATCTTTTTGTTGGCGGTTATTGTTTCGATAATAATTTAGAGATACTATTTCGTTCTAAAGACGGTAAAAATGATCCGTATATATGTCTCTATTTTCATCAATTATCGTGCGTTACAATAAAAAAGATCCAAAAGCAAAATCCTATGGAGTGTTATGACGTTGATACAGAAGAAGAAAAATCAGACACCATCATCGTGGATACTCCTCCCTGGGAATAATGGAGTACTTTCTACAATTTTGTAAGTTGCTCGAGATCGCTGTTGTATCCGGCTACAATGAGCCGGTCGCCAGATTTTATTTCTTGATCAGGTAGTATCGGTATTATCGTATCATTACTCTTTTTAAGCCCTATGCAATATACATTATACTTTTTAAAGAGTTGTATAAATTGTACTGTTTTGCCCACAAAAGATTTTGGTGCAACAATTTGGCTTACTGAAAAATCTTTTGTTAAGCGGGTGAGATCTGTGAATGGAGAGCTTAAATTGTCGGCTAATCGAATACCGATCTCTTTTTCGGGCAGTATAATATGATCAGCGCCCACAAGTTTAAGAATATCCGTATGAATATCATTGATGGCTCGAGCTATGACGCGAGGAACGGCAAGTCGTTTTTTTAAAAGCGCTGTAATTAAGATAGATTGAGAGAAGTTTTCTCCCATTGCGACAATAGTGGTATCCATTTCATCGACGCCAATGCTTTTGAGCGATGCTTCGTCTTGTACGTGCATGCAAATAGCTTGAGTTACTTGATCTCGTATTGATGCAACGATTGATTCATTACTATCAACAGCAACAACTTCCATTCCATTTTCAGCAAGCACGGTTGCCACTTGGTAGCCAAAACGTCCTAATCCTATAACACAAAATTTCATAATATTCCTATCTATTAGCCGAGCATTACGCGCTCTTCAGGATAGCTAAAATCAACGTCAGTTTTTTTCCTAAATTTTAACGCAAGAATGAGAGTATATGATCCAATTCGCCCTATGATCATACTGATCATAATAATGATTTTTCCAATAGATGTAAGATATGCGGTTATTCCTGTACTAATTCCAAGAGAGCTAAATGCGCTTAATGATTCAAATAAAATTTGAATAAATGTAAAATTCTGTTCTGTGATTAAAAGACAAAACGTGCAAAGGATAATCCATCCTATACCTAAGCTAACGATTGCTATTGCGCGAAATACTTGTGTCAGTGAAATGCTCCTTCCTTTGATTGTGACAGCTTTGTCGCCCCAAATAGCAGCTCGTATACTTGCAAGAAAAATAGCAAATGTTGTGATTTTTATGCCACTACCAGTTGATCCTGGTGCTGATCCTATAAAGGCGATAATCATAATGAGGAGTATTGTAGCTAAATGAAAGCTTCCAAGGCTAGTGAGTAAAAATCCTGAGCTGCGAAATGACACGGCATAGAAAAGTGTACTTATAATCGAATGGCCTGCGCTTTGATGAGCAAGAATATTGTTATGTTCTAAAATCCAAAATATAATTCCGCTACATAATAATAGAACGGTTGATCCATATAGTACGATTTTGCTGTGTAACGAAAATCGATAGGGTTTTTGTTCACGTTTTGCTTCAATCCAACTTCCTATTTCTCGCCATGTGATAAAGCCAAGCTCTCCTATATACATAAGTATGATTGTTACAATAACAATAACGTAACTGTACTGATAATTGCTCATACCGCCATCAAGGAGCGTTATTCCAGCACTACAAAATGCTGATACAGCATGAAATGCCGATACAAACCATCCTAATCCAGCAGATGAATAATGAGGACTAATAACTGCAAAAATGCACAGCATACCAATAAATTCGCATGCTATGGTTACAAAAAATATCGAAAGCAATATTGACTTGATCTGTTTCCATGATTCAACTTCTAATATATGGCCAGCAAAAAGTTGTGTCGTGAGGCCAAAATTCATGATCATATTAAGAAAAAGAAGAGTCATAGTGATTAATCCTAGTCCTCCTATTTGAATGAGAATAAGAATAATCGCTTTTCCAAATAGAGAGAAACTATCAAGAGGAACTGTAAACATACCGGTAACGGTTGTTGCTGAGGTGGCGGTAAAAAATACATCAATAAGATGTAAAGGGGATACTTGAGCGATAGGAAGGGAAAGGAGGATAGTTCCTACAATAATGGTTATCAGAACGGACCATAACAGGATTTGTTCAGGAGGAATCAAAGACAAAAGACGTTTTGCACCCATGTATATATCCTCAAGATTCGACTATAAATACCGAGTTTATTATTGTTTGATGTAGCATGTTTAGCTATCCATGTAAACATTCTGGTGAAATTGGCTTGAGAATAACGTTGCCAAAAGTATTTACAGCGTATCTATTTACGATGTTCCAATTAATGTAAGAATAAATGAGCATTTTAGGTAGTTTTTATACGTTTTCAGAAAATAAGGTTTTTTGAAGAACATCAGCAACGGTGTCAATAGAAATGCGCTCTTGTTTTGTTGTATCTCTGTATCGTACGGTAACGGCATTATCTTCTATGCTGTCAAAATCGTAGGTAAAGCAGAGTGGCGTACCAATTTCGTCTTGTCTACGATATCGCTTGCCGATAGAACCAGAATCGTCAAACTCACACACAAGTCCCGTTTTTCGGGTAATATCCTGATATAGTTTTTCAATAGGATCAGAAAGTTTTTTTACAAGCGGTAAAAACGCAGCTTTGATTGGAGCTACTTTTGGAGCAAATCGTAATACAGTGCGTTCTTCTCCACCGATTGTATCTTGGGTGTATGCATCGCATAACAGAGTTAAAAAGAGTCGATCAACGCCCACGGAGCATTCAATGACATGAGGAACATACGATTGCTTTGATTCTTCATCATAGACCGATAAATCTTTGCCAGAATATGTACTATGCTGCGTTAAATCGAAATTTCCTCGATCCGCAATACCTTCAAGCTCTTTTGTGCCAAAAGGAAACGCATATTCAACATCAGTCGTTCGAGAAGAATAGTGAGACAACTCATCTTTTCCATGTTCACGAAGTGATATTTTTGCTGAATTAATACCTAATTCTTTATAAAACTGTTTTCGTGAGGCAACCCACTCAGGAAAAAAAGTATCTACTTGATCAGGCTTGCAAAACCATTCAAGCTCCATTTGTTCGAACTCTCTCATGCGGAACAAAAATTGTTTTGGTGTGATTTCATTTCGAAAAGCTTTACCAATTTGTGCGATACCAAATGGAATTTTTACGCGATTGGTAGACATAACATTTTTAAATTGCACAAAAATAGATTGAGCTGTTTCAGGGCGCAAATAAGCAATCGACGCACTGTCGGAAGCTGCACCAATATTTGTCTGAAACATAAGTTGAAATTGGCGAACATCGGTCCATGCTTTTTTTCCGCATACGGAACATGGTGATGCAATGTCGATATCATCGGCACGAAATCGGCGTTTACAATTTGTGCAATCAACTAAAGGATCACTAAAATTTTTAGTGTGTCCGGAAGCTTCCCACATCTGGTGAAGCCCAAGAAGAGATCCCTCTAAGAATAATACGTTTTTTTGTGCTGTGAGAACAGATTGAGTCCAGGCGTCGCGAATATTTTTTTTGAGTAATGCTCCCATTGGTCCAAAATCATACACCCCGTTGAGGCCGCCATATATTTCTGCTGATTGATATACAAATCCACGTCGTTTACTAAGTGCGACGATTGCATCTAAAAAATTCATGCGTTTCCTTATTCGATTAGTGTAGACTTTCAATAAAAAGAGTACCGTTTTTACTCGCTTTTATCAAATAGAAACATTATGTCGAAATTCGTATTTTTGAGTAACGATGTTATACTCACAGTGTTAATATTAAATTTAGTTACAAAAAAGGATTCGAATGGCTAACAGATACGCTGTTTCAACGTTTGTTATATTTGTAACGTTATTGTTAGGAACGGGTTTTTATCGCATGCTTGCGCACAAGGCTCATCCTGGGCATGAGGAGCTGTCTGCGAGTGAAGCGTTGATCGACGATTCACTCGTGTTGGATGCAGGAATGCAGCCCAACATTGTAGAACGGGTGATATCCTCATCGCAATTATGGCGGCCTGTTCAAGATAAGGTTAGTGATGCTGTTGTGCAGATTTTTGCTCATATAGCACAAACGGATTTACTACGTCCATATGCTCCTCCGCAGCAAGGTACTGCAACAGGAAGCGCTTTTTTTATTAATGATAAAGGATATTTGGTTACTAATGCGCACGTAGTGCATGAAGCGGCAGGTTTGTGGTTTCAAATGCTTCCGCTTGGTAAGCGAATTTTAGATGTGGAGGTTGTTGGAATAAGTCCTGATCGTGATTTGGCTCTTTTAAAAGTGAGCCCTGAATGTCTTGAACTTATTAAAAGTGAGCTGGGCGCTATTCCGTATCTTCCACTTGGTAATTCAGATTTGGTTCGTCGATCCGATGATTTATTGGCTCTTGGCTATCCTTTGGGGCAACAATCACTTAAAAGTACAACGGGTGTTGTAAGTGGTAGGGAGGATGGCTTGATCCAAATTAGTGCTCCTATAAATCCGGGAAGCTCTGGTGGCCCAACGCTTAATACGCGTGGAGAAGTTATTGGTATTAATAGCTCTGGTATTATCGAAGCACAGAATGTGGGATATGCTATTCCAATCAATGATCTTAAAATTATTCTTAATGATCTTCAAAAAGTGAAATTGCTTCGTAGGCCATTTCTTGGTGTTCTATTTAACAATGCAAATGAAGCTCTTGTTGAATTTCTTGGCAACCCAGCTCCGGGTGGATGTTATGTCGTAGAGGTAATTCCTAATAGTCCTCTTGATAAAGTTGGAGTACAAAGTGGCGATATGATTTATGAAATTAATGGTCATCCTGTCGATTTGTACGGTGAAATGAAATTACCATTTTCAGAAGATAAAATATCGATAATTAATTATGTATCGCGCTTAAAGCTTGGAGAAGAGCTTCGAATTACGGTCTATCGCAAGGGCGTTCGCAAGGATTTTGAATTAATGTTCAATCTTTCAGAGAAGCCTGCCATACATGAAGTGTATCCAGGTTTTGAACAGATGGATTATGAAATATTTGCCGGAATGGTTGTGCAACCATTAGTGATGAATCATTTGCCATTGCTTGCAAAGCAGGCTCCTGGATTGGCCAAATATATAGAAATGCGATATCAGTCTGAACCTGTATTGATTATTACTCATATTTTTCCAAATTCTCAGCTTCATCGCTCTCGAAGCTTGCCAATTGGGGCTACTATTAACGAAGTAAATGGGTCGGTAGTTCGTACACTAGATCAATTTAGAGATGCAATAAAGCTTAGTGATCAGACGGGCTTTTTGACGTTAAAAGTATCCGATAACGTTACGCGTAAGTCGGAAAATTTGCTCGTGGTTCTTCCGTGGAAAAAAGTACTACAAGAAGAACCTAAGCTTGCGCGTGATTTTAGATATCCTTTGACAAAAATGGCGCAATCAATTTTACAAAATCATTTAAAACATGATGGATTACAAAATCTATTTCCGCAAAGCCCTGTACGGCTTGCTTCGGCTTCGTAACATATGAAAATAAAAAAACGATTAGATGAACTAGTACACAATGAGGCGCCGACATTAAGTCGACGCCTCGTTCAAAGCTTTATAATGCAAGGTAAAGTAAAGGTTGAAGGTAAGATAGTTACCAAACCAGGAATGCAATTTTCAGAAGATGTTGAACTTACCTGTGATTTTGAGCAGCCAAAATACGTAAGTAGAGCAGGCTATAAGCTCGAAAGGGCGCTTGATCATTTTCATGTAGCAGTAGATGGTTTGGTAGTTATGGATGCTGGATTATCAACGGGGGGATTTTCAGATTGTCTTTTGCAGAGGGGTGCTCGCAAAATATACGGCGTTGATGTTGGGTACGGCCAGGTTCATGAAAAAATTTCCGAAAATAGTCGAGTTGTTGTTATGGAGCGAACCAATCTTCGAACGCTAGAATCGCTTCCTGAGATGGTTGATATCGTAACGCTTGATCTTTCGTTTATTTCAGTTTTAAAGGTCATGGATGCCGTTGTGCGCGTTTTAAAGCCAGAAGGGCAGCTTATTGTTCTTATTAAGCCCCAATTTGAGGCTGAGCGGCATGAGGTAGGAAGAGGAGGGATTATAAAGGATCCGGCCGTCCACGCCTCAGTAATCAAAAAGGTGACTGAAGGAATTGTTCAGCACGGTTTTGAGCATGTAGGTACGATCGAATCTCCTATAGAGGGAACAGAGGGAAATAAAGAGTTTCTTGCCTATTTTAAGCGCTGATTCTTTGAGTTCAAGAGAGATCAATTGACATATCAGGTTCATCGATAGGTGACTCTTTGTCTATTGATGATAGCATGGTAAGTTTTCGTTTGTTATGCTCTAAAGCTTCAATCACATTTTTTGAAGCAGAATGCTCTTTGCTGCCTTGTTTTGTGATGGCGGCAATAATCGTTTCAAGGCGATGGGCGACTTGTAGGAGCTCTTGCTCAAGGGTTTGTTCTTTAAGGATGAGGCCGGCTGTTCCAAGTGGCCCAAGGAGGGAAATTGCTGGGCTTATGTGCTGATATTTTCGCTTGAGAAGGATCAAATGAAATCGTATGCTTTGCAGGTCGGCTGCTTCTGATTGAGTGCTTTTTATTAATGAGCGTGTTTCATCGATTTGATCTACGAGCGCATTGAGCTGATACAGAAGATGCTCATCGAGCTGGTGAACGGTTTCTTGTTGATTTGAGTCATTAGTATCAAAACGAACATCTATGTTCTTAGATAAGGGGGCATCATCTTTTGAGAGTGTTACGGGTTCTTTTTTTAGGGTTTCTACGACAGGCAACTCTATGTGAGAACTGTCTGCTGGAGCGTACAAAATAGCGGACGGTTCGGTTATTTGCTGTCTATTTATAGCTATTCGAACCATAACAACAAGTAAGACAAAAAACAAAAAATCGCGCTTTTTTGGGGACAAAGTAACCATAAGGTTTTGCTTTTTTAAGGTTTTTTGGTACGCTTCTATCAACAATAGCTCATCATACCTTCTGGCTCCTGTCGAGTCAATTCAAAAAGAGTATGCACAGCCTTATATCGAAATCAAGAGCGCCTGTAGCTCAACTGGATAGAGCGACAGACTTCGGATCTGTAGGTTGCGGGTTCAAATCCTGCCAGGCGCACCATCATTTCTTTATATTCTCGCTATATTTTGAAAAAAGGGTAGGCTAGTATATATTCGGATAGTATTGATTTAAAAATTTTTCTATTTTTTCCTGAAAGGCTTTGTGTGAGTAAGTTTATCGATTTTCCTATTGTTCCATCTATTTTGTCCTCCATCCAGGCATTGGGGTTTGAAACTCCAACAGAAATTCAGGAAAAAATAATACCTCTTCTTTTGAAAAATCTTTCTCAGGATGTGCATGCTCAGGCCCAGACTGGAACAGGTAAGACGTTAGCCTTTGGTATACCGTTGTTGCATACGATTGATTCTTCGAGCAAAATTGTTCAGGCGCTTGTGGTTGCTCCCACTCGTGAGCTTGTTCTTCAAATTTTTGAAAGCTTACGCGATGTTTCTCGTCAAACGGGCATTAAAATTGAGCCTATTTATGGCGGGATGCCTATGCAAAAGCAAATTGATGGTATTAAGCGTGGCGCCCAGATTGTCATAGGGACGCCTGGCAGACTAATTGATCATATTAAACGCAGAACTCTGAAATTGGATCATGTCAAAACGCTTGTCCTTGATGAAGCAGATATTATGCTTGATATGGGATTTCGTGAAGATATAGATCAGCTTTTGGAGCAGTTACCAACAAAGAGAAGTATTTGGTTGTTTTCAGCCACGGTAAAATCAGGAATCAAGCAGCTTATCGATTCTCATATGAGGAATGTGCTTTCAGTTCGAGCAACGACTCAAAATGTGACAAGCAAGCAAGTTCAACAATACTATTCTGTCGTACAAAAAAGTAAGCGCATTGAAGCGGCAATACGATTTATCGAAGCGGCTCCAGAATTTTATGGAATTATTTTTTGCCAGACAAAATTGCTGACAGGTGAAGTATCTGAGCGATTAGCAAGTAGAGGCTTTAGAGCAAACTGTTTGCATGGAGATATGTCTCAGAGTTTACGAAATCAAGTGATTAAGGGTTTTAAACAAAAAGACTTTCCAATTTTAGTTGCTACGGATGTTGCAGCTCGTGGAATCGATGTTACAAATCTTTCCCATGTTATTAACTTTTCAATCCCTGAAGAGCATGAAAATTATATTCATAGAATCGGAAGAACTGGTCGAGCAGGAAAAGAAGGTATTGCCATTTTACTTATTGCTTCTAACGAAACGAGTCGCCTGAGAAGACTTGAAAAATCGATTCATGTAAAATTACAAGAAATACCCGTGCCCTCTCTTGAGACCATCATTTCTGCCAAAATGAGTGCGGTATCCGATTTTATAGAACAAAGCAAGCATCCTCGTAAAGAGCTTACAGAGGTTCATTCTGCAATCATGAAACTTATAGAATCGTTTTCGCTTGATGAAATTCGAGCATCGTTTGCTGTTGCGCTTGAAGATAAGTTTTTTGCTGATATGGTTCATGAAGATATTCAAGATGTACCAATGAAAGAAGCGACATCTCCACGAGAAATATGCCTTCAAATTGGTCATGACAATGGAATGACAGAAGATCGGGTGCGAAACTATTTGCATACAACCTGTGGCTTGCTGCCTCAGGAAATTACAAAAGTACGAGTTCTTAATAAAAAGAGCTTTATTTCAATGCCAGAAGATAAGCTTTCGTCTTGCCTACAAGCTATGCAAAAAAATCCAATTAAGCGTGGGGTTGCTGCAGAAATTGTAGAGGATTTTTATCGCCCTCGCAGAGAAGGATCAAGGTCGCATGAAGGACGACGGGATAATCGTGATTCTCGAAATCAACGAGGAAGAATGCGATTTCGCAAACCGTCAAATTCAGGACGTAGTAATAAACATAGAAAATAAAGGCGATTGAGCTTTTGTGCTTGATTGATAGATGGGGTCTAGAATACAATAGAGGCTATTAAAGTCATTATTCTCAAAGGATGCTTTATGGGAGTTCTTTCAATAATTGGATTAAGTATTGTTGGATTAATCATCATATTCGTTTTATGGGGCATAGGCAGCTATAATAGCCTTGTTCACTTGGACAACTTGACACAGGAAGGGTGGAGTGGGATCGATGTACAGTTAAAGCGCCGATATGATCTTATTCCAAATTTAGTCGCGGTTGTAAAGCAGTATTCAATTCACGAACGTGATGTACTTGAAAATGTAACAAAAATGCGTTCAGCATCAATGAATGCGACGACTATTGATGCAAAAGTTCAAGCAGAAAATGGTCTTACCGGTGCGCTCAAAACATTATTTGCTGTTGCGGAAAATTATCCCAATTTAAAAGCCAATGAAAATTTTCTTGGTTTGCAGCAGCAGCTATCAACGCTTGAAACAGAAATTCAACTTTCTCGTCGTTACTATAACGGCGCAGCTCGAAATTATAATATAGCAGTACGCAGTTTTCCATCGAATATTGTTGCAGGAATGTTCCGCTTTAATAGTGCACGCTATTTTGAATTAGGCAATGAGCAGGAGCGTGAAACTCCAAAGGTTAAGTTCTAAAAAGCGCGATGATATCATTCTGGTTTACAAAAATCAGCTAAGATCAATAATTGCAGCACTATGCCAGGTTGAGCGAGTTAGCATCGAACCTATTTTAAAGGAACAGTATGCTCGTTATATTTCTGATGTGCCTTTTTACCACCATTGCTTCAGCTCGAGAGGTTATTACCTCGTTCCATAGCGACATCGTTGTAAGTTCAGATGCAACGATGGAGATTACTGAAACAATTGACGTAAAGGCCGAGGGGAATGAGATACGCCGGGGCATCTTTCGTGAATTTCCAACCACTTACAAAGATAAACTAGGCAATACCTACACTGTTGCGTTTGATATTCAATCGGTGATGCGCGATGGTAATCATGAGCCATACCACATTGAGCGAGAGAGTAATGGTGTACGAATTTATATAGGCTCTCGCGATGTGTATTTAAAACCTGGAATGTATCGCTATGTCATCACGTATAAAACCAATCGACAGATTGGTTTTTTTGAAAAATACGATGAACTGTATTGGAATGTAACAGGAAATGGATGGCGATTTCCTATTAATAAGGCTTCTGCTTTGGTGCATCTTCCCGATACTGTTCCTATCGATCGCATAACTGCTGAGGGCTACACGGGCCCGCAAGGAAGTGATGCGCAAGACTACACTGCTACCGTTGAAAGTAACGGTACGATATTTTTTAAAACCACTCATTCTCTTGCTCGCTATAGCGGCCTTACAATTGTCGTTACCTTTCCAAAAGGGTTTATAAAAGAGCCTTCATTGCTACAAAAAATTAAGTGGTTTTTATCAGATAATATTTCGATAATAGTCGGATTAATTGGATTATTGATATTGCTATTATTTTTTCAAAAAACGCGTCGTAAGATTCAAAAAGAGCAAATGATTGAAACGATTATTCCGCTCTTTTATCCTCCTGCCGATGTAAGCCCCGGTGCAATGCGCTATATTCAAACATTTAAATATGATAATACCGCGCTTGCTGCAGATATTGTCGATATGGCCGTGCAGGGATATCTAAAGATTCACTATGAAAAAGGATGGCTGTCAAATAGCTATACGCTTATAAAATGTGATGTTCCATCGGAAAATAGCGAAAATGAACAAACCCAGAGCTTCTATCAAAAAATTTTTGATACTCTTTTTGGAACTAAGAAAACAGTACGGTTGGATACAGATAATGCTCGTGTGATTAAAAAGATCGTAGTCGTTTCGAAAGAATCGTATCGAATATTAGCGGCTCCATTACATTATTTTTACACCA
This sequence comes from uncultured Pseudomonadota bacterium, assembly GCA_964495945.1. Taxonomy (GTDB): domain Bacteria; phylum Babelota; class Babeliae; order Babelales; family Vermiphilaceae; genus JAJCZB01. Next base: position 620,615 of record CAZBWL010000001.1, on the reverse strand, counting down.
ACTCTCTCATTATGGGTGTGTTTATTGCTGCTATGAGTACGTTTTTTGTTGTGATTACATCGACTTCAATTCTAGTTCTTGTCGCATGTGGGGTGTTCTATGGAGTTATTATTGTTGGGTTTGTGCAATTATCGTATGGATATACAAAAAAGGGATTACAAATAAAGCGTGAGATTGAAGGCTTTAAGCTTTTTTTGGAAACGACAGAAACTGATCGATTAAAAATAATAGGAACGCCCCCGACCAAAACGCCAGAGCTTTATGAAAAATATCTGCCGTATGCAATTGCATTGGATGTCGAAAAGGAATGGTCCAAACAATTTGCTCCTGTATTTGAAAAACTTCGACAACATAAAGAGGATTACACATTTATATGGATTTCAGGAGATAATTATACATCATTCGGTTCGAGCTTTGGTGATTCTTTAAGTTCTGGCATTAGTTCGAGCATTAGCTCTTCATCTTCAATCCCCGGTAGCTCTTCCGGATCAGGAGGCGGCGGCTCATCAGGCGGTGGAGGCGGAGGAGGAGGCGGCGGCGGATGGTAAGGCTATTTTTCGTTAACCTTTTTTATAAAAAATCAGTATACTAGCTCATCTATAAGCGCCCGTAGCTCAGAAGGATAGAGCGACAGATTCCTAATCTGTAGGCCACCGGTTCAAATCCGGTCGGGCGCACCACTATTCGCTATATAAGCATTTGAAACAAAATCTTTTTGAGGCTTCTATGGTTCGTAATTTTCGCTATCGGCGGCCTAGCGCTATTTTGGTCTTTTTTGGAAAATAGCCTTGTGTTTTGGGCGATTCTTGTTATTTTGGCCCCAATTTCTGTATAATTTTAGATAGAAATATCTTTATTTTTTTTAAATATAGGAGTTTTTATGAAAAAAAGGCATATTTTTTTTGCATTTGGATTTTTATATCTGTTTTTATCGGTAGATGCTCAAGTACAAAGTAAGCAAGAATATAATCTAGATATGACCGTTGTAGGACCTAAGCTTTTTAAAGCACGGGACGTTGCAACGGTAAAGAAGCTGCTTAAAGAAGGAGTAGATGTTAATGAAAGAGATGCTTCAGGCAATACTGCTCTTCATGTAAAGGGAGGCGCAAAGATATTGAAGGCCCTCATTAAGGCTGGAGCTGATATTAATGCTAAAAATAAGTTCGGAGAAACCATTCTTTTTAATCTCAATATGCCTCCAATAATAGTGAAAATGCTGGTGGCAAAGGGTCTAGATATTAATGCAAAGAACAATAGAGGTGAAACTCCATTGCAAGTAATTTTTAATTATGCGAGTAGTTATATCCCATTTGATGGCGACATGGGAAAATTATTTGTGGAAAGAATTAAGAATTTTGTAGAAATGGGTGCGGATGTACGTTGGTTTGATCCAAACAAGGTCTCTGAATTTCAACATTATAATGAACCTTATTTTGATTTGATGAATTTATTGTTAAAAAAGAATCATCGATCTTAACTTCTACGACGCTTGAGGAGTTCTGTGAAGGAGCTCCTCTTTATATTTAAAACCAAATCTATCATTTTGTGGGCGAACCAGTTTCTAAATGTATTAATTGTTTGACAAAAACATTTATCTGTCGATAATAAAAAATACCGAAAATTTCAATTTATATTTTTATTGTGGAGGTTTTGTGAAAAAGTTAGGTTTATTTTCATGCTCTTTTCTATTAGTGAGTACGTCTCTTTTTGGTGTATTTACTCCTGAAAAAAACAAATTGATTGAAGCTTCGAATGAGTTACAGATGACTCCGGATACGCTAACGGGATTTAAAGTTTTGTTGCGAGACGCTCATTTTAATCCAAGGCGACTTGATTTTAGTGAAATTGAAAATGGTACCAACGAAATTTTAATGGATAATGATTGCGATAATACTCCTTCTTCAGATACAGATGATGTGATAATTGTTCAAAATCAAACAGAGGTACTCTCTGGCTCTGTTCAGCGTGCAAAAAAAACTAAGAATCGAAAAGTGAGCATACGAGGCATCGATGAAGCAAATATGCTTCGCGGTGAACAAGAAAGAAAAACAAATAAGCCTGATCGTTATGAACCGTCAATAAAAAAAACAAAACGACGTCCATTGACTCAAGCTCAAAAGCTTGTAAAACAGCTCAGTCGTGAAGCTTTGAAAGCTGCTCATCGAAATTCTGCAGCTGAAACTATGATAAAAAAAGACACCCGAAAATATAAATCTTTGTAAGTTTTAATTTAAAAGAGACCTATAATGGCTCTCTTTTTTTTATTCATACGATTTATTGTGTCTCATTTTTTTGATCATGCTTTTTTTGTGTTTTGACTGAAGACGTCTTTCTTGTGCTTCTTTTGATATTTTTGTTTTTCGTCGTTTTTTTGGAACAATAAGTGCCTGGCGAATTTTATCAGCAAGCTGATTAAGGGCGGCATTTTTATTGTGCAATTGGCTACGTGATGAGCTGCTACTTATGATCAAATCACCATGTGAGCTGAGTTCACCCGCAAGTTTTACTAAAAGGATCTCTTTTTGTTCTGGTGGTAATGATTCTGACTTGGCAACGTTCCATCGGACAGTGATTTTGCTGTTTGTTTTATTGACGTGCTGCCCCCCTGGGCCCCCGGAGCGGCTTGCAGATATTTCGAGTTCATGGCCTTTGATTGAGGTATATTCATTAATACGAAGATCTTCTTGCATTGCTATTCCCTTTATATATAGGCAGTATCATACAATAAAACATACGAAATTGTCGACTTTTTACTTCTGATAATGCCGCCAATATGGTAAACTATCCTTTTATTGTAGACTAATTGTTATGGAGGTTATATGAAACGTATTGTTTTGCTTTTGAGTATTATTTTCTGTTTTAGTGTTAGAGCTATGGATTGTCAGGAGATGGATTTTTCAGAGATAGAAGAGCATGATGTTGAGACAATTCAAGATATGGAAAAACAGATTGATGAATTAAATCAATCTTATTTTTTGTTGCAAGAAAATGTAATTAAGCAACTTAAAAGTCAACCTGATCCTAATGATGTACAGCGTCTTTTTATAGAAAAAGATTGTGATCTTGCAGCCAAAGTTTCAGACGTAAATCATAGACTTGATAATAAAACCTCATATCATAATTCAGTTTCTGATATGGTGTCAGAATTTATTGAGTTATAAAATTTTCAAGAGTGATGTGAGTATGAGCGTAAAAAGCATAGAGTATGTTATTATCGGCAACTCTGCCGCCGGAATCAGTGCTGTTAATAGTTTGAGCCGTTTGGATTCGAATGGCTCAGTTCTCTGTATATCGAATGAAAAAGAGCGTCCGTATAATAAATGTTTTTTGGCAGATTATTTGAGTAAGATGAAGAACGAGGAGCAAGTTTTTACGAAAATTATGCATTCAAATGCCGAATTTATCTTTGAAAAAGCGATTATTGAAATCAAGCCATTTGAAAAACTGATAACGATGTCCGATAATACCACCGTTAGATATGGCTCTCTTTTGATAGCGACAGGTTCTTCTCCGGTTATTCCGCATGTTGAGGGAATTGAGGGCCCTGGCGTTTTTACATTTCATACGCTTTCTGATGTTCATAATATTATGAATTATATTTCGGAATGTTCCGGGCGCGATTTTTCTCGCGTAACGATCATGGGGGCAGGTTTAAGTGGGCTCGAGGCAGCTGATGCGTTACGCTCGCAAAATCATTCAGTGACTATTGTTGATCGTGCTGACAGGGTTTTGCCTACGATGATTGAAAGGGATGCTTCGAGGTATATCGAAGAAAAAATGAAAAGTGTAGGTATACGATTCATTCCACATCAGACAATTGTAAAAATATCCCGTAATACACGCAATGATATCGAATCTGTTGTATTGCATAATGGATCATCTATTCCAACCGATCTTTTAATTTGCGCCACAGGATTACGCCCCAATGGAATGCTTGCCAATAAAGCGGGTTTAAAAATGATTGATAACTCCATATGGGTGGACCAGAACATGCGAACGTCCAACGAACATATATACGCAGCTGGAGATGTTGTGGTAGTTCGCAATCAGATTGCGGGGGGTTTGGTGAGAAGCTGTACGTGGCCCGATGCCATGCATCAAGGAATGATTGCTGCGCATAACATGGCACATCGACCCAAAGAGTATCCCGGAATTGTTTCCATCTCAACATCATCTTTTTTCGGAGTCTCTTTTGCTGCAGGCGGAATGAATCCTAGTACCCATAAAGGGGGTAGCCTTACTCCTATCTCTTGCGCAAGCGAGCTTCAGGAATATTGTCGAGTGTATCTCAAAGAGGGTAAGACTGCCGGCTTTTGTCTTATTGGTTCAAAAACCACCCAACTTGCATCTCTCAGGCGGGCTCTCATGCTTCAACTACCATATGCCTCTCCTGCTTATTGCCAAACATCTCTTTAAACCTTTGTCTTCGTATTCTTTATTTCGATACGATAGAGCTGAACATGAAACAAAGGAGAACTGATGGAATTACCATTGCTTTGTACAGAAGGATTGTATGTCTGTATAGCTCTTAGCGTTGCCGCTATTATTGGATGGATTTTTATAAGGCCTCTTTTTTATATTACCTTGGCATTTTTTCTATTTGCAGCATTTTTTTTTCGAAATCCTGATCGCCGATGCCCTCCCGCTGCTTTGGATTCGCATCTTGTTATTTCCCCTGCAGACGGAACCATTATTGAGGTATCCAATGATACGTTAGATTATAAGGAGTATGCGACTCGTATTTCGATATTTTTATCTATTTTCGATGCGCATGTCATATGGGCACCAATGGCGGGAGAGATAGAATCTATGCGTTACACACCTGGAATTTTTACTTTTGCATTTTTGCCAAAAAGTGCGAAAGAAAATGAACGACATGAGGTTGTAATTAAGGCTCATAACGGAAAAAAAATCATGCTTCGTCTTATTGCCGGAACAATTGCTCGTAGAATAAGCTGCTGGACTCATGAAAAGGAGTTTATAACTTCTTGTCAAAAAATAGGAATGATTCGATTTGGGTCTCGCGTCGATATTCTCGTGCCACGAAAAACAAATATTTTCGTGAAAGAAGGTGATTATGTGCGAGGAGGCGAATCTATTATTGGGCAGCTTATCTGATTATTAGCATAAGCTAAGCAATAAGGCCTTCGTATAGACTTTATACACTTCTTTCTGAGCATTAAGGCGCTGGAGGCGCTGTTTTGTATGGATAGCCTTTTCAAGTTCAGCGTAGGTATGAATATCTTTAAACGTTTCACTGAGTGTTTTTTCGTGTACCCTTCCGTAGCCCCCATCGTATGAGTGAGCTTCTATGATTCGGTTGTGCTTAAGATTTGAGATAATCATAACGTGACCAGGCATCCAGATGAGATCGCCTTCCTGTACATGCCTTTTTGATGTAAGCGGAATGAGATTTTGAGCAAGTGTATAACTGTTTTTATAGTGGTAAGGAAGTCCTACGATTTGTGCTGCACGAAGGATTAGGTTTGAACAATCAAATCCCGTTTTTATTGTGTGATGATATGGACGTTCATAATAATCTAATTTTTCATTGTTTATAACATGATATTCTTTTGTAAAATCGTTATGATGGATTCGGGTGGTAAAGCTACACCCCCCTAAAACGTACGGAATAAATCCATTTGTATGGGATGCCCATAAACGAAGAACCGATACAAAGTGTGCCCGTTTTTCCTGTAGTGAATTTTGTGCATGAGCACATATAAGGAGCTGCGATGGTACCACAATAAGCTCAACCTGTTTTATTGTTGGATTGAATCTAAAAAGCTGTGTAAGGCCATCATCTCTTTTTTTGTGTACCACAAATCTTGTGCCAGCAGAAAGATGCATGTTGATACTTGTATCGTACCACGGCATAATCAGTGTAGCTTCATGATGCCTTAATGCTGTTTTTTGAGCGAAAGAAACAGGAATCGGTAAAAATAGTCGTATATTTTTTAAAGAAACATTAATAGGCAAAAGAGCGCTTTTTTTCATCCAATATTGATTGTGTTTTTCTTTACTTTGTTCTGTTGTAAAGTATGCATTGCTTACTTCTACCAGCACCTCTTGCCCCTCATCCTTTATAACGGTAACAATTTCGTGAAAAAGAAGCTGATGTAACCTTGGATTTGCTTTGTACTGAGTTCCTACACATGACCAATTTAATGTGTTGTAATAATTTTCTATAGAAGATGCTTGATTCGCTGTGGTCTGCAATCGTTCGCCAACTAAATCTGCTACAGGGACGATAACAATAGCTTTGCAAGAACTATGCAAGCCATGGTATATCCCCACAAAAAAGAAAAAAATAATCACATAGTATCGCATCCTCTTCTCCCTTCTCTTTTTAGGATCATATATAAATAGGCATATAAAAAGAAATAGTTCCTATAAAGATTTGCTATTTGTGCTAAATTGTTGCGATTGGATAATTTCAAATGGTATTATGTATGTGCAATAATGCATTACTGAAAAACATCTCGTATTGTTTTTTATTTGAGGGGAGATGTGCTGATGAAGGTATATGTTTTTCTGACATTTAGTATTTTTTTAATGGGAAATGTGTCTGCAAATTGGGCCCATATTTATCACAAAATAGTAGCACCTCGCGATATTGCTGTAGCCGAAAAAGACCGTGCTCTTGTATTTGTAAAGCAAGATGTACCTATGTTTAGCCAACTATTGCTATCTTGGAATGCTCAGCGTCCTGAAAAAGGGCATTTTGCCTTTTTTGTTCGGGCTCATAATGTTCATACAAAAGAATGGGGCGCGTGGCATCGCATGATTGAATGGGGGAATGAAAAGCAGCGTTCTTTTGAGAGCAAGTCTGATGGGTTTACAAAATATGTTCACGTGCGCTTGGAAACAGAACCACTGCAACTTGCCGATGGTTTTTGCATTAAAGTAGTGGGGGCAAAAGGTGCTTCTTTTTCACGTATGAAATCATTGTCGGTAACTGTAGCAAATTTGCGTACATTTGTATCGGAAAATCATGCACATGTGGCAAAAAAATGTACAACCGCTCGTATTGAGAATGTGCCGAAAATTTCCCAGATTTCTATTGATCATGTTGATAGTAAGCGAATTTGCTCTCCTGTTTCCTGTACAATGTTAAGCGAATATGTAACAAAACGAAAAGGCTGTCCAGTTACTTTTGCTATAAATAGCTTTGATAAAGGCCTTGATTCGTATGGAAGTTGGCCATTCAATATTGCACATCTTTATGAGCAAGCTGATGGCTCTATTCGTTGTTATAGCACGAGGCTCAACTCATTCAAAGATATTCATACGCATCTTATGAAAGGTATTCCTGTTGTCGTGAGCGTGCGAGGATCGATTCCCAAAGCACCCCAGCCATATCGATATGGGCATTTGCTGATTGTCATAGGATACGATGCGTCAACGCAGGATGTTCTTTGCCATGATCCTGCCAAAGAAGGCCATCATAATGTTGAACAGCGCTATGCGCTGAAGGATTTTTTACAAGCATGGGAGGCATCGCATCGTCTTGCTTATATGGTTGAACCGTTGTAAAGAAGGAGATTTATAATGAAGCGATATATAGTAGTATTATGCCTTACCATAGCGTGTGGCATAAATGCGATCACATTGCAGCGAGCATTTCATAATTATGCATTCGATAAAAATAATGATGCTGATGCGAGTGATGTTTCGCATGGAAAAAAGCAATCGTTTATAGAGCGGGGCAATATTGTACTTTATTTTGATCAGCAACCTACAATATCAAAGAAAAAAACAGAAAAAAATAATTATATACAATACGAACTGTTTATTCCTGGCGCTGAGATTACAGCAGAAGATGTAAAACAAGCTGTTCAACGAATTAATAAGCAAAAGCAGCTTGGGTATGCTGTCACTATCGCGCAGGTTAATACCCCAGAAAAGGGCATTCGCATGATTATGAACTTTTCTAAAAACAGCATTGGGGTAACATTTGATCAGTTTAATTCTATAAAGCTTCACAAGGGTCTTATTGTTCGATTTTTTAATAAAGATACTTTGGAACGTATAAAGAATGTTGGTAAGCATGTTATTACGACGGCTCATCTTGAAAATAGTCCCCATGTATTTATCGACTGTGGGCATGGTGGACATGACTTTGGAGCTTCTATCGCAGATAAAAAAGAAAAGGATATAAATTTAGCCGTTGGACTTGAGACTGCACGTCATTTGCGATCAAATAATATCACTGTTTCGATGTGTCGAGAGCGGGACGATTCTGTTGCGCTTGATCATCGTGTTTGTTTGGCACATGCTGCAAAAGCAGATTTGTATGTTGCCATTCATGCAAATGCAAGCAGTTCGACAATGAGTAATGGTATAGAGACATTTTTTTTTGATGCCTCAATGCTGAAGTTTGGCGATTCTGATCTTTCTCCTGAGTTATTTCGTATTGCAAAAGATTTTTGCTTTATAAAACACGCAGAAAGCTGCAAGCTGGCCCAACTTATTCATAATCAGCTTTTAGAAACGGCTCGTACGATATATGACGTGTCTGATAGAGGAATAAAGTCTGCTGTGAGCCAATCTTTAGCTGCGCCACAAATGCCGACTGTATTATTGGAACTTGGATTTCTTACCCATCCGCTTGAAGGTGCTCTTTTATCACAAAAAACGTATCAGACTAGTCTTGCAAAAGGTATTGCTACTGGTGTACTGCAATACTTAAAGCGAGTATAAATTTAAACACTTCTTTTTTAGAAACTGTTGTATTACACTATCAATTAGATTCTTACGATACCATTTTAAAGTATTACATTATTGCGACAGTATAGGGTTTTGTAGATGCATGCAATTTGGAATGAATTTTTGTCCATTCTTCGTGAAGAAGCCGGAAGCCGGGTTGTAGAAACGTGGTTTAAGGCTATTACATTCGAGCGATGGAATAGTCAGGAAAAAACTGTGTATTTGCAAGCGCCCAATGGCTTTGTTCGTAACTGGGTGCAAAAGCATTATCTGAGCATGATGCAATTGCATTTGGGTCGGCTACTTCATGTAGAAAAGCCTCGTATTGAGTTTGAAACTCAAGCCGATTCGAACTCTGAGACCCCCTCTAAGGAATCGGCATCAACGAGCCTTCAAGTTATACCGGCATCAATTGCTTCTGATTCGCATGAATTGATATGTATGCCATCAAAGAAAATTGGTAACATAAACAATAATTATTCGTTTGATACATTTGTTGTTGGGCCAAGCAACTCTTTAGCGTATGCTGCGGCACATGCTGTTACAGAGCAGCCGGGCTTACGGTATAATCCACTGTTTATTTATGGTAAATCTGGACTTGGAAAAACACATTTGATGCATGCTATCGGAAATACTATCCGCTCACGCTATAAACAGGCTGTTGTATTGTATCAAACAGCAGATCGATTTGTCTCAGAATTTATAACCGCCATTCGATTTAATCGGGTTCACAAATTTAAAAGCAAGTATCATTCAGTTGACGTACTACTTGTTGATGATATGCAATTTATTTCAAATAAAGAGCATACTCAGGAAGCTTTTTTTCATATTTTTAATGCCTTATATGATTCACGAAAACAGATTGTTTTTTCAAGTGATACATTTCCCCAAGATTTGAAGGGAATTGCCGATCGATTACGATCGCGCTTGGCATCAGGGCTTGTAACAGATATTCATGAGCCAAGCTTAGAAACAAAAATTGCTATTTTAAAGAAAAAAGCTGCTTCATCACAAGAAGCGTTATCGGATGAAATTGCTCATTTTATTGCGACGCAAGTAGAAAGCAACATACGAGAGCTTGAGGGAGCTCTAATCAGAGTTATAGCGTTTGCAGCTCTCACAAAACAGGAAGTTACACTTGAAATTGCACAAAAAGTCCTTCTTCGTAATCAGGCCCCTAAAACTGAGCGTATAGATGTTGATTTTCATAAAATAATGAAAGCTGTAGAAAAAAAATATCATGTAAGCCACTCTGAATTGTGCAGCAAAAAACGAAATAAAGAACTTTCTGATATCAGGCATATAGCAATGTTTTTGATGAAGAAATTGACTGATAAATCACTTCGTGATATTGGTAGTTTTTTAGGCGGAAGAGACCATTCAACGGTAATGCATGGGCTTGCAAAGATAGAGTGGCAGCTTAAAGGAGACTCTGTTTTACTTGAAGAACTTAAAAAGCTGGAAGCGAATATTTAGTATTTGTGTATAAAAAGGAGAACGGTTATGAATGTACGGTTTGCAATTCTATGGTCAACATTAATGGTTTTGACTGTAAGGGCTCATGTTTTACCTTTTGTAGCTTTTGACTATACGACTTTTTGTGAACGAACAGTTCCTGTAAATCAGCGTCAAAAATTTGACTCCTATTACAAAGCGCTCAACAAAAGAATAGCTTTGCATAGTGAATCCCAAAGAGAAGCAATTGAACAATCGATTTATAAAACAGCATTGCAACGTTTAGAGATCGATCAAAAAAAGTGGGCTGATGATATTAATCATTTTTTAGTGGATCAAAAATATTTATCCGAAAAATATGATAATGATCGTGCAGAATTGCGTAAATTTTTGTATTTATACGGATCATATGAGGCGTTTCAAGTTTCATATAATATAAAGCACGAAATCATACCTCCACATGATGAAAAAAGAAACTTTTTTGATGTTGTAAAAAATGAAACTCAAAAGATTGCGAACAAAATTGGCAACTGGTTTCAATCAGTGCGAACATTATTTAGCTAAGTGCAAGCTTAGAAGCTTTGCTTTGATTTTCAAATAAATCGCGTTTTGTTTGTAAATACATGTCATGAAAGCATTTGCCGGCTAAAAATATATACCATTGGCTATGGGTTTTAAATTTTTTTCTATCAAGAAGCCCAACCATTGTAGGAAAGTGTTCGGTATCTACGATAATAATTTTGAACGTATGTTTATTGCTGTCTTTCATGAAAGCATAGTTCTTTTCATGGGGATCGACATACATATCAAGATCGTTGCATAGCTGCATAATTATTTTGCCTTTTGTTCGGGTGCTTAACTCTTGAGTTTGGTTATGTATGTCGATTTCATCAGCAATAATACCGTAAACACTTGGAATGTTTGTTTCGATAGAGGAGTTTCCAGCAATATTTTTACCTGTAATAATAATATCTTCTTGATTTTCAGGGAGCCAAAACCATTTTCGAGGGAAGCTCACATGTTCAGCCCAGCGAGGAAGTTTAGATATTTTTTTTATCAATATTTCACGATTTTTAAGTCGAGTAAATCCGCTTAAATGTCTGTTTGCTCCTCCTCCCATATAAAAGAAAAAAAGAGGCTCAAGGCCAGTGGCCGATTGTAAAAGAGTCGCTGGGCTTTCCATGAAAAGCTTGAGAATAAGAGGCATATATTTACATTTCAACACAATAAGGCCACACGATTTTTTATAGTTAAAATTTTTGTCTTGCAAAATTTTAAAGAACGCAAGCTTTTTGTTGCGACGTATTCTTTTCTTTTTTGTTTTAAGTTCATGCACTGTATGTTCAATAGCTTTTGAAAGAGCTTTGTTTGTAATGTTATGTGTATCGCACAAAGCTCCCTCTTGAGGTATTAAGTACGGATAAAAATCGTGAGTTTTAAATGTAAAAAGTGGATGAAGTCGAACATAGGGAGATTGTAAGCTATATATTTCTTCCGAATGTTTCCATCGCGTCGAAATAATAGGAAAATCTGGATTTTTATATCGAAAAGGGTGATAGGCATAAAGGGGAGCCCATACATAATACAACGTTATAAACATAAGGAAATATCGTATATTCATAATCAATACCTGCTCTAAAAATAGAATGCCCTAAAATACAGGGAATTAAACGATTCTGTCAATTTGTTGCACATTGATACAGAACCTATCTTATTATTGGCTTATATCTATAGACATCTATGACTGATTGTAGCTCGAAAATAGTAAAATTGATTTTATGGCTCGAGCTCTGCTAGTCTAATAAAAATTTGTGCTCACATCTTAAAAAAGGAGAAACGATGAGCCGTTCTAATTCGCCTTTTGATCGAAAGCAGCGTATAGCTCATTTATTGAGCTCGCTTCCTCGAAAAATTTTGGGGTTACATGGGCGCGATAATGTCATAGAATTTGTATTGCATGAGCTTGGAAATCCAGAATGTTTTGATCTTGAAAAAGCAGCCTACATTGTTGATAACCCAGATTTTGACTGTTTGAAGGGTGTGGCTGGATTTTGCCGTCCTGAAGCTTATCAAGCAAAGAAAAATATATGGGATGAGCCTGAAGAATTCTCAAAGCATATGCTTACATCGCAATACAACAATAAGGTTAGAAGTTTTTATAAGCATAGCTGTATCAAAAAGGGAGAGCCTCAAGAAAAAATTATTCAAGACATTGCACATGACTTAGGCTTTGAGCACCCCTCATTTTATGCATGGCAAATGAAGCACAATAATCAGGGCTTGCTTTTATATGAAAAACATGATGATACAGCCTGTGATTGTGATTATTTATTAGAAGGCCTTTGTTTAATTGGTTTTTGTCCCATTTTTTAAAAATGGCTGTAAGCTTGCAAGCGGTTCGCCGCTGATATAGGCAAGTGTTGCTCCTCCACCGGTTGAACAATACGTAATGCCTTTTATTGTTTCTTTTTGAATGAGCATAACGGATTCTCCTCCAGCTACAATACTTACGGCTTTAGAGCGAGCCATTGACTTTAAGATTGAGGTTATACCTTCCAATGTTTCTTCCCGATCGGGAAACCCCATCATTCCGTTATAAAACACTGTACCGCTTTGCTGTATAATGTCTGCAAAATAGGAGCATGTTTTGCGGCCAATTGAAACGCCAATTGCATCAGCTGGAATGTTATCTGCCGATACATAGGTAAGTTGACCCTGTATTGTACGAGAAGCTATTTGATAATCAAGTGGAAATATAAACGATGTTCCTTTTTCGTAAGCTTTTTGCATTAAGGCCTTTACCGCTGATATGTAATCAGTTTCAACTTTTGAGATACCATAAGGCTTGCCTAATGCCATCAAAAAGGTAAATACCATTGCAGGGCATAAGAGAATTTTCTCTACTCCTCTATCAAGTAATGTATTTAATAGGGGTAGCTTGTCTCTTACTTTTCCTCCGCCTACAATAAAACATAATGGTCGCTTGGGGTTAATAAGAAGCAGCTGATTTAAAGAGGTAATTTCTTTTTCTACCAGAAGCCCTATGGATCTATGCTCTGGATCAAATTGTGTTGCAAGAAGGGCAAGCGATGTATCGTTGCGATGCGCTGTCGCAAATGCATCAAGTACGTACCATTGTGCCAGGGATGCTAGATCAGAAGCAAATGCATGAGAACTCTCATGTTCTTCGGGAAAAAAGCGCAAGTTTTCAAGTAAAAATATCGTAGTTAAAGGATGTGTATTGATAGCTATGTGTGCATCTTTTATGGTAGGACACCATATAATTTTGTATCCCCTCCGCTCAAACCAAGGAATGAGGTGCTTTGTCGAAAGGTTTTCTTCACATTGTTCTGGTCTTCCGATATGTGTGGCAAGAATGATACGAGCTTTTTTTGCAAGTAACAGATCAATCGTTGGCAAAATGGCCAATAACCTAAAATCAGAGAGTATGGTTCCTGAGTCAGACAAAGGAACGTTTAAGTCGGCTCTCACAAAGACTGACTGATGTTGGCAATCCCATGATTCAAATGTAGCATGCATATTATCGTACATATTATCCTTCAAATCGTAAAATGTGTGCAACTGATACTGAGCGTATTTTTTGAGCTGAAAACCATGATGCTACACTGGTGATGATTGTGATTGCAATAAAAACTATTATGCCAATACCAACGTTCATGCGAGCGGGTAAATGGGATACATAATACACATCAGGTAAAGTAATAAAGGGATAGGTTTCTAATATCAAACTTGCAACTGCTGCTGCGAGTATACCGCATAGTGATGCACAGCAGGATATGATGATTCCGACATATACAAATGTAAGCGTTATGGTACTGTGAGATACGCCTAAAGCTCGCAGCATAGCAATATCGGCTCGTTTATGTGTAATGATCATAAAGAGTAGCGCTATAATATTCATACTCGCGACAACTGTTATAAGAAATAAAATTAAAAACATGGCGTATTTTTCAAGTATTAATGCAGACATTAAGGGCGCATACAGTTCTTGCCACTTCATAACTGTCAATCCGGTTATTTGGTGTATGTGCTCTATCGCCTGATCAATAGAATGTTCTGGATTAAACGAAATCCCAACCTGAGTGATTCCTTGATCGGGAAATAATGCATTGAAAAGCTCATGAGATACATATACAACGCCATTATCAATTTCTTCTATACCAGTCTCAAAAATTCCTCCAATAGTAACCAATTTTTCATGAGCCGTAACTTTTTTACTTTTTCCGTCAGGGCGCTCTAAATACAACAATGTGGCGGAATCTTTTTCTGTCAGACCAAGCGCGAGTGCCATAGCATTTCCAATAACAATTACATTATCTTTAATTGTGCTGATTGGAATAGTATGTTTCATTTTTGATTGCAGCGATGTTGTGGAGAGCTCCCGTTCTGGGTCGATTGCCTTTATAACAACGACACGTGGCTGATCTTGAGCATCTATATAGTCAGAGTGAATCATTCCGTGAGCTACCGCATATGGACTTAGTGCTTGAACAGCAGAAACTTTTTCTTTAAGAGCATGAGCAAGAGCTTGAAATTGAATAGGATCATCTGCATAGATTGTAGCAGCTGGGTTTATATGCTGCATTTTATCAACAATAGCATAGTGTAGTCCATTCATAATGGACGTTACAAGCGTAAGCGAGAATGCTCCTATTGCGATTGAAAAAAATGCAATCCAACCCATTGCGCGTATAGCATATGCTCCTTGCCGGAAGGGCATATAACGTTTTGCAAGATACCAACTCAATGAATTCATGCCTCTTTCCTTGATTCTTGTCTTGTAAAGTAAGATTCTTTTTTTTAGGATACTATTGTAAGTGCTATCATCAGTGTACAAAACGCATTACTGTATGGAAAGAGCTAATGCTATGAAAAAAATATTTTTTATTATTATGGTTTGTGTGCTTCCCGGATGCGGAAGAATTATTGATTGGGGAAAAAGTAATTTTTATCAGGGTGATAATGTAGCTTTTTCTCATGAACCGATTAAAAAATTTATCAAATCTGTAACGATCTATGATCAATTGCAGACATTGGCACATTTTGATGCACTATGGCTTTCTGATGCTGTGCGAACAACGTACAGCCACATGCATGTTGGACGTATGGGTAAGGATTCTGAAAAATATAAAGCCTTTTTACGCAGACAACTTGAAGAAAATAATCACTTTATTTCATTTTATATTTTAACTACGCACGATATTAAGCTTGGTGCACCCGAATCTCATTGGTCATTATTTTTAAATATAAATGGCGTTGACTATGCTCCATTTGAGCTGAAAGAAATTGAGTTACCGTATGAATATCAACAGATCTTTGGCTCTTTATGGAATCGATTTAAGGTGCCGTATATTCTTAAGTTCCGTCTTACCGATGAGAATGAGCAATCGATATTAGATGGTGATGTGAAAAAGTTGGCTTTATATGCCCGTTGCTTGCAAAAGGAGCATATATTTACGTGGGATCTTGTATCAAAAAAAGAACAGCAATTAGCTATTGAAGATTCCAATGCTGAAAAAAATATGGAACTCTCTTCTGTAAAACGTAAAAAGCGTATGAGAGGAGTAGCGTGAACATTGTAATAGCCTCTGATCATCGTGGATATGAATGTAAAGCATATCTCAAGCAATACGTTGTTGGCGAAAATGATCCTATTGTGTGGATTGATATGGGAACCCATTCAAAGGAACGAACGGATTATCCACTCTATGCTCAAGCAGCAAGCCGTGCTGTGCTTAATGGTGATGCAGATCGAGCGATTCTTATTTGTGCATCGGGTATTGGCATGGCTATTGTCGCAAATAGATTTCCCGGCCTTTTTGCAGGAGTTGCGTGGAATGAGTCTGTAGCAAAACAGAGTAAAGAAGATGATAATGTGAATATTCTTTCAATTCCATGTGACTACGTTTCTTGTGAGCAAGCTGCTGCGATTGTAATAGCGTGGCTTAAAGCTGAATTTAAAGAAGGGCGCTATCAAGAGCGCATCGAGATGATTAATGGGCTTGATACACTGTAAATATCGATTTTGAACGATAAAATAGTAAGCATTGTTATCGCTTACAGGAGATTTGTTATGCTAAAAACAATATGCTTATTAGTATTATGCTTAGTTTCATCGCTTATTTTTTCTCAACAGCAAGTAATAAGCTTTGATCTTGACGATGTCACAAGTAAAAAGCTTGGCACTAAGTTAGCCACAGCATCGCAAGTATATAAAACTGGCTATGAAATTGCAGATACGAGCAGATTTGCAAGTTAGGCTACTGATCCATTAAAATTTTTATTAACAATTAAAGAGATAAATGATTCAAAAAACCCTCCTGAAGGCACAGGAAATTTATTATACAAAGCTGCAGATCTCTTGGCTCAGCAAAAATATACGGATTTTAGAAAAAAATTGGAGCCAATAATCGAGGCAAGCATTGATCCAGAGCCCATTAATGGCACTATTGCGCTTATCAAAAAATTGAAAAATATGGGATATACAGTATTAGGGTCTACAAACCAAGATTATCTTCAGCATAAAGCATATCGTAAAAAAATGAGCCAAAAAGGTGTCGATTTAACAAAGCTTTTTGATGGAGTAATCGTTGTTCGTACCAATCACCTTGATGCTGTAGATGGCAGCATAGTTAAGGATGATTCACTATACACAAAAGATAAGAATAATATTTATATGATCACAAAGCCACGCATAGCAAAGCCATCGAAAAATTTTTATGAAGTTATTCGTGCTGTTGGGCAAACTCTTAATCCTGAGGCTAAAATTTTTATTCATATTGATGATAAAGATGAAAATTTAAAAGGGGCGCAGGAGCTTGATGATTTCAAGACAATTCTTTTTTATTTGCCGCAGAAAAAAGCAAAAGATTCATCGGATAAAGAAATTGCAGATGCTATTCAGAATGTAAAAGAGGGGCTCAAGGCTTATAATATTACAATAGATCAATAAAAGAGGGGCTCAATCTGAGCCCCTCTTTATTAGAGTTTTTATGCTACCGGCTGCACTATTTTTTCGACAGTATCTCTATCGATTGTTTGCATTGTAAGAAGAGCTTGCATGACGCGCTCTAATTCAGATTTATGCTGCTCAAGAAGTAGCTTCATTTCTTTGGTGCACGCATTTGTAATGCTTATTGCTTCATCATATTTTGTACGAATAATATGCTTTGGAAGTGCTGATTCATCAGCACCTTGAAATGCGAGTGTCTTTGCGATATTTAATGCTGCTGCATGGTCTTTTTCAGCATGACAGCTAAATCCGCATGATCCGAGCAAGAGCTCTTCAGCAACAAAGCCAGCAACATGCACTTTAATCTGATTTAATTTTTCTTCTTTTGTTTGAATATTAATTGAATCTTTTTCGGTATACGTAAAGAGTTTTCCGTACTCAAAACGTTTTTGCTCTTTATTTTTGGTCTTATCGTATAAATGGCTTCCCATTACCTTTTCTTCAAGCTCAGTCATTACTTGCTTAATGGTAACGGTTCCTAGTTTCATATTTCCGTTGATAAGCGAAAGCGCAACAGCTTGGCCTGCAAAGTGTGCTGCCAAAATGCGCTGCTCATTGAGAGGAATATCTTTCGAATGAGAAGCAATAATATGAAGAATATCTTCTTCAAGCGCAGCCTCAAGATGCTGCTGGGTTAGTTGGCCATTATTATCAATCTTTGCCTTCATCATGGCATCTTTGATAAAGAGATTCATGGCTTCATATGATTGTTTTGCTGTATAATGTGCTAGTTTTTCAAAATTAAATTCCGATTCTTGCTCTGGAAGTATGAACTCTTTTACTTTTGTTGAAATAAAATTAAGCCGATCATTAAAGCTTGGGTATTCAAAGCGAAGCTCTTTTCCAAAGCGCCCTGGCTGTCGTAATGCTATGTCGAGCGTTTCGGGGCAATTGGTCGCTGCAATGATAAATATTTGACGACGAGAATCATTGCTATTTACAGCATCACTCATTGCCGTCAAAAACTCACTCAAGGTTCTATTTTCACCAGTACGTTGCAAATCAAGAAGATCGATCTCGTCAATAAACAGTATACATGGTGCTTTTGCCTTTGCTTCCTGCAAAATTCGTTCCATGCCATCTATTTTAATTTTCAAAACTGATGGCGTAATCTTTCTAAATTTGCCAATTTGACCAGTGCTAATAAGCATTTGGTTTACTTCTTCTAGAAATGCATTAATACAAAATGTTTTGCCTGTGCGAGTCTCACCAATACATAAAATACCGCGAGATGGCCTGATTCCTTGGCGATCATGCGTTTCCGAATCCTCTAAGTAATCGACAAGAAATTTAAAGTAGCGCTTAATCTCTTCATGGCCGTGAATATCTTTAAA
The DNA here is from genome assembly GCA_964495945.1 of uncultured Pseudomonadota bacterium. Lineage (GTDB taxonomy): Bacteria > Babelota > Babeliae > Babelales > Vermiphilaceae > JAJCZB01. The sequence goes on along the minus strand of CAZBWL010000001.1, from coordinate 602,084 downwards.
GCGTACTTTTTCCACTTTTTCATCGATGCGGTCAGCCTCTTTTGTATAAGAGCCGCCTTTTGCTTTGTTCATCCATACCCTAAATTTCTTTTCAAACCACGGCTTAAAGTTGTTACTGTATTCTGTAACGTAATCTTTGAGCAATGCCATTAAAAGAAACTCTGCAAATGGAGCCTTGTGTCGAATCATATCTCCAAGCGTTTCATCGGCTCTATATGTAATTCTAAAGAGCTCTTTTAATGGAGCTTCTTTTTTGATAAGCGGATCTATGTTTTGTGCGTTATAAAAAATATTGTGTTCAGGGATATTAAATTTATTCCAAAAATAAAGCACAAAAAACACCGTTCCCAATCCATCAAGAGCACGACTTGGTATTGAATAGCGTTGAGCAGGCGCCACTATGTTATTATCCACCCAACGTGCAATTCTGTTTAATCGAGTAAGGCCGAGGCCTTCTTGTTCAATAGTGCCTAAGATATGCCAAGTTTTTGCAAATTTTTTAATAATTTCGACTCCAGAAATTCCTTTTTTGCGCTGCATGGATTTAATAAATTGGTTGACATCGAAAGTTTGTGCTGTTTTAAAGTGCGAAAGCCGTTCTTTATTAACGAGGGTTGCCACATTAAAATTGAAATCTATTAAAACTTGGCAGCTTTCTATATCTGCATTGCGAAGATTTTCGCTTTTTATAGAATTGATTAATCCCATGAGTTTTGAAATAAATGCTTGAATCTGTTTGCGTTTTGAGGCGGTAAACTTTTTTTCTTTAATGAGTGTGATGTTGAGTGAGCGGAGCGACGATTCAAGTGCATACATCTGATTCTGAACTTGAGTCATAAGTCGATCTGTTTCCGTAATGACTATCTTTTGATCAGCTGCTTTGCTGCGAATTGAATGAGAAAAGAGTTCGGAATAAAAGGCACATACGGAAAGAAATGCCAGAGGTATACGTAGAGACATACCAGCTCCTATTTTATGATGTTGTGATATATCCAAATATTTTGTAATCCCAGTAAATTAAACGTATATTTGTTTCTTGTCGAACTATTTTTTATTTTTTGGAGTTGATATGACTATAAAAAAAAGCCTATTGTTTCTTTCCTTGCTTATCATTGTGGCAACGGTAAGTTGTTCATTTTTTATGAGGGAAAATATCAAGGCTGATGCTGAGAATGCTGCTATGAGCAAGCTTTCTCATGTTACCAATCTTGTTCCTGTGTGTATTATTGGATCAGGTCCTGCGGGATTAATGGCAGCGACATATGGCGCCCGCGGAGGAAAACATACGGTCGTCATTGAAGGAAATAAGCCGGGAGGCTTGCTGATGGATACGACAGATGTTGAAAATTGGCCTGGTGAAACAATGATTAAGGGTCCAGAGATTATTTCAAAGTTAAAATCACAGGCCGAAAAACATGGCGTTGTGTGTATCTCAGGAGCGGTATCATCAATCGATACGAATTCATGGCCATATCGTATTACGCTTGATAATGAAACTGTATTACATGCAATGACTATTATTATTGCTACCGGAGCATCTCCCCGTCGCTTGGGCATACCAGGAGAGGATACATATTGGGGGAGCGGCGTAACATCCTGTGCGGTATGCGATGCTCCATTTTATAAAAATGAAGATGTGGTTGTAGTTGGGGGGGGTGATTCGGCTATTGAGGAAGCGATACAACTTTCGGGATTTGCACGAAGCATTACAATTCTTGTTCGTAAGGATACGATGCGTGCGGCCCCAACGATGCAGGCGCGCCTCAAACAATACCCTAAAATCTCAATTCAATATAATGTTGAACCGAAAAAAATCGTAGGCACCGTAGAAACTATTACCGGAATTGAGCTTTATAATGGTACAACAAAAGAAACATCGATATTTCCGACGTCTGGAGTTTTTTTAGCAATCGGACATATCCCAAATTCGGGCTTTGTAAAAGATATCATCAAAACGGATGCAGAGGGGTACATCATTGTAAATCATCCGCATCAGCAGACATCGGTGGCGGGTATTTTTGCGGCGGGAGATATTGCTGATAAGATCTATCGCCAAGCAGGCACCTCATCCGGCCATGGCATTCAGGCTGGCCTTGATGCTGTTCGATACTTGGATGATATTGGATTTTCAGATCAGGTAGCTCAAAGCGTGAGCGCTCAATTATATCGCCCTGGAGCCCAAATGCCCCATCAAGCATCGGATCTTATCTCTATCACAACGCTTGAAGAGCTTGAAGCGCTTATTAACGGTAATCCCGACAGGATCATTTTACTTGATTTCTGGACAGAAACATGCAGCAGCTGCAAGCAAATAATGTGCATCCTCAAAGAGCTTTCAAAAGAAAACGATAGCCCGTTGATTGTTTCTATCGATGCGGATGAAGCATTCGATCTTGTCGAAAAATTTATGATTACCCGCGCACCCACGCTCATTGTGCTCAAGCATGGTATTGTGGCCGAAAAAAGCGGATTTCTTGATCGATCAGAGCTTCAGCTTATGCTTAAAAAGCACAAATAGAAAATCTGCGACGCTTTATATTTTCTTTATGGAACAATGCAAAGTGCGATTCTCTTTACTATGAGAATCGCACTTTGTTATTATGGCAATAGGAGAACTTTAAAAAGGGGAGAGCTATGATGAAGCGCTTATTATTCTGTATTGCGTTATTATGTAGCGTAGATAATGTTTTTTCGATGAGTTTTTTTCCGCTGGGATCTTATCATCAAGGAACCCAGAAAAAAGAAGGCGAAACAACAACATCATATCCCGATTATGAATATGGATCCGAGTATTATGATGATATCGTTTCAAGCGAACCATATTCGTCAAAACAAGACAAAGTATCAGAACAAGACAAGATACAGGAATTGGCCAGAGAACTAAAAAAAAGAATACAGGAGCAACCTAAATTGCAAAAAAAGGCTTTTGAGGTTTATCAAGAGTTATCGAATAAGAAAGTTGAAATTGCTCGTCTTAATAGTCAAAGGGTAAATATAGAGGCTTTACAAGATAGTAAGGATAAAAATAAGAAGCTCGATAATATTAAACAAAGTATAGATGATGCAAACAATCAATTATCTGAATTAAAACTTAAGAGCGATGATGCTCAAGTAATTATGGAAACCAATAAAGTAAAAATAGAAGAATTAAAAAATAAAATTGTAGGCAATAAAAGTTTTTTTTCAAAAATTAAGGGAAGCCTCAATGAACTCGTTAATGAAGCGATAACTTCTATATCAGAACAGTTAGCTTTTAAACTTTCTCTTGCGACCATTGATACAGCTACTCAAGCTCGAATTGCCGCTATAGAAGCTACGCAAGGGCTTAAAGAAGTAACAAAAAAAGCAGGTGAAGAACTTAAAGATGTTGCCACACAAACAAGCAAAGAGCTTACAAAAAATATTTTGTATGGAGCTGCTGCTGCGGTTGGAGCATATGGGGTAATAAAGCTTATTAATTGGTATCTTACAAAGCCTAAATTATTAAGCGAAAATGCAAAGCAGGGAATTCTTAATCAAGGCAAGGAATGGATACTCGATAAATTGGGTATGACTCCTCCTTCGCGAAAGTTAGTATTTGCTTCTCCTTTAGAAAAGCAGCTTGATAGAGTTGCAATTGCTGCACAAACAATCAATCAAAATATTAAAGCGGGCAAAAAGGGCATCTCCTATAGAAACCTTATGCTCTATGGCCCTCCAGGTACGGGTAAAACAGCCTTTGCTGAAAAATTGGCTCGTGAATCGGGCCTCACTGCAAATATTATGAGCGGTGCAACATTTTTCAGATACTCTCCAGCTCAAGGTGTAGAAATGATTGAGGAGCTTTTTAACTGGGCCAATAAAGGGACGGGTAATATAATTATCGTTGATGAAGCCGAATCATTTTTAGCGCGCAGAGAAACAATGGCTGAAGGAAGCCCTGCATATCAACTTTTAAACTCATTTTTAAGCTTCACGGGTTCGCCATCTAATAAATTTATGCTCGTTTTTATGACAAACTTTAAAGATAGAATCGATTCAGCTGTGTTGGATCGTGTAACTGATTTTATCGAGCTACCGCTTCCCGATAAAAAGGAGCGTATTGAGGTATTAAAGCTGTATCGCGGTCAAATATTGCTTAATCCGGAATATAACGAGCCGTCATTTATAGAATCGGTCAATATGTATTTAAATGATGCTGAAATTGAAAAAATTGCTGAAAAAACGGATAAAATGTCCAATAGAGAGCTGCAAGGAGTTATCAATACTATCAAAACGGACGCAATCGCCGAGTCGGCTGCTCAAGGAAATGCATCAGTAGAGTTGAGTAAATCTATTATTGATGGTGCTGTGGGCCGCGCTCTTTCAAAGCTTCATGCAAAACAAAAGCAGAAAGAGTAGCGTAGGGCAATAGCTTTACATCATAAGAATAAGATTATGCCGGGGAAAAGCTTACGTAACTGTTGAGTTTTTTACCCGGCATTTGCTATCTTTAAATAGGAAAGTGGTGAGTATGTAGCATAAGGGGATGCTATGAAGCTTTCGTTAAAAAAAATTATTTTTATTATAGGTATATTGGCTAGCTATCGCTTTATAATGCCTCAAGAGCCTGTCCGCCGCTATTTCCCTTATGGAAGCCATGTTTTGCAGCTCAAACCGGTTCATAGTCCAACGATCCAGCGTGTCGATATCGTATCGCCAGCTCGATATGGCTCTGATGAGTCTATTATTAGAAAAGGAGTCCTTTTTAGCTATCCAAGCGCTAAAGCTAATGTCGTGATATCGCATGGATTTATGTGTGATAAGTTTGATGTTGGGTTTATACGATCTCTTTTCCCTCGAGGAAAATATAATTTTCTTACATTCGATTTTAGAGGGCATGGCGAAAAGCGAGGAGATCAGATATGTACGTTTGGAAGAGATGAATCGATGGATGTGGCGGCCGCGGTAAATTTTTTTAAAAATCATTCAGACCTAAAGCATTTGCCTATTTTGGGATATGGATTTTCGATGGGTGCAGCAGCTACTATCGAAGCCCAAGCTCAAGATCCAACGCTTTTTAAGGCCCTTATTCTTGATTGCCCGTTTGATTCAACGGAAAGTATCGTAAAGCAGTCGCTTAATGATCTTAGTTTTTCACTGTTTGGATATAAAGTTGGTATGCCTGGAAAAAGCTATTTAGAAAAATATGCCTTTCACCCATATGTTCAATCATTTGTAAAATACCTTTTGAAATCTGTGGCCTATATGGACGCAAAAAATATTCGCACGTTTATGCATAAATTTAGCCCAGCTGAATCAATTCAGAACGTTTCAGTGCCATGCTTTTTTATTTGCTGCAAACATGATAAGCGAGTTTCGATTGATGCAATTAAGAAAATTTTTTATGGCGCAAAAGGGCCGAAAAAACTCTGGATTACAAATGGCCGCTGGCATTTTGATTCAGTGTTTTATAATCCTGAAAAATATGAAAAGCGTATCAGTAGCTTTTTTGATTCAGTACTCGATGGTTCTATTTATAAAAAATTACCCGCAAAGCTTAAAGAAGATGCGGACGAAGATGCAATGCGTAATCTGATGTATCCTGGAATGGAAGGATGCTCATGAGGTGCGTATTGATCCTCTGTTGTATGACTTTTTTTAGTGCGATATATTCCCGAGAAAAAAACGCTTCTTCTCTCGATAATCTTCGATCGCTGCTTTCGCAATCACCCTACTCAATAGTACTTTTTTATAATAATAGTCGCGAGGCAAAAAAGGAAGAGTATGATACGCAGCGAATGCGAGATACAATGCTTATGTATCGATCAGTAAGCAACGATGATTATTATAAAGATGCAAAGCTTCAATTTATAAAAGCCGATATTGCCAAAAAAGGGCTCAATCAGGCTCTATATCGTTATCAACTGCAGACGATTCCAAGTTTTGTGGTTTTTTTAGGGCGACAGCTCAAAGGCACCCTTTCCGGATATGCTTATCGTGAAGATCTGGAGTCATTTATTGATCGTAATCTAAAAGTAAAGATGGAAGAGTTAGTTAAGCAAGCGGATGAGCTTCGCAAAAAACGATTAGATGAAGCTCGAATTCGGGCATATACGCAACCATACTATTGGTGGGGGCCATGGAGTCCTTACTGGTTCAGCCCGTATTGGTATGGCCCATATTGGGGCCCTTATTATGGGTGGTAAACGTGATAAATAATGAATAAATAAACCGTATGATATAAGGAGAGAAGGTATGAAGAAACTAGGATTAATTGCGTTAGGATTGATTATCCTTGCAGGAGACCTTGAAGCTCGTGGTGGTGGCGGCGGCCGCGGAGGCGGCGGGGGCAGAGGAGGATACCATGGCGGCGGAGGAGGGCATGGATATCACGGAGGAGGCAGAGGGTATTATGGTGGCCGTGGATATCGTGGCGGCTATGGCTATCGAAATGGTGGATATTGGGGAAGTGGGCTTGGTTGGGGAGGCTATTGGGGGCCTTCATTTGGAGTGACAGTCCCTGTTGGAAGTAGCGGCCCAAGCAAACCGGCAGTTCTTAAAGAGTATGAACGTCAACATGGAGGCTTGCAGCCTTCAAGCATACAAGCCTTTTGCAATTGGGCAAACGGTTATTTTGTACCAAGTAAAGCACAGCAGGCGTGTGATACGTATCAAGACTACATAAGTTCTGCGTATTCATCTCCATCTGCACCCTCAGCATCAGTTTCATTTGGGGTAGGTGGCGGCTATGGAGGATACTGGGGTGGCCCTTGGAGACGTGGCTGGAGACGTTAGTATAGATCGTGTACAGATTTGATATTAAAAATCCTCGCTTTATAGCGGGGATTTTTTTTGGTACGCTATTGTGCACATTGTTTTCTATAAGGACTATTCATGAATATTACCGTTTCATCCAAAGCATTCTCGGATCATATAGTAGATTGTTACGGATTTATTGTTTTGCAAGATGATCTACAGCACAAAGAGCTGCGAGCATGTGCAAAAAAAATGAACATTTCTCTCGATTCTTATATAGCATATGCTGATTTTACTGGAAAAAAACAGGAAATTGTTACTATTCCTCACCACGATAATGGGGCTATTAAGCATATTATTATTGTTGGAATTGGCACCAAAAAAGATGCAACTCTTGAAGGATATCGCCGCGCGCTTGCCTTGCTTTATCGCACTATGGTTGCACAACGATGCACTTCTGCCGCTGTCCATATACCGACTTCGTCATTATTCGATTGCACCCCTGAGCATCTTGGGCAAGAATCGGCTGCGACGTTGCTGATGGCTGAATATAATTACGATGAATTTGTATCCAAAGATGAGACAAAAAAACAAAAACCAGAATTAAAGAATATTATTTTTTACAGTAGTTCAAAAGAAGAAGCTTCCTTTAAGCAAGGCATTGAATATGGAGAGATTATCGGTAGTGCCGTTAATAAAACGCGCTATTGGGTAAATACTCCTCCTTCTCATTTGACTCCCATCGATCTTGCAGATAAAGCTGAAGCGATAGCAAAAAAATATAACTTGGCGTTTACAAAATTTGCAGAGCCTCAAATTAATAAGATGGGTATGGGTGGTCTTGCTGCGGTAGGAAGAGGATCCGATAATGACTGCCAGCTTGTTATTATGGAATATAAAACAAAGAAGAAAAGTGCCCCAACAATTGCATTTGTAGGCAAAGGAATTACATTTGATTCTGGAGGATTAAGCCTTAAGCCGGCCGTATCTATGGAAACTATGAAAGAAGATATGTCGGGCGCCGCTGCTGTCATTACTACGATGGAAGCTCTTGCTCAGATTAAGCCTGACATTAATGTCATAGGCGTGGCTCCACTTGCAGAAAATTTACCAAGCGGAAAAGCGACTAAACCGGGCGATATTGTTCGGTTTTATAATGGAAAAACGGCCGAAATAAAAAATACTGATGCTGAAGGACGGTTGATCTTGGCAGATGCATTGTCATACGTCGTAAAGCATTATAAACCAGATGCGATTATTGACATTGCAACATTAACGGGCGCATGTGCATATGCTCTTGGTCCGTTTCACAGTGGATTAATGGGTGTTCATGATGATCTTATCGAGCGGATTAAAAAATCGGCTCAGCATTCTGGAGATCATGTGTGGCAATTGCCATTATCGGATGATTACGCTGCGGCAATAAAATCGGATGTTTCCGATATGTGCAACATCGGAAACAATAAATATATGGCCGGAGCCATAACTGCAGCGCACTTTCTTAAAAACTTCGTCGGAGATACTCCGTGGGCGCATCTTGATATTGCAGGTACATCATTTAACGTTCCAGATAAACCGTATTATCGTACGGGGGCAACGGGAGTGGGGGTTCGATTGCTGGTTGATATCGCGCGTAATTGGAAATAAGAATCAAAAATATTCGATTGTTAATAGGGCTGTACAAAAGTGTACAGCCTTATTTTTTTAAATTGACCGATCGTAACATTTAAACGTAATCTTTCTAAGTGATTGTTCGGTTATTCTGTATCAAAAAAAGGGATAAGGAGAATCGTAATGTTACAAAAAATTATTTTTGCGATAGCTTTTTCGTACGGTGCATTAGGACACGCAATGTCAAGCTATCAAGAAAAGCTTATGTCTGCTTTAAAAGAAAGCAATACTGAGGCCTTTCAGCTTGTACTTACCAATAAATTTGATCTAAATTTTAAGGATGAAAAAGGGTTTAGCCCTTTATATTACGCAATTAAACAAAATAATCCTGATTTTGTTCGTTTGCTTTTAGAATGTGGAGCCGATGCCCATGAAAGCCTTCTAAATATTCCTCTTTTTGTGTATGCAGCAAATAAACAATTGGATCTGATTGTAAAAATAATGTTACCGTACGCTACAGCGGAAGAAAAAAGTGACTCCCTTACTATAGCCGCATTTGGAAGAAAACTTTCTATTGTTTCCCTTTTAAAAGAGGATAATGTTTCGTCCGATATTAAAATACAAGGAATGCCCCTTGTTTCCTATTTTCAAAACGAAAACGATAAAGATTTGTTGAATATATTAACGAATATGAAACCTCTAAAGAGTTCAAAATAAATTATTATCCCGCATATTTTGTAAAAAGCTCTGTAAATTCATCTTTAATTTCTGGCACATGAAGCTCTTGCCATAATCCTAATGAAACAGGAAAATGCGGAAGGGCCAGCGCAAGCAATCCAGCAGCATAGATACGAATTTCTTTTTGTGCACCCGCACCCAAGCGCAATTTTAGAAAATGCATTAATGCGTGTAAATTGGTTGTGAAGATAAATTCTGTGTACGTGCATAATGGAAGAAGCCCGCGAGCCATTTCTCGGCACACGCCTTGTTCAAGAAGCTGCTCGTATGTTTTATAACTTTGCTCAATTGATAACTTGTATGCATCGTACAGTGCTTTGTTTTCAAAAGCACCAATAGAAGCTTGTTTGTTTTCAATATCCTGAAAACGCCATTTTATGGGAATATAAAATTCAACTGGTGCTTTTACATAGCGATAACTAATTTCATTGTATGAATGCATGCGATGGCGCATCCATTGGCGAGCAACAAAAAGAGGGGCCTTAATACGAAATGAAAGCTGATTGTGTTCAAAAGGGCTTGTATGGTTATGCTGAATCAAGAAACGGATCAATTTTTTATCGCGCTCTGTTATTTTATCAGTAATTTTACCATATGATACGCGGGCGGCATTCGCAATATCAACATCGCTTCCCGATGCACGTACGAGTGCAATTGAGCTAATGTTATCACCAAGAGGATCAATGCGATTGGGATCATGAGCAAGAATTTCAATTGACTGCGATTGGGATACAACATTTTCTGACATAATCATCCAAGGGTTTTGGTAGTAACACATTATGATACCATCTTATTTTAAGCTACTTTTGAAGATCGTGCAAAAGAGACTATACATCCTACCATGAGTAAGGTACAAATAAGAGAACTATTGCCATAACTAACAAAAGGCAACCCAATTCCTTTTGTTGGCAATAATCCCGATGCTACGGACACATTAATAATAGCTTGCAAAGAAAGCAGCGCAATAAAACCTTGTGATGCTATTCGCTCAAATTGACTGTTCATTTCGTGTACGATACGAAATCCATAAAAGGCAAATAATATATAAAGAAAAATCAAAAGTAGAATACCAATAAACCCTACTTCTTCTGCTATTATTGAAAAAATAAAATCGGTATGCTGCATTGGCAGGTAATAATATTTTTGCTTTGAATATGAAATTCCGCATCCATATATTCCTCCAGATCCGATTGCGATTAATGATTGAATAATCTGAAATCCTGCACCCGACGGATCGTCCCATGGGTTTAAAAAAGTAAGAATTCTTTTAAATCGATAGGGCTTAAAAAAAATAAGCAATATCGCGATTGGAATAATTGAACCAATTGTATACGCAATATATTTGATATGATATTGATGTAAAAAAAACATACACATAATCGTCAAAAATAATGTGACCGTTAGTCCAAAATCGGGCTGTAAAAGGAGAATTAAAGCCGGAATAAAAAATAGAGATATGATGGTAAGATATGTTCGCAATGAATGTGCAGAGTTTGTTTTGCTTATTTCTAATGCAACAAAAAGGACAACTCCAATTTTAAGAAGCTCACTTGGTTGAAAAGATAGTGGACCTATTTTTAGCCAACGAGCAGATCCATGTACAATGCGAGACATTGTTGGTATAAGCGTGCAACCAGTACATATCAAACTACCCCAATAGAGTAATGGTGTAATATATTTTATGATGTGAGCTGAGCACATTTGAATGAGTATGCATCCTGTAAGTCCAACAAATAGTCCTATACACTGTTTTTTTACAAAATAAAAAGAATCTCCAAAGCGGGTAAGGGCATAAATTGAGCTTGCTGAATAGACAAAAATAAAGCCGTATAAAAGAAGCAAAACCGTTATGATTACAAATGGCGTGGTAAATTTTTTCATAGTGGGGGATTGTTAAGATTGCTTCCAAGACCTCCACTAAAAAAGTCTCCTGCAAAAGGATTATTATTGAATGGACGCACGGGAGTTTTTCCTTTCGATATTAAATATAGTTGTATTCCAACAACAACGCCCAATGCGGGAGGAAGCCACCAATACTTTCTAAGCCATTTTTTCCAGGATATTTTGGAATTAAATTCGTATTTTTCAAGAATTGGAGGAAGTTCATCATGAAGAAGGTCGATTGCTTCAAGAATTTCTTCTAGTGGCAAATTATCAAGATTGTTATAAATATTAGTAATGAATTGAGTAAAACTTTTTTGAATGAGCGGCTTTTGAAGATTTATATTGTTGATATATAAATTACGAAATGCAATAAATGTAATATGTATAAATTCTTTTAAAAAAATATCATTAAGAATGAGTTTATAATTTGCGAACTCTTTGGCAAGAGATAAAAGAGGAGTTAATTTTTGTGTCTTTTCCATCTGACTTACGCATTCAATAATATCTTTGTTTTGAAAAGTATAATGTGAAACAAAGTGACAGTTGCAATTGTTTTCTTGCTCGTCGAAAAATGCCGACGGGGTACAGATAACATCATGTAAATATTGGAACTTTGCAGCGAGACGTTGTGCATAGTAACTTCGTATGGTAATAGCTTCAGTATAGGTAGTTCCCTCTAGTGAAAAATTAATATCAAAAGGGGCCTGTTTTTTTTGAATGCTTGAATGATGGAGCATTGAATGCTGTATGCGGAAAAGGAGTTTTGTAAACTCCTTTATGAGGTTTTGATCCTCAAGATATTTATAATGCTTTATGTTTTCCCACAATTTTTTAAAAGGAGAAAGGGATTTTTTTTCTTGTATTTCTTGAGCGCACTGTTGAATTAAAGAATTAGAAAAACCTTCTTTGTTTAAAGATAATAAACTATGCTTACGATGATTTTTTATGACAAAATTAACAATTTTTTGAAGACGCAAAATACAATATGCGCGTTGGTGATAGTTTTCACAAAAAGTAGAAACACGCACGGCATGTGAAGCATATGTGCTGCTTAAATAGAAGCAGAGTAAAAACCATTGTATTTTCATAGAGCACCCTTTTTCGATATGCCTCACTCTAACGAAGTTTCAACACGTAACGCAATATTATGGAGCTAGGTTTTGAATAATGCGAGCAAAATGATTTCCCCGCTCTTCATAATTGGTATATAAATCATAGCTTGCGCCAGCGGGAGAAAGCATGATAATATTGCCTGGTTTTGCCAACGAATAAGCTGCATAAACGCCACTTTCAAGATCTTTAGTGATAGTAGATGAAACGCTATGTTTTAATGCAAACGCGTGGAGGGTGGGCGCATGAGGGCCAAAGCAAATGATTTCTACCTGATAGTTTCGAAGTGATGCAATGAGCTCTTCCCTATTAATTCCTTTGTCGTTACCACCAAGCAATAAGAGTATTGGATAGGTGCGATAATGATCCAATGCGGCAAGTGTCGATATGGGAGTTGTTGATTTTGAGTCGTTAATAAACTGTATGCCGTTAATGGTGGCAATATGATCAAGGCGATGTGGTAGTTGTGGAGATGTTATTTTTGCGTTATAAATGCCTATTTTTTCTAATACCAGTGAGACAAGGTGGGCATTGGCTTTAATTCCTGATTCATTAAAAAATGTTATATGGCTTTGTATTGAATTAAGCAGTGGAAGATTTTTAATTGTGCTTGGAAAAATAGCACATTGTTGTGCCGATTGATTTTGAGCTATATGTAGCTTTGAAATGAGATACTCTTCAATAGTGCCATGCCTATCAAGATGATTGGGATAAATGTTTGTTATTAAAGCGATTTCGGGTGCAAAATGACGGGAATATTCAAGTTGAAAACTTGAAAGCTCAAGTACAAGCCAATCAAGATTTCGTTTTTCTATCAATAGATTGCACATCGGTATGCCAATGTTTCCTGCGCATTCGGCCCGGAGCCCAGCGGAGATGAGGGCTTGAGTTGTCATATGTGTGGTGGTTGTTTTTCCAAGTGAGCCGGTAATAGCAATCACTTTTGAGGTATTATAATGCTGAAATACATCGAGCTCGCAAAGCCATGTCCCTTGATACACATTTCGAAATGGTCGAGTATCTACTCCTGGGCTTGCAATGAGGCATTCACTTTCGGCAAAAAGCTGCTCTCGGGATGTCGCCTTTTTAAAGGGGGTATCTACTGAAAGATAATCATCATATACAAGGGGAATTGCTCCTTTTTGGGCTATAAAACGTGCAATCGACTGTCCCACTCTACCAAAGCCCCATATTCCTACTATCTGTTTTTGTGCAATCATTGTCCTGCTTTCTGGAAAAAAAATGAAAGATGCGTATACTGTCGGTATTACTCATCGCATATCATAAAGGTATTTTCATGGCTGGCAAAGATTCTTCTGATTCAAAAAAAAGTTTTCGGGACTCTCTTAATCTTCCGCAAACTGATTTTCCTATCCGTCCAAACCCAAAAGAAGATGATCCTGCAATGATTGCCCGATGGCAAGAAGAAGACCTTTACAGAAAGACCTATCATGAAAATGAGGGAAATCCGAAGTATATTTGTATGGATGGCCCTCCCTATGCGAATGGTAATATTCATTTGGGACATGCTTACAATAAAATTCTGAAGGATATTATCACTAAAGCGCGTCGAATGGCTGGATTTCATACACCTGTTCAGCCAGGATGGGACTGCCATGGTCTTCCAATTGAAATTAAAGTGACGACAGAGACTCCTAATCTTTCAAAGCCAGAGTTGATTCAGGCATGCCGAAATTTTGCAGACCATTGGATTGGGGTGCAAATGAAAGAGTTTAAACGACTTGGAATCCTTATGAATTGGCATGCGCCCTGGAAAACAATGGATTTTTCCTACGAAGCACAAGAGCTTCGTGCGCTTGGTCAGTATGTCCAAAAGGGCTATATCAATCGCAGCAAAAAGACAGTTCCATGGTGTCCATCATGCCAAACGGTGCTTGCAACAGCTGAGATTGAATATGAAGATCGCAAAGATCCCTCTCTTTTTGTGCGTTTTCCTCTAACGCAAGATTCCTTGAGTAAGCTTTTTCCGAATATAAAGGATTCGGTATCTATCGTTATTTGGACCACAACGCCATGGACAATTCCTTTAAATCGGGCCGTTTTAGTTAAACCACACACAAAGTATGCCTTATTAAAGATTCGTGATACATATGTGCTTGTTGGTGCCGATCTTGCTGGCTCGTTATGCAAACAGCTGAACGTTGACCAGGAAACTGTACAAACAGTAGACTCATCGGATCTTGCGGGATTAACTGTTATCCATCCTCTTATGCCACAGGTATTCGTACCAATTCTTGAAGATACAATGGTACAAACCAGTGAAGGTACAGCATTTGTACATTGCGCACCCGGTGCAGGCCCTCAAGATTATGAAACGGGGGTTCGTAATAAGCTCGAAATATTTTCTCCTGTAAATCCAGATGGAACGTATGATAAAACCATTCAACCACGCGATCTTGTGGGTGTGCACGTTAATGATGGTCAAATTTGGGTGATTAAAAAATTGCATGAAGATGGATACTTGCTTCACAAATCGTCAATTCGGCACTCGTATCCCCATTGCTGGCGATGCCGCGGTGGGCTTATTTATCGTGCAACACAGCAATGGTTTTTTGATTTAACTCATAACAGCCTTAAATCACGCACCCTTGCCGTAACTGATACAATTAAAACATTGCCTGAAAAATCGATTAATCGACTGCAAGCAACAATTGAGGCTCGATTTGAATGGTGTATCTCTCGGCAACGCGTATGGGGAGTTCCAATTCCTGCTCTCTTATGTACCGCGTGCGATTATACGTATACCTCAAAAGATTTTATTGATAAGGTCGCTGCGGGCGTTGAGAAAGAGGGTGTGGAATATTGGAATGCGGTTTCAATTACAGATCTCGTAGGGACAACATTTACATGTCCATCTTGTAGTGGCAACTCTTTCCAAAAAGAGCAGGATATTCTCGATGTGTGGTTTGATGCGGGATTAAGCCACTATATGATTTTACATAATAATCCGCCGCAACAGTTTCCAGCAGATCTGTATTTAGAAGGAAAAGATCAGCATCGTGGCTTTTTCCAAAGTTCACTTTTAACTGCGATGGCTCTTGAAGAAGCATCACCTATGAAAATGATTTTGACTCATGGATTTACGGTTGATGAGCATGGTATCAAAATGTCAAAATCGCGTGGAAACGTTACTTCTCCTGGAGAGATTATTGATGCGATAGGAACGGATGGCTTGAGATTATGGGCTTCGAGCGTTGATTACGCTGGAGAAGCTATCATTTCTGAAACACTCATCAAAAATGTTCAAGAGGTGTTTCGTAAGGTTCGTAATACGTGTCGCTTTTTGCTTTCCAATTTATATGATTTTGATATCGAAAAAGATGCGATTGCAATTGAGCATATGCGAGCAATAGACCAACAAGCGCTTCGGGAGCTGTTTTTATTTAATATTGAAATTCAGCGTGCGTATAAACAGTATGATTATACTGAACTGTTCCATAGATTTGGAGAGTTTGTATCGGTTAATTTGAGCACATTTTATTTAGAAATAGTAAAAGATTGTCTTTACGTTGAAAAGGCAGATGGGCATGCTCGGCGCTCTGTTCAAACAGCGTGCTGGTATATCCTTGATACTCTTACACGATTGATGGCTCCTGTTTTATCATTTACAGCAGAGCACATTTCTGATTTGTATCAAAAAAATAAAACCGATTCGATTCACCTTCAAAGATTTACCGATCTTGCATTTGTAGGAGTATATGTATCTCGCTCAAATAAGGCGCTTTGTGCAGTAATGCAGCAAGCCGAGAGCTCCTCAACGGGCATATTCGAAGCGTTATCTCATATTTCAGATCTTTCTGTTCATGTTTCGCAAGAGGCGCTATGGAATACTTTAAAACTTATGCGCTCTGCAATCTTGAAGGCTACGGAAAAATTAAGAGAAACGGGAGACATTAAGAGATCTCTTGATGCAAAAGTCGTGGTATATATTGATTCGACAATGCACCATTATTCTGAAGTTAAAGCCTTTTTTGAGAGTCTTACACATAAGGGCGAATCTTCAGAAGCATTTTTCAAAGATTTTGCGATTGTGTCACAATTTTCATGGAGTGAGAAAAAAGATGACATACCAGAATCGAGTATGCCTGGACTTTATATAACGGTAGAAAAAGCTCTCGGCGTAAAATGTCCACGCTGTTGGCAATGGGCTCAAAGCAATCATAAGGATGAGCTTTGCGATCGCTGTGAAATAATCCTTCAATAAGGAAATTATATGAAAAAAGGAGTTTTTATTGCCCTTATATATGTATCTTTTTGCTATCCAAACGAGGTGCTTCAACCGCGATTTCTTTGGAAAGAAAGCAACACAGATCTTATTACGGAGGTTTTGCGATTGGTTAATACTGCTCTTGAAATGAAAATACATTCAGAGTTTTTTGCTAAATCTCTCAAGCAGGTTCAATCTAAACTTAAAGAGCTTTCAATTGAAGCTGAAGCAAAGACGGTGCTACAAGAAAATATAGCGATGCTTTTGGAAGTTTTGGCTGAAATTGCTCAGAGACAAGAGTCTCAAACTTTGCAATTGAACGCTATACTTAAAAACTATTCAAAAGTGTAACCATTCGTGGTAGGACTAGAGCATCATAATTTTTCCAAAACATAAAGGGGTATTTATGAATGTTCGGTATGCTGTTGCGTTAATATTGTCTGCTCCTGCTTATGCGGATACGATTACACCTCCTGAATGGGTGGGTAAGGTCGACAATTTGCTCGTTACCATCGAAGACATTAGATCCGGCCTGCAAGAAAACAACCAACTCTATTCTCAATGGGTTGATCTGCTTACAGCGTTAGGAAGCGATTTTCAAAATCGAGAGCAAGAGAGGGATCGTCTGTTTACTACCGTTCGAGATGTTGTTAATTCACTCAAAAGCACCAATGCTGCTTCTGCTAAAGAGTTAGAAGAGAAAACAAATCGTATTATAGTTTTAGAAGCCGAAGTGGCTGGACAACGCCAATACACTGCTCAGGAAGTACAACGATTAACAAATCTTATAGGCGAAGTTGGCAAACAGCTTGACGATACAAGACAAGCATACGCAACGCTTGTCACTATGAATGGAGAGAAAGCTGAAGCGCTCATTAATGAGCTAACACTCCTTAAGCAGACATATCAGGCGCAAAAAGATGCACGCGAAAACTTTTTAGCAAAGCTTGATAATTTTACAAATGCCACACGTTTATTTATTTCGCGAGAATCTCTTGCGAGCCAAAATCTTGGAATTGAACTTGTTGGTCCTACCTATCCTAACCAACCAGCATAATTGATATATCAGATCAGACAAAAGGCGCCGTTTTCGACGGCGCCTTTTGTCTGATAATGCCATAATTCTTTTAATTATGTAAAAACAAGATATTTATTTGGATAACTTAGTTTTTTCAAACTCCGCAAGTGCCTTTTCCATCTCATTCAGCTGATCATATATATCAAAAAGGGAATATGGAGCAGGGATTTTCATGTGTGCTTCTTGTAGCTTTTGCTTTTCTAAATCCTGCGGTTGTTCACTTGGTATACCCAATGGGTCTATAAGATCAGAATCTATTTCTCCAAAAAAGGCATATCGCTTTGCAGCAGGAATGGATGTTTTTTTCGAATCCCACTCGCTTTTAATATTTTGGATTTCATCTCTAAACGCTTTAATTATCTTTTTTGATTTATCATAGATTGTATTGATTTGTCGTTTTTGGTCCGAACGAACTTTTTCGCTTTGTGCCTTGCGATGCAATCGATGAATATCACCAATAATACCTTTTTGTAAGTTTATTGTTTTACTCATGTCGGGCAATATTTCAACAGCAAGAGTATAATCGATTGGGCTTGCGTCTATAAACTCTTTTTTCAATTTAGCTACAAGATCATTATCTTCTATCATACTCTGCAGTTCTCGCATCTTGTCTTCTATTTTCAATTTGATGAGGTTTAAATCATCCTGTAATTTTTTATCGATAGTGGCTGGTTGTTTAGTACCATTTTTAGCACGAGAAGATAATTCTTTTGAATTTCCAATTTTAGCATCCGATTCAGGCTTTAATGGGCCTTTTCCAGGAGCGACATGTTTTGAACCATGTTTTTTATTATCAGTTTTAATATGGGCAGGTTTTTTTGGTGTTTGATATCCACTTTTGCTATAGCTGGATCCATATGCGTAAGGCTTAGATTTTATCTGATTACCCATGGGATAAGAAGCTGAAAAGTTGCGCGGATCATAATCAATATCATCGGTTGATTTTATTGAACTAAAATCTTGTGCTGCCAATCCTTTTCTGGATTGTTTTTCCGCTTCTTTGCGAGCCAATTCGTGCGTTTCTCTATATTTTTTAGCAACAGGATCGAAAAGCTTGAGAAGATTTTTGATTTCATCGCTCAATTTTAAAACCGATACTGCTTCATAATATTCATTTATAATACGTTGAAATGCTCGCTTTGACTCTTTGGTCATTTTTTTGACCTCAAGAAGCGGCATCTCCTCAATAAGAGGTTCTAATTTAGAGATATTTTTTTCTACTTTTTCAATATTATTTTTCAACGCTTCGTTTTTTACAAGCTCAGGAATGTGGTAATACTCCTTTGTTTCAATATCACGTTCTAAAAGAAGAGATAGTTGAAGAACAAGTTGCTCGATATCAGCTTTAAAAGTGTTCCAATTTTTATCTTTAGGTACGATCTGTTTCTTCTTTATCCATTGATTAAATTTATTTGGTAATTCTGGAACAGTTGCAGCTTTGACAATAAATGAATTTGTATGCGCAATAAATGAGTTAAGCGACTCTATAATTTGTTCCTGCTTTGATGTAAGTATTTGCTTTGGGCGAACGGGCTCTTTCTGTTTTTCAGTTTCAACCTTTTTATCGGGAGCCTTTACCTCGTTATCATCTGCTACAAGCTTATTAATAAGTCCATCAAGCTCTTGATCTGATATAGTCCCTTTTTCGAGTTTATCAAGTAATGCCTTACCTTCGTCAGTTTTTGAAAGATCTTCTATTTTTTTTACAGCTTCGTCCATAGATTTAAAAAATGAATCTTTCTCTTCTGTGGAAAGGGCATCAAATTCTTTTTGAAAATCGGCCATTTCCTTCTGAAATTTTTCATATTCTTGTGGCGATACTCCGGGGGGTAATGATTGTGCTGAATCAATTATCGAGAATGTAAAAAAAAGGCTTATAGAGAGAATCGTTGAAAAAAAAATGGCGTTATACCTCATAGTTATTCCTATGGTTTTTAAATTCTTGCAATTGTTATATATGCACTTCATAGTATGTAGCAATATATATCATATAGGCTTAAATTTGAACATAGGTTTTTATGGATCTTTTCAAAAAAGGATATCTTTTAGTTGAACTCATGATTTCGCTCGCTGTTTTAACACTGACAGCAACTATGATTGGAACATTAGCATCACATATAGCATATCATCATACATGTGCAGATTTTTATATAAAAGCGACTACTACGGCTCTTTCCATTTTTCAAATTGGCTCTTATCGTGATTCGATAATAGATAATACTTTGGATGTATCTATTGAGTACAAAAAGCTTGATACTACAACTCCATACCAAAAAATTATTATTACGATTGCATCAAAACATAAAACTATAAAGCCGCTTATTTTTACAGGAGGATTACGGATTGCTCATGTATAATACCCAAAGGGGGTTTACACTCATAGAATGCCTCCTGTATCTTTCTCTTATCTCTCTTATTGCTACCAAAAGCATGCAACTAGTTGTTCAAATATGGAATCAGGGCCTTATTGCAGCATCTCATGAACGATCATTAATGGTACTCTCTAGTGCGTATGATGCAGTCTTGCGAGATGTTGCCAGCGCTCCTCCTCTTTCAACCTGGAAAGAAACCACCTCTTCTCAATTAATATGGACCCTACAAGAGCAGGATATAGGCTGGGTTGTATCAAAAAAACAGCTCTATCGTATAACAGGAAACTATAATATACGTACAAAAAAATGGGCTAAGAAAAACAAGGCCCTGGTGGCATCTCTGAACGATGAAAATGCTTTTTTGATAAAGGGAAAGTCCATTTTTATAACGCTTGTTGATAGTAATTATACTCTTAAGGGAGCTGTATCGGCTCATAGGGATATTATATGAAGGCCCAAGGATCAGGCACAATTCTTGTATTTTCTCTTATATCGCTTATTGGACTTTTAATTATGCTTTTTACCAAAAGTACAGCATTGTTTCATACCTTTGCTCTTGAAAGAATGCGCTATGCGCAAAATCAATTAGCGCTCAATGCGCTCATGGAGTATGCAGTAGCAATATGTAGCGTAAAAAATATTGAAAATTCATGGAGCTCAACCCTTGAGCATTGGCCAGATGAAAAAAGTACTCTTTTAGGAAGAATTGAAATAGTGCACCAGGGCCAAGATTTTCACATAGTGGCTCAACTTACATCTCATGAAACAGTACTGGGCAAGGTTATGTGTTGCGTTAGGCATGTTGATGGCAAATATACGATTAGAGACTGGATTACTCAGGAAAGTGGCTAAATATGGTAATTTAGATATACTAAGGCGGGTAAGGGTCTTAATATTTCTAAAGGATAAGTTATGCGTGTATTTTTGAAAAAAGACGTTGAAAAAGTTGGAATGGCCGGTGAAATATTGAATGTTTCAGAAGGATATGCTCGTAATTTTTTATTTCCTAAGCAGATTGCTGTAGAAATTACCCCCCACAATGAATCATTTTATAAATCGCAAATAAAGCAAATAGAGCATCGAAAAGAAGTAATCGCAACAAAAACTTCCATGCTTGCTGAAAGAATTTCAACACTAACTATTACGCTTAAGCGAAAAATGCATGATGATGGTAAGCTTTACGGTGCAATAAACCAAGCGGAAATCGTAGAAGCTCTTTCGGGAATGGGTATTTGTGTATCAAAAAACCAGGTTGTTTTTAATAAATCTATTAAGCAAAAAGGTTCCCATCTTGCAACGATAAAGCTAACTTCACGATTACAACCATCAATAACGATCGTCGTACAACCTGAATAAGTAGGGTTTCTACATGCCTGCTGGACAGAATCGAAAATATAATACAGTACAATCAGCAGAAACCGTTCTTGGCAAACAGCTTCCGGCTCACATTGAAGCGGAACGTTCTGTCATCGGTGCAATATTGCTTAATGACGATCTTGCCCATACGGTTTCTGAAATTTTAAAACCATCCGATTTTTATACGATTGCACATCGTGAAATTTATCGGGTTATATTGTCCATTTTGCAAGATCAAAAGCGTATTGATTTGGTAACTATACAAGATGAGCTTATTAAGCAAAACCTTCTCGATTCTGTAGGAGGGCTTAGTTATCTTTTAAAGCTTCAAGAAGATATCCCTGCCATGGGGCTTGTTGAGCAACATGCTCGCATTGTTAAAGAAAAATCTATTTTACGAGCGCTTATCGGATCGGCAACAGACATAATCAGTAACTGCTATAGCCAAGATGAAAAAAGCATACAAGCAGTGCTGGATCAAGCAGAAAAGACTATTTTTGAGATATCAAACTCAAAGGTAAACGATAATTTTGTTCAGCTTGATATTTGGTTGCGAAAAACCTTTCAGCATCTATCGGATATAAAAAGTAACAGCAAAGGTATTACAGGAATACCTGGTGGATATAAAAAGCTTGATGAAATGACGTCGGGATTTCAAAATGGCGATCTTGTTATTTTAGCAGGTCGCCCATCGATGGGAAAAACTGGTATAGCTCTTTGTATTGCGCAGAACGCAGCACAATCAGGGGCTACCGTAGGATTTTTATCGCTGGAAATGGCTGCTGAACAAATAACGCTTCGTCTTCTTTCAAGCGAATCAGGCATTCCTCATCACTATATTCGTAATGCTACAATTAGCTCTCAAGAATGGATTGAGCTTACCAATACGGCGGCAAAGCTTGCTGAAATGAAACTTTTCATTGATGATTCGGCCATGCTTAATATCATGGATGTGCGAACTAAGGCTAGAAAGCTGAAAGCAGAGCATAATCTTCAATTTTTAGTAATCGACTATCTCCAGCTCATCCATACTCACGGACGCTACGAAAGCCGTCACCAAGAGGTTTCAGAAATCTCTCGATCCCTCAAGGCGCTGGCAAAAGAGCTCAACATACCGATCCTTGCGTTATCACAGCTGTCTCGCGCTGTTGATAGCCGAATGGATAAACGCCCTATGCTTTCTGATCTTCGTGAATCGGGAGCTATTGAGCAGGATGCAGACTTAATTATGTTTTTATATCGAGACGTTGTGTATAATCCGGAAACAGAAAATCCAGCTCTCGCAGAGCTGATTGTGGGAAAACAGCGAAATGGTCCAACTGGAACAGTGTATCTTGAATTTATTAGGGAATTAACAAAATTTGAGGATAGCGCATATGAACAATAAGACTAATTTAATGGCATTTTCACAGAGAGATATAACGCTCAGTATCGTTTGTTTGCTGCTTTTTTGCGGATTTTTGTATCAAGGGTACACAGCAATAAACTGCACTCAAAAAACAATGTTTCACGTTTCATAATAGTATAAACCAAAAAAAGGAGTAGGGTGATAATACTTGGTATTGATCCTGGTTTTTCAGTAACAGGATATGGCATTGCTCAAAAAGAGGGGCAGTCCATTAAGATTTTACATTATGGTTTTTTACGGATGTCATCGCAAAAGCATCTTTCGGAACGAGTAGCCATATTTCATGATTATATAGCTGATCTAGTTCAAAAATTTAGAGTCTCAAGCCTTGCTCTTGAGACTCCTTTTCTTGGAAAAAATGCTCAAAATTTTTTAAAACTAGGCTATCTTCGGGGTATTCTCTATTTACTTGCCCATAAACATACACTACAACTTCTTGAATTCTCTCCTCGAGAAATAAAGCAAGCTATTACCGGGTTTGGCGGAGCAAGCAAAGAGCAGGTGTCTCGAGTCATTCTCCAGCTTTTTCCCCGTATGCACGTGCCAGATAAACTTGATGTGACTGATGCGCTAGCTGTTACATTATGTGGGCTATGGAGAAATCAACATCAATTATCGAATAACGTCCTAGCAAGATAGTTTCAGATCTTTTTATTGCAAAATACCTCTGAGTATAATTATGCTACATGTAAGGGATTAAGACAGGGGACTTGCTATGAAAAAAGTTATTTTTGTTATCGCGAGCAGCATTATTGTGAGCTCGGTATTATATATAAAAACACAACAAGAAGCCACAGCACCAAAAGAAGCTGAAATTAAGCCAGTTAGTGTTCAAAGTCTCAAAAGTAGCCTTGACTCTATTGCTCAGTCTATTATTCGCATACAGCGATTTGTTTCTGAAAATAAAGATACGATTACTATGAAGCTTTTTAAACAGAAAAAAGATCCTAAAATTTTGGAAGATATCAATACGCTTCTTAGCAAAATTCAAGCTCTTAAAGCACCCGAGTTAATAACCACTTTACAAAAAAATGCTCCTCTTGCTGAAAAAACAGCTCAGATTCAAAACGATCTTAGTCAGAATAACACCGATACACTTGAAGATAGCATGAAAGCAATTCTCACGCTTGACCAAGCAGTATCGAATAACATACTTTCTGAACTTCAGGCCCTTGAACCAGAAAAGCCAAAAGAAGAACCAAAAACAAGTCAAAGCGATAATAGTTTTGACGATTATAATTTTAATTATGATGATTCATATGGTTTTGATAGCGAGTATTCAAAGCCATACGAATCATCATATGATTATGACAATTATGAACGGTTTTTAGATATATAGTTTTCTATTGCATGCAAAGCCCTTTTTACTGTACAGTGACCACAAGGGGTCCAATACATAGGGAGGGTATTATGCATAAAGTTGATAGGCTACACCATGCTTCTTCTCATCAATTTATCACATATATCAATACTCTAAAGACAGTTCAAGCACCTTTTACAGATCAAGATCTGATTGAACTACAAGAAAAATTTTTGACAAATGGGTTTCAGTATCTAAAAACGCCGTCCATTGATGAAGGTCGCAGTATTATAGAAATGTTTTTATCAACCATTTCTATACATCACACAATTGCATATTTTTCTCTTGAAACTCACAAGGTAGGCTATGCTACAAATATCTATTCTATATTAAAAGAAGGGTATCTAAACTCATATGACGGGGATCTTGAAGAATACTTTATTGAACACTTTTATTTTGATTTTATGTGGATAGAAGGAACCAAAGATGTACTGCAAGCGCCGTGGTTTGAAACCTTCAAAAATGCCATAACTTGCACAGGCATAGATAATCATATTCCAATTTTAGTGTGCGTTTATTAGCTAGAATACAACAAAAATCTGATAAGCATCATTATGTCAACACTTAAAATTTCCAAAACTCATACCATTCTCATTAAATGCAACCCGTCCCTTATCTGCAAGCTCTCCGCCAAACAAGCCAATTTTATCCAAAAGGCCTATAATGTGAGAATTTTCGTTGGCAATTACTTCGATTTCGCTTAACGCTAGGTCATATTGACACAGTTGTAACGTCTGAGACTTTTTACAATCCACAAAATAAATCTTTTTTTGATCTATTTTAGGTAAAAGTGGCAAAATTGATTCATAAAGCCGCTTTTCGCCTTTTGTAATTAGATAGCTTGGGATAGAGAAAGAAAACAGCTTACGATCGATCCATGCTTCTGTTTTTTGTAATTCATGATACGAAAATGTGATAATAGGATCGCGTGAGCTCAATTGTGGAGCATAGCTCACATAATATCCCCTGTTTTGTGTTATCATTCTTAAAAATGCAATTGGATTATTTCTCGATATAAGCTCTTCTCTTTTCACGATTCTTTCGGTCATAGTATCTATGAATGAGTAGGGCTTGACACATATAGTATATTTGTTCGATTCAACAGCGTCTCGCGTCACAAAAAAAAGAGCATCATCAACTTTTTGGGGATATAAAAAATCAACCCCATCTTGGCATGCAAGATTTGAGACAATCCCATCCCAATCAATCTCAAAAATACCATAATAGTCGTGTAATATACCTGAAGTATAACAACGCTGAGCATCAATCCAATTAACAACTTGAACACTTCGTAGAGGAACATTGAATTCGATAGACCGAGGAGAACGTTTCATATGCTTTTTTATTTTAAGAATTCCATCATCCATAAAACTAAATCCCGAAAAGTCAGGAAGGATCTGAACGCCTGCAGGAGAGTAGCGGGAAAATAAAAGCTGTTCGGCTTCTAATGATACAGGATCCCATTTCCACAATTCTATATGTGCGGCTGTTTTTTGGTACATAACATAGACGAACTGACCGTGCTCATCAAATGCAACGGGATACAAATACTCTGAAAAATTTGTGTGCGTACAAAAAAAAGTAAGAGCACATAACACAGCTCTCATTAAAAGCACTCCTTTCTTCCATCGCACATAGTGTACTCAGTTTTTTATCTAAAAAGCAACTGCAAAGATAAGGCATTAGATTTTAGTCAAAATTGAGCAAAAAAAAACCACCGCACTGATCAGAGATCAATGCGATGGAAAAAAGGAGAGTAGTAATGAAGCCTATATTAAGGTGAGGTTTTTTACATGACCTCAAACATAAACACATTATACTTATATATTAGATATAATTTATAAAATGTCAAAATTTGATTTAAAATTTTTCTTTATATCACAATAGAAAACTTACGATTTCTGTCTATTATAGTATCGGAATTGTGATAAGCTGTCAAATGCTCTTCTTAAAAAAATTGTCCTAAAAACGACCTATCTTTTCATATTGTCAAGATTAATGCGCTGCCCCCCCTCCTTTATAAGAGTCTGCTCTAGCAGGCTTCCTGAAAAGGGCGCGGTAAAGATAAGTTGGCACGCACCAGAAAAAAGCGCTAAAAGTAGCTCCTGGGCATTATTTTGATCAAAATCGGTCATAAAATCGTCCAATAAGAAAATTGTCTGCGATCCTGCATGGTCAAGTAATTGAAGTTGGGCCATTTTAATCAATATGAGTACGAGTTTTTGTTGCCCACGAGAGGCAAAAAACCTCGCTTCATTGTTCCCCATGCGTACTAAAAAATCATCAAGGTGTGCCCCAAAAAGCGACCTTCCAAAACGCTTTTCTCTTTCAAAAAGTGGGCCATTATTCCCATAAAACTCATCCCACGATATGCCATAACTCTCTTTAGGCTCATAGTCAAACCTAAACGGCGCTGACAACGTTAAAAATCGCTTCTGTAGCAAGCCTACTTGGTTTTCCAAACTAGAAAGAAGTTCTTTTCTCTGGTTTGATATGGACAGGCTGTGCTCCCATAGCTGTTTTGAAAGGATCTCAAAGGTCATTGTATCATATGTTTTACGGTATAATAAGGCATTGCGCTGATCAACAATATGCCGATGCAGTTTTAAGGATTTTCCTGAATCAGGTCGTAGCAAAACCATCATTTGGTCCAAAAATTGGCGTCTACATTGGGGGCTTCCCTGTATTAAGGAAAGATCATCCTCTGTTAAACTTATTACTCGATAATAAGCCATCAAATCTTTATATGAACTGATGGGAGAATTATCCACCCTTACAACCTTTTTTCCAGCAGAAAAACCAACCTGAATATCATGAAAAAATCCATCAGAAGCATGGAGACCAATTTTTGCAAAAAATCCATTCGCCTTAAAAGCGACCAGCTCCTTTGGGCTATATGTACGAAATGATCGGAGATAGCCTACATAATAGAGAGACTCTAAAATCGACGTTTTCCCAACCCCGTTTTTTCCCTCAAGAAGCACGTAAGGGCTTTCGATTGGAAGCACCAAATGCGAAAAACAGCGAAAGTTTTTCAGCTCTATCGACCTGAGATAGATGCATTTTGTAGAAACGTCAGCCATTTGCTTGGGCTACAGGCATTACTAGATAAATGAGATGATACGCATCATCTTTTGACTCAAAAATAATTGGTTTTGCATTATTTTTTAAATAGAACTGTAGCGATTCTTCCCCAAACACTTGTAGTCCACTTAATAGATATGGTGCATAAAATCTCATATCCATTTTTTCACCACCAAACTCAAGTGGTACCTCTTCATCAAGCTTTCCTACTTCTTTATTCTGCATAGAAACCTGCAAACTTTTCTTTGAAAAGCCGAATTGAGTCGCTATAAACTGTCCCGAAAGCAAACATGATGAACGACGGAGCGTTTTTACTAAATGCGTTCTATCTACTTTTGCAGGCATAAACTCTGTTCTATCAAGAATAGCATTATAGGCTGGAAAGGTATCGCCAAGTAATTTTGTAAAAAAATTAAACGATTCACCTGAAAGAACTAATTGATTACCACACGTTCCAATAAAGACCTGCTTTTCGTTTGTTCCTTCTAAAATCTTTTTTACTTCAAACACTGCCCTACGCGGAAGTAACCAACTTTTCGGTTCATCGAGCGTATACTTTCCTGAATTGATTTGAGCAAGACAATGGCCATCCGTTGTGGTCATTTTAAACTCTGTATGCGATATTTCAAGCAAAAGGCCATTCAACGCTGGATTAGCATTATTCTGAGGAATTAAAAATGCTACTTTGTTGAGCATCTCGAGCAAAAACTCAGCCTCAACAGACATTAAATTTTCAATACGTTCAGGAAATACGGGAAACTGTTCCGGATCTTTGATGTTGAGAGCAAGCTTAACGCCGCTAGCCTTAAGCTTTAACTGTGAATCTGAAAGAGTAAATTCGATATCTCCTTCAAGTTCTTTTACCAAATCAAAAATTCGCTTACCCGAAACTAAAAAAGTTTTAATTTCGTTAATATCGCTGGCCTTAAGCTGATAGCTTGATTGCAAACTAATTTCAAGATCCGTACTTTTAAGGACCAATTCTTTATGTCCTACATGAAACAATATTGAAGAAGTCGCATCAAGAGTAGTTCGTTTGGTACAGATCGGCTGCATAGAAGAGAGCACAGACAAAAGCGGCTTCTGCTCAACAACAAACAAATTATCCATATGGACTCCAATATCAAAATAGTTGATAAGAAAAAAGATACTACCTTAATAATACCTTTTTTAACCCCAATGCTCAACCACAACTCACATATATTATTAAATTTTAAACCAAAAAATTTCACTACAATATTATTGAGATCGAGGATGTTTCTTATTGTAAACTTCTCTTAAATAGGTCGTGTCAACGTGTGTATATATTTGAACGGTCGAAAGCTGTTCATGCCCAAGTATCATCTGAATTGAACGAAGATTAGCGCCTTTTTCAAGCATATGCGTTGCAAAAGAATGTCGCAATGTATGGGGAGAAATTGTTTTTTTTATATCAGCCAC
The DNA here is from genome assembly GCA_964495945.1 of uncultured Pseudomonadota bacterium. Lineage (GTDB taxonomy): Bacteria > Babelota > Babeliae > Babelales > Vermiphilaceae > JAJCZB01. The sequence continues at coordinate 573,698 of CAZBWL010000001.1, read as the reverse complement.
TTTGCACGCATACTTAACTATATTCCAAAATGCTTGTCTTGTCATAGCCTTTATTTTTTTGCCATAAACAACTGGAAATAGATAATCAGAGCTACGCGATCCCAAAAAAGTATCTCGATCATTGTCTATGTAGTCACACAACATACACATCATATCATGCGGTATAGGGACCATTCGTTGGCGGCCTCCCTTGCCATCAATTGCTAGTAAGCCGCTATCCCGTTGCACCTGATTTTTTTTTAATCCGATAAGCTCACTAACGCGTAGGCCCGTAACATACATACAATACAACATTACCGTATTTCGCTTACCAATTACAGTCTGGTCCTTTTCTGCTGCAGAGAAAAGTTTCATAATTTCATCTTCAGACAATGTCTCTGGTAATGTTTTTTTGAGTTTTGGAGTCTGTAAATCAGCTCCATAATTTGGCAATGAAAATCGCTCAAATCCATATAAAAAAAGACCTTTAAGTGCCGCTATTTTTCGCGCAATTGAACGTGCAGAAATTCCATGAGACTTAAGATATGCAAGAAATGGTTTTACTGTTTTGCTATCAAAATCAGAAAGTTCTTTTTTTGTATTGTGGCAAAACTGTTTAAATTGATCTAAATCACGCTTATACGCAGCATATGTGTTGTCGGAAACGCGTTTTTCTGAGAGTAAATACACTTCAAAACCCGTAATTAAATCACTTAATTTCATATACCGCTCACTTTAATAAGATTTTTTGCTCATAATCCTCTCAATATAAAGCCGGGATTAATCCCGGCTTTATATCTATTTCTAATATGATCTTGCAATAAGTACATCTGCTGAACTTTCTTTATCGCAGGCAAAGCACGATTCAAACTCTCGACTATCAAGAATACAACGCGTTGTGGCTTTATGCTGCTTTAAAAGAGCTTCGCACTCTGAATTTCCACACCACCCGGTTTGGTAAAATCCACCCTTCAGCTCCAAGTTATCCTTAAAATCGGCTAATTTTGGGCTCTTATGCCATTGAGCATTCCGTTTTTTGAGAGCTCGGGCATAGAGTTCGTCCTGTATTTTTATGCAAAGCGATTCGATATAAGGGACAATAGCCTCAAGCGATACTGTTTCTTTGTTAAGCCCTAATCGATCTGCAACGATGGCTTGATTACTCTCTATATCACGAGGCCCTATCTCGATACGAACAGGCACTCCTCGTAATTCCCAATGGTAGAACTTTGCACCAGGCGTTTTATTATCATCATCAAGATGCACTCGTACATTGTGCGCTTCCAAAGCAGCCTTTATTGATTCTGCAACGGTCAGTATCTTGCTGCTATCGATATCCTTTTTTAAGATCGGAATAATAACCACTTGAATTGGAGCCACTCGAGGAGGCAATACGAGTCCTTTTTGATCTCCATGAACCATAATGGTAGCACCAATAAGGCGAGTAGTCGCACCCCAACTGGTCAGGTGTGGATATGCTATTTTTTCATCCTGATCCTGATATTTCATATCAAAAGCATGTGCAAAGCTTTGAGACAACAGATGAGATGTTCCCATCTGTAAAGCCTTTCCATCAGGCATAAGACCTTCAAATGTATACGTTCGCTTTGCGCCAGGAAATTTTTCAGATTCTGACTTTTGGCCCGTAACAACAGGTATTGCTAAATAGTTTTTTGCAAGATCTACATATTCAGAAAGCATCAAAAAGACTTCGTCTAACGCCTCTTTTTCAGTAGCATGCGCAGTATGGCCTTCCTGCCAAAAAAATTCTGTTGTTCTTAAAAAAGGACGAGGACGAAGTTCCCATCGCATTACATTTGCCCACTGATTAAGCTTAAGCGGGAGGTCTCGCCATGATTTAATCCATCGTGAAAACATATAGTGAATCATAGTCTCAGAAGTAGGGCGAATTACCAAAGGCTCCTCAAGTTCCTTTCCTCCTGCATGGGTAACAACCGCTAATTCAGGAGCAAACCCCTCAATATGCTCCGCCTCCTTTTTAAAAAAAGATTCAGGAATAAGCAGTGGAAAAGAGGCATTTTGATGTCCTGTTTTTTTTATACGCTCATCTAGCCTATCTCTCATTTGCTCCCATATTGCCCATCCATAAGGGCGTATGACCACTGAACCACGAACAGGGGTCTGATCAACAAGCTCTGCTTGATAGATCACATCGTTGTACCAGTCTGAAAAATGGGTATCAATTGATGGTAATTTTTGCATGATTATCTTTCTTGTTTGATAGGCTATCAGTATGATTATATGATAACAAATCGCTAAAAAAGCACAAAAAGTCACATCTCATCTTTTTTTATACAATGTTCTATTTTTTTATTATCGCTATTAAAAAATAGGTGTTTTATCAGGCCTTTGTCCACTTTTGATGAATTCAAATTTTTAATCTTTTTAAAGAATTTTTGATCAAAAATAATTTTTTTTGTCAAAATTATTGATTTATGAAAATAAATTTGTGTACCATGAAATTGAGTTAATAATGAACTTTGTCCAACCAAAAAAGGAGACGTCCCATGGCAAAGAAGAAACGCAAAGTAGCAGCAAAGAAGTCTACAGCGAAAAAGACTACTCGCCGTAAAACTGCGAAAAAGGCTACTCGTCGTAAGACTACAAAGAAGTCTACAGCTCGAAAGACTAGCCGTCGCAAAACTGCGAAAAAGTCTACCGCAAAAAAGACTACTCGCCGCAAAACTGCAAAGAAATCCGCTAAGCGTAAAAGCACGCACACAAAGGCAGCTAAGGCTCCTTCAAAAAAGCGTCGCATGGCTCGCAGAGCTCGCTAAGTCGACATCGAGCAGAAATAAAAAAAGCTCTCAGAAATCTTTCCGGGAGCTTTTTTTATTATCTATAAAATTTTTATTATCTATAAAACCTGTAGCTCATGTTGATAAAATATATAGAGGCCAATGGAAACAATGCCCACTGTTATGAAAAAGGCCATAGGAACCATCTCTCTAAAAAAGATAAGATCAAACAAGGCTGCAAAAAGAGGTGTAGTAAATCCAGCAAATGCAATAAATGTTGCTGAATACCTTCTTAATAAAAAGCCATATAGGTTAAAACATACAACCTGAGAAATAAGCACGAGTGCGAGGGTGCATACAATTGCCATACAAAGGCTATATGCAGCAGGACTTAAGCCGAAATGACCTACAGAAACAATCCGAACGGCCGGCATGCCTTCGACTATAAAAGAGCTCATTAATGCCATAATTCCAGCAAAAAACATTGCGATTCCATTAATCATAAAGGGCGAATATTCCCGCTCTCCAACCAAGTATTTCATAATAATAAGGCCATAGCATGATGTGGCCACCGAAAGAATCATCATACATTCTGGCATTGAAATAAAGCCTAGATGCGGTGTCAACACCTCAAGGCCCGATTGATTGACTAATATTGGTATAAACCCTAGAAATCCAATCATTAAACCTACAAGTTGCTGCCTTGTAAGGCGCTCACGAACAATATAATAGGCAAATAAGGCTGTAATAAAAGGAGATAGATTATACAGCAAACAGGCCTTTGCTGCCGTTAGATACTGCACAGACCAAAATTCAGCTATAAACGAGACATACATGAGAAAGAACGATACCCGAGCAATCGGGACAATATCAGACCATTCAAAACGCCATTCAGAACGATTAAAAAAATACTGATAAGCCAAAATGCCAGCCCCACCAATCATCATTCTAACTCCGATTAGCAGCACTGGTGGCATATACGTTACAGCCAATTTTCCCAGCGTAAATGTACTTGCAAACAAAACATAGAGAAGCAATACTAAAAACATATCTTCCTTAAATAGCTCGTTATTATTGGTTGCGCAATGGTTTTTCGTCAACAATCCTCAATCGCTGAATACACTGAGCCTTTCCTGTAGCCGTATCAACCTCTATAACGACACCCGACAATACGTAAGGAGCTTTTTCATCAACTGTAAACTTTACCGGAACTTGTGTTAAAAAATGCTGTATAATAGCCTCTTTTTGCATGCCAAGCATAGAATTAAGAGATCCAACCATCCCAAGATCTGTAATATACGCAGTTCCCTTTGGCAGTACTCGCTCATCTGCGGTCTGAACATGGGTGTGGGTTCCTACTACACCACTTACACGGCCATCAAGATAAAAGGCCATTGCCTCTTTTTCTGAAGATGCCTCAGCGTGAAAATCAACGATTATGATTTTTGACTTATCCTTTAGATAAGAAAGAATAGAATCAGCTGCTCTAAATGGACAATCTACCAATTCTCGCATAAATATGCGTCCTTGAAGATTTATTACAGCAATCTTGCTTCCCTGTATCTCGACAAGAACAACCCCTTTTCCGGGTGCTCCTGAAGGGAAATTTGCAGGACGAAGAAGGCGTGGCTCCTCATCAAGATAGTTATAAATATCTTTACGAAACCAGATATGATTTCCGGTGGTTATAACGTCCACCCCTATTTCAAAGTAAAAATCAGCAATTGAGGGCGTGATTCCACGCCCTTGATTACTACTATTTTCACCATTGAGTATTGTTACATCAATCGAATGCTCAAGCTTAATGGTAGCCAAATGTCGGGCAACAATGTCTCCACCAGTTGGACCGACAACATCACCTATACACAATATTCGCAATGATTTCATCATTTACCTTGCATATTCAATAGCACGTTTTTCTCTGATTACATTCACCTTTATTTGGCCAGGAAAATTCATTTCCTTTTCAATCTTACGTGCAATGTTACGAGCAAGCATCATAGAAGCATCATCATCAAGATGTTCTTCTTCAACGATTATTCTAATTTCGCGCCCTGCCTGCAGCGCAAAAGCCTTTTTGACACCCTCAAAAGCTAAGGCTATCTCTTCAAGCTTTTCCAATCGTTTGATATATGCCGTCAAGGTCTCACGGCGAGCGCCCGGTCTTGATGCTGATATCGTATCGGCAATGACCACAAGAGGCGCATATATCGAAAGAAACGGTACTTCTTCGTGGTGCGCAGCAATTGCATTAACAACGTGAGGATCTTCACCACACCGCTTGGCAATTTCAGCCCCAATTTGAGCGTGTGGACCCTCTACTTCCGCCGTTACAGCCTTGCCTATATCATGAAGAAGCCCTGCTCTGAGAGCCATAGTTCCATCAAGTCCAAGCTCCTGAGCAATCATGCGGGCAAACATACCCACTTCTTTACAGTGCTGCAAAACATTTTGAGAAAAACTTGTTCTAAAATATAACTTACCCAAAAGCGTAATAATCTCAGGATGAACCCCTTGTAAATTAAACTCAAGAACGGCCTCTTTGCCATGCTCTTCAATAATTTCTTCTATTTCTTTCTCGCATTGTGCAACGGTTTCTTCTATTCGAGTGGGATTAATACGCCCATCTGCAATCAACTTTTCTAATGTACGACGCGCTATTTCGCGACGAATGGGATTAAACCCGGAAATAGTAATATCAGGCGAATCTCCTATCACAAACTCCATTCCAGTCGCAAGCTCAAGGGCCTTAATATTACGCCCCTCTTTACCAATAATACGACCCTTCATGTCTTCATTAGGAAGATGAACAAGTCCGGTTGAATGAGGAGATACCTGATCTGCCGTATATCGCTGCATAGAAGAAACGACGGTTTCTATAGCTTTTTCTTTTGCGGTTTGACGAGCCTCTTCCTCGATTTTTTGAATCCATTTTTGGCTTGTTAATTTAACTTCCGCCTCCAACGTATCAAACAACGCCTGCTTCGCTTCATCCTTTGTCATATTACTTGCTTGTTCAAGCTTTGTAATAAGATCGTTGTACAAAGTTTTCAGCTTTGTTTCATTAGCCCGAACAATATCCTCATCTCGAGAAAGCGTTCGCTCCTTTTGCTGCAATTCTCGACGTAGCTCATCGAGTTGAGCTTCTTTCTTTTCTATGTTGTCAGACTTTACATTAAGTTTGCTTTGAAGACGATCAATTTCCAGGCGCTCTCGCTTTAATTCAAGTTCAAACTCCTTACGCTTTCGATACATTTCATCTTTAAGTTTAACAAAAGCCTCACGACGTTCTGTTTCGATATTGCGCTTGGAATCTTTCCACTGATCTTGAGCTTCTTGTAACTGAGCATACTCCCTTCTAATTTTGCGTTGAGCAAACCAAATAAGAAGTGCCACAATCCCAAAAGCCAATCCCGATAGGGCTGTAAGCATAAGACTAAAATCACTCATTATGTTCCTACATATATACAGATACCAATTTAAATTACTGGCGTTGCATAATGAGCTTGTCGTACCAACAAATAATGAGCTGAAAAAGATCTATAAAGAGCTAAGAGCCTGATCAAGCTTAAGCGAAAGTTCTTTTATGCGTGATTCGCTACTGCCTTTATCAGATTGAGAATGCAACAATTCACTTGCAAGCTGAAGCCCTGCTAATATTGCAACCGTATACTTCTGTTTGGGAGTCGCATTTTTTGATAATGATGCAATAATTCCACTAAGTTTATCAGTTGCCTTGATTATATGATCATAAGCCTCATCACTTACAATATGATACTCGTCACCCTGAATACAAATCTTATATGTTTCCGTATTTGTTTTCATTGTTTTTCAACTAAAAAATCAATAGATTTTAATTGCTTCAACAAATCGTCAACAGCTAATTTCGTGAGCTCTTTTTCTTCATTTAGCACATTAATTTGATTCATCTCTTCATTCATTTGACTTTCAAGAGCTTTATTTCTTTCGCACAGCTGTGTATTTTCTCGAGAAAGCCTTTCATTATCAGCCTTTATACCGTTCTGATAATTTTTTGACATTGCCAGTTCGTCGATAAGCTTATCATTTTCTTTTTTAAGCTTATCGACAACAGCAATCAGAGATGAAATTTTTTGCTCCAATAATTGCAACGCATCCATACCACGCTCCTTTTTCCTTTTATAAAGCCTAGATCATCGCTTACTGTATTAAGTATGATACGGCAATGTCAAGGATATTACTTCTGAGCAATTTGAGCGAGCTGAGCAAACGCATCAGGCTCATGAATAGCGAGCTGACTCAGCATTTTTCGATTTAATTCTATACCAGCCTTATGCAGACCGTGAATAAATTTACTATATGACAACCCATGGGCACGCGCTCCAGCTGTAATACGCGTAATGAAGAGAGATCTCATATCACGCTTTTTAAGCTTTCTTCCTTTAAATGCATACGCCCAAGCACGCATAATGGTTTCTTTTGCACGCTTAAAAATATTTTTACGTTGCCCCCAAAAACCCTTTGTTTGCTTCAATAATCGTTTATGTCTCTTTTTTGTAGCTATTCCACGTTTTACTCGTGACATTTTTATATCCCAACTAGTTTAAAAACCCCCAACATTTCTTACTATACTAACCTAACAATCGAGCTATTCGAGCTTGATCGCTTGAGGAAACATATGCTCCTTCACGAAGCTTTCGCTTACGCTTAGCGCTTTTGCGTGTAAGCAAATGGCGATGGAATGCTTTCGCTCGTTTGATTTTATTACCACCGACTTTTTTAAATCGCTTCTTTGCTGCTGATCGTGTTTTTACTTTAGACATGAATACATCCTATTTACCATTTTTAGTATAATAGATACGAGACCAAAATTGGCCAACCTTCGTATCTTTTTCGCTGACTAAATCCTTTGAAACACCTCTCTCTGAAAAAGCTTTTTCTATGCGTTCAAAAAGAATAGAACCATGCTCATCTTTGAGTGTATTTTCACGCCCGCGAAACCAAAGTGTTATTTTTACCCGTTTTCCATCCAATAAAAACTGTGTTGCCTGATTTATTTTTGTCTGAAAATCATGCGCGCCAATTTTAGGACGAATTTTTATTTCTTTAATTTGGATAACTTTTTGGTGTTTTTTTGCCTCTGTTGCTTTCTTTTTCTTTTCATATAAAGTTTTGCCAAAATCCATGATTTTAACAACGGGAACACCATCATTTCCCCGCTCTGCTATCATGACAAGATCTAAGTTAGCCTCAGCAGCATGACGCAGCGCTTCCATCTTGGGAACAACACCAACATTTTCACCTGAACTCATAATGAGCTGAACCCGAGGGGCCATAATTTTGTCATTAATTAAAGGCAAAGTCTCTTTTTTCATAGGTTTCAAAATCGTTAAATCCTTTTACAACTTACAACTATTTACTGATTTGCTACTTGTGCAATCCGCGCTTGCTTAATCTGCATTGCAATATCATGTGCAACATCAGGCTTATCTTTTAAATATTGAAGCGCCTGATCACGACCCTGCGCAATTTTCGCATCTTGATATGAGAACCATGCGCCAGCTTTTTCGATCACATTATAATGCAAAGCGGCATCAAGTAAATCGAGCTCTCTACTAATGCCCTCATCAAACAACAAATCGACCTCTACTCGCTTGAATGGAGGAGCGACCTTGTTTTTAACAATTTTAACAGAGACTCTATTTCCGAAATGGTTTTCATTTTTCTTTAAACTCGCCACTCTACGAACCTCTATTCGAAGTGACGCATAAAATTTTAATGCATTGCCACCGGTTGTTGTTTCTTTACTTGCAAACGGCATTCCTCCAATTTTTTGACGAATCTGATTAATAAAAATCAGCACCGTTTTTGACTTATGCACAACAGGAGTCAACTTACGCAACGCCTGCGACATTAATCGCGCTTGCAACCCTACATGAACATCACCAATGTCGCCCTCAAGTTCCGCCTTGGGAACGAGAGCCGCAACAGAGTCTATTACAATAATATCAACCGCTCCAGATCTAATGAGCATTTCAGCAATATCAAGCGCCTGCTCACCATAGTCGGGTTGCGAAATAATTAAATCATCCGTATTAAGACCAAGTTTTTTTGCATGACTTGGATCAAGCGCATGTTCCGCATCTATAAATGCGCAAATGCCCCCATTGCGTTGTGCTTCCGCTATGGCATGCAAAGCCAATGTAGTCTTACCAGATGCTTCTGGTCCAAAAATTTCAATAATCCGACCACATGGCAAACCACCCACACCTATTGCATCATCAATCAAAATTGAACCTGTCGAGATAGCCTCAACATTTGCTGACCCCGACTGACCAAGCATCATAACAGCACCATTACCGTACTGCTTGTCGATTTGCGAAAAAGTCACCTCAAGAGCTTTTCGCTTAAATGCATCTTTCTCTTGAGCGTCAACGGGAGTCGTTTTTTTATGTTTCATATTGTCAATTATTATTGAAGGGTTATGAAAGACTCATTCGTTTCTATTCTAGCATTTCTATGCAAAGACGCAACAAAAGCTTCCTGGTATTGCTGAAGGCGTTGCTGCTCAATATTTTTGACAACCTCACCCCGTTTTTCCATGTATTTTTCATGGTCAAACGGAGCAATAGTATCAAGTTTAATAACAAAACCCTTATCTTCTTGAATATGCGTTATCGCCATACCAGGCTTTTCCATTTGTAACATTTCAGCCAAAAGAGCACCCTCGATAGCATATTTTTGGGCAACAGACTCATCTCCCGGGACAATAAATCCTGTTTTGGTATAATGCCCTTTTGCATCTTTGGCTAGCTTTTTAAGCTCTTGAGATCCGGCGGATTTTTTCAGTTCCGCAATGCTCTTTTGGAGGGCCTGTTTAGCTTTTTGTTTGTAGATATCATCAAGAACTATATTTTTAATAGCTTCAAGAGATGGTTTATATGAAGAAGAGATTGTATCAAGCTTAAGAGCAACACCCTCTAATCCATCAACAAAAAAGCTTTTTTCTCCCTCTTTGAGCTTAAATAATTGGGCATTTTCCTCTGAGAGTACATTTTCAAGTCGTTTTGCTTTCCCTCCCTTTTTTTGTATAAAATCGGCGAGTGTTTCATCATTGCTAGCAATAGCTTTTATATCAGCCACAAATTTTCGAGCAAACTCTTTTTGTGTAAGCTCATTTTTAATATCAGATTTAACACTCTCGAGTGATTTATAGACTTGGGGAGTCTTAGAAACGCGCTGCAAAATTTCAAGCCCTCGACTTGTTTCTATGACATCGGATAAAGCGCCATCCTCTGCAAGCAAAAATGCCGCGCGATCGAACACAGCTTCATGTGTACCGCGAGCGAAAGGCTTTAGTAAGCCTCCTTGTGCTGCCGATTCTTTATCTTGAGAAACTTGGCGAGCAATCGTCGCAAATTGGGACGGATCTTGTAATAGTTCATCCTTTATACGAGCAGCCTCTCTTTGACGCTCTGCTTTCTGAGCCGCATGTGGAACTGTAATAAGAATAGTCCGTACTTCAACCATGGATGGTTTTTCTATAAATTTCTTGAGCTTATTATCTTCATAATACTGCACAACTTTTTCTTCAGGTATTACAATACCATAGCTTGAAGCGTCGAATGTCCACATCTGGCCAGATCGCTTTTCTGGAACCCAATATCGCTTAGTTGCATTGTTCTGCTCTTCATAAAACTTTGCAAGCTCTTCAGATGAAACTATCTGCTCTTTTTCTTTTTTCACAAAATCGCTCAAAGCAAGTGTTATAAGTTCATAGCTTTTTTCAGCATGCTCAGATTGATATTTTTGTTTTATATCAAATTGAGGGACGTAAACCATTGATCCTATAAGATCCATGACAACCTTGTTTACTAAAGCTCGCTCTATTTGTTGCTCAAATAGCTCAACACTAAGTCCTGAGAGCTTCAAATATCGAGCCAGCATCTCATGATTTATCCCTGAAAGAGGATCAATCAGTTGCGGTGGGATAATACCTCCCAATTGCTGAGAAACAAATTCCGGATCAACAATTTTATTGCTGATATAATCACTTCCGACGTTAATTCCCACTTTATGCGCAAACTGATTTGCAAGCATTTGACGAACAAGATACTGTTGAGCAACCACTTTTGGATTGTCCATACCCATCATAGAGAGAATGAAATCTGCATATTCACCGTATTGTTGACGAAAAAGAAGCATTCTTTCTCGCTGCTGTGCCTCTTCAAATAAATACTCTTTATACCCAATGGTCTGACCGTTAACCCGAATTGCCCACACCGAGCTTTGCGATGCTGATCTAAATGCCATCGGCAAAAGACCAACGACAAATGCCCCCATTACGATCCAAAGTACAACTTGAGATCCTTGTTTAAAATAATTTCTCAAAACAGTAATCATCGTGATGCCTTTCTTTCAACAACTCAATTTTAACTGGTTGCAATTTTAATACCTTGGATTTTTTCTTCTCGAGCAATACGCTCCGTTAGCACTGTAAGGGTATCAAGATCACTATAATCCATCGTAACAACTTGATACCAATAAGACTCTTTACCCTGGGCTGTCACACTTTTTCTTTCTTTAATTGTAGTCATTACTCCTTTTTTTTCCATCTTTTGAACAAATTGAGTGGCGGCTTTGCGAGTTCCATATCCAATTATTTGCGCATAGTATGAAACCTTCTTGTCGGAAAAAGACGACTCTGTCGGCGCCACAGCAGCGTTTGTCTCGAATGTTGTATGCTTATTATCGTCTTCTTCAGTCTCGCGTGGATGAAGTAGCATGTGAGGCAAAGGAACTTCTTGATGTGCCACACGCTTTTCTGGCTCATAGAGCGAACACATAGAGGCGAAAACTTCGTCACTGAGCGTACTCGCTTCAATATGAGAAACAAATTCCGTAAGCGCAGACTGCTTTCCCAGAAAATACCCAGCCAAAAAAAATCCTACGGATGATACGAGCCCAAGCGCCACATAAGCACTTACATAACGAGAAGGAATAAAAAGACCGTCCGATCTTGCGCGATTATTTTGGTCCATATAAATCAGCCCCCGATACCGCGTATTCATTTTTTAGTTGCTTAATATATCCCCCAACATCACCATGCGTCAAGTTGAACTCCATGATATGTACCTGGGATGTCTGCGATACTAATGGCTGCTCTTGCGCTTTCATAACTTTTCGCTTAAAGCTTCGCCAAAAAGTTTCTTGTCGTTTTGCATAGTTACGAGTTCGTTGTTGAATTAGAGCAATGGCATCATTCTTTGATATTTTTCCCTCTAAAACATCCAGCAGGATATCATATCCTATTATTTTTTTTTCCTTAAGAAACTCTGCCCAAGCCGTGCCTTGCAGCAATCGAACTTCCTCCATCCATCCTTCATTAATCATCTGAAGAGTCCGCTTATCAATCCGATCATACAATTCTGTCCGATCTCTTGTAAGCCATATGAGTGATGTTGGGGCAAGAGGCTCAAATGGAGTAAGATAACTTGATGCTTTATGTCCAGTGTGAGCATGAATCGCAAGCGCTCTTTCAATACGATATCTATCGGATGGATTGATTGCGCGAGCACGGTCAACGTCTATTTCCTGTAGCTTTTGAAAAAGATCATCAGTTGAATAGTGTGTGGTATCAATGGATCCCGAGGGAGCTTGTGGAGGAAAAAAGAGGGAAAGCAGATAAAAGGATGAACCTCCCACTATGACAGGAACGGATCCCCTATCCCAAATCTCTTCTATAAGGATACTCACACGCCTTCTAAAACCCGCAGATGTGCACGAAGCTGGCGTATCGATACTATCAAATAAATGATGTGGCGTAGATTCCGATCGCCATTGAGGCTTAGCCGTCCCAATAGCAAAAGCGCTATACATCTGCCCCATATCGCCATTTATAATCTCAATGGGCATAGACGCAGCAAGCCTATTTACAAAATCTGTTTTTCCTGCACCCGTAGGGCCAGCAATAATCATAAGATGTTTAAAAACCATGGCCCTCAAACGTCACTTATTGTTGATATATTTTTTGAGCAAGCGTTCGCAACTGCAACATTGCATTTTCATGAAGAATATCACAAGCCAATGAAATCTCTTCAGCAAGCAACGCTTCGGTTTGTTGAAGCAAATTTTTTTCACCAAATGAAAGCTCTTTTTGAGTTTCAATATGCTTCAAATCCCGATAAATTTTGCAAATTTCGCTTATTTTACCAGACCGAATTTTCCCTTGATACTCTTTATTTCGCTTATTCCAATTAAGGGCAACCTCATTCTGATGAGGAACTATCGGACTTGAGAACATCTGAAAAAGACAGTCAATCTCTTTTTCACTACTCAACTGGCGAATCCCGATGCTATTGATATTATCAACAGGCACCAAAATCGTCATGTCCTTATTAAGAAATTTAAGCTCATAAAACTTTGCAACCTTGCCACCAACTTTACGCTCCAACACCCTATGAATCGTTGCAACACCATGTCCAGGGTATACTACTCTATCATTTTGCGTGAACATACAGCACCTTTTTTTAAAAAGCAGGAGTGTATGATCAAGAAAAAGTTTTACCTTGGCTATATATCGTAACACAAAATCAAAAACAATTCACCCTCATTTCAAAAGCGAGTTTCTCAATTGCCCAATAGAAACAATATGAATTAAAATTCACAACTAAAAACAGTCTCACAGAAATTATTTCTCTGAAAACATGCTTCAGGAGGCGCGATCTGAGCAGGGCTTCAAATTTGACCGTTGCGCAATCTTTTAGATCGCATTATATATTTGGATAGTCGTTATAAAAATCAAAGCACTACGATTTAAAATGTAGATTTGCAGATATTCAGAGGCGACATAGATTCAATTAGAATTTTTGAGGCCGGGTCGTCTATTTTTAAAATCCTATTTTCAACAATGGCTCCAGCTGCTCTTTTATGGATGTGCGGCGAAGTTTTTGTGCAAGTTGGTAGGGGGTCTGGTATTGGCCATTTTTGACGAGAATAGCTTTTTGCAAAAGAGGCTTGTATCGTTTCAATAGAAAATCAAGCAACGCCTGATCATCATATCGCACGACAAGATGGAGGAGATTTTCTTTGTAGCTGTTTTGAAAGAGAATGGCATTTGGATTTTTAGATAACAGTATGTCAGCGGCCTGGATCTTTATCTTTTCATTGAGCATGCGCACGAGAAATGAAGCGGGCACCTCTCCTTTTTTATTGAGCAACAAAACGTTTGCATTGCTTTGTACCAATTTTTTTATCGTATCGACATCTTCAAAGAGGAGAGCTATGTGTAAGGGGCTATTGCCATATATATCGTTGGCGACCTGGTTGAGAGCTGCACGATCTTGTATCATAGTCTTAATCAATGCTTTATCGCCTTTCATAATTGCTATCATCAGACCTGTAAGCCCTACGGGCCCATATTCTGATGCTTTTGGCACGGCAGCCTGCTCTACTTTTTTTACATCCGCAATAAAATCTCCCAATCCAAGCCTTTCTGCATAGGCAACGATATTTTCACCAGCATCGTTTTTTAGATGAATATCAAGAAGGCCGCCGAAAGTTTTGACAAGGGTATTCATCCAATCAGTCGCCTGCAATCCAACCGCTATATGAAGCAGGGTATTTCCATGAGCATACTTCGCATTAATATCAGCTCCATTTTTCACTAATGCTTCTGTCACGGCAAGTCTATCTTTAGTACTGCTTGCGCTTGTCACGTACGAAAGTGCTGTATTATTATCCTTATCTCTTATTGTTGTATTTGCATACGCATCAATCAAATAGTTCGCTATAATTTTGCATTCAGGGTTTGTCATGCTTTTTACTGCAATAAGAAGGGCCGTTTGACGTTCGTTTGTTGATTGCAAATTAAGATGCGCACCATTATTCAAAAGAGCTTCTACAAGAGGCATATTTCCTTTTTTAGCTCCATCCATAAGACCGGTGACGCCTTGCTCATTGCGGGCATCCATATTCTGGGCTTCTGATACTGCTTCCTGATATTCCGAAGCAGTCAGGCCACTTTGAAAATATGATTGGCTCACGATCCATGGTACATATGCCAAAGAAATACAGAAGAGAATTATTATGACTTTAAACCCAACCAATATAATCAGCAGTTCTTTTTTTCTCATGTCCCACTCCCTTTACAGGGTTAATCATGCCACAGAGTATAAAAATCAAGCAATAGGCTTCATGTAAATAGGTAAAAATATGTGTGAATCGGCGCAAATACATATGATACATAAAAGAGTGCTCACATAATCTCGTTGCACCCACCAAGAAAGGGGCCCCTGTGCTTTCCCCTTTTTGAAAGAATGAATAATGATAATACTGTATAATTACACCTATGTGATGATTTTCAATCGCTCGTAATAACTGTGATCACAATACTATCATTGCACATAGCTTTCTATATATATCGTGCGCATATGCGTATATATGTCGTGAGAGCGTTACGTCTGATTGGTTATGGAACTTTATGTCTTTATGTTTGATCTACTGTTATGGCTATCTATGTTCTTGGTACATATATTGATACCACGTTTTACTTTAATAATTCTTATTTCTGTCTTTTATGTTTTATATGAGTTTATTATATATTAATATCTATTCTTATTATATATTAATATCTATTCTTATTGTTTTGCATACGCCTGCTATATCACATATAATGCCCTTCCATCCATCTCCATTCATCACACCATATCTCTATTGTTTTTTATATTATTTGCCTATCTATTCTTATTCCTTTTCTTCTTATTCTTCTTATGTTGAGTTCTATCGTGTCTGTATATATATATACCCATATATATATCCGCATATATATCCGCATGTTTATATATTCATTATATTTACATATTCATTATTTTGAATTTTCAATTCTTATGGGTAGCATCCATAGGAAATAAATCATGAACGCAGCAGATAATCACGAAGACGAGCACCCCACCGCCCATCTCGCGCAGCGAAGTATCTAAGGTGGGGTGAGAGACGGAGTGAAAAATCGCGCTTTCCTCTAAAAAAAGTGAACTGCGCCTCAAAAATTTACCTAAAAAAATTCCTAAATTATGCGACACGCGCTGAGCGCGCGCTAAAAATGCATAGATCATAATAATCGTATATATAAAACTTAAAACCAAAGCACCCCCACAAAAAAATATAAAAAATCTTATTGTAAAAACTCAAGATTGATACATGGGCTCACAGAGAAGCAAACAAAACGCGATGTTGACTCATTCTGTCGCGTTATCGGACGCACAAAATAAATCCCTTTTTGGTACCATTGCAAAACAATTCTTAAAGAATGCATTATTCTTTGGAAACAGCTCATAGTTTCTGGTATAACTATAAAGAACGCCAAACAAAAAGGATTATTATGACAGGAGCATTGGTACAAAAAATCTTAGCCTCAGTTGTCATCCTTACAAGCATCTATCTCACATTCATTTTTTCAGTTCATTACGATTTAACGCGCAAAATCAGCACTTCTGTGTTTCAAATTTTTCCTGCCCTTATGTTTTTTGGGTTTGGATATATTCTCAGCTATCTTTTTACAAATCCATCGTTTGTATTTAAACAACTACTCCCTATTAAATCAGGATTTGCAAAATCCGCATTGAGCAGCTCAATATTTCCCCTGCTTGCAGGATCATTTAGCGCTATGACCGCAATCGGTGGCTTTGGAACACTTATTGATAAGCTATGGTTTTATTGGCTATCGCGGCGATTCTTTTATTTTATTAGACTCATCCCAACTATATGCATGGGAATCGTGGCGGGAAATACGCTGTTTAAAATTATTTTTCAGGCTGACCAAAGCGCAGCGATTCAAGAATCCATTACAAAATTCAGCCAAATAGCCACATGGACTACTACGGTATGCTCTATCATCGCCCTTCTTCTCATTATTCTCATTATTCCTCGCTTATTTGCAAAAAAACTTGAGAATAATGGAGATACTCAATAGTTATTTTTTCATTCATTAGATGCGCAATTTTCGTCCTCTGCATCATCATTCACATCAAAATTGCCCGTCTTTTGATATATCACATCATTAATAAGAGTAATAAACCCCTGGCTTTTCATTGCTTTACTTATTACCTTTTGTGCATTAAGAGCTCGTTGTGCAGTTGCAAAAAAAGACCTAATCTCAATAGTATCCCTATCAACCGTATGGCTAAAAACTATGTGCAAAAGAACCTGATCATTTTCAAGCGAGTGATTCCCATGCTGCCAAATGAGCATTCTGCTTGTGTCGCCTTGCGGACTATATGCAAGAACAGTTCGACCTGGCTTAAAGGGAGACAAAAGCTTGAATACCATTTTAAAGAAAGACTGCTCACCAGCGCCCATAAGCATCAATGGTATACAGAGAATCGCACCCAATATACTCTTTTTCATATCATTCTCCTTCCATATATTCAAAAAATTCCTGATCCCCATCCTTACCTACTAATCGAACGTAATCCTGAATCGAAGAAAAATTAAACCGTTTTAAATACAACGATATCTGCTTGAAAAGCTCATCTGCTTTTGATGCTTGTCCACGTAGAAAATAGGCTTGCACCCAAATCTCATCAGTCTTTCTCCATTCATATCCTGAATCGGTAAACAACTGGTATCTATGCCAATGAAAATAGACAACAATTTCATCTTTTGCAGAGGGCAGCCCTTTGCGCTTAGATCGATTATGTGTTTTTCCAAATGGCGCAAAGGCATAATAAAAGCCATATCTATGTGGCTGATTTTTCATAAGTATCTGGTCAAGCTGCAGAGCAAATGCATCATGGTTAATAGCCCCAACCACAACAGTGTCAGGATTCTGAGCTACTATATTTGCACCCATTATCAAAGTCGCCACCATCGTAAATACTCTCTTCATTATTCTCCTTTCTTGCATCAAAACATGCCATTCTATTTCTACAAACGTCTTCCTTCTTGAGTACGATAAGCGCATCCTGATGTACCAAATATCCATAGGCTTTAAACAAAGAAAGTATTTTGCTCCATGCCTGTCGCGCTGGACCTTCATGCTTGCAATAAGCCCGTATATCAATGGTTTCTGCCAAAACTCCGCCAGCCCACCGATACCCAACAATCCTTAGCAGCAATCTATGATCGGTAGAAAAGTTTCCAAAAAATCTCACCTGCTCTTTTTGATTCGTTCCGGGAAACGAACAAACAATTCGCGCCTGACCAACATCATACAATCGTAATGTCGCCGTTATGACATCAATAAACATCATCTTTTTATCAATCTCGTGCTGCGCCCCAACACAAAAAAATGTCATAGCTACCATACACATTCTTTTCATACCAAATCCCCTAGAAAAGCGATTTCAACACTGTACGCCACTGATTGAGCATTAGCTCTTTATGATCATCTGCAAATTGAGCAATCCTTTTTCGCATCTGCAGATAATCGGTCGTGGCAACTTTATGTTGTAAATCATTCCAAGAGTCAAAGTACACAATTATGTCTCGATGCTCGCCAAAATACCATTCACAATAGCGCATTTCATACCAGCTCCATATTGGAGCACCCATACTACAAAGCTGCTCTATAAATCGCTCGCTGGGGACAAAATGGATAATCCCCCTTTGAATATTTTCAAAAAAAACAAGATTTGAAGCTTGATAAGGAAAATAAATAACACCCTTAAAATCGGCCAAATCATCTGCCCCGTTATATGCTCCCGAATAGGTAGGAAAATTCAAGGACGCACACTGATTTACGATATAGTTCAATTGAGTCTTATCACATCCCGGATAGCCCGGATAAATGAACAGCGTTTCAGCCTTACTAATATGTTGAGGTACTGCCGACCTCGAGCACACCCCTTTTTGAGATCCAATAGGCTTTATCATGAGCGGCCGAATATCAACGCCATGCAGCGCAGCATAATAGTGCTCAAAAGGAGTATAGCTCACAACCCTCACATTGGGCATCTGCATAGCAATTCGAAATAAATCGTAATATTCTTTATCAAATCCCTGCTTTGAATCGGGCCCCACGCAGTAATTAAATCGATTGCACACCCAGATAATAAGCGGTTTTTTCCACCCATTTTGCAAAAAAATACGGGAAAGCTGGGCTGTATCGGACGTCATAATAAAATCGAATGAGTTGAAATACGCGATATGGGCCTTATAGACCCGCTCAGCTCGATCATGCGTCATATTATAGACACACATTGGATGCTCAGATTGATGTGCTAGAAAATGTGCTGCTGATTGGCGACTTGAAAAGGGATTCCACGTCGTAAGCTCCCACCCCATAAAACGCCCAAGCTGCTCAATCTCTGCAATACACCCCTTATGAAGACTTAGATGAAGCACCCGTGGGCCAGCCATAAGGGCATACGTCATACAGGAAAAGATGAGGCACATAACTATGTTCACAATACTCCCTTTCAATAGCAGCGCCAGCCTAACCTTCACACAAAAAATATGCAAGAGCCCTTTCAGCCTGGGGCAGCCAGAAACACAGGGGTGATCCGATTATTACAAAATCTACATAATTACACTCAGATTTCTTATGCCCCCACTTGACAGAAAAATGTAAAAACTATACTCTTTTACACGTATATATGAGCATATTTATGTAATGCTTTTAATCATAAAATTGAACATGTAACCTACAGTACAAGAGGAAGATATGAAAAAAATTATCGGTATCGACTTAGGAACTACAAACTCAGTCGTCTCCTTTATGGAAGGCGGCCAATCAAAAGTTATCCCAAATAAAGAGGGCTCAAATACAACTCCCTCGATGGTAGCATTTACCAAGGATGGTAAGCGCCTTGTAGGGACGGTAGCTAAGCGTCAAGCGGTTACTAACCCCGAAAATACGATCTTTTCTGCAAAACGCTTTATTGGCCACCGCTATGAAGAAGTAGCCAAAGAAGCAAGCCGTATGCCATATAAAGTAAAAAAATCTGCTAATGGTGACTGCGTCATTGAAATTCAGGGCAAAGAGTATGCGCCACAAGAAATTTCGGCTGCTATTTTAAGCCATTTAAAGCAAGTAGCCGAAGAGTATCTCGGCACAAAGGTGACGGAAGCCGTTATCACAGTTCCTGCGTATTTTAACGATCAGCAGCGCCAAGCGACAAAAGATGCCGGTAGAATTGCTGGGCTTGAAGTAAAGCGAATCATCAATGAGCCAACAGCTGCCGCTCTTGCATACGGTTTTGATAAGAAAAAAGGCGGAAAAATTGCGGTATTTGACTTTGGTGGCGGAACATTTGACGTGTCCGTGCTTGAAGTGGGCGATGGCGTCACGGAAGTGAAATCCACCCATGGCGATACGCATCTTGGCGGGGATGATATTGATAATGTCATTATCGATTATCTTGCTGCACAATTTAAAGCTGAGCAAGGCGTGGATCTTTCAAGAGATGCTATGGCAATGCAGCGTCTTAAAGAAGCAGCGGAAAAAGCAAAAAAGGAGCTTTCATCCGTCGCCGAAACTGATATCAATCTTCCCTATATTACTGCCGACGCATCCGGTCCAAAGCATTTAAACGTGAAGCTTAGCCGTGCAAAAATGGAGTCGCTCTGCGATGATATTTTCAAGCGTCTGCTCGAGCCATGTCGTCAAGCATTAAAAGATGCTGGCCTCTCAACATCTGAAATCGATGAAGTCGTACTTGTTGGGGGTTCAACCCGTATTCCAAAAGTGCAAGCGCTTGTAAAAGAGTTTTTTGGCAAAGAGCCAAATCGCTCAGTAAACCCTGATGAAGTGGTAGCTGATGGTGCTGCGATTCAAGGCGGCGTACTTGCTGGCGAAGTAACGGACGTACTACTTCTTGATGTTACTCCCCTTTCGCTTGGTATCGAAACAATGGGCGGAATCGCAACGCGCTTGATTGAACGTAATACAACAATCCCAAGCAAAAAATCGCAAGTATTTTCGACCGCAGAAGACAATCAAACTGCCGTTGATATCCGTGTCGTGCAAGGCGAACGAGAATTTGCAAAAGATAATAAAACGCTCGGCCAATTTAGGTTAGAAGGAATTCCTGCAGCTCCACGAGGAGTGCCTCAAATCGAAGTAACGTTTGATATCGATGCGAATGGTATCGTAAACGTATCGGCAAAAGATAAGGCATCAGGCAAAGAGCAGCGCATTTCGATTACCAATTCTGGCGGCCTTGATAAGGGCGAAATTGATCGCATGGTCAATGAAGCGAAAGCGCACGAATCGGAAGATAAAAAGGCGCGCGAAGCCGTTGAAAAGAAAAATCAGCTTGATAGCACGATCATTCAAGTTGAAAAAACATTAAAAGAAAACAAAGAAAAGCTTCAAGCTGCCGATATTACTGCGACAGAGCAGGCAATCGAGAAAGCAAAAGCAGCGCTCAAAATGCATGAACATGATGCGCAAGCGCTTCAAAAATCGACCGAAGAGCTCCTGCAAGCTTCTCATAAAGTAGCTGAGATTTTGTATAAGCAGCATGCCCCACAGGATGGCAAAGCTGATGCGCAGAATGCTTCTCAAGGCAATTCGTCGTCTAAGGGCGATGGGCCAATTGAAGCTGAAGCTGAATAGTAATCACAGTATCCATAGAATTAAAGGGGCCTTAAAGGCCCCTTTCTTTATGCTGTTATTATGTCTTATAATTTGAGGTAGTTTTAAATCTCGCGTAATAATCTTTGCATCATATTCTTTTTATTGCAGAACTATAATGCCATCAGTATAAGATCAACCACTGTTTCAATACGGCATACTTTATCAAGAAGTCGCTCAATCAATTGATGTAAATTTGGATTTCTTTGCAAATATTGCCCAGAAATCTGCGCAATATTTTGAAGTGGACTTGCCACATAATCTGTCGAATCAAATACATTGGTAGCAAACACATAATTATACGCATTATCGTATGATTTATTTTGAATAATAGAGTTAGCTATTGATGAGCCTGAAATACCAAATCCATACCCATTTGGGCTTGTATTACCATACACCGTATTGCCTTGAATTAGATTACGTGAAGCAAACGATATCGGTTTATTAATAGAAAACTGAGGAAGCCCAGAATTAATTGCCGCAACAAGTACATATTCACCATCAGGAGACCATGAAACTATCGTTCCCGGCACTGTTGGAGATACAAGTTGAACAACTTCATTCAAAACTCCCCCGCTTCTTGAAAATGAATACACAATATAGGCATCGAAAGTCGTACTCGTAACAGAAAAAAATAAAAGTTCACCGTTGGCAAACCAATCAAAGCCACTCTGAAATAGATTAATAGTCGGCGTAGGAAACTCAGCATCCTGAAGTGTAAGATTGTGAGCTTGCGCATTAAACTTATACACAAACAATAATGGTGATCCTATTGAAAAAATCTGTCGAACTGCTACAGCAAGATACACAGAATCGTATGAAAACGCTACCCGCGATACTTCAATACCCGATATCGATATTTGATTACTGAAGGTTATAATCTCATTTGATTCATCAAACGTATACATCGCAACCGAAGGAGTTGCTCCACCCACAGCTATATATTTTCCATTGGCAGACCAGCTTACTGTTTGTGATATTACAGAAGCTGAATTGAGAGTGCTTTGAACAGAAGTAAGCGTTTGAGATATCTGATCAAAGCTAAGCAAAAATATATTATTACCTCCCGGCAAGCTTGTATCGCCTACTGCCACAAGATATTTTCCATTTGGCGCCCACACCACATCATATATTAACCCAGACGTAATTGCTTGAGCTACCTTTGTAAGAGATTGATTTATGGTATTAAATCTAAAAATACACAATCGATTTGATCCTGATAAAGCGTTTCCTGCCACAGCAATATATTGCGAATCATATGACCACGAGACAGCTCGGATCGTCACAGCATTTCCAAGAGCCTCTGCTACCTTAGTCACAACTAAATTATTTCTATCAAACTGCATCACCACAAAATTATTTTGATACCCAAGACTAGAATTTCCTACTAATGCAAAATACTGGCCATCAGGAGACCATGTTATATCAAACAAAAATCCACTCACCGTAGATGTCAATACAGTCGATATGCTATCTTCAACGGTAGCTTCACATAAAATTCCATACGGCACAGTAAAGCCATTGGGACTCGTCGTGGCATTGGCCGATTCTGACTCGATAATTTTGCTGCTGCTTTCCGATCCACGCAATGCAAAGCCCGCCACGATTGAATTGGAATCGGTCGTAGAAAATGCCTGCGTCGCATTCGCAATGCAGCGCTCAAATATATTGCCATACCCATTCGTACTGATAAATCCAGCCACAATTGTATTGAATATATTGCTATTTCCTTGGCCCGTCTCGATCGATTTGCAATTGATAAATGTGTTAGTTGATGATGCGACAAGGCTAAATCCCTCATGCGTATTGCACGTTGCTACGCACTCTTTGACATCAATTTTTGATGATCCATAGAGCGCAAGGCCCGTGCCATTCATCGTCATTTCGCATGATTCGATTGATCCACCCACTACGTTTGTCAAGGCTATGCCGCGCACTCCATTTTGAGTAACCAAATCCGAAAGTATAATATTCGTACAGCCATTGCCAATCGTCAGCGCATCAGCTGACGATCCGGCTCGAATGGTACCGCGCGAAATGGCAATATTGGTAAGCCCTGCCGCCACGCTGACGCCATCCATTACGACATAATTATTCAGATCAAGAAACACATCCGATGCTGCAATTGCAATGGAACCATTAATCGTATCAGCTACACAATAAATGCCTGATGTGCTGATCGTCGTCGGCGCTAAAATGGCTGTTGGCCCGCATAAATTTGAGGATGTCGAAAATGTAAGCGCATCAATTTTACTTTCGATCACATCAAGCTGCGATTCTATATTCTCAGTATTAATCGAGCATGATGATGCATCTATTTTACTTTCAATCACATCAAGCTGCGATGGAATCGGAATGCACACTTTGTATAAAACTTGTTTGATATAGTTCGTTATATCTTCTGGACGAGATAATGCTCCTTGAAAATGCAATGAAACATTTTGAAGATCGGATGGATTTTGCCCAAAATTGCTCTCAAATATATTTTGCACAAATGCATAATTTTGGGGGTTATTGTAACACGTATTTCCTATAATCGAATTTAAAATACTGGATCCTGCAATGCCAATACCACCCGGACATTGATTGCCAATATTGCAATAGGTTATATTTCCACGAATCGTATGTTTTGTAGGAAATTCAATACCACTAAAAATCTGAAGCTCCTGCCCTGCGCCGCCCGTAAGCCCATCGCCAGCAACGGCAATATATGCCCCATCAGGGCGCCATTGCACGCTCGTCGCCGTACCGGATGCACCAAGCCCTTGCGCTACGATTGATACATCATTCGCACCGGCATTAAATCGAACAATCGTAAGATTATTTCCATTTGGTGTATCTGTTCCACTGATCGCAACATATTGATTATCAGACGACCAGGAAACAGAAGAAATGGATCCATCCGAACCAAAGATACCACCTCTGCTTGAAAGCGTTTCTGTCGCATCATCAAATGAAAATACTTGGAATGTATCATTTGTACCACCCGTGATGCTCGCGCCGCCAACGGCAATATATTTTCCATTTTGCGCCCAATCGACAGCCGCAATCTGAAATTCCGGCGAAACATCCAATGCACCCGCTACAGCTGTAAGCTTGCCCACGCCGGCATCAAAGCGCAACACTTGAAAATCGCCCCCCGCTCCGCCAGCCAATACCCCTACTGCTGCAATATAGCGTCCATCAGGAGACCATGATACTTCATGCACAATCGATGGGCTTAGTAATGCCCCTGCAATCTGCGTTACGCTATTTTTGGTCGCATCAAATTGATACACAACGAGCGAATATGGCGATGTCGTATCATCCATTCCCACCGCAAGATATTGCCGATCGGGCGAAAATTTAATCGTTCGAATGACATTCACTCCCGATGCATCATTGTACACCACTTTCTTTGAAAGCGTTTTCATAACCTGATCAAAATAGAGAATCTCAAATTCGATTCCCAGCCCTTCAAGATTTGCTCCCGCAATTGCGATATAGCCATCAAGAGACCAATCGACCGCTCGAGGCGTTCCCGTTGTACCAAACATACCGGTGATCGGAGTAAGCGATGCATTTGTTCCATTAAATTGGTGTATCTGAAGCTCATTGCCCGTACCGCCCGTTGTATCCGATCCTGCAATCGCTACATAATTTCCATCGGGAGACCAGACAAGATTTCGGACAAAGCCGGCTGTTCCTATTCCTGCCGTCACGACTGTCGTACTATCAATCGTCCCTTCAAGCAAGATGCCATACGGAACCGCGACACCTTGCACGCTGCTTTTTGTATTGCACGATTCTGAATTAATAATCTGCGAGCAGCATTCCGATCCTCGAATTGCAAAGCCTGCAATTAAGGATGTTGCGCTCGTGGCAGTCAGGCCTTGCGTCGCATTCGCAATGCATCGTTCAAATATATTGCCATACCCACTATTGGAAACAAACCCAAAAATTTCCGCGTTTAACTTACTATTGCCATATCCCGTCGACAGTGCTTTGCAATTGAGAAAGCAGTTTGTCGTTGAGCTGATCAAGCTGTATCCCGCCTGCGCATTATATACTGCAGTACAATTCTTAACGGTAATATCCTGCGAATGCGAAAGCTCAAGGCCCGTGACATTGTATGATAAATCACATCCTTCAATCAAGCCGCCACGCACACTTTCAAATGCACAACCACGCAACGCATTTTTAATTCGAATATTTTCAAGCACAACATTTTCGCAGCCAGCTCCCACGCGAATTCCATCATTTGATGCAACAATATATCCATTTCGTATCGTGATATTTTTAAGCCCCGCATTGATAACAATCCCATCGGATGCCGTAATCGTAAATCCCTGCAAATCAAACGTTACATTACTGGCTTGTACTTGCGCTGTATCATTGTCATTCCCTGGCAACGCAATAAATCCTGAATTGGTAATGGGCGGAAAATTCACAATTACAGCTGAAAGATATGCTGAATATACACCAGCACAACACAATAGCATGCGAACTATACAATTCATGTGCTCTCCGATTTTTAAATCTCAACCTTTGCACTTATATAACTATGAAGCAAAAACATTTGCAAGAGGATTTATAACAGTACCCGTCGGAGGGTTTGGCACAAGAATTCCTGATTCTAAGCCCTCAGCTTGAATATCATATTTGATATCATTGGCAATATTATGAGCAAAATTAGCATAAATCATAGAAAGATTTGTAACCGTCGTTACATTATCATCAACGGCCTTTCCACCTTCTCCTGAAGCCGTCATACCTAAACCACCAGCGCCAGTGTTACGAATTGTGCAGTCGCGAACTGAAACATCAATACACGTTGATGCAATAAAAATGCCATCCCCGCCGTTTCCGCCAGTTCCCGTAACCGCTCCTGCATCGCCACCATTTCCCGTTCCAATAATAATGGTATTTTTAATTTCAATTTGATGCGCATCACTTTCAACTGATATGCCGCGGCCTCCATCGCCGCCATCTCCTGATGCACCCGTCACAGAACCACCTGAAGCTGTCTGCAATGTGCAGTTGCGCACCATTGTTCGCGATGCATCAGTACCAATAATAAGCGCATGCCCAGCATCTGGACCAGCTGTCGCTGAATCTCCAGCAGCTCCGGCTTTGACAAAGCACCGCTCTACAAGAACATCATTACCATAGATTGCAAAACCAGATCTTCCTGCAATATTGACAGCTGTCGTATCCGCACATGTCACTCGAATATTGTAGCACTCGATACGATTAGTCGTTGCAGCAATCGTAAGAGCTGCCGCTGGAGCAGATATTGGTGCTGCTGGCTGAATATACCCATTGCTTATTTGCACGTCATCACTTGTTTGCACATTTACAATACCCGTTATGCAGCGGCCATTGATATCAAGCACAACACACGTCGCTGTAATAAGAATATCGGCTGTTAAATCCTCCGCCACACAATAGTTACCCGAATCAGTAATCGATACAGCTCCTCCTGAAATATCAGCAGTCGTAATTGCTATTGGCGCACACGGAGTATCTACAAATGAAAATTTTAAATTATCAATTTTGCTTTCAATAACATCAAGCTGCGATGGAATCGGCTCGCATACCTTGAATAAGATTTGCTTAATAAAAAGATTAGTATTTTCCGGCTGGCATATCGCATCGCATCCTTTTAAGGCAATATTTTGCACATCAGAAGGAGCCCCTGATAATAACGCATTAAAAATATTTTGCGCATACGCATAATTAATCGGATTATTATACGATGTGTTTCCTGTAATATTATTTGCAATCGAAGATCCCGAAATACCAATGCCATACGGGCAGCGCTCTCCGTTACTATATATCGTATTTCCCTTAATAACATTCTTTTTTGGAAACTCCAGCAAACGAACAATCTGCATAATATTTTCAGAAAGCCCGCTTCCTCCAACTGCTCCATACTGCCCATCGGGAGACCAGGAAACGATATTAATCGTTCCAGCAGATATGCCACTTGATTCAGAAACTAAAAGATTTAATCCGCTGTCAAATCCTGCCAACTGTATTCTTTGAGCAAGGCTATTGGCAGCTGCTACAATATATCGATCATCTGCCGACCAATCGATTGAGCGGAAAAAGCTTGATGTTCCATAAGCTCCCGCTTTCAATTGAAGCGCAAACGAATCCGGATTAAATGAAAATATCTGCACATTATTAGCTGTAAGCATATTGCCACACACAGCAATATACGTTCCGCAATGCGACCAACTTACTGAAATAATAGCTTCAGCACCCACAAATGCCGATGCAACGGATATAAGCTTTTGCGTGCTTTCACTCAATCTAAATAGTTGCAACTGTCCATTTACCAATGAAGATCCACCGACTGCCACAAAGAATCCATCAGGAGACCACGCAACAGAAAATACAGTTCCTCCTCCTGCAATAGCCTGATCGAGCAGGGTCAATGTCTGAGAAATTTGATCAAACCGATACAGGCGTAGCGCATATGTATCATCAATACCAATTGCAATACGCGTAGCATCAGGAGACCAACTTACAGTACGAACAGAAGCGACAGCTGCTGGAAGCTGGGTAACAAATGAAAGCTGTTTTAGAATAGGATCGAATTCATATATTGCAAGATCATGCAAAGAGCCAGTGATTGTTCCTACAGCAAGATAATTTCCATAGGGAGACCACTCTATTGCACCCACCGTTCCATCTAAGCTAACCCCCGCCGCAAATGCCATTGATTCATCGGTATAATCAAAAGAAAAGATCTGAATTTCTTGTCCGGATCCTCCCGAAACAGCAGTCGTTCCTGCAATGGCAATAAATTTTCCATCGGGAGACCAGCTTATGCTCGATACAGATCCATTAATACCTAATGCACCCGTCGTTGAAACGATCGGATCAACAGTACGCTCCTGAGCCACTATACCATAAACACCCGCTGAGCCAGTAAGACCACCCCTACTATTTGCAGCTTCACACGTAATAATTTTTGTATTACGTTCCGAGCCTTGTAATGCAAAACCAGCCACTACCGAATCAAATCCCGTAACAGTAAGCCCTTGCGTCGCATTTGCAATACAGTTTTCAAATATATTCCCATATCCATCGCGTGAGACAAATCCGTAGATTCCTACATGTGCACTATTGGTATTTCCTTGGCCCGTCGATAAAGCTTTGCAATCTTCAAACATATTCGTAGTCGATGATATAAGATCAAATCCTGCGTGAATATTAGCTGACGCTATGCAATTCTGAACTACAACATTATACGAATCTACAAGCGATAGGCCGGTCGTATTGGAGCTCATTTCACAATTTTTTATAAGAGCATTGCTTACCTGCTCAAAATGTATCCCCTCGAGCCCATTGCAGAATGTCATATTTTCAAGAGCGATATTACTGCACCCCGCACGAGCGTTTAGTCCAATATTACTCGCATCAATAACACCATTGATAATGGTAATATCATGAAGATTCGGCTCAATCTCAATACCATTATTTGCAGTGATAAAATGGCCCTGCATATCAAACGTAACATTGCTCACTTCAATATGAATTGTCTTATTAACATCACCCCCTAAAAGAGTAAGGCCTGAATTTGTAATATCGGGAAAATTGATAAATTGAGATCGTGCCAAAGAAAAATATATAAGGCTGATAGCACACATCGTCCGGGTTAGGGCCTTACAAAGCTTCAAGAATTCTCCTTTTTTACTACCTTTATAACATACACAACAAATTATATTAATAGCCTCAAAAGCTAGGTTTTATAATTCGTGTCATGTATGCAATTAAACTACCCTCAATCGCGCTCATAATGCTATCGAACCACCCTGTATTGTCAACTATTGTAAGGGAAAAGACCCCTTTGCAGGGGTCTTATATTGCTATCGTGCAAATTAGCATCCGCACGATGATTTACCTTTAGAGCAGCAGCCATTTCCCATAAGCGCCATAACATAAAAAACAAGACTTACGATACCTGAAAGTAAGATAAGACCAAATAGAAGCGATAAAAGCGCTGGGCGTCCTGTAAAATTATTGATAAAAAATGGGGTCATGAAAAAATCAAAATTAAAAAAATAGTTAAGCCCCAAATTAATAGTAACAAGCGATGTAACGGCCCATGATACCATCGCAGCAATTTTTTTGAACATATCCATCAGATACTCCTTTTTATAAAAAAAATTAATAATCGTTTTTGAGTAGTAGCATACTCACATGCAAAAAACAAGATGATTATACATACAGAATCGCTTTTTCCCATCAAAACAACGTCCATCCACTCTTTTTGCCCATTTATTATTGAATAATTATTATTTTTACCGCACACTTACATATAAATCAATAAGGAACATATTATGACAATTCAGGCTGGCCTGGTTGGTTTACCCAACGTGGGAAAATCGACCCTTTTTAATGCACTTACCAAATCACAAGTACCTGCTGAAAACTATCCTTTTTGTACGATAGATCCTCACATGGCAATAACAGAGGTACCTGATCCACGCCTTGATCAATTGCAAAAAATATATGGATCTGCCAAAAAAATTCCTGCGACCGTTAATTTTGTTGATATTGCTGGACTCGTAAAAGGCGCCGCATCGGGAGAAGGGCTTGGCAATCAATTTCTAAGCCACATTCGCGAAGTCGATTTAATTCTTCACGTGCTCAGATGCTTTGAAGATTCTAATATCATGCATCATGGCGACACCATCGATCCGCTTGAAGATTATCATATTATTGTTTCCGAACTCATGCTTAAAGATTTAGAATCGGTTACCAAACGGCTTGAACGCATTCCAAAACAGATTCGTGGCGCAAAGGGAAATGAGCTCAAAGCCCTTGAAGCAGAACTCATCATTCTTCAAGAAATTAATACAGCGCTTGATGCAGGCGATGCTCAAAAAGTACGCACACTCGTTTCGCAATCATCTGTGATGACGATTCCCCTCCTTTGCGCAAAAAACTTTCTTATCATTGCCAATATTGGCGAACATGAGCTTGATTCATATCATGAAAATCCTCATTATAAACAACTCGTAGCGACATTTGGAAAAGATACCGTCATTCCTATCAGTGCAAAAATCGAATATGAACTATCCCAACTGAATCACGCTGAAGCCGAAGAGCTCATGACTCTGCTTGGGCTTGAAGAGCCTGGACTTGATACCATTATTAAAAAAACATATGAACATTTGGGCCTCATAACCTTCTTTACCTGTGGACCAAAAGAAGCCCATGCATGGCCCATTAAAAAAGGAATATCCATTCGTAAGGCTGCAGGAGAAATTCATAGTGATTTAGAACGTGGATTTATTTGCGGAGAAATTTTTAACTGCAAAGATATCTTTGATCTTGGATCAGAAGTTGCATTAAAAGACAAGGGTAAAATACGCAAAGAAGGTCAGGATTATATCGTTAAAGATGGTGATGTGGTATTAATTAGATTTAACGTTTAATGTTCTGATTGTTCAATTTTTTATACTTAGTTTTAATTCAAAGTATTTCAGCCCTGCGTGGGCAGGCGATATATGTTTTTTCTTTCTGCTTCTTTTATATTTTCATATTTCTTTCAGGCCTGCGCGGCCAGCGCATAAAGGGACATATCTTATTTGCTTTTTTTCTTGGTTTTAATTCAATATTCTTCAGCCCTGCGTGGGCAGGAGCCAGATATTTGTTTCATCTTTTTTTAATATTTTCATATCTTTTTCAGGCCTATGCGGCCAGGCACAAAGGTATTGCGTGCCTCCGACTTCGCCATTAAATTATACGCGAATGTTTTAAACGAGGCGGCTTCGACGGACAGGCAAATACCTTTGATCTAAGGGCAAAAAAGAGGTTCCATCTTTTTAATTCTTCCGCATTTGAAAAGTCCTATTCGCCTATCGGCTCAGACGTCCTTCAAATGCAACATGGATAATTTATATATACTTTTAAAGCAATTGTCCCATTCGCGATAATTGATCAACGGATCCTTTGCAAAGCCTGAGAGACTATCGAGCGATAGGAATAATATGAAATAATTTCCGGTAGCGCGTTCGAGGTCTCTGAATGAAAGCTGAAAGCTTGAAATGAATGAGGGCCGAGATATGCGCGAATCTGGATCAAACGCGCCGTTTGCACCCTTTTGGTCCAGATATTTTGGGTGAGCAAAATATCTGGCGCCTGCCCGCGTAGGGCTGAAAAACAATGGGATTGAATACAGGAATCAAACAAAACTAAAGGTTGCTCAGATTTTTAGCAAGCAAAAAGCACTAGCAAATCGCTTCACCAAAATCAGCCAATACTCGAGAACCCTCTTTAAGAGCCAAATGTGTTCCATCATTGATAGGTTCACATATTCCGTAGTTTCGTTTTGTATTACATTCTAAAGAAGGCCATTCATAGTTATCGCACAAAGCCCATGGCGTATATCCATAAATAGGATATCCATCTTCTACGGCTTTGCTCACTGCATACAAGTACGTGTGATAAAAATAACTTCGCTTTACATGATCCTTGGTAGCAATACCATTTTCGGCTACAAATACAGGGATCTGTTTTTTGGTTTGCATTTGATATGGCCATACAAATCGATGATACAGTTGCACAATAGCTCGATAGATACCTTGGGGATATATATAGTATTCTCCATCAGTATGACATTTTTTATCAGCATGCTTTACCGATGTGCTTAACGACATATATCGATTTGAATAGTAGTTAAGCCCAATAAAATCGATACTTCCAATTGCATCCTTATTTTCATAGTCGATTGAAACTGAGCACGGTATTGATACCTTGAAGCGTCCATAGCAAAAAAAATCAAATATCGCATCATTACGAATACGATCAATCAAAGATATACATGCTTTCGTTATGGGAGCAGATATTTTTTGAAAAATCGTCTGATCAGCAGCATCTACTTGATGAATATTTTTGAGAAATCCAACAGACGGCTCTTCAATCAAACAATGAAATTGATGCGAACGGTATGACTCTTTCAATGCCTTGCTTACTTGCACGGTTGCGTCACAACAATTTTTAATCACTTCAGCCACCCATCCAAGCCCTTTCTTATCAGGATGCGATGGCGCACCCGTTCCGGCATAATAGCTTCGAAACGCATACGCTTCAGGCGCATTAAACGTTACCCACAAAGGAACTCGCGGATACATCGATTTCAATCCGATAAGTGCAAAACAGTCTTTTGAAACAGACGTCATAATATATTCATACACTTTTTTACACTGGTCTACAAAATACGGCACATTATCAATCGATTCAAATCCACCCTTTTTGATAAACCATACCGGATCAGTGTAATGGTGAAAACAGACAATAGGCGTTACCCCTTTTCGCAAGCACGTTCCATAAAGATCCGCATAATGCTGCAAGGCTTGCATATTCCATGAATCTGGGCCATTGGGCTGAATTATCGCCATCTCAATCGAAAAGCGGATTGTATTTAATTTCATTTGAGAGATTGCATCATCAATATAGTTTGCATAGTGGTGCCACCAGTCCATTATATACGTCGAATCAGTCGGTAAAGCATAGCCATGCTGTGCTGCCCATTCAGAGGCAGAGCATATTTCTGGGGTACATTCTTTGCTAAACTGGTGCTCAGATGTGGATGCACCAAACATAAATTGATTCGGCTCAAGAGAGCTCGTAATGGTTTGAGCTATTTTTTCTATTGGTGGTAATTGTTTTGGAATCTCTATCGGATTGAGCTTTGCAAATGATGGGCGGTTTCGAACATTCGCATCAGAGGCAAGCACCCCCAAAAGCATACTTCCAACAATAAAGTTTTTTATATACACATGCATTGTAACCTCCTTAATAAGACACTATTCTTCACATTCTAAAAATTTTAGGTCCTTCTAAGTTCGTTTAAACGCTCTTAGAGCCAAAAAACCCCACCCTTTTAGGGTACCAAGCCTGTATTTTATAGCAATTGGACGCCAAAAAAGGCCTCTGTAGGCCTCATTTAAAAAACAGCTACGATTTAAGACCAGATAATAACCCCGCCTGAGCGGGGTTATTTTGTACAGTTGATACCACTCTTTTACAGTGGGCGCGTTGGACCTTGTTGCGCCTTATCAAGGCGGTTTACCGCATCTTTGACATGTTGAATTTTTTTATAAAAATTCTGTGTATCTTTTGTAAAATCAATTTTATTTAATTGAGCAACCTCTTCATTAAGCGATTCAAGAGACTTTCTAATCGCATCACCCTTTTGCTTTCGAGCAGATTCTCTGAAAACATATTCTCCCTGTATTGCCATCGAAAACGTCGTAAGAAATATAAGTAATATCCTTTTCATCGGTCTCCCCTTATTAAATATAGAATAATTATGGTCACGATAAAAAATTAGTGCATATGAAAGCATAAAATCAATAATTTATATGCTGATATTTAATATATATCGGTTATTTGATACTGTAATTCACATAACATGGAAAGGACTTCATATGAAATACAAATTATTAAGCCTTCTTATCGGTATTACAAGCTTATGTGTATTGCGAATCCCCCTCTATGCAACCCAGATAAACTCGCTTTCTTTAGAACAAAAAATTGGTCAGCTCATTACAGTAGCTACAGTAGCAAATATCCCAAAAAACAGTGCTTTTATACATGCAGCGCCATACCATCTTGATCCTGAATACGCAAAGAAGATGATCTCTCAATATAATGTAGGCGGAATTTTATTTATGGGATCAGCAACGCCCCAAGAGATCGCATTATTGGGAAATGAGCTTCAGCTCCATTCAAATATTCCCCTTTTTCTCTGCCTTGATGCAGAATGGGGCCTTTCAATGCGTCTTAATGATGGCGTGATCACATTTCCCAAGGCAATGACGCTCGGAGCTTTAGATAAAAAAGATGATTCTTTAATTTATGAGCTTGGGCTTGAAATTGGCCGCCAATGCAAAGCGATCGGCATCTGCTGGAATTTTGCTCCTGTCGCTGATGTTAATAATAATCCTAAAAATCCGATTATTAACACCCGTTCCTTTGGAGAAAACCCTGAAAAAGTTTCCCGCAAAGCAGCTCTTTTTATGAATGGACTACAAGATGCAGGAGTAATCGCGTGTGCAAAACATTTTCCAGGCCATGGAGACACCGCATTCGATACGCATAAAGGACGGGCGCTCATTCCTCATAATCGCGCTCGCCTTAACGCTGTTGAGCTTGTACCATTTAAGCATCTCATTGATAATAATGTTTCATCAATTATGACTGCACATCTTGATGTACCCGCCCTTTC
Source organism: uncultured Pseudomonadota bacterium (assembly GCA_964495945.1). Lineage (GTDB taxonomy): Bacteria > Babelota > Babeliae > Babelales > Vermiphilaceae > JAJCZB01. The sequence goes on along the minus strand of CAZBWL010000001.1, from coordinate 539,176 downwards.
TGACAATGAAGCAATTCCTGCAACGCTTTCGCCCGCTATTTTAATTGATCTTCTTCGCACAAAACTTGGTTTTAAAGGGCTTATTGTCAGCGATGGGCTTGGTATGAAAGCCCTCACTGATGATTTTGAACCGGGGGAACTTGAGCTTGCTGCCTTAAAAGCTGGTAACGATATTTTACTTGCTCCCGTTGACGTTCCTCAGGCCATCAAGCGTATTAAAATAGCAGTTGAAACAGGAGAAATATCTGAGCAGCTTATTACAGAGAAAGTAGAAAGAATTTTGTCCCAAAAAGAAAAACTTGCTATTGAAAAAAAGATCTCTTTCAATGCAAGCGACCTTCTTTCCGATTCGGCCAAAGAACTTAAAAGAAAGCTCTATCGCGCCGCTGCGACGATAGCTCGCAATTCAAAAAAGCTTATTCCTCTTGCACAAAGGCCCATAAAGATTGTTTCGTTTGGAAAAAATTATGAACCATTCATAAAAACCCTCCAAAAGCATCGAGCCCTTGAGCATATCGCCTATGATCTTTCTTCATCCCCTGCCGATTTATCAAAAGCTCCAATACATCACGAAGATTGCATCATCGCATCTATCCATCTTGAAGGACGATCTGGAATGATAGAAATCGATAGCAAAAATACCGATACACCATCTACCGCATATCTTGATTTTATACAAGAGCATCGCGATCACATTATCGTAACTCTTTTTGGAAATCCTTATAACCTTGCACACCTTAACAATATTTCGACGATACTCGTTGGCTATGAAAATGAGCCCGAAGCTCAGGAAGCTATCGCTGAGGGAATCCTTGGCCTGCATGAAATGACAGGCTCCTTGCCCGTGACACCATAAAATTTATACTTATCGAAACGACGCTATTAAATCCTGTATATTAAACACTAAATTATGAATAGACTCCGGTAAGGACTGAGCTGAAGTAAGTGCTTTGGCATTAAGAATCGTAAACTGAATATATGTATCAGGAGCAATAATTAACTTATCAACAGCTATCTTAATTACGTGATTAATTGCACCCAAAGCATTCGCAAAATTTTCTATCATATCTAATGTTTTAGTTTTAATTATTTGAACAATTGCAGATGTTTCTTTAAATATAACTCGAGGACCAATCAAACCAGTTAATGACTCTTCTTTTCGAATATTAAGTCTCATACCTAATTGTCGAGAGAAACCCTTTGAAAAATCTATAATTGCATCAACATTAGCATTAGAAATAGCTAACAAATTATCAAATTGATCCATATAGGGAAAAATATCTATTTCTAAGGATTCAAATTCTTTAATCAGTTGAGGCAATTTTTCTCTATGCTTTATTAATTGCCATAAGAGATTCCAATGCATTTGCAACGAACGTATCTTCTTTTTTCCACTATCAGCAATATCAAATAAATGAAGAGAAATAGAATCAACTTCAACAATTATTTTTTGCATGATTTGTTTTCTTTTTTCAGAAAGAACAAAGTTACCAAAAAATTTATATGCTTGATTAACTTGAAGAGTTTTTTTAAAGACAAAGCTTGCTTGTTTTAAAATATCTACAACAGGTAAAATTAGATGCTCGATTTTAATATTATCTATTATCCCTAGCACTGTAATATACTGCGAAATAAAAGATGGATAATCAATAATTTTTCCTAAAATATTTTTTTCTGCTAATTGAGTATTCATATATTGCAACTCTTGTAGCACCTGTATTAAATTATTAATTCCGACTAATGAGCCATCTTTTTTTTGTGTTAACTCATGAAGACGAACAGAATCTTCAATAATTTTTTTTATGCCAAAACGAATGTCATTAAATCCTTCGAGACCCATTGACACATTCTCATGTATATTTTTTAATGTCAGATACATTATGTTTGTGTGAATACTCATTTTATCTGATAATCGAGTAATTGCGCCTCTGGTTTGATTTGCTTTAGAATCATCAAATCCGTTACTTGAAATTAAAAATATATGCAAACTAATAAATATTACTATGCGTTTCATTCAAACTTCCCCCTTTCCACTTAGTATAAAAGTGGTCAAAAAGAAAAATAAAGAAATGGCTCAAATAATAGATCTAATTAAATGAAAGTCCCATTTTTAGCCAGAGGCTCCATTGCGAATAGGCACTATTCTCAGCTACATCTGTATTTGCAAAGGTGATATATGCGCCGACGCCCAAAAATGGTATGCAGGACAATCCTTCCTCGATGGTGTAGCTCACATCGGCAAAAATGGTATGCGAAAGGGCTTTTGGTAAAAGAGCTGATTCTTCATCGATATCGTTATTATCAATAAGACGAGCTGGATTAGAAGTCTTCACTCCAATCTGCGATACGCCTAAGCGATTTGCATCTGCAAGCGTAAGTTGGTACAAATTTGCTCCAAGATTATCGGATGCTGGTACTGAATTATCCGCGTTATGATTTGCAAATTCTGCGCCTGAGGTAAAATTTCCATCGCCTTGGCCTGCTCTGAGCGTTGCATTATGTTGCGTGGCTGCAAGAGCAAGGGGCGTTTCTCCTGATTGCGCAAAGCCATACACCTGAGCATCCCCTTTAACTGCATAGCACGGAGCTATTGCATCTCGGCATTGCAACACTTCTTTTGTTCGAGCCCACATATTGTAGCCAAATTCACATTGAAAGCCATTGTCATGATAATACTGAATCTTTGCAAGTAAATCTGCCTGAACATTAATACGAATTTTTGCATCAAACGTCGTCCTATTAATAGCAGGAACCAACTCTCCTTGATATTGAATAGAGGCTAATGTGTTATCCGGAGCAAGCCCATTATTCAACGCAACGACAGGAGCAGCCATCGTCTCAAGCAACATATATCGACTTGCCACGCCAGTATCTTTAATATCAAACGAACGCTTTTGTGTTGAGGCAAAAAGATGTGAAAGATGCCCTGAAAGCCATATGCTTACCCTGCGATTCTCCGCGGGTGATATCCATAAATCTTTGTGCCCAGAAAGTTGCGCCCCAAATTCCCAGTGGTGATCATTCCCAACGATTGGTTCAAAAAAGAACTCTGCTTTTCGAAGCGTACCAGTCGGCGCTGCAATTTTAAGCTCAAACCCTAAATGGCTTTCATCGGTACGAATCATATTCCACCCCAGCGAAAGCCACAGCTCGGTCACGCGCGTCTCTTCTTGGCGGCCAAAAATCTTTCCGTAGGCAAGCGGCTCTTGCATATCTCCAAATACAGCCTTACCTCTCAAAGCGTTTTTGACGGTTATAGGAGCATGTACGCCAACTTTCAATTGAGAAAGCTCAATCGGCTGTGCCGACAGATATCCCGCAGGATATGATGTATAGGTTGATCCCGGATCAACGACGCATTCGCACAGATTTAAATCCCACTTACTATGCACAATCGGCATGTGAATATCACAATACAGCCCCTCGACCCACTCATCAAGATAGATATGCAGATCAAATCCCATCATAAAATTGAGAATAAGAGGACTAAACGATACAACCGATACATAGTCCGATGGAAGCCCGAAATAGTCTGCCAAAATATCCGTAGACTCTCGTCCAATTACTTGGCTTCCTGAAAAAACAAGCTCTTTTGGTCCTATGAGAAAATTATTGAGCTTATCAGCATCAAACGATCGACTATATGTTGGATATACTGCAAAAGCAGCCCCATTTGTTTCGCGATAAGGATTTACTAAAATCCTGTTCCATCCTGCCTGCATAATAGGAGCACACAATCCTTGCGAACGGGGAGCAAACACAGTTTTTTGACCTAATCCATTCATATCATGAAAAACAATCCATAGTACGAAAAACAGCCCCAATTTCAAAATACGCATCTGCTCTCCTTTTGCGATGAAGTAACGTTTGTGCTCGGGTCATAGTGTAGAAAAAGGGACTCGTTTTCGCAATAATTTTAAACCATTTTTACAAAAAAAGGGACCCTTTCAAGCTCTTTATGTTTGATATGATTTGTCCAAAAAAATATGGTATACTGGGCCATATTATGAGTAAAAAAGGGAGTTTTTTACAGAGGCCATGAGTATGAAAGTAAAACGTAAGCAAGGTTATTTTTCAATTTCGGCAGTAGCCAAGATGTTTTCGGTGCATCAGCAAACAATCCGACTCTATGAAAAGCAGGGGCTCGTTACTCCAAAACGATCTGAGGGTAACACTCGTCTTTTTTCAGAAGAGGACATAGATCGGCTTGAAGAAATTATTTATCTGACCCATGAATTGGGAATTAATCTCGCAGGCGTAGAAGTAATCTTCAAACTCAAAAAGCAAATTAAAAAAATGCAACGAGAAATGAATAAGGTGTTTGATGCGGCTTCGCAGCATCTTGATGAGCAAACTGAAAGCTCCAAGCAGACAATACAGCGAAATGTAAAGCAATTAATGCATATTCAAAAAGAGACAACAGGAAAACAGCCCATCCCACTCCCATTTACAGAGGATGACGACTCAAAAGATTCAGTAGATGTTGAAAATTGGGAAGTTGAATACGAAGAATAAACTAATTATCACTCCTTTTTATCTCAACTGTATCTGGTGATCTTGGTAAAATGATAGGCCAAAAGAGAGAGTGGTATTTGGTAACCCGCAACCAAGGAACAAAAATGAATAATTCCCAATTCGTTTTATCGTATGAGCTACTCGTTCTTTTAAGATGGATTGTTGATCATGATATTGAAAAATTAAAAAAGATTATTGGAAAAGCCTTAAAATCTGGTCTTCAAGAAGAGCTTCAGCTTCTTGATAATACAGAAGATGTTTCAGAATTAAATGATCTTCAGCACAGTATCACCGATTTTTTAAGCAGCATGGAATCGCTGCTTATCGAAACATCAAGCGAACATATAAAGGAAAAAGCCAGACAGCAAAAGCTATTGCCTGACGTAGATAGAATTGATACGACTATCTGCGATGATACAACGGTGCGATCAAGCCTTGAAAAAGCAACGGCCACAATCGCTGATAATCCCGATGCAAATGCAAAGGAGCAGCTTTTTAAAGAAATTTTAAAGCGCTGGAAGCCGACTGATAAAAATTTTAAACATTAAAAATATACACATTTTAATGATAGCGGGCCAAAGTGCCCGCTATTTTTTTGATCGATAATAGCGATAGATAATTTTAAAAATATCGGTCGGAACCTTTGAAAGAAATGAATTTTCATTTTTGGAATCATACAAAAGACGATAAAAAGGACGATTAAGAAGCTTCAAAATCTCCCTACCGTTTGCTTGGTTAATTCCATCAAAAACACAATCAAAATCATTCCGCGATCCCCATGAGATGTGCGCGCCTTTCTCGATCAATAATGCTATTTTATGCAGCCATTTTTCTTTTTTTACACCATCATACAACCGACTAATTACTATAGCATGATAAAGTGGCGTCCATTCACAATTACCTAAAGCATTTATATCGGCACCATAGCTCAAAATCATTTGTAATGATTTTTCATCTTCAACAAAAAAAATAGGCAGTTGGTAATGCAAAGCAGTGATGCTATTTGGATTTGCACCCTGTTTCAATAAAAATTCTACAATAGCCGACTTATTAATAAAATAATCAAGAAATAAATCTAATCGACCCCGATTCGATGGATCTCTCGCTAATATATTCTGCGCTGTATCAAAATTTTCATTTTTTAGCGCTTGAAAAAACGGCTCTTCCTCAAGTCTTATTAAAAAATGCCCCATTTCTTTAACTCTTTGAAACTCCATTCCAGAGATATATTCATACAACATCAAACTCATGAAAATAAACGCATACTTCATAACATTTGCACAATTGAGCATATGATAGATCTCCCCTTCTTTACTGCAATGAGCGAGCTGCGGGAATTAATGCATTATACAATTTTTCACCATATCTGCTCCACAATGCTCTTAATCCTACTGCTTGAAATATAATGAGCAGCGGCTCAATAGGCATACGATAGCGTGCGCAGCCATCAGTACCCGTTATGAGCATCATAGTGCCAATAAAAAGCACAAAAAAAACAGTATGGCGCTCTGCTTTTAAAGAGAAAAAAGCGTACGGAAGCAGCACAATACGAGATGCCTGCATGATTAATTCATACAAAGCAATCAGCATATAATTGGAATTTGTAAGCCCATACGAAATATATCCAATAATCCCTGTGCTCAAATCAGAAAAATAGGATACATGATTACCGAGTAAATCTGGATTAAGGTATAGCTTGAGCTGAGAGAAAAATAAACCGCACACTGTTTTAGCGACATTAATACTCCACACGTACGCTGCAATGAATGGATGCCCTTGAATACTTTCAAAAAGATCCGCACGAACTGCACGCCACACTGCGGGATCAAAAAATAGCTTTTCTGAAGGCATATGATTTGAAAGAAGATCATCATAATTAAATCCACTCGCCGCTGCCTTAATTTTGCACAAAAATTGGCACATATTTACGCCCATCATAGGCGCAAACATCCATGTGCCGTATACAAGATAGTTTCGCACAAAATAGAAAAATAAAGGCACTCCAAAGCAAATCGCTGCTATGCTTACGTTCTTCATTTTCTTTGTAAATGGCCATGGAGTATACCATCCTACCAAGCAAAGATAGGGATATATAAATATCAAACCAAACGGCTTTACTACTGTGGCAATCCAAAGAATAAACGATGCCGAGCATAGATATCGCATTCGATTTTCTTCTAACCAATAAAGCATGCTTAGCACAAATAAAAAAACCAAAAAAAGCAGGAGCATCTCTGCCAAAATAAGCTGCGAATATACGATAAATCCCACATTAAAAGAAAGAAGGATAATACTCATGCGCGCAACTATTCTTCCTGCAATACGATATGCTATATGATATGTAAGCACAAGAGAGCAAAGCGCTACAATATACTGCGCCACTAGAATAACGCGGTAATCATGAAAACCGAGTGAATATAAAAAGCCTACAAAACTATGATACCCTATTGGTTGCATAGCAATGCGCTGATATGTTGGATCAAAAAATGAACCGCTTTGCGCAAAATAAGTTCCCCAAAAATGATAGACATACGAATCGGCATCAAAATGAGACTTCCATGATGGCGCAACAATATACAAAAATAAGCTATTGCAAGAAAACAAAAAAAGAGCGCTCAATCTCCACAGCATCCTACTCCTCGCTTTAGAAAATTCTTCTAAGGCCGCTCTTTATAATAACGAATTTTCGATATCTGCATTTTTTCATGCTCATATTTTTTTGAAAATTCAGAATCGAGGCTCGTGAGTGGCATGAGCCCTTTTTCAGTCATTACTAAGGGATCTATACCCCTAAATTTACCTTTAAATGCAAGATCATGATCATGAAGCGTTCCTGGTTCATACAAATTTTTAGCTTGCATTATTTTCTTGACGGCTTCCTGAATTATAGTATCAGAATGATTTATCAGCACATTCCATACAACATCATCCGTACCGAAATAGATATCATCTTCTTGCAATGTGCCCAATTTGATAGCACGCAAAAGCGCCTTTGCTGCATATTCATAGCTTCCAATATTCCAATCCGATGCAAATATTTCTCTGGTAAGCCGCAATAAGTATTCTGCAAATTGTAGAGCTTGATCTTTATCTATAAAAAACCAAAATCCATCCTGATATCGTATCGAAGAAAGCATTGTTTTGATATCGCCTTGACTCATCCACCCTTCAATGTAGGCACCGTAGAGAGTGTATTCCAAACGATCGGCACACATAGCGGGCAAATCTTGCTCAAGCATGAGATAATGGCCATTCTTATGATCCATATCTTCAAGGGCATAGCTATGGGCTTTGAGGATAGATGCTATGTCAGTTTTTTGAAGATACGACACATGAACCATATCCTGGTACGCTTCTTTATTTTGATCAAAAATCCGTTTTTTTAAATAATCGGCAACATGATCCCCAACGTGAGAAAACACCGTATGAGAAACGTCATGCAAAAGGCTTACAATTTGCTCCTGTAGGGATCCTCCGTACATTCTCACTAAATAAAACACGCCTACAGAATGATCATATCGAGAATAGGGATATACAGTTGTATGAAAATAAGGAGCAACGCCATATTGATGAATAAGATGAAGGCGATTAAATGCCTTCGATTCAAACAACTCTATCAAAACCGGCTCTGTAACATCGGTTTTTCCATATATGGTCTCAACCACAAGCCCAAAGCAGTTAAACACTGAAAAAAGCAAACCTATACTTATCAAGAAACGCATCACTATCTCCTTTTATTCAAAAAAACCAAGTTTTTCCAAAGCCTCACGAAGCTCATACATTGGCAAGCCAACAATAGCAGAATATGAACCTTTTACATATTGCAGAAACTGATTTCCATACCCTTCTATTGCAATAGCATTCGAACATTGTAGGCCGATACTATTATCTAAATAATCGTCTATACAACGATCAGGAATATAAAAAAGATACTCCGCAGCAACCACTTCATGCACCCGCTCAACAAGATGCCATTTTCCTGAAATAAATTGTTTTTTATCCACACAAAATGCTGTACACAAACGAGAGCCTTGGCGTGCCTCTTTTATCTTTTTTATCGCATCTTCACGATCTTTTGGCTTTCCGTTAATCACGCCATTACGATCCTGCGAAAGCGTATCAGAAGTGAGCACAAAAATAATATCTCCTTCTTGAGCATAAGAAGGCAATACTGCATGCTCCATTTTATACAAAGAAATTGAAGCCACTAATTTATCAAGGGGCAAACCCCAATCGCAAGCTGATTCATCTGCGTTTTGAGAAATAATTTTGAAAGGAATATTGGATTCTTCAAGAAGTTTTTTTCGAGAAGGAGATTGTGAAGCGAGATGCAAAATATAGTTCATAACGATAATCACGGGTTAGAATAAAATAATATTACATACCGACCGCAATAATTATACAACATAAAAAACAAATTAGAATTAAGAAAATTGGTTGGGGCGGAAGGATTCGAACCTCCGTATCACAGGACCAAAACCTGTTGCCTTACCGCTTGGCCACGCCCCAATAAAATATTCAATGATATGATGAGCCACGTGCGATAAAAGCAATTCATTCACCACACATTACGCTGCTTGCAAAACTGTACCGCTTTCAACAGCCTTATTATACTCATCAATGACGCGATTTTCAATTGTTTGTCGTGTTTCAGAATTCAATGGATGAACAATATCCCTGAAAGTTCCGTCTTTACGCTTTCGAGAGGGCATAGATACAAAAAGCCCTTTGTTCCCCTCGATAATTTTCAAATCTCTAATAATAAAACAGTTATCAAAGACAACCGTAGCATACGCTTTCAGTCTTCCGCCGTCTTTAGCTGAAAACACCTTTACTTCAGTAATTTCCATGGCTGTAATCCTTTGGAGATTTACACTTCCTTCTTTCTTTCTTCCTATCTACTCTCGCAGATGTGATAATTTTATCGGATGGACCCTTTTTGTCAAATTATCCTTAGAACAACATATCATTCTTTTACTTGTCGCGGTCCATCCGAGCTGCAGCTCGGATTTTAGCTGAACGACTTGATGGATTTGTAGATATTTCAAAACTTGAGGGAACCAATGGTTTTTTAGTCACAATAGTAAGCATTCCAGCCTGTTCTTGCTCTCTGAAAAACTGCTTCACAATGCGATCTTCAAGGGAATGAAAGGTTATGCATACAATACGCCCTTTGGAAGAAAGAAATGGGGTAGAATTTTTTAAAAAAACCTCTATATTTTCAAGCTCATTATTCACCTGAATTCTCAGTGCTTGAAAGACTTTAGTAGCCGGATGAATCTTCATATGGCCTCGAGAAGGAACAACCCTTTTAATAAAGTCCGCAAGCTGTTTGGTCGTCCTGAACGGTTGTTTTGCCCGTTCATCAACCAAAGCTTGAGCAATCTTTCTTGAATACCGCTCTCCTCCATACTCATAAAAAATATGTGCCAACTCCTTTTCTGATGCCTGATTTACAATATCGGCAGCCCATATTTTTTGATGTCCCGGAGACATACGCATATCCAATGGCGTATCGTGCATAAAGGAAAAACCCGGTCGCTCGATAATTTGCATTTGCGATGTCCCAAAATCAGCCAAAATCCCGTCAACCTCTTTAATCTCCAACTTTTCAAGCAATCGTGCAATATGAGTAAAATTGCCATATTGAGGAATAAAACGATCGCCAAATTCATTCTGGATAAGCGGAGCATACGTATCAAGTGATTTTTTGTCCCAATCAATACCAATAACGGTACAGGTAGGGTCCGCCGTCAGAATGGCTCGAGTATGGCCTCCACTTCCAAAGGTGGCATCAACATATATCCCTCCCCGCTTCCATAATAGACACGTAATAGTTTCAGACATCAATACTGATTTATGAAAAAAAGTCGGGCCATTCATAGCATCCAAAGCAATTTATTGAGCATAATTTTTAACCACATTTTCAAGTCCCACTCCATTAGATCCCTTGATGAGTATGACACTTTCTTTAGGATCAAGCCACGACTCCATTTTTTTATTGAGATCCTGCCAGGTTTCGACACGATGTGTTTCAACATCGAGAGGAAGCGTTTCCTGTATCCATTCTACCATCTTACCAACTAAAATCACCTTTTTTAACGAAGGAACCTTTTTAAAAAAACGCCCTATCTGACGATGCCAAAATGAACTGTTAACCCCCAGTTCAAGCATGTCTCCCAAAACAGCAATTTTCGTTGCACTCGTTTGTATATGTTCAAAGGCAACAAGGGATGCCTTCATACTTTCAGGATTTGCATTATAGCAATCGCTAATAATATATCCTTTATTGCTTTTGAGAGACCGTCGTTCAAATCGACCTTTAATGATAATTGGTTGTTCAATTGCTTTTATAATTACCGGAATTTCTATATTTAAAATATGTCCAACAGCAGCTGTAATCAAGGCGTTAGTTAAAACGCCATAATGAGGCTTTGAAAGCACAACATCATGTTTGTATTTATAAATTTTAAGCGTACATTGAATTTGACCATTCACAACTTTAATTTTACGCGCTTGAATTTGATTTGTTGTCTTCGTTCCACATTTAATAACAGGATGCGAATATGAAACATTTGCCAATAACGGCTGATCTCCATTCACAATTCCAATATTGTCTTCCGTAAAATATTTAAAAATATCTCGCTTTTCTAATGCTATGTCCTGCAGCGATCCAAGGCCCTCCATATGGCAATGCCCTACCATAGTAATAGCTGCAATTGTCGGTCTGACTAATCGAGCAAGCGATGCCATTTCTCCACGTTTATTAATTCCCATTTCAAATACTGCAACTTCATGATAATGTCGCAATCGTAATAAATTCAAAGCCGCACCAATCATTGTGTTTTGATTTCCATGCGATGCAATGTACTGCTTATTAGCTTTTTGGAGCAGCATTCCAATCATCTCTTTTGTCGATGTTTTACCCGCAGAGCCGGTAACACCTATAATAGGAATCGAAAACGACAAACGCCATACGCGAGCAAGATCGATTAGGGCCTGCTTTGGATCTGGCACGCAAATAATAACTTTATTTTTATAGTCCTTATCTTTCAAAGCACATATAATCGACTGCTTTTTTTCATGAGAAACCATAGCCCCGGCCGCACCACGCTGCAATGCATCAACAACAAATGTATGCCCATCATGTGTTTCACCATTAATTGCAATAAATATGTCTGTCTTTTGTATCGTTCGAGAATCAACAGAAAATGTATACTCGTGCTTAACATCACCAGCTACTTCAACATCAGGGATAACCTGATGTATCAATTGTTCAAATCGCATCAAAACATTCCTAATTCTAGCTAACAAAACTGATTATATATCCATAAAACATGAATTTTCAAAGGCCTCGAATAACTCTTCGTGGCTTTCCCCCATCCGCTGGCATAATGTACCCACGAGACTCTAGCATATCGATAAACCGAGCCGAACGATTATATCCAATGCGAAACTTTCGCTGCAGCAATGAAATCGATATCTCATCTATTTCATCCAGAAAAGAAATAATTTGGCGGAATAGCTCTTCATCTTCTGAAGATATATCGGAATCCATAGAATTGGTTTGATCTGAAATAATAAGATATTCAACAACGCGCTGCGATCGTATATGATCAACAACCATTCCTATTTGTTCATCTGAAACATACGCGCCGTGAATACGACGAAGAATAGATGCCGTTGAATCTAAAAATAACATATCCCCTCTTCCTAACAACTTATCTGCTCCACTGCAATCAAGTATGGTGCGAGAATCAACCTTTGAAGTTACTCGAAATGAAATTCTACTTGGAAAATTAACCTTAATCAAGCCAGTGATCACATCAACCGAGGGCCTTTGGGTTGCAACAATCATGTGAATCCCTGCAGCGCGAGCCATTTGAGTGACGCGAGTTATGAGATCTTCTATTTCACGTCCAACAGTCATCATTAGATCAGAAAGCTCATCAATAATCACTACTATAAATGGAAATTGCTCATATCCTTGTTTTTTTGCAAAAAGATTATAATCAAAAATATTTCTCACTCCATATTCTGCCATCGTTTCATACCGAGCTTCCATTTCTTGAACTACCCATCGCAACACCGGTATCGCCTTTTTTGGGTTTGTGATAATAGGAAACAATAAATGTGCAATATCTGCATACGATGCAAATTCAAGTCGTTTTGGATCAATCAGAATAAGCTTAAGCTGATCAGGAGTACATCTACATAGCAAACTAATCAACATAGCATTCAAGCAGACTGATTTACCTGAGCCGGTTGAACCTGCAATTAAAAGATGTGGCATTTTTGCTAAATCAACAACCACATCCTCTCCAATCGTATCTTTGCCCAAAACAAGCGGAAGAGATCCTTTAAATTTTTCATATGTTTCTGATTGAATAACTTGCGCAAACAAGACATCTTTTCGATCTGTATTTGAAACTTCAAACCCAACAACCGATCTTCCTGGAATAGGAGCCAAAATTCGAATACTATGCGCTTGCAATGCTAATGCAAGATCATCTTCTAATGCTAAAATTTTACTGAGCTTAGTATCAATGTCTGGTTGATATTCAAAAAGCGTTACAACCGGACCACTTTTAATTGAAGCTACATGGCCATACACGCCAAATCGCTCCAACTTTTCTGTTAACGTTGATGCTCTTTCTTCAAGCTCTCTTCGATATGCTGCATCTTCCTTTTTCTCGGCAACTCCAATAAAAATATCTTGGCTTGGTAATCCATATGTTCGGGGTCTTTTGAAACTATCTATACTATCCCTTTCTATATCATATGCATGTTCAACATTCATATGCTCCCCTATCGTGTGTTGATATGAAGCATTTTCATCTTTGTGCGCTCGATGAAATACATGAGAAGAAGTTATGAGTGGCTGCTTAAGCTTGAGGTGAGGATACTGCAATTGATCATGCTCATCCGTTTCAAGCAAACGAGCTTCGCGAGCCATCGATCCATCAAGCAGCGCAAAAAATGAACGATACACCCTTTTACATTGCCTTCCTATCAAAAAGCCACCCGCCACTATAATTCTACTAATTCGTTGAAAAATTCGCTGACGATGGAGATACAAAACAATGCTTCGAATCATATGAGTAGCACTCATGATAAGCTCTATACAAGAAAAACGAATAAGAATAATAAGCGATGAGAGCAAAATCGTATACACGATAAGCACTGATCCTAGATAATCAAACAGACTATACAAAAAAACGGTTACATAAAAACCAACCGTTCCACCATATGTAATTTCTGCAAAATATTGTATGCCATGCATATTGCACAGAGATGCCGTTGTTATAATAACACCACAGCCAGCAACGATACGCTCCCAATTATTACGAAACGATATTCCATTGCTAAGCGCATATAAAAATAGTCCGCATAATAAAACAACGACATATGAAGCCGATCCAAAAAAAAACAGTAAAAAACTTGCGGCATAAGCCCCAAACGTTCCACACCAATTGACTGTCGGCTTTGTCAATGATGAAATAAAAAAAGGAGAAGAATCAAAAGGACTATACGAAATAAGCGAAAGAAAAAGCATGCCTACTGTTGCAAAACTTAACAATGTTGCTATCTCTTTCAATCGAATATTTTCTGAAATAAAGTTACGATTACTGCCAAACATGAATGATCCCCTTTTTGAATATACCCAGCATTTACCCTACATACTATTGCTCATTAAAAGCAATATCCCATCCACATAATCCAGGATATGATAATCGGGATAAGCATATAAAGCGACCATATCCACCACACATTCCTACAGGCCATTCTATACGTCACTAAAAAACCAACACAACTTACCCCCATTGCACACAATAATGCGATACAATGCTCAAACCGTATACTTATTTCAGCGCATTGCACATTGATCAAACGAACATATCCCATAAGCCCTGCTGCCAACATCAATGGAAAAGCCAACTGCCACGATACATCAAATGATTTTTTACCCGACAATCCAAGCCATCGCCCTGCAACATACACAGATCCAAGGCGAGATATACCAGGCACAGCTGATACGCCTTGAACCAACCCAAGAATCAAATAATCATAGAATGTTAGCCGTTTAAGTTTTGAAGGTGCCCACTGAGTAGAATACAATAAGCAGGCAGTAATTATAAAACCGATCCAAAGAGGAAAAAAATCATACGTTTGCTTTAGTCCTATGATGAATATCGTACTGATACTATCAGCTACAAGTGTATATGCTATTATTTTGAGTATAACATTACTATATAAAAATTTTCGCACCCCTCCCATACATCGTTTTGCATACAAACAAATAAGAATAATAACTGTTGGTATATGAAGGGCATACATAAGATCTCTGTCGCTCAGCAATCGATAAAAATTGTGTGCAAAACACGGTTTGTAGCACCCAAAGATATAAAAGGCAAGAACCAAATGACCAGAACTACTAATTGGAAATGTTTCAGCAATAATTTGTAAAAAAATTATAGTGGTAATTTCTCCCATATACAGCTCTTTTTTGTACGAGGATATATCAAATAATGGCACCCACACGTTGATCTGTAAAATTTTTTCTTTACATTCTAAAATTGAGCGTATTATATTATAAGATGAATTTTCAAAATGATCGACCGATAGTTGACATTGCAAATCAATATTGCAATATATCAAGAGTTGATCTAGAGTAGTTGCATCACTTTTGACTATCTATGTAGTAATTGAAAACAATGAACTACAGAAGCCAACGAAAGGAGGCCGAAGCAACAGGAATGTAAGTAGTGTTATCTCATCTATCTTATTACATCAAAAGCTTTCCGTATGCCAAAATGCATACGGAGAAAGAAGAAAACGGATTAAGGGAGTTGTCATTATGAAATCATTGTTAAAAAAATTACTTTCGATCACTGCACTTGTAAGCGTTGCAGCGGTTAATGCTGAAGCTACACCTACCCCTACGTTGGTGTACCGTTCGCAAGGTTTTCACGGTGATCGTCAAAGAAATGTTGGCATGGTTGGCCACATTAATCTTTATGACCAAGAATCATGGTACGGAACATTTGATATGGCTGTTGGCTATATGAGATCATTCCGTGACGACAGCATTGCACGTTGCCTTTTTGGAGCAGACCTTCAGTGCAATGATAGCTGCAGTAACCAAATTTTAGTACAAGGTAGCGAAGTTACAGGCAGAGATTCAAAAGCTTGGTTAGCTGACTATCTTTACTTAAATTGCAACTATGACGGCGGATTCTCAATTAGCCCACGCATTCAAAACGTAGTAGTTGATCTTGACTTCTACCTTGGATTGGATGAATGGGTTAATGGTATGTACTTCAGAATCTATGGCCCAATCAACTGGAGCAAATGGCAAACAGGATTCTGCGCTAATGATCCATCAACTGTGTTAACTTCTAGCTGCTCAACTGGCTACTTCACACCAAGTGGGGATGAAGTGCTTCTTGACAGTATCGCTAAATACTTCAATGGATCAAATCCTGTATCAGTGGATGGCGTTACATTCCAACCATTGAAATTTGCTAAAATGCCTAACTGCGATCAAACAAGAACAGGATTTGCTGATCTTCGTGCAGAACTTGGCTGGAACTTCCTCCAAGATGAAGATTACCACTTAGGTATTGGTCTTCATGTTGCTGCTCCTACTGGAAACGAACGCAAAGCTGAATATGTAATGAGTCCAGTGGTTGGTAACGGTAACAAATGGGAACTTGGCGGAACTATTCATGGTCACTACCTCTTCTGGAAGAGCGAAGACGATGAAAAGAGCTTCGGTTTCTATGTTGATGCTGTAATTACACACTTGTTCAAGTCCAAAGAACAACGCACAATGGATCTTAAGAACAAGCCAAACAGCCGCTACATGCTTGCAACTAAGTTTACTAACACTGTAACAAACAACCTGTCAGGTAGAACAACTGCGGGTACTTCAGCTACAGGTGCAACAGGTGCTTCAGCTCAATTTAACAACATCTATGCTCCAGTTGCTAACTTAACAACTACAGACTATAAGATCTCCATCGGCGTACAAGCTGACGTTGTTGCAATGTTCAACTTCTCAGCTCGCGGATTCTCATGGGATCTTGGTTACAACTTCTGGGGACGTAGCTGCGAAGATATCTCATGCCCAGATAACTGCAACCCATGCAACACAGATAGCATCTTCCTTGCTGCTAACCGCGATACATGGGCTCTAAAGGGTGACGCTCGCATGTTTGGTTTTGCTGGTGCAACCGACAGCCCTCTTGCTGTAAATGATGCACAAGCTCTATCTGCTACACAAAGTGGCGCTGATATCCATGCTGGTACAAATGCTGGATCTACAGCTACAACTGGCGTAGTAAACGTTAAATTGCAAAATAATGGCGTTGATAACGCTCAATTTGCAATTGCTGGTGGAACACCTAACGCTCGTTTGATCCACACTCCACTTACTCAAGGTGGCTTCAACACTGACTCAAACCAAATCAAGACTTCAATTCAACCAGTATTCTTGAAGAGCACAGATGTTCAGCTTCAAGAAACTAAAGGTCTTTCACACAAAGTGTTCACTCACTTGAGCTACAATTGGGACCGCGATAACTGGAATCCATATCTTGGAATCGGGGGATCGGCTGAGTTTGGCAAAAACCCAGGAAACTGCGATGATTGCGAAACTTCATGCTCCACAAGCTCATGCAACACAAGCTGTGATAATTGCGTAGATTGCTCCTTGTCTCAATGGGCAATTTGGGTTAAAGGTGGAGTATCCTTTAACTAATGCTTTTTAGTGGAAGGAGGCGAAAGCCTCTTTCCATTTCATTTGATTTACCTCCACGTAAAGCAAATAAATGAGTACAAAGATCCGGCTAAAAACCGGATCTTTTTTTATTCAATAATTATAAAGAGTTTGATTAAATGGCTTAATTAGAAAATTTTGTTGCTTTTTTTTTATGCTCTTTATATACAATAGTATTGATAGTGTCATACGAACATATAAAAAGGAGTAGCTAGTATGAATCACAAGTCGTTACTAACGCTTGCATTGCTTAGCTGTGTGATCTCGCTCTATGCCGATAGGAACGTGACCCCAACGATCATCACACGGTCTCAAGGTCGGGACGGAGCGCTGAAAATCGCTGGCCTTTCAGAAAAAGTTCATCTTTACGATGAAAACAACTATGTAAATATCGACGGTACCGTTGGGTATCAACGTAGTTTTCGTGACAAAAAAATAGCCGAATGCCTTTTTGGATCTGACGTACAAGGCTGTGGCGCTATCCTTGTACAAGGTAGCGAAGTGGCTAACCGCGATGCAAACGCATGGCTTGCTGATTACTTCTATTTGCCACCAGATTTTAATTCGAACTTCACTATCTCGCCACGAATCCAAAACTTTATTGTTAATTTAGATCTGTATGTTGGACTTGATGACATTATGGAAGGCCTCTACTTCAGAGTACACGGCCCCATCACTCATTCAACGTGGAATTTAAATTATAATGAACTGTGCGATCAAAACTTTACCGGCTCATATCGCCCTGGTTACTTTAGCAACGGCGCAATGCTCAATGACCAGTTGCTCAATACATTTGCTGATTATGCATGCGGAAAAGCTCCGCTTAACGTTTCCCGAAGCACTATCAATACCGTTGGCGCAAATAATAACAATAGCGTAGCCTTTGAAGGTCTTAAGTATGCAAAAATTGATACGAGCTCTCGCTCGCGCACAGGGTTTGCAGATCTACGCATGGAATTAGGATACAATTTCCTTCAATCTGATGATTACCATCTTGGCTTAAACTTACAAGTTGTTGCGCCTACGGGCAGCCGCTTGCAAGCAGAATACGCTTTTGACCCTATCATTGGTAACGGAAATCACTGGGAAGTTGGTGCTGGCCTTACTGGACATTATATCGCATGGAGATCTTGCGAAGAAGATCAATTCCTTGGATTATATCTTGATGCAAGCATTACTCACGTAAACAACAGCAAAGAACAAAGAACATTTGATTTATGCGGCAGACCAAATAGCCGATATATGCTCGCTGAAAAAATGGGTACTCCTGTAAATCTTTTAAGTGCAGCAACAAATAATAATCAAGTACCTGTCTCACAATTTAAAGGCGTATTTACTCCAGTTGCAAACTTAACAACGCTTGATGTTAATGTTCGTTCAGCTGTTCAAGCTGATATCGCAGTCATGCTTAACTACACACGTAATAGCTGGGCATTTGATCTTGGATATGATTTCTGGGTAAAGAGCTGTGAAAAAATTGGACTTCCAAGCCGTCCAACATCAGAATGTTGCCCAAGTCTCTGCTCAATTGAAGCAAATACATATGCATTAAAAGGTGATGCTCAAGTATTCGGTTTTGTAACTGGAACAAGCAGTGGTTTAGCCACTAATGAACCAGTTGCATTATCTGCAACAGAGTGCGGTGCTACCATACATAAAGGCACAAATGCTGATGCCAATGTGGATGATTGCACAGGAATCAACCGATTCCAAAACTGCGGCATCGACAACGCGCAATTTGCTCAAGCTGGCTTGACAGGAACACCTGTAAACCTTGCATTTACACCAAACAGCATAGCTGCTTCTGATCGTATCAAAACGTCTCTTGAACCAAAATTCATCAATTGCTGCGATATTAACCTTCAAAGAACGCGCGGCCTCTCTCATAAAGTATTTGTTAATGCAAATTACTCATGGGAACGCGAAAGTTGGAGTCCTTACTTTGGTTTAGGCGCTTCAGCTGAATTTGCAAAAAATAGCAGCTCAAGCTGCGACAGCACTCCTACAATTGATTGCGACTCTGCTTGCAGTAATAATTCATGCTGCGAACCATCATGCTGTACAGATTGTCTTGATTGCGCTGTTTCACAATGGGCAGTATACCTTAAAGGTGGTATAAATTTTAATTAAGATTTATCTCATCTCATCAAATAGGCCCGCATATTTTGCGGGCCTATTCTTTTATAATATTGCCTTTTAGCAGAAGCATCAGTATAGTTGAACCAAAGGAATTCGGCAGTTTTTAAAAGGAGATGGGTATGATGCGCATACAAAAAAAAATCACAGCGCTACTTTTATTACTAACAATTCATACTATACATACCGCTAATCCTGTCGTAGTGCCCTATTACCCTATACGATCTCAAGGTCTTAATACACCTCGTCAATGGGCTGGAATTGCCCAACAATTTCTCACAAAAATTGATAAAAAAACTCACGGGATACTTTCAGCTGCGTTTGAGTATAGCCGCTCCTTTAATGCTGATACCATTACGCAATGTTTATTTGGAAATAAGAAATGTCCAACATTAACAATTTCAGGAAGCTTAGTAACCGATCGAAATCCTACAGACTTACTGGCCGATTATTTTTATCTTCCTTCTGATTTTAAAAGTACCATCAATTTTAAACCCTCAATTGATAACATCATTGTTGATGTTAACTTTTTCATTGGTCTTGATGAATGGGTTGAAGGACTTTATCTTGCAATTTACGCGCCACTTGTTCATTCACGATGGAACCTCAACATGTGCGAAACGGTAGAATTAAAAGGAACAAATACGTTTGCTCCGGGTTACATAACTCCCGATACTTTACAGCGAAATCAACTTCTTACCAATTTCACATCCTACGCTGAAGGAAAAGGAATAGGGCCTTATACACAAACAGTCGCTGGCTCAGATTATACTGTCTCGTTTCAAGAGCTCAATAAAGCACGCATAAGCCAGTCTGATTTAAATCAGACTCGACTTGCCGATTTTCGAGTAGCGATTGGATATAATTTTGTACAAAGAGATCAACTCATATGCGCCTTTCAAGGATTACTAACAGGGCCTACAGGCAACAAGTCCGAAGGTGAATATTTATTTGAACCAATCATAGGAAACGGCCACCATTGGGAACTTGGCGGTAGCCTTCGCTTATTTGGCATTCCTTGGTATTCACAAGAAATGGATAAAAAAATTATCATTTCTTGTGATGCAAGTTTTATGCATCTTTTTGGAGCAAATCAACGACGCACATTTGATTTAAAAAACAAAACATTTAGTCGATATATGCTTGCTGAACGTCTTGATTCTCCTATTTTTAACAATCTTAAAGGAGGAGGAGCAACTCCTTCGGCACAATTTCGAAATGAATATACCCCCGTTGCAAACTTAACAAATACTAAAGTAGAATCAAGCACAACAATGCAAATAGAGATTACAGCGATGCTTACATTTGTAAGCGACTATTTTAGCTGGGATATAGGATACAATTTCTGGTACCAAAATTGCGAACATCTTAAAGTAAGAGACGCTCACATTCTTGACAATAACAGTTCATGGGCATTAAAAGGTGATAGCTTTGTATTTGGATTTGATAGAGGTGCTACAGGAGCAGGGCCTCTTGCCGGCGCAGTACCTCTTTCCGCAACACAAAATAAAGCAACCATCTACAGCGGTCTTAACTTTCCAGATAATTCAGCATCAGAAGCTTCATTAAATCCTAATATCGATAATCCTTTACCTGCAACTGGCGATGGCACAGGAGGATCCGCAAGCAACCCTCTTTCAGCCAACCTTAACAGCTCTCTTTTAAATATACAAACCTCGATTCAACCAATCTTTATCTCATTCGGTGATTTAGATGTATGCGACCGAAATGCACAAGGACGATCTCAAAAACTCTTTACTCATTTTAACTATACATGGAAAAATCGTGAGCTGTGGGTTCCGTTTATTGGACTTGGTGGAGAGGTAGAATTCGGCCAAAACGAAAAAAAATCTATGTGCACATCTGCTTCCTGTGAAAATTGCGTATTGTGCTCTCTTTCTCAATGGGGAATTTGGTTAAAAGTTGGTATGAATTTTTAAGGGATTTGAATGAGATTATATGTGCTCATCATTGCTCTTTTTCCCATTTCACTGTATTGCGATAAAAGAGTATGTACGCTCATCGTTCCTCATTCTCCATCTACAAATGCAGCTCGAGAGCTTGCAGGATGGGAAAATAGAGTTAATATACATCCATCTGACGCATGGCATGGTGCATTTTCGATCACACCCGAAATAACAACATCATTCCGACCAGAGCGAATTGCGCAATGCTTTTTTGGAGATTCGATTATTAAATGCAAAAATAGATTAACTATCGCAGGAAGCCAATCACCAGATCGTGCAGATATGTATTGGCTTGCCGACTATTTCGGTCTTCCTACCGATTACAAAGGAATTGTTTCTTTTTGTCCCATAATAAATCAAGCAATTCTTGATCTTGATCTTCAAGTAGAATTTGCACAGTTTGCTCCCGGATTATATCTGCGAATTCATGCTCCTCTTGTGTATAGTAAATGGGATCTAGGATTCTGCCAAGAACTTATAACAACAGGAACGAATGGATATGATGCCGGCTATTTTACATCATCCCCTATTTCGCGTACACAGCTTAACGAAACATTTCAGGCATTTATATCGGGAAAAGATACAGTAAGAGCAGCTGGACTTTCTTTTGAAAAACTAAAGTACGGTCTTATGGACTATGGATCTCAACATCTTGTGAAACTCTCAGATGTTCAAATCGCTATCGGATATAATATATTACACAATCCTCGCTACCATGTAGGGGGAAATCTTCGCGTTTCGATCCCAACAGGTAATAGTCCTACAGGAAGATACTTATTTGAACCAATTATAGGTAATGGCCACCACTGGGAGCTTGGAGGAGGACTTTCAACACATATAATTCTCTGGGAACAGCCTGAGACAGAGGAAAAAGCTGGATTATATTTTGATATCAACATTATGCACATGTTTAAAACAATTCAATGTCGCTCTTTTGATATATGCGGAAGCCACAATAGCCGATACATGCTCGCTGAAAAAATGAGTCGCACCATAACAAATAATCTCAGAGGCTCTGTAGATGGAGCACTTGTAATACCAAGCGCGCAATATAATTCTGTTGTAAGTAGCATTGTGAACCTTACTACATTTCCTGTTGAAGTTTCTGCATCAGTACAAGCAGATTTGGCCATTATGTTCAGCTACCAAAAAGCAAAAAATAGTTGGGGATTTGGCTACAGCTTTTGGGCAAGAAGCTGCGAAAATATCTCTTTGTGTAAACTAATACCATTTGAATCTGAACTATGGGCAATTAAAGGTGATGCTTCTGTGTTTGGCTTTGAAAACGATGGATTCTATACTCCCATCGCTTTATCTGCAACACAAAGTAAAGCAACTATTCATCATGGAAAAAATTTTGTAAAAACAGGCGCAACCACTCAAAGTCTTATTGAAAGTGGACAAGAAAATAAACATATTGATAATCCAGAACTCGCATTGAGTGATAGCAATAATGATGGAACCTTTAATCAAGTATACACAATGCCATATGGATCACTACCAATACGAACTTCTATCGAGCCAGAATTGCTATCACGCGCATCAATTGATATCTATAGCGCACGAACACGAGGGCGATCGCATAAAATATTTTCACATTTTAGTCATACTATATTCTTGCAAAATTCGACTCCTTATATAGGATTTGGAGCAGAAATTGAATTTGGACAACAAGGAAAGTGTACTCCAGAAGAATGTGCTGGAGAGCCACCATGCATTAATACAGCAGTTTCACAGTGGGGAGCCTGGCTAAAGGGTGGGATTGCATTTTAAAAGGAGAGTTCTATGAACAAAATACTTATGTTTTTTTTGATATTTTCTATCGGTACTACAATTGCTCAAGAACAGAATCTTCAAGGAATCTCCTTTTTTAGCCCACGATCACAAACCGTGGATGCACCTCGATATAATACAGGATCCTATCCATATGAACACCGACCAAATCGGCATGAAAACACTTTTATTATAAGAGCAACGCCTCAATTCAGTATGTCATTTAAAAATAACAGAATTGCGGAAGCGTTATGGGGAACTGACACATTATACATTTCGGGAAGCGAAATCCCAACAAGAGAGCCCTATGCGCTCCTTGCAGACTATTTCGGCTTATCGCCAGCATTTCAAAGTATTGCATGTTTAAATCCGCACATCTCAAATTTTATTTTTACTCTGAGTACCTATATTGGCTTTGATCGATATCTCCAAGGCCTTTACTTTGCACTCTACGCTCCAATGGTCTGGACAAAGTGGGACTTTAAAATCGATGAAACAGTTCTTAGCACAGGATATCAGGCGCCATTTCCTGCATTATATATGGATGAAGAAGAGGTAACTCCTCCCTATAGCAGCTTTACCCAGGCATTGGCCGGTAATAAAACATATGGTCAAATGAGCAGACCTCTCTCATTTGGTAAGGTATGTGGCCCTCAAAGTAAAGGCGGCATAGCGGATCTTCTTCTCGTACTTGGATATGATATCGTTTCTAATGAGCATGGCTATGCAGGATTTAATGTAAGAGTGGTTGCCCCAACAGGAAACCGTCCCAATAGCACCTATTATTTTGAACCCATACTAGGAAATGGCAAACATTGGGGGCTGGGCGCCGGCTTTTCAGGAAGAGCATTACTATGGGAAGCAGATGGCACACAAGAAATTTCATTTGTGGGATCTGTAAATCTTACTCATCTTTTTAGCACAAAACAAACTCGATCCTTTGATTTATGCAAAAATGGATTTGGAAGTCGTTTTATTCTTTTGAAAGAATTTGCTACGGATGGATCCTATACCGGTACACTGACTCCCGCTTTAAATATTACATCGTTATCTTGCAATGTGGCAATATCAGTTGAATTTGAATTTTTAGCAATGTTTGGATATACCCACAAAGGAATTGAATTTGATCTTGGCTATAATGGATGGCTTCGAAGCCATGAACGCATTTCTCTCAATCAATGTATCCCTGAAAATAAATATGGCCTTAAGGGCATTCAGGATGCATTCAGTATGTTTGGTCAGCCAAGCGATCTCACACAAAGCGAAGCAACATTACACGGCAATCTCCTTTCAGACCAAGGAATAGTTGTTGATCAAAATTCTCCTGTTTTTATAAAAACAAGCGATCTTGACGTCTCTTCTGCCGCATCAGAACTCGTTCTCACGCACAAGCTCTTTTTCTATCTTGGCTATGGTTGGCAAGAAAAACCTGATGATTGGTGCATCCCATTCTTAGGATTAGGCTCATCAATTGAATTTGAGGGAATTAATGACCCATGCGTAAAAAAACCTGGCCGAGATACCCTTTCTCAATGGGGCTTTTGGATCAACGCAGGAGTAACATTTTCGTAATACTATTTGCGAATAGAACAACTAACCTTATCTCTAATCTACTGCATAAAAATTGTTGAATATTTATTTTGCCTATTTTTTTCTCAACTCTTGAACATAATCAATAACGCTTTTAACATTTTTAAGCGATTCCGCTTTTTCATCATCAATTTCAACACCAAACTGCTCTTCGATCTTCATAATAATTTCCATAAGATCTAGCGAATCTGCACCCAAATCAGCCAACGTTGATTCTTCTTTAATGGTTAATGGTTCAATTGAAATTTTAGCTGCAATAATTGCAATAACTTTATCTTTTGTGCTGTTTCTATCAAACTCTGCCATGCTCGTACCTTATTTGTTTTCTAATTCTGATGATATTTTTTTAGTCTGTTCAATATATGATACTACTGCTTCAATATCTTCAGGCCTATTTACAGTTATAATGTATGTATCAGGATATACTTCTTTAAACCAACGCTCCAAATTCTTTCCGGGCCCAATTGCAATAACACAATCATATTCTGACAATCTTTTCATAATTGAAGGCCACATAACTGGACACTCTATTCTATCAACAATATATTCTGCAACGTCTGCACCTTGCGTTAACTCTTTTCCAGAATGAATAATCAACGGAGTCGATAAGTTGTGAAAATCAACTTTATGCAAATAAACTTTAAATTCATCGATTATAGGCTTTGCTAACTCTGAATGAAGACCAACTGCAAGATCAGCATATTCTATACTAATCTCTCGCTGTGAAGAAAACTCACTTGCTTTATCTTGAACCAGTTCTATAGCTTTTTTATGTCCAATAACAATATGTCGCTTCTCTGTTTCATACACAGCTATGTAAGCTCTTTCTCCATTTTTTTGAGCCAATTCACACACCGATTGTAATTCTTTACTCGTAAGACCTTCTATTAATAGCGCAACAAAATTATTTTGGTCCAAGTTTTGCTGATAAAAAAAAGCCAATTTATTAAGCAAATACAACCCATCTGGTAAACTCAAACTTTGAGCCGCAAATAGTGCCGCATATACGCCATGGTTAAAACCAGCAACAGCATCGGGTTTTATACTTTTTTCCGCTAATACCGCTGCAATCGCAGAACTAACGAGAAAAATTGCTGTATATGCATGCCTCATAGTCGAAAGTTCTGCTTCGGAAGATGCAAAACAAAGTTTTACAAAATTAATATCAAGACAACTTGATGCTTGGTCAAAGAGTTCCTGCACTAATCGATTTTGGTCATACAGTTCTTTCGACATTCCTACAAACTGGCTCCCATATCCCGGAAACATCATTGCTATTTTCATGATAATTCCTCGAAAAACTATACTACTGTAAAGCTTTTCCTAATAATAAAAGACGATCATATGTATTTTGTACACCTACGATCTCGACCATATCATAGATTCCTGGACCATTGGAATCTCCTAGCAATGCTACACGTAAGGAATGCGCTATAGCAACAAATTTAACATTGATTTTTTTAGATAATTGCTTTAGTTCTGATTTTAAATCTTCAAGAGATCCCTCTTTATGATCCCTTAAAAAATCGATTAAAGCTTCGATTGTTTGAGGTTCACATTCAGCGCGCAATGCCTTGAGAACATCATCTTGAAACGATGAGGGGCCGGCATAAAGAAGTCGTACTTCATCAATTAATTGGCATACCGTATTTACACGACTCTTAAAAGTATCCAAAGCCATGATTATCTTTTCATAATTCCATGCTGCAAGCGATGCCTGAAATTGAGGATCAAATTCAGATACAATATATGACAATATATCAGCACCAGAAAGCTCTCTTATATAAATCCCATTGAGCCAATTAAGCTTTTCAATATCAAAAATTGATCCCTTTTTACCCACAGCATCTAAAGTGAAACAATCAATGAGCTCTTGTCGAGAAAAAACCTCTTGATCCCCGTGAGACCAGCCCAATCTAACCAAATAGTTCATCAAAGCTGCTGGCAAATAGCCAAGCTTTTTATATTCCAGCGCTGATACAGCGCCATCTCGCTTTGAAAGACGATCTCCATTAGGGCCAAGAATAAGTGGAATATGAGCAAACTGAGGAACTGAAAACCCACATGCCTGGTAAATAAGAATCTGTTTTGGCGTATTTGAAATATGATCTTCACCTCTAATCACATGCGTAATCCGCATAGTGGCATCATCGATCACAACGACAAAATTATATATCGGTGATCCATCAGATCGAGCAATAATAAAATCATCAAACTGATCCCGATCAAATGTAATAGGACCTCTCACAAGATCTGTAAAGGCTATCGACGATAATGTATCCGGTATTTTAAATCGAATAGCATACGGTCTATTTTGGCGCTGATCGGCAGTTCTGCATAACCCATCATATGAAACAAATTCAGGATTCGTAGCGCGTGCTACAACCTCATCCTGCGTACAAAAACATTTATATGCTTTGCCTTGCGCAAGAAGCATCGTAAGTACTTGTTCATGGTGCTCTGATTGAGCAGATTGAATCATTATTGGCTCATCTGCCTCCAATCCTACCCATTCCAAAGCTTTTAAAATACTTTCCACATATTCTTGTTTTGAACGCTCTTTATCCGTATCTTCGATTCGTACAAGAAATGTTCCTTTATAGTGTTTAGCAAATAGCCAATTAAATAACGCAGTCCGAAAGCTGCCAATATGCAGATGACCTGTTGGTGATGGCGCAAACCGAACCCGTACCGAACTTGTATCAGCCATTAAATTCCTACGATGAAAATTGCTTGAGTTGTTTTTTAGCTTCTTGTACCCATGGCGATGGATATGCTTTATCTTGCCAATTTGTATCTACTAATTCTTGCCAAATGCGCTTTGCTTCATCAATATGATCTTGAGACCAATAGTATCGTCCTAAATAAAACAAAGCCATATCTCGTTGCGCATGCTTTTCATTACGACCAGCCGCTATAAGAGCATCGATCCCTTTGTTTTTAAGAACATCATCCTGAGAATCGATTTGCACTAATGCACGTTTTATATCAAGCATATATAAAAATGGTGATTCCTTGGAAAGTAAATCCATCGCTCTTGAAATTGTATTAATAGCATCAGCACCATTTCCCATTTTTATCTGAGCATCCGCTTTATACGAAAGAAACAATGGAGCTATCATGCTTCCTTCATGAGCAACAAATCCATGACCACACAAATTTGAAACCCGCTCCCACTCAGATAAAGAATCTACTTTTAATGCACTATCAAACGCCTGAACACAATCTGCGAATGCATAATGTGCTTTTTGCTCTCGCGACATTATATAGGTTCGATATGCAAAATAACTCCCTAATCCAAAAAGAATAAAACTGATCAAAAATCCTATACCTTTTGCGTAACGACCAAAAAATGAGTCATCTTCTGAAAAGAAATTTTTAAGTGCGTGCCCAACCATTACACATGCTGCTTTGATTTCATCTACAAATGCCATAGCTTCACCTATCGTAAAGATGTTTTGAATAACTTCATACTAACGTTTGATTTTCAAAAAACAGGTATATTTACTGCGGCAATTTTACTACAAAACCAATGATTGGTCCACTTGATTAGGATTGCCCCTAATGAAACAAAGAACGAACTTTTTGGCTAACCGCACCAGTAAAAGTTTTATTGTTGTCCAAAAGAACACGAAGCCGGTCATTAAAATTTTTTACGCGATCTTCCACGACAACTCTGTGAGCAAAAATAATACCATTTTCAATCGCTCGCGCATCAGAACGACCGTGAGCCAAAATAACAGGATTATTTACTCCCAATAAAAGAGCACCCCCAATAGAGGCATAATCTGTTTTTTTTCGTATGGAATAAAAAAGAGAACGATTCAACCACAAACAAAATTTTTGAAACCATGACTTTTCAGCTTCTTGCTTGATCCACAAAAAAAGCGCCTGTGCTGTCCCTTGAATAGCTTTTAACATCACATTACCAACAAATCCATCACACACAATAACATCGGCTGTACCAAGCGTGATATCTCTTGATTCAATATTACCTATAAAATTAAGTGATGATTTTTGAAGTAATTCAAACGCTGTTTTTACCTCTTGGGGACCTTTATATGGCTCATGCCCATTGGAAAGTAACCCAATGCGAGGATCTTTAATTCCTTTTGTAAGCTCCACATATGCGTGCCCCATCATAGCAAATTGGTGAAGAAAAGCAGCCTTGCAATCAACATTAGCTCCCATATCAAGGCAAAATATCGAGCCACTTTGAGAAGGCAAGTAGGTGCCGATTGCAGGACGATGAACACCAGAAACGCGCCCCACATACGCAACGCTTGCAATAAGCACTGCCCCCGAATTTCCTGCTGAAAAAAATGCCGTAGCCCGACCTGAAGCAGTTGCTTTCATAGCCACAACAAGGGAAGAGTTCTGCTTTGTTCTGATAGAACGCACCGGCTCTTCATCCATTCCAATCTCTTGAGTAGAATACTCAACCGTTATCGGAAGAGACTGCCAATCCATTGGAAGTGAAGATAACAATGCGCTTTGGGTCCCGCATAATAAAATAGGGATACCCTTTCTTGCCGCAGCTACTGCTCCCTGAACAACCACGCTTGGTGCATGATCGCCCCCCATTGCATCAACCGCTATCATGGCATCCCTTAATTATTCTTTCTATTATTTAGACTATTCTGAAGCTTCAGTCTCAACGGGAGCAGCTGATGCCTTTCTTGCATCTTTTGCTCTACGCGTTTCATCACGCCTTACAGCACGATCATTTTTTGTTACTAAAACTTTCTTACCTTTGTAAAAGCCACATTCCTTACACGCTTGATGCGTCATGAGTGGGCCTTTGCAATTTGCACACTCTGCGAAAGAACGATCCTTCATCCCTCTATTTGCAAATCGCTTATCACGTCGCGCACGCGAACGTTTTCGTTTTGGTACTGGCATGGTAATCCTAGGAATTTGAAAATTCGATCTGATTAACTTCTATGAATATTTCCCCTAAAGATAGCTGATTTTTATTAAAAAGGCAAAAAGTAGCTATCAGCCAATCGGCTGGATATAAACCCTTAATGTACCTATTTTATAGGGGTATAGGCATTTTTTAAACATGCACGGGTAAAAGGCGCATAAGAAAAATAAGCGTAAAAAGCATGCCTGACATCACTGCTATAGATCCAACAATCGAAACATCCAACACAATGGCCATTGCAAAGCCTAAAAAGGAGGACAAAAAGCCAAAAAAGATACTCCATAAGAGCATAGGCCCTAATTGTTTGGTAACTAAAAAAGCCGTAGCGGGGGGTATTATTATAAAAGCCACAACAACAATTGCCCCAGCAATGTCAAATGAAGCAATAGCCGTTATGCTCGTCAAAGACATAATAAGATAATGAACTAAATGAGGAGCAAAACCAGCCACAGAAGCATACTCTTGATCAAATGTCACCAATCGAAGCTCTTTGAAAAAAAGCGTAATTATACCTATATTGAGAAATAAAACTGCCACTAGGTGCCATACTGCAATGGGGCCACAATCATAGCCATACACGATACATCGTTGAAATGGCGCGAAGGCTATATCTCCAAGAAGAACAATATCAGCGTCCAAGTGAATATTTCTGCCATAGACCGTTATGAGGATTATTCCTATAGAAAAAAAGAGGGGGAATACCAGTCCTATAGCCACGTCCTTTTTTAAGCATCCTGTTTGAATAAGCCACTCGGTACACCAGACCGTAGCCATCCCTGATAACAGTGCCCCACAAAAAAGTATCGGGGAATAAAGCGATTTCATTACCAAAAACATTACGACTATGCCAAGTAAAATAGAATGACTAATCGCATCACTCATGAGAGCAACACCACGAAGCACTAAAAAAACCCCTGGTAAAGCACATGTTATCGAAACTAAAAGCACAATAATAAGAAGCTCTATCTGAATGAAGTTCATGAGTCACCTGCCAAGCGCATTCGCCATAAAATACCGTGCGAGGGAGCCACGAGCAAAGAAATAAAAACAAACATACTCATTACGATAACAATGACTGGCCCCGTAGGAATATTGTAATAGCAGCTTATAATAGTTCCCAAAGCACTTGAAACCGCTCCAAATAGTCCTGATAAAAATAAAAGGGTATGAAATTTATACGTCCATTGACGAGCAGCTGCCGCAGGAGCAACAAGAAGGGAACTCATAAGAACAACCCCTACAGCCTGAAGGCCCACGACTATGGTCAAAACAAGTAGTACCGCAAGCAGCATATCAAACTGTGTTCTCAAAATACCCATAACTGCTGCATAAGAAGGATCAAACGCTATGATAAAAATCGGCCTTTTAATACAGTAAAGAAGCGATATGCAGACTAATGCAATTAAGAAAATTATCCAGCAATCTTCTGGAAGTAAAATAGCGGCGTTGCCAAATAAAAATTTGTTTAACACTGATTGATGCGATATTGAAAGTTTTTGGATATGAGTCAAAAGCACCAGGCCCATACCAAAAAACACTGATAATATAATGCCAAGAGCAGCATCATGCTTAAGCGAACTAAATCGGGTTATAACAAAAACCAACACTGTGCCACATAATCCCGAAATCGCACCTCCTGCTAATAATATGTACGGATTTTTGCTGTACGTAATTAAAAATGCATATGCAATGCCCGGAAAGGCCGCATGTGAAATTGTATCGCCTAACAATGCCTGCTTTCGCAATAATGCAAAAACTCCAACAATACCCGACAAGGCTCCAAGCAATGTTGTTCCCCAAAAAATCAAACGAAACGTATAGTCAGAAAATAAAATCGACAATGAATCGTACATTATACATCTTTTTGATGTGGGGCATAGAGATTTCTATCGCCATATGTTGCACATATATATTCAGGAACACATATTGCATTAATTGAACCAAAGGCTATTTTTTTTACATTAAGAAGCAATACTGAATCGAAATATTCAGATAACGTATGAAGATCATGATGCACAACTACGATTGTTTTGCCACGAGACTTTAGCTCTTGCAACAGTTTTATAATCAACTGCTCAGTCTTGATATCAATACCAACAAACGGTTCATCAAACAATAAAATATCCGCATCCTGTACAAGTGCTCGTGCAACAAAAAGTCGCTGCTGTTGGCCTCCCGATAATTCAGCAATGTGTCTATCTGCAAAAGATGAAAGACCAAGGAGATCTAGCGCTTCATATACTTTATCATAATCAATCGATGAAGGACGCCCAAACCAGCCCATATGCGAATATCGTCCCATCATAACAACATCAAACACCGTAGCAGGAAAATCCCAATCAATCGTCATGCGTTGTGGAATATAGGCAACACGCGATCGAATCTGCGCAAAGGGTTTTCCAAAAAATAAAATCTTTTCTGCCTTACAAGGCGTTAAATCAAGTAATGCCTTCAAAAAAGTTGTTTTCCCTCCCCCATTAGGTCCAACTATGGCAAGAAGAGTCCCGGAAGCAATAGAAACCGATATTGATTCTAATGCACATATGGCGTGATAGTAAACAGATAAATTCGATACCACAATGGCAGCTATTGGTTGGTTCATAACTTGCATAACTATAAAAGGGATTCTACGATTGTTGTTATATTGTGTATCATCATATCACAATAATTTGATGCAGTCGTGCTTTGATCTCCTAATGAATCTGAATAGAGCTCAGACGCTATTAAAACATCGCATCCACGAGCCTTTACAGCATTTCGAACAGCCTCCATACTTCTTGATGGCAATGAAGATTCTAAAAAAATCGCTTTCGTCTTATGCTGAACAACCATATCAGCCATTTCTTGAATTTCATGTGCTGTAATTACTGAATCGGTACTAATACCTTGAAGCCCAATCACCTGAAATCCATACGCTTTGCCAAAATAACGAAACGCATCATGCGCTGTAAGTAGGATACGTTTTGATTCAGGAATCCGAGCTATTATATTACGTATGCGAAGCTCAACAGAATCTAACATATCGCAATAGCGATGATAATTATACCGATAAAAATCTGCTCGTTCATGATCTAATGCGCACATAGCATCGGCAATAGACGCGACTGCAGATTTCCAAAGCATAACATCATGCCAAATATGAGGATCATATAACCCCTTAAAATCCGCTTCTATGAGATGTGATTTGGCAACAAAATTTCCCACAGCAATAGTAGGAATTGTAGACCTCATATGCTCAAACACTTCTCCCATTTTTCCTTCAAGATGTAATCCATTATAAAAAATAATATGCGCAGAACTTAACGCCGAAACATCGCTCTCCCTCGGTCTATATATATGAGGATCAACCCCCGGTCCCATTAACGTTTTAATTCGACATGTATCACCAACAATATTATATACTGCATCAGCAATAATATTAGTAGTGCACACTATATTGAAAGAGTTCGAGGAAGCGTCTGCTGTATTTTTATGAGTAAAGACAAAACACATAACCCCACAAGCCACCAAAAAACTGCATGCCATGATCAATTTTTGCATCATACCAGCGTCTTCCACTGGCCCGTAAAATCCTGCTCGATAAGGCCACCAATTTGTAATTCAAAAAGTTCTCTTTGCACATTAGTAACATTCATTGCTAATGCCGCAGCCAGATCATCCACTGCTTGAGGCGTAGAACACAATGCAACTATTTTTTTGTGTACTTCATTATAAAAAGGCTTTGATATATCGTCGAAAGTTTGTATCGATGTATTTTTTTGCGCCGAATGTGGATGTTTTTCAATACCATACTCTTCCAAAATATCGTATGAATGAGTTACAAGCTTTGCTCCCTGTTGCAACAAAGCATGGCATCCAGCACTTAAAGGATCATCAATTGAACCCGGTAATGCAAATACATCTCGCCCTTGCTCTAATGCACATTGAGCTGTAATGCGAGCTCCACTTTTTTCAGCAGCTTGCACAACAAACACCCCACGTGATAATCCCGATATAATTCGATTACGTGCAGGAAAATGAGCTGGATGAGGAGTCGTTTTTAAAGAAAAAATACTCATAAGAGCACCCTCGCGCTCAACAACGTGCTCAAAAAGCGATCTATTTTGATAAGGATATGGCTTTAATAATCCCGAACCAAAAATTACAAGCGTCTTACCTCCAGATTGTAAAGCAGCTTTATGCGCATATGTATCAGCTCCAATCGCCCCTCCACTGACAATAGTAAATCCATGCTTTACCAAATCTGGAACTATCGCATCAATAGCTTTTTTACCATAACTATTTGTTTCTCTTGATCCAACCACAGCACACATTCGATCAGAAAATTGAAACTTCCCCTTCCAATACAATACAGGGGGAGGACTATAAATTTCTCGTAAAAAGGGTGGATAGCTTTCATCAATATATGATGCCCATTCTATCTGGTGATCTTCAATGAGACGAAGCTCTTGCTCAAGCACGCGAGTATCCGCTAAACCACTATGCAATTTTGATGCTATTTTTTCGGTAATACCAAGGTGCTGTAAATCAAAAATCGAATAAGCATACAAATCATGCCACAATACATTGTGCGGCTTTCTGGCTACTATGTTTTGAACAGTTTGCGGCCCAATACCATCAATTAATGAAAGGTGAAGTAATACGTGCTGTTGATTCATAAATTTTGGTAATTACTGAATCTCTTTCGACCCAGACCCCATTATATCCATCTGTATAGATTCAACGTCAGCGATAAAATCATCGCTTTCTATCATACCGTCATGATTATCAATCATATCGATAGTATCAACATCCGATTCAAGGTTGGACAAGAGTTCATCTTGGCGCGTTTCAACATATATCTCTTCTGAAGCCTCTTGAAATACAATCTCAGCTGATCCCGATCCAGAAGGAGCAACAATGCGAGTTACAGAGCCATCAGCTTTAATAGCTCCCTTGATTCCGCCGCCACCAGTTCCATCCTTATCCTCTTCTTCTCTAAACGCAAACATCGATGCCAGCGTTTGTCCTTTATCAAGACGAACTAAGCGCACGCCTTTTGCCTGGCGGCCCATAGTACGGATTTCTGAGGCTGGAAGACGAATGATTTTACCAACCTGATCAATCAACAAAATATTGGAATCAGGATACACAATTGCAAGGCCTATAACGCTTCCATTTCTATTATCAGTCGGAATAGTGCGTACGCCAACGCCACCACGATGTGCCACGCGAAAATCTTCGACAGACACTTTTTTACCGTACCCATTTTCAGTTGCAAACAATATATCACCGCTATCGCGTGCAATAATTTCCATTCCGACTACAAAATCTTTTTCTTTTAGACGTATACCAATCACGCCCGATGCCTGGCGTCCCATTGCACGAACTTCCGATTCTTTAAATCGTATTCCCTGCCCTCGCGCTGTAGCAATTACAATAGTATCTTCTCCCGAACTTAGGGCGCAAAAGACAAGCTCGTCACCTTCTCGCAACGTCGTACAGCGAATTCCAGTTGATCTAATTTTTGAAAAATCGGTAGCTTCCGTTCGCTTGATAATGCCTTCTTTGGTAAGCATTACCAAATATTTGCCTTCAAGTTCACGTGCACACAACAATTTCACAACTTTTTCGTTCTCTTGCAGCGGAAGCAAATTAACTACGGCACGACCTCGAGCCATACGTGAGGCCTCTGGCACTTCAAATACTTGCATGCTATAAATTCGACCCGAATTGGTAAAGAAGAGCAATGTATCATGATTTTTTGTCACAAAAAGATCCTGCATTATATCATCAGAGCTTTCTAATGACGTCATACCCATCTTTCCTTTTCCACCTCGATGCTGCACTCCATACGTATCAAGCGGCACACGCTTCATATATCCTTTGACAGTCAAGGTGACAACCACTTCTTCATCAGGAATTAAATCTGCTTCTGTCAATACGTCAATCGCTCCCTCAATACGAGATCGACGAGCATCTCCATACACATTTTTAATCTCATGAAGCTCCGCGACGACTTCTTTTACCAGTATCGATTCGTCTTCGATGATCGAATTTAAATACAAAATCTGTTTCTTAATCTCATCCATTTCTTCACGAATCTTTTGCTGCTCCAT
The DNA here is from genome assembly GCA_964495945.1 of uncultured Pseudomonadota bacterium. GTDB lineage: Bacteria > Babelota > Babeliae > Babelales > Vermiphilaceae > JAJCZB01. Next base: position 503,389 of record CAZBWL010000001.1, on the reverse strand, counting down.
GCCAGTCAATCGCTGTAAGCGCATTTCAAGAATAGCTTTTGCTTGCAATGCACTTAGCCCAAATCGAGTGTTTAAAACAATCGTTGCATCGTCTGCTGAGGCCGATTTTTTAATAAGCGCAACAGCTTCATCAATATTATCAAGCGCAATAATAAAGCCTTGCAATAAATGCTCACGCGCACGTGCCTTTTTTAAATCAAAAACCGTACGGCGATATACGATTTGCTTTCGGTGAAATACAAACTCCTGAAGCATTTGCCGAAGCGTAAATACCATCGGACGATTATCAAGAAGAGCAAGCATCAAAATAGAAACTGAGGTTTGCAATGGCGTATGCTTATAAAGCTGATTAAGCACAACTTGTGGAATTTCACCCTTTTTAATTTCGATGATCAGACGCATTCCACGACGATCTGTTTCGTCTTTTATATTGGTAATACCTTCAATAATTTTATTCTTTACCAAATCAGCAATTTTAATGGCAAGTTCGGCCTTATTAACCTGATATGGAAGCTCTTTAATAATGAGCGCTGAACCCTTTTTTGTCTCTTCAATATCTACAACGCCGCGCAAAATAACATTTCCGCGCCCCGTCTTATATGCTTTGACAGCGCCAGCTCGCCCGCAAATAATTCCACCCGTTGGAAAATCGGGAGCAGGAATAATATCAAATAATTCTTCTTCGCTAATATCGGGATTATCAAGCATCGCCAAGCATCCATCTATCACTTCATTTAAATTATGCGGCGGAATAGAAGTCGCCATACCCACAGCAATCCCCGATGTTCCGTTTACAAGCAAGTTAGGCAAGCGGCTTGGCAAAATAACGGGCTCAACCGTAGACTCGTCAAAGTTTGGTACAAACTGCACCGTTTCCTTATCAAGATCCGCAAGAATTTCCTGTGCAATCTTTTTCATTCTGATTTCGGTATATCGCATAGCCGCAGCATTATCGCCATCCACCGAACCCCAGTTTCCCTGGCCATCTAAAAGCGGATATCGCTTTGCAAAATCTTGCACAAGGCCAACCATTGCTTGATACAAAGCCTGATCGCCGTGCGGGTGAAATTTACCAAGGACATCACCAACGACACGAACCGATTTATGATAGGGACGATTATGAAAAAAACCCAATTGATACATCGTATATAAAATACGACGGTGCACTGGTTTCAAGCCATCACGAACATCAGGAATGGCCCGGCTCACCACCACAGACATTGCGTAATCAAGAAACGATTCTTTTAATTCATCTTCAATTAGTACCGGCTTTACACCTAATTTTTGATCTTCAGTTGGGCGGATAGGCTCCATAAAAGGTCCCTTTAAAAAGGTTCAAAATCTAGAAAACGGGTATATATCCTTATATAAATAGCGTACCCTGAATAGCAAGATATGACAAGAAATCAGCCGTTGTATTCTTTTAACGTGCTTTATTTCATCAAAGCATGTAACTAAACAAAAAGCTCAAAAATAACCCCACCTCCATTATTTTACAATTAAAAATTTACCATTTCTTACTGAGCAAATTATATTATTAATCTCTGCTCACGCGCAAAGTTTCAAATTCCCTGGATGATTTTTTATCTACACAAGGAGAGGACAATGTAGTAAATCCATGCACATTAAAATCATGTTTTTTCTTTTCTTTTTTCAATACAATTCCCGTAATTTTTGTAACTGTCTTAAAGTCACCTTTTTGTAGCGACTCTTTTATTGCTTTATAGCCTGCATGAGAAGGGTCAAAATTAATACTCAACCATCTTTTGACAGATTCTTTTTGTGTCTTTGTAATAGCAGAATCATGTTCTTCCATTGCATTAAGCTGAAAAGTGCCGATACATAGTACTATTAAAAGAGTGTGTTTCATGTTAATCCTTGGTTGAAAGCATCGCAGATATGTCCGATTCTGATAGAGAAAGGTAATATTTTCTACACCCTTCTAATAAAATAGCAATATTTTCATTAAAAATTTTTTTATTAATCCATCGCCCATTTTTGCTTTCAACCCAAAGAAAAATATTATTATACATCCAACTTTAAGATAAAGACTCACCGTCTTCTACAAGCGCACATACAGAAAGCGCTTGAGCAAGCGAAGAAAGAACATAGTACTTCCTAATGTGCATAAAAATAGTAGTACTTTGAACTTTAACGCGGGGCTCCACAGCATGACATACTCCTGAAATAATAAAGCCAACCACCATAAATACCATTTTCACAACATTCCCCTTCAACTATTTTTACATGTAAATTTTTGCGCTGATATCGAATCTAATCCAAGCCGAACTCGATATTTTTCCACGATACGAGTTGCGTAAATATAATTTACCGTTCGAACCCGTTTGCCACCAGCTTTTTCAAACTGAGTCCTTATTTTTGAGAATGGGTCTGCTAGCGCGGATGGTATATGATCACACACAAGAGCCATTACCTCAATTTCTAGCGCACAGAATGCAAGATGCTTCGCCAATTCAGGCTGAAGAATCATAGTATCATGATTCATTCCCTTACAAGCCATATTCAAACTAATTAAAACTATACACATCAATCGCTTCATTGTGATCCTTTTTACAAAAAAACCCATACCAGTATCGGGTATGTAGACTATTTTTATTTACAAAATTCGCCATAAATTTACACTTAGGACAATACCCTTTTACTCATAAAGATCCATGGATATTAAAAAAATAAAACTTGATCAATTTCCACCTGAACGCATTCGTAATTTTTCTATTATTGCCCATATCGACCACGGCAAATCGACACTTTCCGATCGATTGCTCGAATATACGGGAACAGTTACCGAACGCATGAAAAAAGATCAGTTCATGGACAAGCTCCAAGTTGAACGCGAACGCGGCATCACCGTCAAAGCCCAGACGGCTTCGATGTTTTATGAGCATGAAGGCAATACGTATCTTTTAAATCTGATTGATACTCCGGGCCATGTTGATTTTAGTTATGAAGTTTCTCGATCGCTGTATGCCTGCCAAGGCGCATTACTGCTCGTTGATGCTGTGCAAGGAGTCCAGGCACAGACAATGGCAAATTTTTATTTGGCATTTGATCAGGATCTCGCAATTATTCCTGTCATCAATAAAATAGATTTGCCAACGGCTGATATCGAAAGAGTTTCAAAAGAACTCGATACATTATTTGATTTCAAAACAGAAGAAATTATTGCCTCTTCAGCAAAGTCTGGAATTGGCATTAAAGACATTTTAGATGGTATTGTAAGTCGAGTTCCTGCCCCTAAAGGATCGAATAATGATCCTCTCAAGGCTTTACTATTTGATTCATGGTTTGATGAATATCGCGGGGTAGTGTGTTTAATTGCAGTACACGATGGCACAATCAAAGTGGGAGATATGATTACACTTGCGCAAGTAGGCTCATCATATGAAGTGCTGGAAATTGGATTGATGTATCCTGAACCAACTGCCATGAATGCACTGTATCCTGGCCAAGTTGGATATTTAATTACTGGAATGAAGAGCGTAAAGGAAGCACGCGTTGGCGATACAATTTATGGCACAAAAAAACCCGTAAAGCCTCTTCCTGGATTCAAACCAGCAAAACCGATGGTATTTGCCGGCCTTTACCCCGTAGATAGCGAGGAATTTGAACAATTTGCAGAGGCAATTGAAAAGCTCACGCTTAATGACGCAAGCGTTTCTTATGAGAAAAAAACATCTGCAGCTCTTGGCTTAGGATTTCGATGCGGATTTTTGGGGCTCCTTCATATGGATGTATTCAAGCAGCGACTTGAGCAAGAATATGGCTTATCGCTTATCCCAACAGCCCCAAGTGTGTTGTATAAAGTCGTATTAAAAAACGGAAAAGAAGTTAACGTTGAAAGTCCATCGGATTTTCCAGATCCAGGATCAATCGAGACAGTTCTTGAACCAATGATTAATGCTACCATCATTACGCCAACGCAATATCTTGGCAACATGATCAAATTATGCGAAGAAAAGCGGGGAGTTCAAAAAAACATGAGCTACCTCAATGAAGGTCGCGTGATTTTGAAATACCTTCTGCCACTTAATGAAGTTGCGACAGATTTTTATGATCAACTCAAATCGTTAAGCTCTGGGTATGCAAGCTTTGATTATGATGAGGCAGATTACGCGCCATCAGATCTTGTAAAAATGGATATCCTCCTGAATGGAAAGCCAGTCGATGCTCTTTCAATAATTGTTCATAAAGATAAAGCATATTACATAGGCCGCGATCTTACAGAGCGCTTAAAGCAGGCCATACCTCGCCAGCTCTATGAAGTAATCATTCAGGCTGCGATTGGCGCTAAAATAATTGCACGCGAACGAGTAGCTCCTCTCAGAAAAGACGTTACTGCAAAATGCTACGGAGGCGACATTACTCGAAAACGAAAGCTCCTTGAAAAGCAAAAAGAAGGCAAAAAGAAGATGAAACAAGTCGGTAATGTAGAGCTGCCGCAAGAAGCTTTCTTAAGTATTTTGAAAAAAGGATAATAGTTATTTTTGTATATGCGCTTCTAAAAACCATAATATTTTATCAAGCATGCGAGTTAGTGCAATATAAAGATCTGCTGTGCCATAATCATTGTATTTTTCGCTACGCTTGATATTGCTTCGTGCATGCTCTGCAAGTATAGAAACATTGTGCGCCAAATGTTCGATATGATATTTTGCTTCAAAAATATTGATTGGATATTCCCGCAATTGGGTATTTTTTGTTGCGGCTTGAATGGTTCCAAGGGCTGTACCGCCAAGACTTGTGACACGTTCAGCTACTATATCGACCTGATCCTCAATCTGCTCTGCAAGATCATCAAATAACGTATGCAATGAAAAAAATTGCGTTCCCTTAACATTCCAATGAGCCTGCTTAAACTGCGCATACAAATCAACTGCTGAAGCAAGCGTTAGGTTAAGGAGCTGAATCACTTCAATTCGATCTTTTTCTGGAATGCTATTTTTAGTTGCATGCATATCAATCTTCATAAGTATCCTTTCATTCATTATTTTTATTCATCTGACAAGGAAATACCATACCACACTTTCTGTCCCCATACCTTAGCATCATTTTTTTTCCAATGATATTTTGTTGCACATTCAGTAAGAATATTAGTAAGTCTTTTTTTTCTTCTTTCTACACAAATATTTACCAGCTTTAGCTTCATCGTATCTAAAGCATGCACTATGATAAGATCAAGTAATGTAATAAATTGTTGATCAGAAATAGATTTTTTTAGATACCATTGCAAACTAGCCTGCCTATCATGGATGTATCTTAATCCAGCTACCCCTATGTAATTACTACCATGGTAAGCAGACCAAACACGAGCAGTGTCTTCTTTTGGTTCATGCAATATAAAAGAAGTCAACGCAGCAGCCTGCATGCCTATTTGACCCAAAACCTGATCTTCATATGAAAGATCAAGTAAGACCATTTGTTTATGAAACAACGTATCCGGAACGTCAGGATCAATATCAAGTACAATATCATCCCGAACAAGAGGAATTTGCTCAGGCAATACATACTTGTACATTCCACATACGTTATGTACCATAAAAACCATCACAATTAATACTCTACGCCACATAGACGGTCCCTTCTTTGTGCGAAATAAAATTCTATGCTATGGTAATTTACACAAACATTTGAAGGAGTACAAAATTTATGCAAGAGCGATCAGAAAAAATATTAAGTCCCGACCATGAGTTTGAGGGTAATATATATATTTTTCATGCTTTTGACGTCGGCGATGATATTAATTTAGAAAAAGTTGAACAGTTGCGTGCAATTCGTACAACGCCTCTTTCTCTTCCAAAGTATTTTAAAAATTATAATACGCCCCTTGCTATTGAGCTTCCGCACCCCAATGAAAGTGCCCGATGTGTAAGCGTAAAGCTTCATAATTTTGGAGCTGTTTCTCTCACATATCAAGTCCCCTTTAAAGAGTCGCTCGAGAATGTTCGTAAGGAATTTTACGATATCTATTATCAGTATCAAGAGCAAAGTGTATCGGATTTAAAGCTTATTTATAAAAAAATTGAGCCGTTCATTACGCAGGCAAAATTTTTTCAAACACGCTCATCATATAACATCATTCAAGTAAATCCCCAGCCCAAACAAATAGATCTTGTGCAATTTCAAAAGCAATTTGGGTCTTTGATAGCATCCACTATTCGCTTTGAAACAGCATCTTTATCAGAGTACCAAAAAAACGATATTCTCGATTCTGCTATTGGATATTATCGAGGAAATCTAGTACTTGTCGATACCGATACAACCTTTATTTATGACGATGAATATGTCGATATTCTTTCATTTATAGAGTTCGCTAATCTTCAGCATCTTGAACTGCAATATTTCGATCGTCTGCTTGATCAAAAACTCAATAAAATTTACGAAGAAGGCGGTATGCATAAGATTCCCGTACTCGCCTATTTTCCATTTCTCGATAGCTTGACAAGCGATCCTGTCGCTGTGCTTGGAAAATTAAAAGTCGATATTTCCGTAATCACGGAACGCCTTGATGGAAGTATTAAAATTGCCGGTGATCCATATTACTCAGAAATCCATGAGCAACTCATTAAAAAGCTCGACATTAAAAGCTGGCAAGCTTCAATTGAGCGTAAATTAGAGATCATTAAAGATGTACTGCTTGTATATCAGCACAAAACAGACGTTATCCGCGAAAATATCCTGGAAGTGCTCATTGTTATTCTCATTTTTATAGAGCTCATCATTGGGATATTTCAGTATTTTAAAGGATAACGCGCTTAATTCATTTTGTTATAGATCTCTTTAATGCAGTCCAAAGGATATCGAAAAAGGAAATGATTAACATCTTTTCGAGCAGCAAGAAGGGGACTGATATTCTCTCTTTCTGAGCAATATTTTTTGAAAATATGCAGTGAATGATTTTTATAAATTAAATCACGCGGCGATATTTGATCTTGATCTTTAATCTTAAAATCCGCTTTATTCTTATACAAAATCTCAATTTCCTTGCTAACATCACATATATTTTTTACATGTAATTCCAAGAAAAAATGCAACATTGTCTTTCCAAGATGAGGAATATTACAAGAGATGCCCTTGGGAAGAGAAATTTGATCATTTACTCTTTCTTCCTCAATAGCCAACTTCAAAACCTTTGTTGCTTCTTTATATAAAACTTTTATTTCCACAGTGCGATAACTTGGATCACTAACCATACACACAAGTTGCCGAAATCGTAGATTATCGCGCGATTTTAAACAGATCTTTTTTTGATCAAGATCGGAATTATTCATCGCATATATAAAATGTAAAGAAAACAGACACAATACCATCGCAAATTTTTTGAACATAAAACCTCCATTAAATGTTTACTTTGCAACGCTTACTTTAGCCGGCCGAAGAACAACGTCATTAAGCACATATCCTTTTTCTAGCACTTCTACAATGTGCCCAGGCTCCTTTTGATTGCTTTCCACTTGTATCAATGCTTCATGGCGCTCAGGATCAAAGATGGTATATTCCATTTCTTTGACACCTGCATTTTTAAGATAATCGTGAAAAGAAGCATGAATCATTGAAATACCATCATGCCATGATTTTAATTCTGCTGGCACATTAAGTGCTAAAGCCATAGCGCGATCATAATTATCAACGATCCCTAAAAGTGCTGTCAATAGTTTTGCTTGCGCCATTTGCGACCATTCAATCCGTTCTTTTGCCGTACGACGACGAAAATTTTCCAAATCGGCCGAAAGACGCGCATACTTTTCCTGCCATTCTGCCAGAGAAACCTTGCACTGCTCCAATTGTACGTAAGTATCAGTAGCTGATTCAGACTGCTCGCGAATCGATTCATCGCCCTCTGGCTTCAATCCCTTTTTGATATTTTCTTCGTGCTGTAATTCTTTATTCATAAATATCTACTTTTTATTGTGGAAAATTAAACATAACATCAATTAAATGCGGCTGACACGAGACTAGTGTAACTATCCCTTAAACGCCCTTATATTGGGAGTATACAACCGCCCCGATAAAAAGCAATTATTAAGGATATTTGATCCGCTCCTTTTCTTTTTTTACTATTTCATTTATAACTAGATCGATCATTACACTTGATCTTGCAAAAAAAGGATTATTGATGAACCGATATCATCTGGCCCTTCTCATAGCTTCATTTTCTGCGCTAAAGGGCTTTGATCAGCCGCATTTTTTCAGAGCTTCCAATTTTTTTCATGAACCGCGCCTTGAGCGTGACTATATGAGCTCTGTGGATGCATATTTTCAGGCCGGATCAACCAATAAAGCTCGAAATCTAAATCATGATACTGTTCCATTATTTGATCTTTATGGCCGTCACAATATGCACGAATTAGGAATTGGAGTTCCCGGTAAGGATCTATCAAACGAACTCGATCTCATTCTGCAGCAGCTCTCTCTTGTACCGTCTCGATGCGTAACTTCTGATGATTCCTGCAAAAAAACGTATGAATTTGCAACGTATTCAATTTGCGGAAATTTTAGCACATATGAAGGAATTCTGACATTTGCTCAAAACCTCAAAAAGGGATTTTTCTTTAGATTGTATATTCCCTTTCAAAGAATGAAAGTAGACGACATCTTATTTTGCGATAAATCACCTCAAGATGATATCTGCCCGAATAGTATGACTCCTATTTGGGAGCTTTTTAAAGATAATTTCGATGCAATTCTCGCTCGCTATTGTTTAAGCGCAAACCCATACAACAAAACAAGCATAGGCGATATCTCTTTAACACTTGGGTGGACTCATTCATTTCAAAAAACAGAGGTCCTCGATTTTGTTGATACAAGCATACAATTTGGCGTATTGATTCCATCAGGCGAAGAACGATGCGAAGATGAAGTATTTTCGCTTCCCTTTGGATATAATGGACACACTGGTGCAATTATCGAAGCCAAATTTGCAATGGGTATGCTTAATTGGCTTAATATAGGAGCTGATTTTAATGTTTTGGTATTTGGCAACAAAACGAAATGTATCCGTTTAAAAACGGGAGAGTATCAAAGCGGTATTATTAAGCTCGCAAAAGGAAATGCTCAGGTAGAACTTGGTACTATGTGGCAAGTCGGATCTTATTTAAAATTTGATCATTTTTTGGGAGGTCTTTCACTCCTTTTTGGGTATAGTTATGTCAGTAGTGCTCGCAGTGAAATAACGCCATGTGATGTTGAAAAATTTAATGTCGGTATTGCCAATAGTGATGAAAGTCTATTTAGTTGGAATATGCACACACTCAATTTCATGCTTGAATATGATTTTTCAAAAGAATATTGCGTTGTTGGGCCACGAATTTCTGCCTACTATAATTACATCGCTGGAGGCAAACGAATTTTTCTAACAAATATGGGCGGCGGTAATTTTGGTATCGATTTTGCCTGGGATATCTGAGTAAATTAGTATGAAGCAATAAAAAAGGGTGGTAATGAAACATCTGATTCTTTCAGCAATAATTTGTACATGTTCAACTGCGCTACATGCAGGGATTGTCGTCACAGGAAATGATAAGACAGGCACACCAAAAGCATTCTCTACAGAAATCACAGCAGAAGTCTATGATCGAAAAACGGGAACATTATTTGTTGGTCTTGCTGCAGGAACAACTGATTCTGCTTATCAAATTTCAAAAGCAACACGGCCAAACTTTGCGACAGTACCTTCATTTACGGGCATCCTCGCAGTAGGCGGCACAACAAGCTCTCTTGCAATGTCAACTATCGAATTTTTAGTATTTTCGCAACCACCAACAGGGCTTGGCATTTTAACTACTGTAGCAAAAGAAACTAACGCTTTTGAGGCAACATCCGTTACATCGCTTTATACAAATGATACTCCGGTTCCTGAAATTAATTCGGGTAATTTGAATGATGCAAGCGGATCTGCTACCACGTCAGGAATTTGCGGCCTTGCAGCAAATAACGATCGAATATTTGCCGCAGTTCAGCCAAACGGCAATACATTTGGTGATCCAAATAGTGGCATTGCACTTCTTGGTGTTTCTCCAAATGGAACCTCAAATATTACTCTTGCAACGAAAGATGCGACAACGGGAAATGCTGGCAATAAAGCAGCTGCACTTAATGCCGCTTCTGCTGTGTTGAAAGGAACAAGCGGAGGCGATGATGTTGTTTTTAATTCAAACGCAGTGATTATGTATTGGGATGACGTATTGCAAAGGCTTTTTATTAGTCTACAAATTACAAGCGGTACAAATCCTACCGATATTGCAAAAGGAGTAACTGTAGCAAGGCTTGTAAGCGACGTCGTTACATTCGAAGCAATTGCTCCTGACTCTGCAATCAGCGGTGGATCAGTAGATGAAATTGTTGTTGCCATGGGATCAGACGTACCATTATCTCCAAGAAACATGGGAGTCATGCACGCAAGCACAGGACCTGATTATCTTATTGTTGACTGCGTTTTAACAACGAAACGCGTATTTGCACTACCGCTGGTCAATAATACATCAAACATTTCGGATAGTTTGAATGGCACAATAGCAAGCAAAGGAAGCTCTCTTGATTCAACAACGAAAAAATTTACAACAGCCGCAACGTCTCCCGGAGAACTTCCAGAAAATGATCCTATAGCCGATCCTGCCGCAGTTGTGGGTGCTGGCAACCTTCCAATCGAAACGGCCACTTCAATTTCGGCTCTCAGAGTAATAGGCGACGCTGTCTATGTCTCACTGGCTCAATCGCCAAACGCAGCTAATGATAGTGGTATCTGGGTTTCACAAGCCATGTTTGATAATACAGGAAAAATTCAACGATGGACTCCGTGGACAGCAAAGCGCGTTATTCCACTCAATGCTTTTCCAGGAATTATGCTCCCTGGAGGAGGAACTCATTCAGGCTCTATTTCATTTTTTGAAGTTGATGCCGTTACGGGACATGTTTGGTATGGAGAGGCCGAAACAGATCGTACCGTTGGAATTACAAGCTGGACGACTGGCGTACAAAGCGATGATCTTATCACAACGTTACGGAACGCTCTTGCTCAAAGCTCATACTCAGTTCTTGATTTAAACCAATCAACACGTGGATTTCAAGGAACAACAACAAGCCGATATGCTTTATTTGGTGGAGTAGAAAAGGTCGCATTTGCACGAACATCTATTGCGCGAGAAATCGCTAATCCTTCAAGTCCTCAACTTGCAATTACCGATTTTAGCGTGGATACAAATTTTCGCCTCACATATCTTCCTGATGGGGCAGGATGCTGCAATGTCCTTGAATATTCTCGCACAAGCACAACTGCAAATGGCGGAGATGTAACGCGCGAAAATTTTGGGTACTTTTTTGCAGGTACAGATAACGGACTTTATGCCTATACACTTGCAGATGGCGAAGGATTTAATCCCATCAATCTTGGTGCCTTAAATACTGAACCATTCACAAAGGCAAGCTGGATACAAGTTCCAAACGTAAATGGACAAGTTATTGATATTAAAGCATCTGCAGTCGTTGACTTACATACAACGGGTACAGGAGAAGCGCTATACGTCATCATCTCACAATCAACCCCAACAAATCCATTTAGTAGTAAACTTATTTCTGTAGAACTTGATTCTAATATTAACGATACGTTTTCAAGTTCCAAAATTCGAACATTAGCTCACACAGGAGTCGGTGCATTTAAAGATGTACTTCAGTTTTATGGAATGCAATTAATTGCTACAGACAACCCAACAAGCGCAACCCCTGAAGCAAAAGAACAAATTATTCTTACAACAAATCAGGGACTCTTTCTTTCTAATGCTGATCAAGAAAACGGACAACACGGTATTCATGATGCACAAAATCAATCACAAGCTTCATGGACAGTATTGGATAAAAATGCTGTTAATACTACAAAAACGACAATGCTTAATGGAATTGGAGGAATGGACGTCCCTATTCGAAATACAGCGTGGCCATTCAGCATCCAAGATCAAAGTGGATTTAAAACATTTGATAGAGGAAGCATTCATCAATTCAGTGGAACCGGAGAAAGCGATGGATCGGCTGTACTATATGCACAATATTTTGATCCTAATCCATTCAATGCTTATTCATCGTTACCCGCATTCAAAACATTGGACCCCATCACATACTTTTATACCGATGGCGGTCGACGATTTTTCATTTTTAATCCGACAACTGATCCTGCTGATGTAACAATGCTTAGCGTTATTCCCTATTTTGTAGCACCGTGGAATGTCGTATTTCCAAATGTACTTACTGATCCAATTTTGAATAATGAACGTCGTTATTATTGGATTCGATCTATTGGAGCAACAGGCATAGTCCTTGCAGGCACGGAACAGGGAGTCGTTGGCTTACAATAAATATCATCGTCCTAAATTCGGTTCGATCATAGATTTTAATTTGTGTATTTGTTCTTGCAAGCACTCAATACGATCATCATCAATTTTGATTTGAAAAAGTCGATTACAATAATGATCAATCGTTCCAACAAGACGAGCTAAATAGTGGGCATGATCTGCAGAAATTTCTTTGCGAACATTTAAGAAACGCTGCGCCAACACAAGCTGACCTATCGAACTATCCAAAAGACGAATCGAATCTTTTGATACCTGAGAAATTTTTTGTAACCGCTCAAGCGATCCCCACACTTTGGTACATTCTTCTATTGCCTTTACAAGCTCATTTTTTGGAAACAGCGCATCAAATTGGATAAGATCATCGGAACTATAAGAGAAAAGGACGCCAGTAGAACACAGAACCGCTAACACAAAACATAAGGAACGGAAATTTAAAAACCGCTTCATACCATACTCCTATTTACTACACCTAACCTACCCCTATTTCCCCTGTGCCCTCCCTTGCCATAATAATGGCATACTGAGGGCACAAAAGTCAATAAAACAGCTATTTAAAAGGGAAGCTCATCTTCAAATGGGGGCTGATCTTTAAATTCAATTTCTCCCCTTGTTGAAGCCTCTGCTTTTGCTTTTTTCTTTTGATTCTTTTCTTTAATTGAATCAATCTGATCAAAAAGCTCACGCTCTAGCTCTGAAGCAGGCTCAGGACGCTTGCTGACTTTATCAGCTTTAGCAGGCATCATACTCGAAGAAGATTCGGATCCAGCTGAGACATAATCATTTTCAACAGCAGACTCGCCAGAAGCGGAAAGAAATACAACACGGTCTGCAACAATTGAGTGCTTACTACGCGATTGACCTGAAGAATCTTCCCATGTATCAAACTTCAATCGACCTTCAATCAAAACTGGTCTGCCTTTTTGTAAATATTGACGACAGCTATCTGCTTGCGCTCCCCATACATCAATATCGATATAGCAAACTTCCTGAACCATTTGTCCTGATTGACGATTTTTAAACTGACGATTTGTAGCAAGACCAAGCCTACAAACAGCTTGTCCCGAAGCTAATTGCTTATACTCAGGATCACGCGTTAAATTACCTACCAATACTACTCGGTTATATCCTGCCATAAAAATCCTTTGGATACTTTAAAGATTGAGTTTTTTGAAAAAAGGCGCTTTAAATCTGTAAAACACCTTTCGATCATAACACAAACTTATGGGGCTGAATAGCTCCTCTTCTTATGCCATTGCTGCGCTTTTTAAAAATTGATATCGACGCAATATTGCGTCATTTATAATATTGTATTTTTGCAGTGCTGTAAGATCAGAAGCTGAAAGCAGTCGAACATTGTTTCTGAATGATTCTTGATACTGTTTTGGAACTCTATATTCAAGGGCTTGTAGCTTATCAATCAAATAATGCATAAGACCAATATCATGGGGCTCCATTTGTGCAAAAGATGCCGATCCATACACATTAAATAAAAGCATTAGTTCCTGCAGTGCACCAAGAATATCATCATACGAGGTTACCGGTTTTAACTTTTGGGCTACCACTCTGAATGGATATGAAATATCTTGACCTGCTTTAAATATAAGATATCCGACTACCAAAAAAATAAATAATTTACTCTGCTTATATTTTTCAAACCACCATTCATTTGCTTTATGCCGATACAGTTTTGACCAAGCATTAATATGATTCGGTGATTGTGCAATGGTTTTTATAAATTCTGCTGCTGGCTTACATGCTTCTAATGCGCCTATAATACCTGTCGTCAGATCTTTTTTCTCTGTCTTATCTTTAGCAACAATCCATTCTGGAACTACTTCATTTAAAACTCTTCGTAAATTTTTACCCCCTTCACCCTCTGTTTCATTCACAAGAATATCGGTTGCTTTTTCAAGACAATCCTGGAGTACCTCAAGCTCTATAGAATATGTTTGAGCTATAATAGGAAACACTACTTCTGAAAGATATGTTGTATCAAGAGCTCCTTCTCCATTCTGTCCATATGCCGCCTTTTTTATATTCTTCTCATCAAACTTTGCCAATTTTTCCCGATCAATTTGATCCAAGCACCTTTTTACTTGTGGCAGTTCGGTCGATTTATAAATTCCTCCGTAAAGCAAACTAATAATATCTTTTTTGCTTAGCCCAGAGCTTTGCCTTAGTACATCAAGAGAAAAATTTTTATTACTTTTTACGACAGCTATAATTTCTTTATATGCTATACGCTTTGCATCCTGCTCATCTTCCTTTATTTTTGTACGAGCAGCTATCTTTTCCTTGTATTGTTTCTCATCAAATTTTATTGTTGGATTACGCCCAATAAAAGATGTCGTTTCTTGCGTACATATTTTTTTTATATCATCAATCGTTTCTTTCGAATCTCCTTCGAGCTCTGGAAAGTTTATTTTTTCCAAATCATCTATTTTCAAATCATAGGCATGCTCTTGAAATTTTTTTTCTATAATTGATGTAAGAACAGCCAATCGATCTTCTTCTTTTTCTACATACTCTGGTAACATTTTAAGCAATGTCATTTCATAAAGCGCTTGCAACTCCTTTGATTGATTAGCCAATTCTTGCATTTGCTTTTGATCATTCCCCCATAAAGCATCAGCCAAATGAGTGCCATATAACTTTGCAGCATCCCCTACAGATTTTCCTGCTGCTGCAATTTTATCACTATTTCGTACAATGTGAGGTGTACCCCACAGCAAAGATCCCGTAGCTCCCAACGCCATCATCCAATTGCGTTCAATCCATGATGGCACACAATAAGGCTCTATTTCACTCTGAAGATTTTTTCTTGTCTGAGATATATGAGTAATAATGGTAGATATTAATTCCGCAATCGTTGTAAAAGAAAACTCTTGGATAGGCTCATTTTTTTCTGAAGCAACTCCATTAATTTGATTGCATAACTCTAAAATCCATTGATACTGCTCCAAATAAGGAGTTTCAAAACTGAGGGTATCAATATGCTTTACCAACAACCCCAACGTATAATGATATTTTTCTTTTAATCCCCTCAACATCACCACATGCTCCTCAACCTCTTTTGCTTGATTTGAAATAAACCATTTTTGAGGATTTTTTCGAAAAAAATAGTGCGCCGTATGCTCTTGCGCATACATCCAAAAAGTTAATCGATCATCAATTTCGGCAATGTGATTTAAAAGAAGATCGTTATATCGAATAATAAGAGGAACAATCAACTTATACAAACACGCAGTATGAATACTATCCATTGTGTCTTGATCAACATCAGCAGAAACTTCTTGCAATGATCGCAGTAATTTCAACACCGCATTCATAGTACTTTGATTTTGAAGATCCCGAATCTGCCCTACAATCGGAATCTCAGTTTCTAATCCAGCTAAACAGCCAAGAATATCATCCAGCTGATGCTGAACTCGATCAATATATCTATCTGGAAATATTGATTTGCGATGAGAATAGTAGGTTTTAACAGGAGTCTTTTTATAAGGAGACGTGCTATATATGCATGAATTATGCATAAGAAAAAAAATAAACAAAACAGCTACACTATGTTTCATACCTATACCTAATCTTGAGCAAAAATTCTTAAAAGTAAGTACCACAAACCCAGGTCAACGTTTATTGCGAATTCAATTTTATGCATGCAGCAACTTCTTTGCAAGCAGCATCAAGCTCTTCTATTTTTTTTCCAACGAGCGTAAGTTTTTCATGACAAAGCTTCAACTGTTCACGTGATGCTTTTTCACACCAAGACTGTTTATCGCCCTGTGCATAACCACTTACAATTTCAACCGCATTTGATTGAACTAAACCAATAGAAGAAAGAATACCAGCCGACTGAGAAAGAACCTCTCCAAAAGAAGTGCAACATTGCTCCTTCAGGCTATTGGCCGATGGACCTTTTTTTCGTTTTGCCGTAAAAGATTGCGCAACGTCTCCTTCACAATGAGCTACCGCATTCAAAAAACAAAACAATACTATAATCCCATTCATATAACTCACTCTACTGTTTATGCCATGCTTGCAGACCAATCATACCATACTGAATTAATGATATAAACATCGTTATAAGAACAATCCCAAGCATTGTGTAATATGTTTTTATAGGAACCCATTGAAAAAAATAACACAGAAAAAGCCACGCGACAAAAGCCATTTGTATAACAGCTGCCATTTTTCCAAATAAATGTGGTTTAATGGAAATTTCTCCCTTTCTAAGAAACATATATAATGCCCCCCCAACAAGCACAAGCTCCTTAATCAAAACCAACACAACAAACCACATGGGAATTGTAAAAAGAGGCGATCTCATACATGCAAGCGAAAAAAAAACAGACACAATAAGAAGCTTATCGGCAATAGGATCAAGACATGCTCCTAATAATGTTTCCTGATGCATTGCTCGAGCTAAATAGCCATCCGCCATATCAGAAAGAGAAGCTAACATAAAAAGAAAAAACGCAACGCCCCACTGATTAGCAAGCATCGCCACAACAATAAGCGGAATAAGCATTAAACGAATCAACGTGATAACCGTCGAAAACGTAATTCGTTTTTGATCGGCAGGTATTCGTGATAAAAAATTTTGTATAGTCTTACGCATGGCATCAATATCTTTTATAGTTTTATTTAAGATACCATGAAATGAAAAAGCTTACAGTTTAATCGAAAGCTTGTTGTATAATGCCCCCACCAAGACATATTCCATGTTCATAAAAAACAGCAAATTGCCCTGGAGCTATTCCCTGATCTCGGTTAACAAGCGTAATCTGAGCTCCCAACTCGGTCGGTGTCACATATGCTTCATGAAATTGCTCTCCATGGCGTAATTTTACCTGCATCTTTTTTGTAACTTTTGATTGCGGTACAAACCAATTGCAGCCATGTACAGAAAAAATGGTACGATCTTTATCGTTCGAATAGTAGTCTCGCGAAACATAAATACTATTTCTTTCTGGATCTTTACGAACCACATACCAAGGCCCCCCTCCAAGGCCAATACCTTGTCGTTGCCCAATCGTATAAAACCAGAATCCTTGGTGAGTTCCTATTCGAGCACCAGTTTCAAGTTCGATAATGGCACCCTCTTTTTCACCACAATAATGTTTTACAAAATCACGAAACTTTAATTTTCCTAAAAAACAGATCCCTTGGCTGTCTTTTCGGGCTTTTGTAGAAAGATCAAACTTTTGGGCCAATGCACGAACTTCATGCTTTTGCAGATGGCCGATAGGAAATAATGCCCGCTTCAATTGATCTTGGCTCAAGTGAGACAAAAAATAGGATTGATCCTTGATCGGATCAGGAGCGCATGCAATAGCGTAATAGCCATTAACTGTTGCAATCTGGGCATAATGTCCAGTAGCCACTTTTTCAAAACTATCATCGATATGATCAAAAAACATTCCGAATTTAATGCGGCTATTACACAGCATATCAGGATTAGGAGTTCTTCCTTGCCTAATTTCCTCTATTGCATATTGAACAACCTGATCATGATACTCTTTTTGAAGCGAAACAATGTTAAGAGGGACGGAAAGTTGACTGCATACATTTTGGGCATAGGAAAGGTCCTCCTGCCAGGGGCACTCCCCTAGGTAGGACAGCTCATCCTCCAACCAAATTTTCAGGTAAAAAGCGGTGACATCATGGCCAGCGTCCTTAAGCAATTTAAGAGCAACTGAGCTATCAACACCCCCAGAAAGTAGTACAGCTATCTTCATCTAGTCCCTTACAAAACAAATAGATTGCTTTATTGTAGCATATTATTCGCTATTTGGCACTTAAAAAAACAGCCAATGCTTTGATTTCCCCTTCACTTTCGGTACACTTACTTTATGATTGTAGCTGATTTTTCAAAATGATAGGCCCTTCAATGAACACACTACAGAAACTTCAACACAGCTTCTGCACATTTTTATCGCATTATTTTTCAATAGATACAAAAATCGCCCAAGAATTTGCCCTTACCCTCAATACCGACGAACAAAAACAACAGTTTGGTGATGTAACAAGCAGCGCGGCACTTGGTCTTGCAAAAATTGTGGGCAAAAATCCTCGTGCTATAGCCCAAGAGATTGTTACTCATTTCAAGGATCCCGCAATACAGACAATCGACATTGCTGGCCCAGGGTTTCTTAATATGACATTACACAATTCCGTATTTGATAAGCTTTCCCAGGAGGTATTCACGCTACAAAACGGCTTTTTTAAAGAAAACCTCAATACCCCTAAATCAATTAATATTGAATTTGTAAGCGCTAATCCAACAGGTCCTTTACACTTTGGACATGGCCGGGGAGGCATTATTGGTGACGTGCTAGGTAATGTACTTCACTTTTTGGGACATGCTGTCACAAAAGAATTTTACATTAATGATGCTGGCGCACAAATTACCAAGTTGGGAACCTCTTTTAAAATTCGATACCAACAAGCCTCAGGCATGGATGTTTCGCTTCCAGAAGATGCCTATCATGGCCACTATTTACTCGATCTTGCTCATGAGCTTTTTACCGAACATGGCGATAGACTTTTGGATCAGCCCGACGATTTTTTTTCCACCTTTGCAAAAGAACAAATGCTTCATGCAATAAAGGCTACTTTGACCGATTATGGCATCACCTTTGATATCTATTTTTCTGAAAAAACACTCCATGAAAACGCAATAGATAAAGCAATTGATATCCTTAATTGCAATGGTATGATCTACGAATTTGAAGGCGCAATATGGTTGCGTTCAACCAATTTTGGAGACGATAAGGATCGTGTTTTAAAAAAGAAAACAGGTGAACTTACATACGCTGCAGCCGACGTTGCATACATGAAAAATAAGGCTGATCGAAACTATGCAGAACTCATCTACATTCTAGGTCACGATCATCACAGTTATGCCCAACGACTTGAAAGTATTCGCCAAGCTCTTGCTCTTACAAATACCAAACTCGACGTTATTCTGTATCAGCTTGTTAAAATTAAAGACGGCGACGAACAGGTCAGAATGTCCAAACGTAAAGGTAATATCGTAACCTTACAAGATGTCATCGATACGGTTGGCAAGGATATTGCCCGTTTTTTTTACCTTCAACGAAAAGCTGACGCTCAACTTGAATTCGATTTAGAGCTTGCGCTCAAGCATACGGATGAAAATCCTGTATACTATATACAGTATGCGTATGTACGAACTGGAAGCATTATTAAAAATGCTGAGCAAGAGCCGGCCTTACAAAATATTTTACCACGTGACCTTCATAATCTTTCAACGCCAGATAAGCTCCTTATTAAAAAAATTATCTCATTAAAAGAAACATTGATCACGATACAAAATACGCATCAAACGCATCTGCTCGCTTATTTTACACATGAATTAGCTCAGGCATTTAATCGATACTACAATCAGAATCGCGTAATTAATGTAGAGGATATACAAACGTCCCGTTCTCGATTAGCCCTTATGCACACCATGCGCAACACGCTTTCTTTGTGTCTCGACCTTCTAGGCTTGAGCAAACCATCGCATATGTAGAAAGGGAGACTAGTTGATAAAATGCTGATTTGTGGCAGACTATACGTAAGAAAATCGTTCATTATCACGCACATGTTCGCGAGTTATAAAAACGCCAATACAGCGTGCAGGAGTATACATTATGGCTACTATTGATAAAAAACTTATTCAAAGATTACGTGATATTACAGGTCTTGGCATGATGGATTGCAAAAATGCCCTTGAAGAAACAGGGGGCGATATTGAAAAGGCAATCGACATTTTGCGCCGTAAGGGAGCAGCTGTTGCTGCCAAGCGTTCTGACAAAGAAACCGCTGAAGGCGTCGTACATGCATATATCCATCCTGGTAGTAAAATGGGCGTCCTTGTAGAACTTAATTGTGAAACTGATTTTGTAGCAAATACAGAAGACGTAAAACGATTTGTCCAAGATCTCGCATTACATATTGCCGCAATGAAACCACTCTATATTACGCCAGACCAGGTTGATCCTAAATTTCTTGAGCATGAAAAATCAATCTTAAAAGAACAACTTGCTGATTCTAAAAAACCAGAACAAATTCTTAATAAAATTGTAGATGGTAAACTACAAAAACTATATTCTGACATTTGTTTGTTAGAGCAGCCTTTTGTAAAGAATGATCAATTCACCGTAGGTCAAGCGCTACAAGAAATTATTGGTAAAACTGGTGAAAATATCAAAATTAAAAGATTCTCTCGTTTTGAAATTGGTGCATAACTCAAGGAATGCATATGAGTAAAACTCGTATTTTACTCAAATTAACGGGCGAAATATTTTTATCGAAAAATACGGGTAAGCTCAGTGTTGACTATGCCACTGAGCTTATCACTCAAATAAAGCAACTGCTTGATACGTATTTTTTTGGTATTGTAATTGGAGGTGGAAATTTCTTTCGAGGCAATAGCCATGGGCATCAGCTTGGCCTAACTTCATCTGCGAGCCATCAAATGGGTATGCTTGGCACCATTATGAATGGCATCATGCTTAAGGATTTATGTGAAAAACAGGGCGTGGCAGCTGACGTTTTGACAACAATGCCAAATCCAGAAATAGGGAAGCCTATTTCACAAGAAGCAATTAATAGTTCTTTGCAAAAAAATAGCATACTCATATTTGCAGGTGGAACTGGCAATCCTTTTTTTACCACAGATACTAATGCAATTTTGCGAGGACTCCAGATACGTGCACAAGAAGTTTGGAAAGGAACATCCGTAGATGGCATTTACACTGCCGATCCTCGTAAAAATCCGGATGCTTGCTTGCTTCAAAATATACCCTTTTCAAAAGCTCTTGATTTGCGACTTGGAGTCATGGATCTGAGCGCATTTGCTATGGCCGAACAACACCACATTCCCATAAGAATTTTTAATATTTTTACCGATAATGCACTGCTCAAAGCAGCACAAAATAAAGAATTTGGTTCAACCATCTCATAGAGGAATATCGTATGCCCACAGAAATAAACCTTATAGAAAATGATATTAATAGCCTTCAAAAGCCTATGGAAGCCGAAATGGACAAGGCTCTTAAACACTTTGAAGGAGAACTTGTTAAGATACGAACCAATAGAGCTCATACATCGCTTGTAGAAGGAATAGAAGTTGCAGCGTATGGACAAACACCAATGCCACTTAAAGGACTTGCTGTATTAGCTGCTCCGGAAGCGCGATTGATTACGATTCAACCATGGGATGCAAGTATTGTTCCCGACATAGAAAAAGCAATCGCTACTGCAGGCATTGGCATCACACCACGTAATGATGGTAAAACAATCTTTTTGCAACTGCCTGAAATGAGCTCCGATCGCCGCCAAGAACTTGTTAAAATTTTGGGCAAAAAACTCGAAGATACAAAGGTATCGATGCGAAATGTGCGTAAAGAGTTTAATAATGTTATTCGCGATGGCAAAAAAGATAAAAAAATCTCTGAAAATTTTTATAATCGCTTAGAAGATATCATTCAAAAAGTGACTGATAATTTTATAAAAAAAGCTGATGATTTAAGCGAAAAAAAGAAAAAAGACATTACGACTATTTAACAAAAAGGGGCCTCCTGGCCCCTTTTTTATATTATCTATTGCGGCGCGTAAGAACTGGTTTTACTCGTTCCTTATCTTTGATCATATCTTTAATAGCTTGCGTTGCTTCAATAGAATCTGATATCTGAGGAACAGCTCCAGCCTCAAGAAGGATTTGTACAATTTCGCTATTATTATTTTCAGCCGCAATTTCTAAAAATGACTTTAGTCCAACACCACCATCAGGCCTTGCGCCCTGACTCAAAGCATTTTTAACTTGTATTGGATCATTTTGAATCACTGCAAATTGTAGCATTGCTTGTGATTTATCTTGAGGGATATAAAATTCAGAAGCCTGCTCATTTGTAACAAGTTGTGGCTCAGATATAGTTAATGCATCTTGCTTAGCTCGCATTGCTTGAGCAGCAGTAATACCAAGAGCTGTAAGCGCTGTTACCACGGCTGCTTGTCCTGCCCTTTTAAGCCACACGCGGCCGGCATTTTTCTCTGCTTCAGTACAATTAAATCGACTATATAGCTGGGGAATTGAGCATTTTACAGCTCTCATAAAACCGACATTTTGTGCGCTCAGGCTTACTTGCTGCGATAACACAAAAAATAACGACATACATAGATACTTCTTCATACGTCTCCTTTGATAAAACATGCTTTCTTCATTATCAGAATAGCCGTTTTTAAGCCTCAAAAACAATGGTTTTTAAACATTACGAGAAGATTTTCATCTCTTTTTTGCTTCCTTTTTTAATCCGTTATGGTATAGTATTCATCGTTATCATGGGCTGCTAGCTCAATTGGTAGAGCAACAGACTCTTAATCTGTGGGTTATAGGTTCGATTCCTATGCAGCCCACCATTCTTTGCAATCGATTGTTAATTTATAAAAAGCATCGTTAACGCTGTGAATGGATTGTCATTTTTCTTTTACATTTTAGTCATAACGCGCTAATGCTAGAAAAAGATGGCATATAATTTTTGTGCAGGAGTGGCGGAATTGGTAGACGCGCTGGACTTAGGATCCAGTTCCCGAGAGGGAGTGGGGGTTCAAGTCCCTTCTCCTGCACCAGATATTAGGAGAAAGTGTTATGGCTCAAAATGACGTAATGACGGCTGTCCTTAATTCAACATCACATGCTGATGCTTCAGATCGCAATACAATAAATCCTCAATCTAATATCCCCCCTCAATTACATTTTGAACTTGCGTGCACAAGGCCCGATTTTGGTTATGCAACTGTTCATGTGCCCGCTTCTATTGTAGATATATTTTTTCATGAGGCTGCACGCACGCAACAGCACTCCGTACAAACACAAGGTTTTCATGCCGGAATGGTTCCTCTTGAGTATATAAAAGGAAATTTTACCGAAAATTTAATAGAGCACGTTAAAGAGCTTTTGTTTAAATATTGCGTTGTGAATTATTTATACGAACAGATTAGACTACAAAAACTCGTTGTTGTCGGCGAACCTCGCCTTTCAGATATTGTATTAGCACCAGGATCAGATGCACAGTTCATATTTGAGCTCAGCATGTTTCCTGAGTTAAACATATACGATTGGAAATTTTTTCCATTTAAAGCCCCAAAACGAAAAAATTATAAAGATCTTGATAGGCAGGTAGAATCTTTTCTTGAAGAAGAGCGTGTTGCATTACAATCCTTAAAGCATACCGGACTTGATATTGGCGATTGGGCAGGCTTTAATTTATCCTTTACAAATGGACAAAACGAAGCCTTTTTACCACACAACACACAACCATTCTGGTTTAAACTTGGAACGGATGAAATCGAAAATTCATTACGGGATATTTTTATTGGTAAAAAAGAGGGCGATATATTTTTCTCTAATCACGAAGTTCTCCAGCATTATTTTAGCGACCAGCTCGATACCAACTATCAATTTAAAATAGAAATAACAGGAGCCCTTTCGCATCAATTTTTTTGTCTCGATTTTTTCAAAAAAACATTTAAAATCAAAACAAACAAAGAAATGCATCGAAAGCTCATTGAGGTCTTTTCGTACCGTCAAGATATCTCCCAAAGGCACAGCATGGTTGAAGAGTCGCTTCGAGCATTACTATCCAAGCACCAGTATTCTGTTCCTAATTATCTTATTATTAGACAAGAAAAAGTCCTGATTGACCGTATTCGCTACAATCCAGATTACCATGTATATCGCGCTGAAAAAGATTTTAAACAGCATGTTCGAAGTCTTGCAGAAAAACAGGTTATTGAAACAATACTTGTCGATACCCTTGCCTACCATGAAAACATTACTCTTTCTGATGAAGACATAAAAGGATATCTCAACTTAATAAATCGCCCTCGTATGAAAGAATTTATCTATTTTGATATCCCTTCATTTAAGATTCAGGGGCAACACACCTTAATAGCGTCAGAAGAACTTAAGCGTACATGCTTGCGAGAAAAAACAATCAACTATATTATTTACCATCTTACTAAAAAATAACTACAGAAAGGCCCGCATGTCGGCTCTAAAAAAACTTATTATTATTGGATCTGGCCCGGCGGGCCTAACTGCTGCAATTTATTCTGCTCGAGCCAACTTAAAACCCATTGTCATAGAAGGCGCCCAACCAGGAGGCCAGCTCATGGGAACCACTATCATAGAAAACTGGCCAGGAACCGAAAGCATTATGGGGCCCAAACTCATGATGGATATGAAAAAGCACGCTCAAGGTTTTGGAACAGAATTTATCTCAGAATCAGTATTGGAAGTTGATTTTAAAAAAAAGCCATTCACAATCAAAACCGATCGAGGAACCATACTCCAATCCGAAGCGGTCATTATAGCGACAGGCTCAAGCCCAAATCGCCTTAAAGTACCTGGAGAGGACCTCTATTGGGGAAAGGGTATTACAACCTGCGCCGTATGCGATGGAGCTTTTTATAAAGACAAAAAAGTCGTAGTAATTGGAGGGGGGGACACGGCCATGGAGGATGCCTCTTTCCTAAAAAAATTCACTAACGATATTACCATCATTCAAATCCTCGATCGCTTGACGGCCTCGCATGCCATGCAACAGCGGGTGCTTAAAGATCCCGATATCAAGATTATATACAACAGCTCTGTAACAGGATTTGAAGGAAACGGGCAGCGAGTTACGAGCCTTACCATATCCAATCAAAAATCAGGCACTACAGAATCTATAGCCATCGACGGGGCATTTATTGCGATAGGATTAAGCCCCAACACGAAACCATTTTACAACCAAATTGAGCTTGATACATGGGGATACCTCAGGCTTAGCGATAACACAAAAACATCAGTAGAAGGCATTTTTGGGGCTGGAGATGCCAAAGATTTTCAGTACCGTCAGGCAATAACTGCGGCAGGCAGCGGATGCATGGCGGCTCTTGATGCCGAACGATATTTAGCAGGATTAGCCCAAAAGGGTTGAAAAACTCCATAATTTCCGTAGAATAGTACTATTGATTGTCTGCACATAAAGGAAACATGATGTCTATAACAGTTGCTAAAAAAAGCCTCAAAAAGCGCCGTCGTAAGCATGGATTTCGTGCTCGTATGGCCACAAAGCAAGGTCGAAAAATTTTGAATCGCCGTAGAGCAAAAGGTCGCAAGCGCATTGCAGTTCGCGATTATTAATTCGTGCTCATGGCAGCATTAATTAGAACTATTACTCAGTTTCATACCCGTGAAATTGATGAACTATGGAAAAAGGCCCGTCGCGTCGTAAAACACGATGGGCTTCATCTTTTGAAAGCTCCGCGCTCGCAAGATGTCGCTCGAATCCTTATCGTTATCCCTAAAAAAGTTGGATCTGCGCCTCAACGCAACAAAATTCGCCGCCAAATACGACATCTTTTTTACGAACAAAAGCTCTATGAACGCAACTTTGATTGGATTGCAATTGTAAAACCGCAGGCCACAGGGCTCTCATATCAGCAGCTGTTGGACCTTTTTGCTCAGGCGCATGATAAACAATGAAAAAATATATCGGATCAGTCTGCGTATTTTTAATCAGAGGCATTCGCCCATTGCTTGGCGAAGCCCATTGTCCATATCCCTTGAGTTGCAGCAATTATGCAATAAAGCAATTTCAAGACCATAATTTGTTCCAAGCCTTCTATAAAAGTGCCTCACGATTGCTTTCATGCCACCCTTTTACATTACATGCAAAAAAAGAAGATTTCTTATAACTGAAATTTTACCACCTATCTCCTTTTGCTTCAGAAATCACCTGAAATACCCTCGTATAAAAATCTTTATTTGCTGGTATTGTTATTTTATCAGGATGATACTTTAGAGCCCATTTCTTATATTGCTTTTTAGCGTTTTTAATATCGCTACTACCGAACACCTCATACCACATCAAGAATCCTTCCTCAATACCTAATTCTTTAGCAATATCTTTATCAATCTGCACACCCGGCTTTTGAGGCACGCTAAAATCAAACTGTTTAGCTTGTATTGCATGTGCTACAATTCCACTCGTAAATCCCATCATTCCAAATAAACCCAATCGACGATTAAATGCTAATCCATGTGGAATATCATATTGAGCAGCTTGCTGTGCAATAGCTCTCCATTTTTCATTTTTGGTTTCACAATATGTTTCATTCCAAATGCATTTCACGTTCATTTTAAGATAATACCAAACATTCTTAAGTAATGATTGATTGTTTCCAGCAATCGTCGTTGCATATTTGATCTCGTTTGTTATTCCAACAAGGCTTGAAATAAGGATTGAAAAAAAACTATATATATGTTGTATGTAGAGATAAATTTGAAATAATTTTTCTATATTACTTTTTGACGGCTCTAACGGCACTGAGTCAGGAATTCTTAACAGTGCGATATTTTTAAAGGCTTCCATTTCTGCTTTTTTTAATCCTTCCCAATTGCCTGCAACAACCATTGAAAAAAGATGTGGCGCTCTTATAATTCTTGTAAACGGATCAAAACTACCTACTGTAAATATATTACTCGGCAAATACGGCGCTATAAGATTTGAAAAAAATTCCATATACAACACTCTTAACCCATATTCTCCAATAAAGCCCTTTATGAAATCGTCCATTACTTTTTGTACGCTAAATATTTTTCTTCCCAAATCAGTGGCATACATTTTTCTCATAGTATAAAAATAGGCTGACTCCGAAATGGAAATTCCATAACCACTCAAAAAACCCAGCGCATAGCTAATCGCAAGCATATCTCTTTTTGTGCAATGCTCATAGTCATAAAGGCACATTGCTTTTTGCTTTAATAGTTCTACAGCGCCCTTATATGTCAGTTTAAATGACGGCAATTTTTGATACATAGTTACCAGAAACCCTTTTTTTTCGGGTGCAAGATCAGTCTTTATGGTTTCTTCTAATCGCTCTTTCTCAGGTATATCTCGATCAGAAACTGCAGTTTCTGGCTCCGTGGAATCTGATAGCACATGATCTTGAGTATTTTTTACAGACTCTAACTCAGACAATCCTTCACTCGCAACGTGCATGGCCGGAAGAGGCCCTGTTGGATTAACCCGCCTACGCTGCACTGCATCAAGAAAAAATGGCTGCAACAAAAGTCCTATGCAAGCGCATATATTAATAATCCTTTTCATACTTTCTCGACCTTTTTTTGTTATGTTTCGGTATAAACATAGCAAAAAGCTCAAGTCTTTCTCAAGGTTTTAAAAACAGGCTGGATCTTAGGCTCAAAACCTAAAATCCAGCCTTCATATCATCGTGCAAATTGGGCGAATCTAGAGCATTTGGCCTGCAAGCTTACTTAATTCACTTCGTTCGCTCGTTTCGAGAAAAACGGATCCAAAAAGGCGTTGCCCTTTAAATTTTTCACTCGAAGTAACCAGTCCATTGCTGCTAAAATCAAGGTACGGTGAATCGATCTGATACGGATCTCCCACCAACACAACCTTGCTTCCTTCTCCTACACGGGTAACAATTGTTTTCACCTCGTGAGGCGTTAAATTTTGAGCCTCATCAATCAAAATGTATTGATATGGGATAGACCTGCCCCGCATATACGTAATCGCCTCTAGGCTTAATTTTCCTTGATGTACTAATTCATCGACAGGAGCTATGCCAGTACGATCCTTTCGATGGTGTCCATTTTTGTGCTTTTTGGACTTTTTCTTTTTATGTTCTTCATGATGCTCACTATGCTCGTCTTCATGTTTTGATGCTTGATTAGAATGCATAATAAACTCCATATTGTCATAAATAGGAAGCATCCAGCTATGAAGCTTTTCTTCAAGGGTACCCGGCAGATAGCCAATATCTCTGCCAAGCGGAACAACGGGGCGAGAAACGAGCATTTTTTGAAAATCGTCGTGAAATAAAACCTTTTCTAGGCCCGCAAGTAATGCCAAAAATGTTTTACCGGTTCCCGCTGGTCCAAACAATGTTACAAACTGCACGGTATCATCAAGCAGTAGATTAAGAGCCATTGTCTGCTGAGGATTTCGCGATCTAAGAGGCCATTTAAAATTGGGTGCATAAATAGGAATAAATTTGTCTGAACCAAGGTAGCGAAAAATTCGATTATTATGAGGATTATGTTGACTGCGCATTAAAATAAATTCGTTGATCGTCAAATCATGCTCTTTGATAAGGTTTTTAAGAGATTCGGGCTCGTCTGACTTTAACTCTATTGCAGGCACATCAAGCGTGATCCATCCCCTATAAAAATCGTCCTCTGTAACGTACTCTTTGATATAGTCTTCTGAAAAAAGCCCCAATGCATCAGCCTTAACTCGAGCATTGAGATCTTTTGAAATAAATTGAACATCATAACCTTCTTGCCTTAGGCCAAGGGCTGCAAGCAAAATTTTATTATCCTGTTCATCCAAGCAAAACGGCATCTCTTCTGTCTCTTTTGGGATAAACAAAACACGCACTATCGTACCATTATCAAGCATAACGCCATCTCTTAATGAGCCTTTTTGGCGCAGCGCATCAAGCTCTCTAATAAATTCGCGAGCATTACGACCTCGATCTGTTCCCTCCCGTTTGAATGTATCAAGCTCCTCTAATACTATCGCAGGAATACCGACCTGAACTCCTTGAAAAGTTTTATATGCATGTGGATCATGGACTATGACGTTCGTATCAAGAACGTAAATTTTTTTGGATGGATTAGAATCGATCATGCACTCTCTTTTGTGTGAAAGGGTTGTACAAATCATTACTACACATACTTTGAAGAATGGTATCACACGACTCAGCAAGGCGCAATGAAACCAGATCAAATCACTTTTCATGCTCTAGCCAAAACGCCTCTTTTTTTTTACACTGTACCTTTGTAATAAAATCTTACCCTTCACGTTGCAAGGATACACTATGAAGTCGGAGCTTGAAATACAAAAATTACGTCACTCAGCTGCTCATTTGCTTGCGCATGCAATTTCTGAGCTCTATCCAGACACCATGCTTACCATCGGGCCTGCAACACAAGAAGGTTTTTTTTACGACGTTCTTCCCTCTACCAATTTCAAAGAGGAAGATTTATCAAAAATTTCCACCCGAATGGAGGAAATTGCAGATCGAAATCTGCCAATAGTTCATACCGAAATTTCAAAAGCAGAGGCTCGAAAACTTTATAAAAACAATCCGTTTAAACTTGAACTCATTGACGGCATTGAAGGAGATACTGTAGGCATCGCATCACAAGGAGAATTTAAAGATCTTTGTAAGGGCGGCCATGTCGAACATACTGGCTTGTTAAAAAATTTCAAACTCTTAAACCTCTCCGGATCATACTGGCGAGCTGATCGAAATAAGCAGCCTCTACAGCGCATTTCAGGAACGGTTTTTTTTACACCCAAAGAACTAAGGCTCTATGAAAAAAAACGAGAAGAAGCTCTCAAGTACGATCACAGAAAACTTGGGCGAGAACTTGATCTCTTTTCGTTTCATGAAGAAGGTCCTGGATTTCCATTTTTTCACCCAAAGGGAAAAGTGGTTATCAACGTACTTATTGACTCGTTAAAAAAACTCCTCAGCAAAGCTCGTTACCAAGAAATTGGAACGCCTATCATGCTCAGCGATGAACTTTGGAAACGATCCGGCCATTACGACCATTACCATGATCACATGTACTTTAGCGAAATGGATGATCGCTCTTATGCGATTAAACCCATGAACTGCCCTGGCGCAATTCTCATCTATAAAGAACGGCCTCGTTCATATCGTGAGCTTCCGTTAAAACTTTCTGAGTTTGGCCTTGTTCATCGCTATGAGCTTTCTGGGGTTCTTCACGGACTTTTTAGAGCTCGTACGTTTACTATAGACGATGCGCACGTATTTTGTACCCCAGATCAGATTGAGTCACAAATAAAAGAGATGGTTGATATGACGTATAAAGTCCTCAATCGATTTGGCTTTGAGCATATTACGGTAGGGATTTCCACAAAACCCGATAATGCTATGGGAAGTGATGAGCTTTGGAATACGGCTACAAACGCACTTAAATCTGCACTTCAATCATCCAAAATTCCTTTCGAAATTTATGAAGGCGAAGGCGCATTTTATGGGCCTAAAATTGAGTTTCGCATTCAAGACTCAATGGGTAGATTGTGGCAATGCGGCACAGTACAAGTCGATTTTTTCTTGCCTCAAAATTTTGAGCTCGAATATGTTACTTCTGAAGGAACAAAAACTCGACCTGTAATGGTTCACCGCGCAATTTATGGGTCTCTTGAGCGTTTTATGGCTATTCTTCTTGAGCATTATAAGGGCCGGTTACCCTTCTTTATCGCTCCCGTACAGATAAAAATATTAACGATTACCGACGAGCAAATGCCATATGCTCGAACGATTCTTGAAAAGCTACAAGAAGATGGCTACCGCGTAACCCTTGATGAAGGCTCTGATCCAATTTCAGGAAAAATCAAAACAGCTCAGCTACAGCAGATTCCGTGGATGCTTATTATCGGCGAAAAGGAAGCGTCTCAAAACACTGTTACACTGCGCCATCGCGATGGTAAACAAGAATTTGGGCTCTCGCTTGGGGAGCTACAAGAAAAGGCAAAAAAAGCCTCTGAATAAAAGAAAAACTGTTGATTTTCATTACCATTATTTCCTATACTAAAGCTACGGAGAGCTTTATAAAATAGGAATAGTAATGGAATATGTAAAACGAGTTTTGGGAATATTTGTAGCTTTTATTGCTTCAGTTTTTACCATAAATTATATTCGCGCAAAACAACAAGAAAGCACACCACTTGTCCCTGTTGCCTGTTTTGACAGACAGATAGCTGAAAAGTTAAAAACCGATCAAGCTCTCAAATGGATTGCACAAATTAGATACGATACATCCGAAAAAGATGGTACACCTAAGCACTATCGATGCTATTTTTCGTTTCCTAAGGACAGCATTGCATGCGTACCCGTAGAGGATGCCAAACGCAAAAACATTCATACCTGCCCTAATTTTCCCTCTGTCACCAATCCCAATCATTACTGCTATGTCATCGTTGATAAATATGAAAAACTTGCCAATACTCTCGCTACAAAACCTAATCTAAGCTACAAAACGTTTGATGGTAAAGTCGCCACATCTATTCCTGAAGCAAAAAAGATTTTAAGCGGCAAACCATAGCTCTATTTATGCTTGATGCCCGATAGACCAAGAAGCATACGATCTCCATTCGTTGGCCCAATCCTATGTTGCTCCAAATATGCTATTACATCTGCTGTTTTTGATCCGTGTTGAGACTGCTTCCACACATCCAACGAAAATAAAGAATAGACCGTGAACACAACGTGTCCATAATCAAATGGTTGCGTAAGACATGGAAATAATCTTTGAGAATCCCGATCAAAGCCCAATCCATCAAGAATGGTTATGAGTTCATCATATGATGCCGCTTTAATCAAATGAGTCAAAACATCTCCTAACGACGTGTCTCGTGAAATATTTTTTTCAAACTGAGACTTCAGACTTTTGAGCTTAACAACATCTAAAGGCGACATAACTCCATCCGATTCCATAGCTGCCACATTTGCAGTGATGAGCCCGAAAAGCAAAAAACTGACCTTTTTCATAGAAACTCCTTCTTCGATAAATCAGAACACACTATTTACCGTGATGAAGTAACTCCAATGCGAGGGCATACATCAGCAATAGCACAATTGGAACAAAAAGGTCTAATAGGCACACAAATATTCTGGCCCCAGACTACAAGTAAGCGGCCATACTCAATCCAATATTTTTTGGGGACAATGCTTTGAAGAGCCTTCTCGGTCTCTTCAGGGCTCTTCGTTTTTACAATCCCTAAACGATTAGAAATTTTGTGGACATGCGTATCAACGCAAAGAGCAGGAATGCCAAAAGCCTCTCCGAGGACTAAATTGGCTGTTTTGATACCAATTCCCTTGATGGAAAGAAGCTCTTCTTTGCTCTTAGGAACTTTTCCCCCAAACCGATCGATCAAATCCTTGCTCACCGAACGAAGTGTTTTTGCTTTATTTCGATAAAATCCTGTGTCGTGGATCACTTTTTCTAGATCTTCGATGGGTACCCTCAGCATAGCATGCGGAGTCTTAGCATGCTCAAAAAGGCGAACCGATGCCGGAAATGATATAGTGTCTTTGGTTCTGAGGCTTAAAAGACAGCTTATCAATATAAGATAGGGGTCTTTCCCATAACGTTTTATGATCAACGATGATGCCGGCTCCTGCATTCCCTTCGTTGCCCCCCTCAGCATGCGAATGATGGAAACCACTCGATGCTGAACACTGCTACGGGAATAGTTCATGATGGAAAAACCCCATAAAAAGCTGTAAAAGTTGTTCTACAGGCTTAATTGTGGTACGTTGGAAAGTGGATTAGCAACCTGTTGGCCAACCTATATCGGCAATTAATAAAGCTAAAGATAAAAATTTTAGCGTAAATATCTGATAGCGAACTTTTTTTAACGAAAACATAATAACCCCTAGCGTAAAATTATTGGACATGAAAAAAAAGTATACATTCAAAGCACATGAATAGCAATAATATGATTAATTACATAAATACCTTCATCACTTACACAAACTTATTTTTTTCTCATCACGCTGTGCTTCTTTGTATATTTGTTTCTTCAATTAGCCTTAAATTTTATATTTTAACAAAACTCGCCTTACGACAATTACGAGATTCAAGATTAAAGCTTCCTTTTATTTTTTTAATTGGTCTTTTAATAAGCACCGCTATCCAAGAGTTTGAATGGGTACTACTGCAATTAAAAAATTTATTTTCGCTGGAAGACAAACATACTTTTTTTATTTTTTGGAACCGTTTATCCTGGTCATTCGCATCAATTCAATACCTTTGCCTCTCTCTTTTTATTGAAAGCATGACACAAAAAAATTTTAAAGTTCAAATTCGGCAGAAATTTTTTATTGTTATTTCTTTAGGTTTATCATTCATTTTTATATTTTTTAGTATTTCAACTTTCATACTATATGGATCAACTCAAAAAAGTTCATTTGAAGTTTGGTTAGCAAAAATATCTAGTTTTTATTCTGGTATAATAATGCCCGTCGTAGCATTTTTTATTATCATCAAATCTGCAAAAGAATCGCATATTCCTCGGTTATTAAAAAAACAAATTAAACTTCTCCTGGGACTTGTAATTTTTCCATTCTGGATTTCTGATCTTATTCAAATAACTCCATTTATATTTTCTTTCAATCTCAGCTGGCTTAATACAAGCTACACCTTTGCAAGCTTTTCGACCATTTTGATGACGGTAGCAATTTATTATTGTTCTCGGAGAATTTTGGGCCTCAGATTTCTCAATTTAAATAGCCAAGTTCAAGCAACTGTCGATATTAATTTCATGCAAAATTTCAAATCGATTTTAGAGCAATTTAGCCATGTGACAAGCATGCAGGAGCTCACTCATATTACACAAGGCTTTTTCAAAGAGGCGTTTGGAGTCCCTCATAATCGAGTACAACTGTATATTCGCTCAACGGTGCAGCAGCAAAGAGGACCTAGTAATGAGGGAAGTGTTCCGGCTTTAGTGGAAGGCTTTTTAATAACACACACAAAAACAGTGTGCGAATTTATTAGGGAACATCATATTCTTGTATATGATGAAATCGCATTTACCGATTTTTATGAATCAACTCCGGAAAGTAGCTCATCTTTGGCATTTTTAGATGCTATTCAGGCCGATATTTTTCTTCCTATTTATGAAAAACAGGTAATGATCGGATATATTACCGTTGACCGCTATGCGCGCCTTGAAGCCTTTTATACCAATACAGAATATGATGAAATGCTCATCTTTGTGCGTTATCTTGGTAATATTATTAATCTTATGCAAAACAAAAATTTGGATGTACTTATTAAGCAAGAGAAGGATCTGCAAGAAGAGTTGTACGCCAAACTTCAGGAAATTAATCAATATAAAGAAAGTATTCGCTCATTCCTACGAAATCAGAAGCATAAACATATCGGTATCATATTTTATAAAAATCGTCGATTTGTATTCGGAAATCAGGCCGCCAAAGAACTTATTCAAACTAATCCCAACATCCATGAAGGGCATCCGACTTCCAAAGCCTTGCGACACATCACTCATCACGTAGAACAGTATAAAACAGCACAATCTACCTATATTAAAGACCAGAATGGTAGTAAAATCATACTTTCAGCTGTTCCTAGCCTTGAACACAACACCATTATTATCAGTGTTTATTATCCAGAAGTTACCGATATTATAAAAAAACAGATCGATATGCTTAAAGATCCTTCAGAATGGGATTATCTTCTGTATCTTGAAACAACAAAACCGGGAAAACTTATTAATCAACTTATTCCCGGATCAGGCGAGACTTTATTAAATTTTAAAATTGCACTCCTCAAAACAGCACTCAGCAAAAAAGCTACACTTTTGAATACTCCCTCCCAGGATGTAATGCAAGTGGTAGAGCTTTTACATCATATTAGCCTACGAGAAACGTTACACGTTATTGAGTTGTCAGAGCCAGTTAAAAATTTTGAAGTTGCCATCTCTCTATTTGGCATCAATTCGCTTTTTGCTCAAGATAAAAAACAAACAGTACCGCTTCTAGAAAAGCTTGATTCGATTGGTACAATTTTTATAAAAAACATACACTTTCTCGATCGCGAAACCCAAGAGTATCTCGCAGAGTTTATTCGGTATGGCTATTTTCGAATATTTAAAAGCGAACATAAAATTGCAAGCAATGTACGTATTATTTGCTCTACTAATCAAAATTTATCTCTTTTAGTGCAAGAAGATCGTTTTTCTCAGGCCCTTTTCAATGAGTTAAAATACACCATACTCGAGATGCCATCACTCATCACTCTTCCTGAAGAAGAACTCAATACATTAGCCGATGGATTTTCTGAGCAAGCAATTGCAAATCAAACATATAAAAATCTCATTTCCCTTTCTGAAAAAGACAAATACAAGCTGGCCCACCATAGGCCCGCAAGCCTTTTGGAAATGAAGCAAAAAATTCAAAATATTCTTGTTCAGAAATCAAAATCGCACGATTTATATGAAGAGACGCAGTTTGATCCTGCGTACAACGTTTCAGATCCAGAGCTCATACAGGCAGCCCGGCTTGGTAAAAAAGCACTCAAAGACGCCAAAATAATGGCTAGCTTGTGGAATAAATTTAAAAACCAAAACCAGATCGCAACATTCCTGGGAGTCAATCGCTCCTCAGTCAACAGACGCTGCAAAAAATACAACCTTACAGAAGAATAAACTGTCCCCTACCAAGACAGTTTACAATCTTAAACCGTTTTATCCTAATGGAGGCGGCGGCCAGCCACTTTGTATAAAACTATTCAAAAAATGTATGACATGGTGTATCATAGCCCAAATTGTATATGCATCCATGCGATCCCTCATGTTTGTGAATTAAGTCAAGATAGTGAGTAGTATAATGGTTGTATTAATCGGGATCAATAGAGTATGGAAAATTTATTATCATTTAGCTTTGATATAATGCAAAGTCCACATCTATTATTGATGGCTTTAACTCTCTCAATATGCATTAAGGCAAAATATCTTATTCAATTTTTTAATCCAAAGGCCCAAATTCATACGGCACGAAGGCCGCTTTATTTACTTATATGCATTATTCTGTGTGCAACTCTCAATGATATAAGCTGGCTTTTAAAAACGTACTACACTTCATGTAACCCCTCAATTTCATATGCCTACATTCTTGGATGTATTCGAATTGCATGGGGAGCGCATATTTTACAATATCTATCTCTTGCCCTCTTTCTTCAAAGTCTTGTTAATCCCCGCATTGCTTTGAATCGATGGTATCAACTTTTAATTGGATGTGGCCTGCTATCAAGCAGTTATTTCATATATACCGCATGTATAAAACCATATCTCTATACATCAATAAAAGATCGTGCCATGGCTTTCATATCGGTTGATGGCATGGAACAGTATATGATGCTCTATATAACCCCACTGTTAGTTGGACTATTCTGCACAATGGGAATAGGAACAGCTCTTTATTATCTTTCAAAAAAAAATCTTCCCAATTTACTTATTAAGCAGCTAAAACTTTTCCTGATTTTTTTTGTCACTCCATTTTTTTGTATAGAGTTTATTTTAGCTTTATGTTTTCAAGTAATTATGTCTCTTCCCCTTTTAATTAGCGCTTCCACCCTTATGTTGGCTCTTGGAATCGATTATTGCTTGAGAAACGTCATAAAACTTCGTTTTGCAAATAGAATCGCACGCGTAGAGGGATTACAATCAAAGCATCTTTTTGCGTGCTTTAAAACAGTATTAAAAGCGCTGAGCGAAGCTCAATCTCGCCAAGAGCTTTCACACATAACACAAGTGTTCTTTAAAGAGGCATTTGACCTGCCTTCACATGCTATAAAACTAATTATTTGCTCTGCATATCATGATGCTGAAAAAGATACACTCTCCGAATCAGAAAAAGTTATAGAAGAGTTTTTGCGATCAGAAACAATTACAGATCAGTTCGCTACCTCTATCTATGTCTTTGACGAGTTGGAATTTACCTACTTTTACCTGCAATCTCCCCATCTTGCCAAGCAAATTTCCCTGTTTAAGACATATAATATTGATACCATAGTGCCAATTTACAGCAAAAAACTGTTAGTAGGATACATTATCGTTGATAGAAGTAACCCAAAAAAATACTTCAATCATGCTGAGCAAGATGCAATGCTGGCATACGCCACGTATGCAGGAAATATTATAAATTTACTTAATAATCGCAATATACAAACGCTTATTTATACCGAAAAAAAATTAAAAGATACCTTGTACAAAAAACATCAGAAAATCAATCAATACAAGGAAAGTATTAATTCGTTTTTGCGTCACTCAAAAGAAAAAAAACTGGGAATTGTATTTTATAAAGCACATCGATTTATATATGCAAATAACGAAGCCCGCTTATTACTACCAGTCGATCCCAACAAACAAGAAGGCCATCCTATTACAAAAGCACTCAGGCAGCTTGCTCAACAAGTCGAAACATTTAATACCCCAAATAATCTTCACATAGAAGATGGACTTGGCAATAGACTACTCCTTTCAGCAGTACCTCATCTTATGGAAAAGCATATTATTATAACGGTAAGTCATCCCGATGTTTCTGATGTTATTATACAACAAATGCATGTATTGCATGATCCAAATGACTGGGACTATCTTCTATACTTATCCTCAACAAAAGCCGGTCAGCTCATTACTCAGTTTATTCCTGGAGATAGTGATATATTACTCAATACAAAAGTTTCATTGCTCAAATCAGCATTAGGCATAAAAGCTATCCTCCTGGAAGCTCCGGAAGAAGATGTTATCCCAACAGCCCAACTCATACACACCATTAGCGATAAAAACCATATGCATATTCTCACGCTTTCGGGGTACATGGATGAGCAAGAAAGCGCAACGACCCTTTTTGGTTCTGCTCAAGCAGAACCCCACATCTCATTACTTGAAAAATGTAAAAATGGAACTCTTTTCATAAAAAACATTCATCATGTCCATATCATGATCCAAGAAAAATTGGCCGAATACATCAGATATGGAAGATATACTAAATATCATTCACACGAATACATCGAAAGTAATGCACGTATTATCTGCTCTACGCATCACAATATTTCCGAGCTGATTCGCAAGGGAAAATTTTCACCAAAACTATATGAGCTTTTGAAAAAAGAAATCATTATGATACCTTCTCCCGGAACTCTGCCCGAATCAGAAAAAAAGTCTTTTATTAGCAGTTATGCCGACACATTTATACACGCTCAAGCTGCAAAATCTTTACTTGCCCTTTCTGATCGTGACACTCAGCTCCTTCTTTCCATGGATATTTCAAGCTTCAGCCACTTAAAACAGTCAATCGAATCTATCATACTCAAAAAGACAGAAACACTTCCTTATGAAACAACTAAAAAGGGTATTACAAGCTTTGATGATCCTCATTTACTCTATGCCGCTCAGCTTGGTAAAAAAGCTTTAAAAAACGACACTATTCTTGAACTTCTTTGGAATAAATTTAAAAGCCAAACTAAAATTGCTCAATTTTTAGGAGTAAATCGTTCCTCTGTCAATAGACGATTTAAAGAGTTTCATATTGGTGAACATTCAGGAGAAACAGCATGACACATCAAGAATTCCTTCAAAAAAAAGATGATTTTCTACTGTACTTAGATGTTGAAAGAAATCTTTCTGCCCATACTATTCGTGCCTATGCAGGGGACCTTCAAGCCTTTGCAGATTTCTGGGGTACAAATAAACTCGGTAACGATAAAGCTCTTGGCATACGCCAAATTATTGAGCGGTATTTAATGAGTCTTTTTTACAAAAAAATAGATAAACATTCTATAGCCCGAAAATATTCAACATTTACGTCATTCACCAAATATCTAAAAACATGTGGCATTATTATCGAACTACAGCTTAAGCGCCCACGAATTAGTAAAAAATTACCTGTATTTTTAAGCATTGATGAAATATCCTATCTTCTCGACTCTGTAGCAGATTCAGATCTTCAGAGTAAGTTTCCTATTCGCGACAAAGCCATTTTTGAACTGCTTTATGCTTCAGGAATGCGATGCTCAGAGCTTGTATCCATTCGAATATGCGACATAAACATGCATGAAAAAACGATTCGCATTCTTGGTAAAGGCAATCAAGAGCGCATTGCATTATTTGGAGATAAAGCAAAATCAAAAATTCATGAATATCTTTTAAAAGAACGTCTTCCAGCACAAACGCACACCGACCCACTTTTTGTCAATCATCGCAACGGAAAACTCACAACACGATCAGTACAAAGAATTGTTGAAATGTTCCGCTCTTTTTTAAAAATCGACAAGCATCTTACTCCTCACAAACTCCGCCATTCTTTCGCAACACACCTGCTCAATCAAGGAACCGATTTACGTGTAGTTCAAGAGCTTTTAGGGCATAAATCTCTTTCAAGCACGGAAAAATATACACATGTATCACTCGGGGATCTAACTCGCATGTGTAATGAGATACATCCAATTAAAAAAATGTTAAAAAAATAGAATGTTATGTTCCGTCTTCAGCCCATAGATAAACAGCTTCCGATTATTATAAGCTTACTATTTTTTCTGTTGAGTATTATTATAGTTCGCCTTGGATATTTGCAACTTTACTGCTCAAGCTATTATACAGCTCAAGGACAGAGAAATTTTTTACGGACAGAAGTAATCAGGCCAGAACGAGGAACAATATATGATTGCAAAGGCACTGTCATTGCAAGCAATAGACCAGTACACTGCATCTTCTGGAATGGAACCGGAAATCGATCTTTAAGTCCAGAACAAACAGAATGCTTTTCTACATTGCAGACAATTGTAGGCCAAGAAGAATTCCCCTCTCTTGAATCCATAATACATGTAGAAAAAAAGCACCTCACTCTTTTACTCCATCGCGATCTATCATTCAATGAGTTGAGCAGCATTGTAGAGCTTTATCCCTCGCATCCAAATATTCTCATTACAACTCAATTTGAGCGAATCTACCCATA
This sequence comes from uncultured Pseudomonadota bacterium, assembly GCA_964495945.1. Taxonomy (GTDB): domain Bacteria; phylum Babelota; class Babeliae; order Babelales; family Vermiphilaceae; genus JAJCZB01. Next base: position 463,424 of record CAZBWL010000001.1, on the reverse strand, counting down.
CGGATCCTATGCAAGCCATATCATCGGCTATCTTAGCCGGCACATCGATGAAGGTTCACATGGAAAAATGGGCCTTGAAAAAATATGTGAAAAACAACTCAAAGGAACAGAGGGAACTCTCATAAAAACTATAAATTCTCGAGGCAGACACATTAATCAAACGGTGCAAGAACTATGCCACACAGGCGCAGATATCCGCACAACTCTCGATTTTCAACTTCAATCTATAGCAGAACAGATATATCCTCAAGATTATTGCGGCTGCATGGTCATCATGGACCCAATAAACGGTGATCTTAAAGCTATCGTCTCACGCCCATCATTTGATCCTTCACTGTTTTTAAAGCCTATATCCAGTACAACATGGGCCGAAATTCAACAAAATAAGCCGTTTTTAAACAGAGCTCTGAACCCCTATCCTCCTGGCTCTATATTCAAACTCATAACGTTAAGCGCCGCCCTTGAGCATAACTTATTGCAAGAAGAGCACGTATGGGATTGTGAAGGCTTTGTACAATTTGCAGGCCGTAATTATTGGTGTCATCGAAGGCATGGACACGGCCAACTTACGACAGTTCAAGCTCTTGCACAGTCATGTAATGTCCTATTTTTTGAGCTTGGTAAATCGATAGATATCGATCTTCTTGCTGATTATGCTTATCGATTTGGGCTAGGTCAAAAAACAGATTTTTTATTTCCTGAAGGAATAGGAATTGTACCAAGTCGCATCTGGAAAAGAACGGTAAAAGGCGAATGCTGGTGGCCAGGAGAAACACTTTCTGTAACAATTGGCCAAAGCTTCATGCTCGCAACACCCCTTCAAATTGCTCGAATGATTAGCGCTATTTTTACCGGCTATCTTGTAAAGCCTCGAATACTTGCAGATGAAAAAGTTGAGATGCTTCCCCTCGCTCTCAAACAAGAAACAATCGACTTCCTTCGCAAATCAATGCGATTTGTAGTTACAAGTGGTACAGGAAAACAGGTAGATGCAATTAAAGATATGGAAATTTATGCAAAAACAAGTACCGCACAAATCACCGATTTTTCAAAACGAAAACTCAGTAAAGATTATCTTGAACATGCATGGTTTGTCTCTTATTTTAGATACAAAGATCAAAGCCCTCTCGTCTTTTTAATATTGGCTGAAAATGCCGGAACATCTCAAGTTGCTTCTCATATAGCCAAGCAATTTTTAATTGCATATAAGCGATATGCTCGTAGTAACCCTTATCGCTCCATCGACATATCAAATACATTAGAAATGTGATCACATTCAGGGGGACACCATTCTTCACAACAGCAACAGCAGCCCACCGCGCTAATACAACAACTTGTCATAATACAGCCACAATTGATCACATGCATAAGCACATGCTCTATAGTCTCTTTAGCATATAAGTTTATTTGATTTGTATCGATATCCATGCCTTGTAAAAATGCTGCATGCATACAAAGTATCATTAGTGAAACTCGGGGGGCTTAAAAGCCCCCGCTTCTCTCTTTCTTCACAAATTTACTGATTTCTAATGTATTCTCGAATTTGACTCTCATGAACCTGTCCAGATGTCTCTGCAAAATATCCATCTGCCCAAAAACTTTTTCCCCACAAAAATTCTTTTAAATCAGGAAATTCTTCTCGGATAACTTTGCTGGTCATCCCTTTGAATAGTTGCACCATTCTACTTACACTTATTTCTGGTCTCATGCGAACATGTACGTGAACATGATCTACCTGAATATTCAGCTCTTCTATTTTCCATCTTTGAAGATCTGCACATTCGCGAATCAATTCTTCCAATCTTTCCGCTACTTTGCCCTTTAGAATTCTTTTACGATATTTCGGGACCCAGACTAAATGATACATAAGCCTATGCGTTGTTTGTGAACCTTTCCAATACTTGCTCATGTATTTGAGTATGCCCTACAATTCGGCGCTTCGCAAAGTTTCACCTTGCTCAACTGCCTCTACAAGGATGCCCATTCATCCCCGGCCTTAAAAGGCCACGGTTTTCTGGTCATATGAATAAAACTCTCACGCTCATCTCCTTATCTGTTGATCTTATAATTTAAGGTGCTCAAAATGAGAGGATTCGCTCCTACTTATTCAACTGTTATAATATACATAACAAACATAACCCCCAAAAAAGGTATGTAATAACCCCAATGCAATTATCGAAGGATCAGTTGATTCATACATTTTTGCATAAAGCGATTTTTTCTTAGCTTCTTGCTCTACCAATTCATTTTTACGTGCAAGCTTTTGATAAGAATCTAGCTCTTTACTATTTTCTTTACTCATAAGCTTTTCATTCTGCCAGGCAGGAGCCTCTTTATCCAGAGGCATATCCTCCATAGCGATAATACCAACACAGTGAAATGCTACTGACAACATCACGAGCTTTTTAATCATTATCTCTCTCCTTCAAAAAAAAGGACCGCATATTTGCGGTCCCTAATATTATTTACGTAATCAAACAGCGCCCACTACGCAGCCGGCATTTCAAGAGACTTAACTCTTTTTGCCAATCTACTCATTTTGCGAGCTACTGCATTACGATGCAAAAGTCCCTTGCCTTGTGCGCGAGCAAGCTTTGCCTGCGCTACTCGAAGAAGATCCTTCGCTGATTCAATATCTTTATTTTCTACTGCAACGATAACTTTTTTAACCGCAGTTTTCACATCGCTTTTACGAGCATTATTTCTCAAACGACATTTTTCTGCCTGTTTAACGCGTTTTTTAGACGATTTAATATTTGGCATCTATAAACCCTTTACATAACCTTTGTTACTTTACCGCCCTTAACACATCTTGTGCAGACTTTACCCCTACTAACGGTGCCAGAATTATCATTCTGCTTTGTGTATCGCATCGTCTTAACATTCGGATAAACCCAACGCTTAACGCGGTTATTTGCGTTACTAACTAAATTTGCCACCTGCGGCCGCTTGCCACAGATTCCACATATTCTTGCCATGAATGTTTCCTTTGGATCGTATCTATCAAGAATAGCACGTTTTGTGCTTACTATTAGTCTACTGAAATAGATCTTTTTTTCAACCCTCAACCCTATATTTCAACAATTCTTTCAATATGTCATACAAATAAGGGTTTGAAGCAAGGCATGTCCTGAAGGAAGGACCTACCTCATCGCCATTAAATTCACCTATTGTTCCCCCAGCCTGTTTAACCAAAATCACCCCAGCTGCAATATCCCACCAAAAAAGACGCGAAAAGGCCACCGCATCAAGCCTACCGCACGCAAGATTTGCCAAATCAAGAGCCACAGCACCATAATGGCGCAGTGCCCGAACGTGTGGACTTAATAATTGAGCCGTATTAATCATTTCCCCCCGTTCAGCTACCCCATAGGGCAGCCCTATACCTACAAAAGCTAATGATTCTTTTTGAACAGCTGAAAGACGTATTGGAACATCATTCAACGTCGAAGCTGTATTGCTATCCGCATAAAAAAACTCCCCAAGCAATGGGTTATATAAAGCCCCTACTATAGGAATGTCATTTTTGGTCAAGGCTACAGAGATGCAAAAATATGGTATATGATGGGCAAAATTAGTCGTTCCATCAAGGGGATCTATTACCCACGTATACCCATTGCCAACAGTACCAGTTTTGCCTGACTCTTCAGCCCAAAAATCCGCTTGAACCAGCCTAGAAAGGCCATTCTTTAAAAAAAGTTCCACCTCAAGATCTGCCTGCGTTACAAATCCATGCTCCTTTGGAATTTCTCGTATGTGCTTATGCCAAAAAGAAAGAAGCAGATTACCTGCTTCTTTCATAATACACTCAATATCTTCTTTAAGATGAGAGATTTTCATTCGGCTCCTTATGAAAAACTATGTATTGTTCGTGGGTCAATACCAAGCAATTCATAAATCTCTTCTGCAAACAATGTTTCTTTTTCAAGAAGCGCATGCGCTAAAAGATCGAGCTTATCTCTGTTTTCTGACAACAATTTAATCGTATTTTTATAACACTCATCCATGATACGCTGCACTTCATTATCAATACGCTCAGCGGTTCTTTGTGAGTACACAAAATCACCCTGTCCCTGAGCATATACTACATGACCCAAATCTTTACCCATACCATGGTTACACACCATGTCTCGCACAATCTGAGAGGCAGCCTTAAAATCACTATAGGCACCCGTTGTTGGCTTGTTAAATACAAGCTCCTCTGCAGCTCGACCGCCAAGTGCTGACATAATATTTGCAATCATCTCATCTTTTGTTCTTGTATACTTCTCACGTTCAGGCAAAGCATGGGTTACACCCAGCGCTCGACCACGAGGGATAATCGTAACTTTATGCAGAGGATCACTATCCTCTGGCATCATAAGCCGAACAAGAGCATGCCCCGATTCATGGTATGCCGTTACTTTTTTATCACCCTCAGTCAAAACGATACTCTTAAGCTCTTTCCCTAATAAAATTTTATCACGTGCTTCTTCAAAATTAGCAATTGTAATCGTATCCTGATCTGTCTTTGATGCAATAATTGCAGCTTCATTAACTAAATTTGCAAGATCAGCCCCCGAAAAACCTGGAGTTCCACGCGCAATTTTAGCAAGATCAACCTCAGAATCAAGTTTAACTTTATCAGCATGAACCTTCAAAATTTGCTCACGACTCTTTAAATCGGGATATGAAACCTCTACTCGTCGATCAAATCTCCCGGGACGCAACAATGCCGAATCAAGGACATCGGGACGATTTGTTGCTGCCATTACAATCACAGAGCTACCAGAAGTTTGAAATCCATCCATTTCTGCAAGCATCTGATTTAATGTTTGCTCCCGTTCATCATGGCCTCCTCCAAGTCCAGAACCACGCTGGCGACCAACGGCATCAATTTCATCAATAAAAATAATGCACGGAGCATGCTTTCGAGCCTGCTGAAACAAATCACGAACTCGAGCAGCTCCCACACCAACAAAAACTTCAATAAAATCTGAACCGCTCACGCTAAAAAAGGGACAATTTGCTTCGCCCGCAACTGCTCGCGCAAGCATTGTTTTGCCATTACCAGGCGCACCCACAAGCAAAACACCGCGTGGTATTTTTGCTCCAAGGCGCTGATACTTTTCAGGATTTTTAAGATAATCAACCACATCTTTGAGCTCTTCCTTTGCCTCAGCAACGCCCGCAACATCTGGGAATTTTACCTGTATCGTTGAAGGCATAAAAAGCTTGGCTTTGCTTTTTCCCATCGAAAATATATTATTGCTCCCATTGCCTCCATTGCCACCCCGAGATTGGCGAATCACATACCAAATCGCCCACCCAATAATAAGCAATGAAAGAAGAGGTAACATATACCAAAAACTAAACGCATTACCCGTTGAGGCAACATCAATATCGACGCCGTGCTTTCTGAGTAACGTATAATCGCTTTCTTTATCTGCAATCGTAGTTTCAAATGGCGTTCCATCTTTCAAAATACCGTGAACATCTTTCTCTGAGATGTACACCTTCTTTACTTCATTTTTTTCAACAAGATTTAAAAATGTTGAATAGTATAACGGTTTAAGGCCACGATTTCGATCAGTCAATGTGTGCAAAATAAAAATAAAACCGAGCAAAAACAGTGTTCCAATAAGGAGATTTCGAGGACCCCCATTAAAAAATGACTTTTGTGGTTTTTTTACATTCATAATAAATACCTCTTAAATTACACCATAAATAAAAGACGCTCGTTCAGGTCATCCAAAAAACATACGCTTTAAACGGCACTTTTTCTAATAGAATATTATATCGAAATAGGTCATGTTACGCAATATTGGCTCTTATTCTAGGCTAAAAACCCCCGTTTGTCGAACCTTTTAGGCTCGTAAAAATTGGGGGTATTCTGAATAAATGGGCGACCAGTCTGGAAATGTGCAATCATGGCCAGCTGGAGTAAGCATACGCTGTGTTTTATCATGAAGGTTTAAAAGGGCTATTCTGCTCTCTTTTCCAAGATCACCTTCTGAAAAAATAAGCCAGTTTCCACAGGGAGACCAGCAGCATTCCTGTTTATGCTTTCCCGCAAACGTCAGCTGGGTATGCGATCGATCAACAAGATCAAATACAAAAAGCTGCATAATCCCTTTTACGGATCGAACGTATGCCACCTTATGGCATGCAGGGCTATAGCGAGGCGTCTCGCAGTGCGCACCCGACGTCAATCGTTCGGTACTTCCTGTTTTGAAGTTATAACAAAAAAGCTCGGGGCTCTTCTTTAATACATCAGAGCAATAAAATATTTTTGATCCATCGCTCGTCATCGAAGGAGATACGTTGTTGCCAGTATTATTGGTTATATTTTTAATCTCATTTTTTTCACAATAGTAGATCTGACAATAGCCATCCCCTCTTGAACTGCAATAGGCCATCTTGCTTCCATCACCAGAAAATGCTGGAATCATATTAACTCCATCGAAATTAGAAGCAATCTTCGAAACGCCATCCATCCCCATAACCATTAAGCGTATATTTTGGGCAGTAAAATCAGAATAGAATAACATCGGATGTTTGCGATCGTAATGCCATCGAGGAGCCACATTTATGGTAGAAGTGTCAACCACTTTTTGGGGATATGATCCATCAAAATCTGCAACATAAATATGTTTAATTCGCTTATCGGGTACTTTTTGTGCATATGCGATCTTAGTTGAAAAAAATCCCTTGCTATGCATCATAATATCCCACACATCATCGCATATATTATACGCCCAACCCCTAACCAGATCACCTCGTTTTTCATAGCGACGCGCTGCATGTAATGTAGGAGCTATCGTGTCATATAATCGCCATTCGTATCCCTTACTAAATGGTGCAATCGTAATCACGAGCTGTGCTTTTTTATCTCGCTTTAATGCTTTCAAATCCTCTTTTGATGGTATAGTAGTATGATGTTCGACTTGAATATAACATTGCTTTGTAAACGAAAGGGCTCGCTCCATTGCTTCAACCAACTGTGGCATGTATTCATCGTTTTCCTGTATACACCACAGCAATACCGACTGCGCACCTCTTTTTTTTGAATTAATTTTCAGATCAACACGAGCATACGATAGCGCATAACAACATAATACTATTCCCAATACGATTTTCTTCATGCATACTCCGAGCTAAATGTAACAGCAATTGTCTTTCCCCATGTCCACCGAGGGCATTTACTTTCATGCATTACCGATTGAGCTGCAATATCAAAAAGCAAAATATTGGATGATTTAGATACCGTTACCTCATGAATCATGCCACGCGTATCGATGTTCACCAAAAGCTCACAATTCGTTCCATCCGGTATTCCTGGAGGAGGAGACCACTGCTGAGAAAGATTTTCATAAAAATCCTGGTGTGCGACAGAAATTGGCTGCACAATTTTTGAATTCTGTTCTTTTGGCTTTGATTGCCTTTGAACCTGTTTTTGAGCTGTCTTTTTTGGCTGCTCTTGCGCTATTTCAGGGACTTTGTGAGACTGCTGCAGCACATTCGCAACAGCTGCGGATACTGAAGAATCGATTTGATGCGGTTGTACTTCTGTATCCACCGCAGAAGCAATCTTTTCTATGTATACGCTATACTGTATATCTTTTGAACGAGCAGCTGAAATTACAAAATGAAGAATCGAAGACTGATCTCCATACATAAAAAAAAGAGCCCACAGGCAGCCAAGATGCAACGCTAATGATATCAAGCTAAGTTGGGTCCAAAAAAGAATCTGTTTACGCGTACTTTTGCGTTGCCAAAACCACATGTGATATACCTCCCACCACCTTAATTTTATCAACAAGCTCAAGCACCGATCCATATGAAACTGCTTGATCCGCTTTGACATATACCATGGTATGCTGATCCTGTTCAACGACCTTTTTTAAACGCGCAATGACAGATTCATGCGAAAGTTGTTCGCCGTTAAAAAATATATTCTGATCTTTATCTACATACACAACAAGATCCTGCTTTGACCCAATATCTTCTTTTGCCTTACCTTTAGGCAAGCTTACTCGAATTGCATTGTGAATCATCGGAGTTGCTACCATAAAAATGACGAGCAACGTTAGTGCCGTATCAATAAGCGGAGTCATCGATATATCAAGTATGGCCTTAGACTGATCCCTGCGCCCTCGGCGCGATCTGCGAACCATATCTATTCCTTAGACATTGCTTGCTGCATGATAAAGGTTACCTTATCACCCAGCGTAACGATATCAAACTCTATTTTTCTAATCTGAGAAAGCAAATAGTTGTACATCACTAGTGCTGGAATAGCAACAATCAAACCTGCAAGCGTCGTCGTCAAGGCTTCAGCAATACCAGGAGCAACAACAGTAATATCTGCCGATTGACGCTCGCTTATACTAATGAATGAGTGAATGAGCCCCCACACGGTGCCAAATAGCCCTAAAAGTGTCGCTACGGCCGCGCTCGTCGATAGCGCAGGCAAATATGATTCTTCAAGAGCAACTAGTTGATCAATATTTTGATCAATATGATATTGCATAATATCCCAGTTTCGATGCGATTTTTCAGGCTGTAGCGCTTCGAGCGTACCATATACAACAAACGCTTGAGTCAAAAAGCGCCCCGGAACCGTGTGTGAAAAAGCGGTTGCAATTGTTTGCACATCCTGCAAGGTTCTGATTGATTGAAGTTGATAAAGAACTCTACGAATATCTCTCCGCCTGAGCCGCAATAAAATAAATTTACAAAAAAAAATCGTCCAACAAAGCACTGACATAAAAAAAAGCGTCAGTAAAACACCTTTTGAAAGAAGATCAGACTGGCGAACTAACTGCCATAATGCATTTCCTGTAACCGATTCAAACATACTCTATCCTTCATTGCTTTAATAATTGCTGCTACTATAAACAATATTCTGAGATGAGTAAATAAAAACGAACCATCTATTCATGATCAATCAATCGAGCTATGCGCTCTTTAAGTGTTTGTTTGTGCGTAATTCCCTCATCAATTTGCATCTCATATGCTTTACGCAGTAAAGCTCCCATTTTTGGACCCGGCTCCACAATGTCTGCAATATCCTTTCCCTGCAAAATAGGCTTTTCTATTGTCTCTAATACCTGCGATTCTTCTGCTCTTTTGCGAAAGAGATCTATATCCGGATACTGCTCCTTAAGAGGCTCCGATGATTCCGCATTTCGTCCGCGTTTATCAGCCAGCGATACATTGGCAAGCATTGCAAGCGAGGCATAAGGAGCTAATTTATTGGCAAGACGTTTATATGCAGCAGATTTCGCATCATTTTCAATAAACTGTAATGGCATCATGTGATACAAAACAAGTTTACCAACGGCCGCGATGAGATCCTGATTTGCAGTAATCCGCTTAAGCAGCGATCGGCTCAGCAAATGCCCCTCCTCCGCATGACCAATACTTGATATAGAACCATCTTCATGTTCTTCACTTGTCGTCACCTTACCAAGATCGTGACACAATGCAGCGTAAAGCATAATAAGCTTAATATGATCATTGTCGTATTTCATTCGAGCAGCAGCATCAAGAGCTTGCATCGTATGCTCAAATACATCCCCTTCAGGATGATATACCACGTCTTGCCTTACTCCAATGGTAGCGGCAAGCTCTGGTAACAACTCTTCAAGCCTGCCAATCTGCTTAAGCCACCGTATGCCAAGCGAAGGACGCTTTGATTTTAAAAGCATTTTCTCAAATTCAGCTTCGATCCGCTCTCGTGAAACAGTCGAAATATCCATAGTTCTGCACAAATCGTCAAGTTCAGAATCTGGCATCATTTCAAAGCGACTTATAAATTGCATTACTCGAAAAAGACGAAGCGGATCTTCTTTGAAGAATTTAAGATCTGGAGCACGCAAACATTTCTCTTGTAAATCTTTTTGCCCATCAAACGGGTCATACAATATTCCACTCTTAACATCGATTCCCATTGCATTAATGGTTAAATCTCGACGAGCAAACGCATCTTTCAAGTGCATATACGGATCAAGCGTAACAGTCGGTTTTCGCCCTGGTTCATCTGATCGTGGAATTGCCCAATCAATATCAAGCCCTGAAAATCGTAGGACTCCAAAAGATTTCCCTACCATGCTTACCGTTCCAAACCGCTTTAAAAGGGCTTCAAGCTCCTGAATCGGCATTCCATGCACTTCAATATCGATATCCTTAACGGGAAACCCTAGGAGTAAATCTCGGACAACTCCCCCAACAAGCAATGCCTTACCTCCATGAGCAGAAATCTCATCAAAAATAGCCTGAACGACCGGGTATTGTTTTTGTATCTCTGCAAGAGCTCTTTGAATATGGGACTCAATTTTTGTAGACTTCATGCGAGTGGATCTCTAAAAAAAGGAACAGTTATGAATAAAACGTTTAGGTACAGTCTCATCATTTCAATCCTTTGTTCAGGTGATGGCATCTATGCATGGGAAAAATTTTCCATGCAGCGAGTATATGCTTTTTTTGGAAAATATACCAATGAAGCGATAGAAGAAAAGGAGTACCGGCTTGAAAAACCAGGCACTCTTTCTCTCTATAATATTGATGGCAACATTACGATTACCACGGAATGGAAACGAGATACAATCTGCTTAAAGGCCATCAAAAAGGCAGCCAAACCAGAAGAGCTTGAGATGTTCTCAATCAAAAGCGAAAGAACCGATCAATTTGATGGGCACCATCTAAAAATAATGACGGCCTGCTCCAATAAAGCTGCAAAAGGAGCAATTGATTTTAATCTTATCGTGCCCGCTGATGTAAAGCTCGAGCTTCATACTGAACGAGGCCTTATTAAGGTCCAGGATGTCAATGGGCCTATCTCAGCCACTACAATCAGTGGAAACATTGAACTTAAAAATGTAGCCGGAACTGTCGTTGCCCAAACTGATGAGTCTGGTTCGATCGCTATTTTTAACGCTCAAGGAAATGTGAAAGCTACCACAAACAAAGGCGACATAACAGTTGCTGATGCTTCAAAAAGCGTTATAGCGTGCACAAAAAAAGGAAATATCACCACGGCATGCGCCACTGTCCCATCAACAAGTAAAATAGTCCTTAATGCCGAAAATTCAGGCGCCATCACGCTTGCACTTCCTTCAGCAGTCAATGCTACCCTTCAAGGCAAGACAGCAAAAGGAACTCTAACCTCCGATCACTACGTCACTCTCAAGCCATTCACTACCAAACTCACCAGAAAAACACGCCGTGAGCTTGAAAAGCAGGTTGATGGAGTATTGGGAACCGGCGAAGCGGATATTCGCCTCACATGTAATAGTGGAAATATTAAAATTGTAGAAACAAAGGCTTCATAAAAAAGGCAAAAAGCATATAAACCTTGTATGGTGGAGATAACGGGAGTCGAACCCGTGACCTCACGCATGCCATGCGTGCGCTCTACCAGCTGAGCTATATCCCCTTAAAAAATGTTGTGTGAAATCTATTGTATCCGCTTTGATTGCTTTTTCAAGGCACTTCGCCCATTTTTATTTAAAAAGATATCACTTTTATACACAACACTCTGTGCATACAAAAATCTGTACACTCATCGAATGCTTACCAAAGGCTATGCAGCACACTGTGCTTCTAAAATTCCAAGCCGTAAAATATTGGCCACAAGCTGCTTCCGCTTTTTTATGTCTGGATGGAAATCATCATGAGTGACTACGCTTGCAAGAGCTCGAAGCATACTATTCGCTGTCTGCTTATTTTTGATTGTCGGATATATATCAGCTTCATATTCATAGCACCGCGAAAGACGAGCAAAGCTCTCTGATTGATTGATTATGCCCGTATCAATGCAATCTCTTTGCGCAATATGCTCGCTCATTAAGCTGACGCATACGCTATGTCCACACGCTACGTGCATTAATTCATGTTCGAGATTTCCTCGTTGAAATCGTATGTCTTGCTTTTCAAATCCCTCAGGCAATTCAAGAAGAAATTCAAGCGATGAAGTATATTCGCTCATACCACTATAATAATAGATGATAGGATACTTGTGTGGAACGTTTAGCAGCACATGAATTGCGACATTTTTAATGCCATTTTCCTGCACTATATCTCGAATAAGCGATTCGATCTGTTTGCATGCAGAACTATTTTTGAGGCGAACGCCCTTTTTTGCAGATGCAAACGTTATATAGATCGATGACTGATCCGTATCGCGATACAAAGAAGCCACCTTTCTTTCAGTCTCTTTTGAAACTGTATCAAGAGCTTCATCGCTGATATCCCATTCATCTTTAATTGCTTGTAATGCCCTCTTCTTTTTATCGAGCATCATGCTCCGTACGCATTGAGACACTGTTCGTTTTTCTGATCCACACATTTTTACAAATGCATATAAGTCAGAATAAGGAACGGCATACTTCATACAAGCCAAACGCTTTTCCAATGAATTCGATGTATACACATGCAAACTAAAAAGCCCGCTGCTTAATAACAGTAAGAACACTCCGGGCCACATCATTAATCTTCTAATATCTCGAGCCAATCAAGCCTCCATATTCATTATTTAAAACCTAGTATATACTAAGAGCTTTCACAATTCACGCGCCCCTTAAAAATATGCTCTGGAAGGATATTCATGAAATTGTATGTATGGTTCTCAACTCTTATTTTCACCTCATGCCTCCTTTTAGGACAGGATCCTATTCTCAATTGCAAGCCTCTTGATAATGACTCATATGAGCTCACAATAGATATTCAAAGCTCGACAAACTATCCAATATATAGCGACTATATTCAGCTTTCTGCTAATCATCCTGATATCAAAATTTCAGAATGGCATGCCTCATGTGAACCTTCTGAAAAATATGATACCAACTTCAAATCGCAGAAAAAATTATTTGAAAAGCCTGTACGAATCTCTTGCATCGCGCAGGGACCGTGCTCTGCCTTTGAAAATGCATCGCTTTTCATTTCATACATGGCAAAGCCAACTCAGAAAACAATGAGCTATGTTTTGCCGTTTTTACAAAAAAACAAGCCTGATTACAATGATGCTTTACCAGCATCAAACGTTCAAACAGTTGAACCACCAAGCGCGACAAGTGTCAAACAGTCTCCCTCGTGCGCTCAGGCATATAAAGAAAAAATCCTTTCCCTTTTTACACAAACAGAATCATGGGGCATTCGCCTTTTACTTACAGTCCTGCTTGGCTTACTGCTAAGCCTAACGCCGTGTATTTATCCAATGATTCCAATCACGATGGGAATTCTTCAATCACACGGCTCAAAATCAATGGGGCGAAATTTTCTAATCGCGCTTACGTATGTTCTGGGCATCGCAACCACGTTTGCAACGCTTGGAACAGTTGCTGCTTTTAGCGGTCAGATGTTTGGAAGCTTTATGAAAAGCCCATTTATTATTATAGGAATTGTGTGCTTACTTGCGTATCTTGCAGGATCAATGCTCGGATTATATGAAATGTATACGCCTCGATTTTTACAATCACATAATAGTTCTGTTGGCTCCGGATCATTGCTCTCAATTTTTCTTTTTGGTGCTGCAAGTGGGACGGTTGCATCTCCGTGTCTTTCTCCAGGATTGGTACTTCTTCTTACAATGGTAACTGCAATTGGAAGTATTCCGCTTGGATTTATCATGCTCTTTTTCTTTGGACTTGGCCTTGGCATTCCTCTTTTGATTATCGGAACATTCTCCGGCTCTCTTTCAATGATGCCTCGAGCGGGAATGTGGATGATTGATGTAAAACAGTTTTTTGGCTTCATTATGCTTGGCACATGCCTTTACTTTTTATCCGCAATCATACCATCGTACATCATTGCATGGTTTGCAGCAGCGTACACGCTCTGTGTAGGAATTTTCTATCTTTATACTGCGAATAAAACGCACAAGTCTTTGCCTAAAATCATAAAAAACGTGCTTGGCATAGTGCTTATTGCCGTTTCTATTCATCTTACATTCGAAGCGTACAAAGAAACTGATCGATGCTCATATGCAAAGTGCCCAGCAGCAAGCTTCTGGATGTATGATTTTTCAGATGCGCTGACAGTAGCTCAAAAGCATCAGAAGAAAATGCTTATCGATATCGGCGCGCCCTACTGCTCAATCTGCAAGGCTATTGATAAAAAAATATTTTCGGATACATCTGTTCAGGAAGCTCTTTCAAAGGTAGTATCACTCAAAATAGGAGATATCGAAGAGAATGAGACTACGCTAAGCCTTCAAAAGAAATTTAATGTGATGGGTGCACCAACAATTGTACTCTATGATCCACAGACAGAGAAAGAGTTAAAGCGCTGGGGTGGCGATTTATATGACTGTTCGCCAGCAGAATTTATTGCAATGGTTGAAGCAGTATTGTAATACAAAGGAGTTTGAATGAAACGGTTTTTATGTTTATTGCTCTGGTACACAAGCATCAATACACAGCCACGAAAAATATTGGATAGTTATCATGAAGCAATACATAGCGGCAATAAAAATGATCTAGAAGCGTTTATTTCTCACACGCTCCATATTGCCGATCAACTCACCCAAGGAATGATATTTGTGTGTCAAAAAATTAATGACGGCCCACAAAATCAAAGCAGAGCTGATGCTATTAATACGCGCTTACCATCGATACTTGCATATTACAAGATAATTCAAGAACATATAAAAAAAGAACCTCTTGGTGAAATATATTTCACCAAGACAATGCAACAGTTTGAAGCTCTTAAAAAAATATGTGAAGAGGAAAACGTTTCGATTTCATTTAAATGGTAATAATCGTGTATAGAAATGCGTTAAGCCTGTATTTCTTGCTCTGTTTTTGTATCTCAAAACCTATGCACAAAAGAACATCTATTGATGGTGATTCTACGCCAAAGTCCATCGATCAGATCATATATTCGATAGTAGAGCTTTGTCAGCTTGATTCTGAGAGCATTACAGAAAAAGCACTCAAATCGCATGTGCCGTATAATGAAAAAAACATACTCCTTGAATATATTCGAGAATATAAAGCCGCGCTGCACAATTCAAAAAATCATACCACACAATTCATTAATCATGAGCTCATCATCCAGACCATAGAACGGCTGCTTAAAAGCGATGAAGAAGTAGAAAATTTTACAAGGATTGAAAAAGAAGAGGATGAAGGCTTTATTCTGATATAAACGCATTGTCCTCGTGAAATTATCGAAAATAACATCTTTATAGACCAGCATGCGATAATACCATATAATAACAGCCATACAATCAAAATACATGCTCAATATAAGAGGTTTTTTCATGCATAAACTATGCTTAGCCTTTTTACTCTCATTATCAATGTCAATCCGCGGTATGGATTTTGTGGCTCTAGAAGAAAATAGCTACGATCAATACACGTATAATTTTCTTGAACATCAGCTTAAACGCAGTGATTCTTTGTATCGCCCCCTTTTCGATGAAGCCGAGAGACTTCAAGGAACCTTTGCGTGCTAGATTTTCAATGATACAATTATGAAAAATGTAATGAATGAAAGTGTCAAATCACTACGTTCTTTACATGAAACTGCAATCAAAAACGTCCCGCTATTAAAAGAATTAATGCAAGAAGGTTTTAAAAACTATAAAGAACTTAAAGCGCTCAGCATCTTTTTAAATAATAACTCATTCCGTATGACTCATGAAACTGAGGAAATAGCAAAAAACATAGAAAAGGCCGCAGCTCTTCTTTATAAAGGACTACAGTTAAGTCACGATACGATCCAAAAATGGTGGGCCTCAAAAATAGGCCTCGATTAAATACTTTTATAAAAGCTTTTGTAAACAATGAACAATCTAAACACATCCTCAAAAATAAGAGGTTTTTATATGCATAAATTTTGCCTTGTCTTATTCTTGTCATTATCAATGTCAATTGAATGCATGATTCCAGATCAAAATGAGTACGATCAAGACACGTATAATTTACTCAAAAATGAGCTTGAATTGTATGATACCTTGCATGGATTGCCCCCCCACATACAAGGTATCCCTTCTCTCGATCAAGCCAATATGCTTCAAGAAGTCTTTAGTCATTGGGTATTAAATACTAAAAGCATCAAAAATATTATGAATAACAATCAAAAGTCACTAAAATTTTTACATAAAACTACAATCAAGAACGTACTACCATTAAAAGAATTAATGCAAGAAGGTTTTAAAAACTATAAAGACCTTAAAGCGCTCAGCATCTTTTTAAATAATAACTCATTCCGTATGACAGCTGAGAACCTCATAATGCTCAGAAAAACAATGGAAATGGCCGCATCTCACTTGTATGCAGGACTACAGACAAATCACGATATGAGAAATTTTCACCAAAAATGGTGCTTAGATCAGGCTTCAGAAATAGGCCTCGATCATCAGAGCATGATTCCGAATCAGAATGAATATGATTATGAAGTATATAATGCTCTTGAAAGTGTGTTTAATTCTGATCATGTATTGCATTCTCAAGAAAAATTCAAAGCATGGATTCTCGGTAATAAGATAAAAGAAGACACAGAAACAGATATGATAGCCATATTTGAATGCTTAGCCCAGTGTAAGTATCATCTAAAAGTCCTTCCACCCGAACAAGTAGTACAAAACGGTTTTACTGCAATTAAAAAGGCAAAAGCAATTGATACATTTTTAAAAGATCATTCCCACTATATGGATGATGAAACAAGGTTTTATCAAGAATATACAAACGAGAGTACAGATGCTGCATTTAAGGGTTTAAAGCTTGTTACCTGCTTAATCGAAGCTTCAAAAGTAGGCCTTAATTAAGCGCAACATAAAATCTTTTAAAAATCGTTTCGCTTGCCTCGATGCTTGCGATCATCCTGCTTTTTTTTGGAAATCTCTTTAAGCTGGCGATACATAGCATCAATGACGCGATCAATCGCCTCGTACATATCCGTTCCCGTGTGCTCATATTCAGAAAAACAGTCAAAATGTGGCGTTTTAACGTGTATTTCAGCATGGGGGTGTTTGTGTATTTTGGCCGCAGTGAGCACAATATCGATATAAATCGGGCTTGGTTCACGTTTTAAAAATGCTTCGATTTTTTCTAACTGTTTATTGACGTGCGCTTCCATGGGATCAGAATGATCCATGTTTCGAAATGTAATACGTTTATGCATAGATTTCTCCTTACTGCAATAAACTATTTATTTTTTACCCTTTTTTGTCAAAACAAATTTTACAGGAACACCTTTCAAATCAGAGTTTTTTCGCAATATTGCTTCAAAAAATCCAAGTTGACTTGGCCCAAACCATCGTGGCTCACTGACAATAAGCTCTATGGTAATAGGAGCCGTCCTCACCTGTTTTGCATAATACACTATCAATCGCTGCTCTGCACGATACAGTGGCTTGTGGCTTAAGGCTTCTTTAAAAAGAAACGTCAAATCTTCATCCGAGAACTTCAAAGAGTATCGTTTGCACACTTCATCGATTTTCTTCAACAGCTTACCAATATTTTTCTTTTCTGTCATAGAAGTACTCACTTGCTCTACTTTATCGAGAAAATACTGATACTTTGAAAGATGAAATTCTAAATCCTGACGCGTCAATTCATCTAAAAGGTCATCTTTATTATAAAGAATAACAAGACCTTTATATCGTTCCTGAAAAATATAAAACGCAAGCTTAAGCTCTTGATCAACCAGACGCCCTTCGTTTGCATCAACCACGAGTAACACAATATCTGCATCATCAAGTGAAGCTAACGCACTTTTTACCATGAGCTTTTCAATCGGCTCAGTTACGCCTCGCTTTTTTCGAATACCCGGCGTATCGATCAACTCAATAGTTTCTTTGTGAAACTGCAGCGTCTCTTTAATCGCTTCTCGCGTTGTTCCAGGCATATCTGCAACAATGGCACGATCTTTTTTTAAGAGTAAATTAAGGAGCGAAGATTTTCCAACATTCGGTTTTCCTAAAATCACTACCCTGCATCGAGGTTCCTCTTGCTCTGGACGGGCAACTTCTTGTGGAAGTTGATTTAAAATCATATCAAATAAATCAGCAATAGCGATCCCATGCTGTGCTGAAATGCCAATTACATCCGTAAATCCAAGGCGCTGAAATTCCCCAAGATGCTCACGCGCCTGAACAGTATCTATCTTATTAACAACAATAATAGTTTTTCTACCCTGCTTATGAAGCCAGCGCGCTAATTCACGATCTTCTGGTAAAATACCAACAACGCCATCACAAACAAACAAAACTAAATCAGCTTCTTCTACCGCTTGAATTGCTCGTTTTCGAACTTCTTCTGCAATAAAATCGTGCACAATTTTTTTTGTACTAATACCACCCGTATCAACAAGTTTGAACGTATGATTTTTCCATGAAACAATATCGGTAATCACGTCACGCGTTACACCTTCGTAATCATACATAATACTTTTTGATGATTCTGAAAGTCGATTAAACAGCGTCGATTTACCAACATTCATTCGACCAACAATTGCAACAATAGGAAGCTTTTTTGTCATACCGTTATTCTCTTATCTCTGTAACCGAACTGGAAAAATGTTTTTTTATTATATGCGCCATTGGCCACATATCGGCATTTGAAGTATCAATAGATTTTTCGTTTGCAAATAATGGGGCTTCACTACCTCGCTGAAAAGAACGCTTAAATTGCGGTCGCTCCACAGAAACCTCTTTTTGGACAGAAGCAGCTTTTTGTGGTTTTACTACCGGAAGACGATCTACCTTTTCAACAGACTTTTTTTTAATATCTTGTGCTGCTCCCGTAAAGAGCGAATTAATTAATGATCCACTACCAAAAACTCGGTGCAATAAAGGAATCCACAAATTTCGAGTTTTTTCAAGCCACTCTTCAAAGAAAATAAGATCTTTTGAAAATTCGACATGCACCGTAAGAGAGTCTGCATCAAACTTTTTAAACACTGCTTGCAAAAAAAGCGAATTTATTAATGGATCTTGTAATGTTTCAACTGAAGCAACAAACCGCCGCCAAGACACCGATTCTTCATTATCACTCTCATCTTCCTCTTCTGACTCTTCATCTTCAACCTTTTCAAGCACTGCCTGGCTCAACTCTGCTCCCGGATCCGGCTGCATAGAAGAAGAATTTCCATCGTCAGAGCCATTTTTTTTAATTTTAGAAGCAGTTTCTATAAGTACCATTTCTATAAGCTCGTGTTTTGCTGTGCTTTTTGAAAAAAGCAGCTCCTTTTCATAGATCAACTTTAAACATAAAACCAAATCAGCAACGGACAATTTTTTAAGAATAGGCTGAACAGATTGTCGATGCTCAATAAATTGATCCGGTTCAACTCCATGCTTCCACCACAGCAACGCTCTTATAAGATCGCTTAATCGCTGCCATATAACAGAAGCGTTATACTGATGCCATACAAGCGAATGAATACTTTTAAAAATTCCGCTCACGTCCCCCTGCAAAGCCAACAAGCACAGATCTATGATATGACTATCATCAAGATGCCCCAAAACCAATGAAACTGACTGTTTGGTAATTGACTTACTTGAAAATCTAACCGTTTCTAAAATATTAAGGGCATCGCGAACCGAGCCATCCGTTTGACGAATAATATGCAATAAGCCTGCTTGATCATAGGCAATGTTTTCATGACCACACACATACTCAAGCTGCTTAAGTAACACATCCTGATTAACCGATTTAAAAAACAACTGAAAACAACGCGATCTAACGGTTTCTATAATTTTTTGCGAATCGGTCGTTGCAAGCATAAAAATTACCGATGCTGGCGGCTCTTCCAAAATTTTTAAAAGAGCATTAAATGCCGCTTTGCTCAACATATGAGCTTCATCAATAAGATATATTTTTTTAGAACCCATAAGAGGAAGCAGCGAAGCAGAATCGATAAGCATGCGAACATGATCGACACCCGTATGAGATGCCGCATCTATTTCAATAAAATCAGGATGCTTACCCTGTTCTATTGCTTTGCAGGAAGGGCAAACGAGACACGGAAGAGAATGATGTTTTGGATCCTTGCGAAACGACTCAAGCTGCTCACAATTAATGGCCGCCGCAAACACACGCGCTGTCGATGTTTTACCGCATCCGCGCTGACCTGAAAATAGGTAAACCGGAAAATATTGTTGCAAAAAAAGACTGTTTTTAAGCATACGAATTGAGATGTCTTGCCCGACAATTTCTTCAAAATTTTTAGAACGCCACTTACGAGCAAGATTTAATTTTACCTCACTCATCACACACCTCAATCGTACCTTACAACACTATTAAAAGGGGAAGCGCGTACAAGAATAATAAAACTTCTGCTGCTTTCTTTCGAACCTGACAGGGTGAGCTCTACACTCTTTACACACTTCCCCAAATTTATCACCACATTACATGATGTGGTATGGCGGAGAGAGAGGGATTCGAACCCTCGATGCCCCTTTCAGGACATACACGATTTCCAATCGTGCTCTTTCGACCACTCAGACACCTCTCCAAGTATATTTCAAACTATTTCTTCTCTGCCTTAGCATTCATTGCGGCAGAACCAATCTTGACGACCTTCTTTGTCTTCGTCCTAGAAACTATATCTGCTCCGTACTCTTTCTTTTCTTCAACCGAAGGACTCTTAAGCCCTTTTGCAAGAGACTTTTTCTTCTTTGGCTCATCATCGTCCATAGAGTCATCTATGTCATCAGAAATAGCGTCCGCTTCTATATGCACCACGACTTCTGATGGAGCCTTCGCGTGCTGCTCAAGAGGCTTTTCAACATTCTTTCGAGCAAGACCACGCTCAACAGCTTCTTTGAGATACCCAAGCACTACACCAATTGATCGAGGAGCATCGTCGTTTGCAGGAATTACATAATCTACAAGCGAAGGATCTGCGTTTGTATCAACCATTGCAATAACAGGAATACCCATACTATGAGCTTCTTTTAGCGCTGACTGTTCTTTATTCACATCAACAATGACAACAGCACCAACAGGCCATGTCAACTTCTTAATGCCACCCACAATTACACGAAGGCGCTCAACTTTCTTACGAATAACATTGAGTTCTTTTTTGGTATAATGTGGAAACTTTTCTGATTTACTTAACACATCTTCATAGTGAAGCAAGCTCGTTACGGACTTTTTAACTTGAGCAAAATTGCTCAACGTTCCGCCAACCCAACGATAATCAACATATGGCATACGCGTAGCGTCTGCATTTTGCTTGATAATATCACGAGCAGCCTTTTTGGTTCCAATCCACAAAACTTGCTTACCTTCTGCTGCAACCGCTTCCAAAAATTGGGATGCTCTTTCCAATTGATGCGCTGTCTTAGAAACATCGATCAAATGAACTTTATTTTTTACTCCCCAAATATATGGACTCATTTTAGGAACCCAGCGAGACGCTTGGTGGCCAAAATGAACGCCTGCCTTCACAAGCTTTTTAAAATCAATCATGAAATCCTTTCACTATGCCATATAGAAACTCTATAGAAAAGAGTATCAAAATATAGCAAAAATTCAACGTAAATTAGCTACTTAATAGTGCATGCATGTTATTTGCTATGCAACCGTTTCGGGCTCATCAAGCCCTATTACTTCGTTTCGAGCTATTGCTCGATCAAAGCGCACTCCCAAAAGGAATGCTACAACAAACCACATCGCCACTAAGCCCGCAAAGAAAAATGAGTATGCAGGCAACGCAAACGCTGGGCCAAGGTGTGAGACAAAAAGATTTATTGTTGAGCCCCCAGTTTTGGCAAACTTGCTTCCAAAGGCATCAATCCACGATTTCGATTTAAATTTAACATCTTTGACCGTCGGAATATATAAACTTTCCCGAACAGGCCAGGCAAACGCATAATTAACAGCCTTCAAAACCGTTAACGCGATAATAAGTGCCGTTGGCGTGGTTTCTATCATTAAATATAAAAGTAATATGCCACTCAATAGCGGAACAAGCATCAAACACGTTCGCTCCCCAAGGCGCTTCATCATAACGCTCGTGCCCACAAGGGAGAGTAAAAAACCACTAAAGTGAACCCAAAACACCATCTGAAAAAGAGAGGCCGTAATAGCTGCTGTGCTTTGTGAATCGGCCTGAGCAACGCCTATCCTTAAAAAATTCAAAACCGTCGCTATCACTTCATAAAAATAGATCATGCCAAAAATTCCAAGCACGTAAGGGTATCTGAATAAAAGAATAAGCCCCTCAAACATACCGGTTTTTTGTTCACCCTCTCGTCTTTTTTCTTTTTCCGCTTGATACACAGCTTCATATCCATGTAGATAGCGTCCTGGAATCATTTTCATTAAAAAATATAATATAACAGGCACGCACAGCAAAAGCATGGAAGAAACGCCCAATATTAGTTGATGCCCCCACACATCCTGAGCCGATCCAAACGTACAGGTCTTATCTTGTGCAATTGAAGACAACATGTACCAGCCCAAGCCCGCCGTTATCATACCACCTACTTTGGAAGCCGCAACCATATAAGGATAGTTTTGCTTTGCTCCATCAGGGCTTGAAACCGAGTTTGCAAATGACCAAAAAACGCTCACTACAAAAGGCGAATAGCCTTCTACAAAAAAATAAAAAAGCCACCCAAATAAACGCCACGGCGTCGTATGCGTATTAGCAAGACCTATTGTTGGATGCCCAATAAAATAGGCAGAAAGCAAGCCAATCGTACCAAATACTGTTGTATAAATCATCAAAACTTGATATCGACGGACCCGATCAACAAGCACGGAATATAAAAAAATTGCTGGAATCAGCACAATCATTGCGATAAATTTTGCATAGGGAATATAATCTTTTCCGATAATCCCTACAAATATTGAATCTTTAAGCTCTTTTGCAATTGTATATCCGCCAATAACGAATGCAAACGTAATACTGAGAAAGATAAATTTTAAGCGATTATATGATGAACTATTCATACTTCCGTCAAGATCTTTCATACCCGGCCCCAACATCCCTCTAAATATGTGATCCAATCTCAAACTAAGGGACCCTTATACAAAAGAGTCCCTTAAGAGCAATCAATTATTTCTATCTACTACTTAGCACACAATCTCATCACGTTCTACAGCACGATTATATGTATTCGCTAAATACAACGCTGTAAAGAACCAAATCGCACTTAGTCCAAGCGACGCAGCAACAGTCAAAGAGAGATAGAGAGAAAAGCCCAATACCCCTTTACTTAGATTAGAAAATGAAGCTGCTGCTTTTGAAGCACGTGAGCCAAATGTTTCAATCCACGCTTGAGACTTATACTTCACATCTTCTGATGTTGGAATATAAAGCTGCTTGATTGATGGACCATTAAGCGCATAGTTGATAGCCTTTGCGCCAACAATCAATACAAACAAGACATTAAGGCTTGGTGAAAAATAAAATGCTACTACAGCAATTCCTACAATAACAGGAACAAGCGATAGCGCTATTCTCAAGCCAAGCTTACGCGGAATATTATTGATTCCAAAGAGCAAGCACAAAAATGCCACCATATTTACAGAGGATGCATACACTAAAAGATATTCACTTGCAGCTTTTACATCTGTAAAGCTTTTATATACAAGAGCCTTAAAGTTAAAATCTATAACTGTGGCGATAAATTCAAAGAAAAACAGTACGGCAAAAATTCCAAGCAGATATCGATTACTCACCACCAACCGCAGACCTTCCATTAACCCTGGCTCACCTTTTTCATGCTTAGTTTCAACATGTTTGGTTTCCAATAGTTTTTTGGGAACAGACTTTGCATATATCCAAAACAGAAAAGCGGCCATAAATACAAGCGCTCCGCAAATACCCACCACAGTTGCAGGAGAATATCCAAAATCTCTGGTAAGAACTTTAAAATAATGAGGCATTACAATACCGCCAAGCTGACCGATCATCACAATCAGAGCAAAACCACGTTTTGCTGAGTCTGATGAAGTAGTATCAACGACAATCGCCCAAAAGAGCGCAATTATCAATGAACCAAAACTTTCCACAAATACATACCAAAGCCACCCACTCATTCTCCATACGCTGGCTTCCGTATTTGCAAGCCCAAGCTGAGGGTCGTGAAAAATCCACATCCAAACACACATTAAAACCGCATAAAGCGATGTCAACATATAGAAAAAGTGATTTTTTTGAAAACGCTCAACAAGCGTACCGTATAACGCCACAATGGGTACCAACATGAACAGCGATACAATCTTTGCAAATGCAAGAAAAATTTCATTTCCTTCTTTGGACTTTCCAGCACCTAATCCAACTACCAATGTTCCAAAAAAGGTATCCTTATATGGACGCAACGTCCAATAAATACCGATCAATAAAGAAAAAATGACACCAAGAAATACAAATTTCTTAACTTCTTCCTTCGTAAAATCCCCAAACCAAGCAGACAAACCACGTTTGACTAATTGCCACACAGCAGACAGCATAGGACCCTTTCTGAAAATGAACACAGATAGTAAAGATTTGATAACCATTTTTATGGTAGCAAACAACAAACAATTTGTAAAAAAAAGCTTACCATCGATTTATTTGGCCCATTTGACCTCGGCGACCTTTTCTATGTGAAACAACCACAATAGGCACACTCAGGCTCCTTTTCAGCTTTCAATGCCGCTATCCCAAAAAGCCCCTCGTTTCATTGACAAAACGCTCAATACAAGTACCATTATAGTAAAATCTTTTCATAATATTTGAGCATAAAAGACTCAGCTATTATTTCAATATGAAACAAAATTTAGAGGAAATATAAGCCATGCCAGAAATCGCACAAGAAGCTCATATAAGCGATATAGAGGAAACATCGGCACGAACCTTGCCATTGCTTCCTCTTAAAAATGTCGTGATTTTACCAAAGAGTATCATACCCATTATTGTTGGGCGCCCTCTTTCTATTAAAGCGGTCGAGTATGCCTTAAAACATGATCGCTCGCTTTTTATTACCTCTCAAAAGGATCAAGAGGTCGAAAATCCTACAAAACAGGATCTTTACACCTATGGAACGCGTTCAACAATTCTACAAGTAATGCGTATGCCTAATGGAGCGCTCAAGATCCTTGCCGAGGGTATTTGTAGAGCCAAAATTGACGAATTTAGCGAGATCGATGGATTCATCAACGTCACCTACACCGATTTACCAACGACAAGTATCGATAAAATTCTCGAGCTTGAGGCTATTTGGCGGCAGCTTGAAGAAACGTATCATACATACGCACAGCTCAATGAAAAGGCTCCGGCAGATCTGGTCGCAGCAGTAAAAACTACTCAAGAGATGGATTATGTAAGCGATACTATCGCCGTACACGTAACGAGCCTTACCATTGAAGATCGCCAAAAAGTTTTGGAAACTGCTGATTTATCAGAACGAATGATTCTTCTATGCAGCATGCTCAAAAAAGAGATCGAAATTTTACAAACAGAGCAACGCATTCGCGGCAGAATTCAGACGCAAGTAGAAAAAAGCCAACGTGAATACTATCTTACAGAACAGATGAAAGCTATTCAAAAAGAGCTTGGAAGAGAAGATCAGGCCATTGAAATCGATTCAATTCGAGCCAAGGTCGACAATCTCGGGCTTTCCAAAGATGCCCTTGAAAAAGTTGAGAAGGAGCTTCGCCGCCTTGAGCAAATGCCTCCTTTATCATCTGAGGCAGTCGTCAGTAGAAATTATGTCGATTGGATTACGAGCTTGCCATGGAAACATAGTACGAAAGATACGGTAAGCCTGACTCAGGCAGAGCGTTTACTTTCTAATAATCATTTTGGCCTTTTTAAGGCAAAAGATCGTATTCTTGAGTTTATCGCTGCAAAAAAGTTTTCAAAAACTATGGAGCGATCTCCTATATTATGCCTCGTAGGCCCTCCGGGCGTGGGTAAAACGTCTCTTGCGCATTCGATTGCTCAGAGCGTTGGACGCGAATTTGTACGTATTTCCCTGGGTGGCATACGAGATGAAGCTGAGATTCGAGGCCATCGTAGAACCTATATTGGAGCCCTGCCTGGAAAAATTATTCAGGCTGTTAAGAAAGCTGGGGTCATAAACCCTGTCATCTTGCTTGATGAGATTGATAAAATGTCTCAAGATATTCACGGCGATCCTGCAGCTGCATTGCTTGAGGTACTTGATCCAGAGCAAAACAAATCATTCATCGATCACTTTTTAGATACAGAGTATGATCTTTCAAAGGCACTCTTTATTGCTACAGCAAATGTTGCGGATAACATCCCATATGCCCTTTATGATAGACTTGAAGTTATTCACCTATCTGGCTATACGGATGAAGAAAAACGAGAAATAGCAAAGCAGTTTTTAATTCCTAAAAACCTTAAAGAATACAGCCTTACAAAGCGTCAATTTTATATTGCAGACGAAGTTATTACGACCTTAATTGCCGAATACACCAAGGAAGCTGGCGTTAGACAACTCGATCGTTTGATTGCAAAGCTCATGCGCAAAGGTATTCAGCAATTTTTGAAGCATGAAAAAACAAAACGCGTCATTATTACGCCAGAGCGTATGAAAGAGTGGCTTGGAAACGTAACATTCAAGAAAACAAGTCTCAGCCAAACAAAAGAGCGTATTGGCCTTGCGACAGGGCTTGCGTGGACCGAAGTTGGTGGCGATGTTCTTGAAATTGAAACAAGCGTACTTGCAGGTAAAGGCAATGTGACGCTTACAGGTCAATTAGGTGATGTGATGCAAGAATCAGCCCAAGCTGGCATGAGCTATATTCGTTCTCGAGCAGTCCAGCTGGGACTTAAGCCATCGTTTCACAATAGCAAAGATATTCATATTCATATTCCAGAAGGTGCAACACCTAAAGATGGCCCTTCTGCTGGTATTACAATCGTTACAGCCCTTATTTCTGCTCTTACAGGAACAAAAACAAAACCTCATTTGGCTATGACCGGCGAAGTAACCCTACAAGGACGAGTCCTTGCAATTGGAGGCCTGAAAGAAAAGCTTTTGGCTGCAAAACAGCATGGTATGAATACCGTTTTGATACCAGAAGAAAATAAAGAAGACCTTGAAGAGGTCAAAAAAGAGGTAAAGCTTGATGGCCTTACTGTACTTACTGTAAGCAACATGGATCAGGTACTTGAGCATGCGTTTTCAAGCTCTCCGCTAAAAAAAGCCTTAAAACGCACAAAACGCTCTATAAAAAAGGCTACCAGAGCCACTAAGTAATACATAGCTTCGAAAAACCATTGAAAGAAAAGCACCCCAAGCTTTATGCTTGGGGTGTTTGGTTTTTTAACACGTTTTTTAAGGAGAGTTTTATGAAATATGGTTATTTACTGTGCTCTTTATTATTTTCCCTTCCACACTGCTCTATGCAACGAAAAAAGGATTCCCCTCAGCCTTCGCAAAAGCAAGCCAAAGCAGAGAAAAAAGGGGGCTGCATGGGTGGAGATTGTGGATCTGATATCATGATGCCCCAAAGCGAGGCTGAAGCCATGGGCATCATGAATGATCAAATGATGCAATAAGCTCATAATAATCCTTATGCTTTTTTGGGCCCTCTTGGGCCCTTTTTTTTAAACTCTTTTCATGCAAACAAGCACTTTGTTACAATCTGTATTATAAGAAGACCAGATTAAAAAAGGTGGTTGTAATGATTTTTTTTAAAAAACGATACAGATTGCCAAACCATATAGCGTACATACTCTCCTTTTCACTCATTATTGGACCAACATCCATTCATTCGCAAAATTATTATGCCAAAACCAAAGAAAAAGCTTCCCAAGCGGCTTCATGGATTGCAGGAAAAATACAAGGCGGTCTTTCGAACGCCCTAAGCTCCATTCGAAATCTTAAAGGGGAAACCCTTGTAACTACATTGCAAGAAAAAACCGAACAGCTTGGGCAAAAAGTTGGCTATATGGCCACTTGCATAGCAAAAGGCTCATGCTCCAATTCTGAACGGGCAGCATTTATAGGTACTTCTTTATTAATCCTTGCTCTCACAGCTGGAGTAATTGGCTATACGGTATCCGTTGCATCGAGCTCAAAAGAAATTGACGAGCAAGTTTCTCGTACTAACAAACAGATTTCTGGCTGGGGCCCCTCTCAGATATTTGAACGGCTCACAAATCGTATAACCGAATTTAAAGAAAGCCTTACTTCACTTCGATCCGGCATACAAAGTAGAACCCTCACAAAAGCGCAAAAAAACTTTTTGTATGGAACCGCTCTTTCTATTACTGCCCTTGTTGTCATTGCATTAGGAATTGGCATAGGATCCTATGTATATTCGCAAAAGAAAGAAGCGGAGCGAGCCGCTGATGCACAAAATACAGAAGAGGAAACACAAGAACCATCATCAAATTTGGTTGATAATGAAGATCAAGAGTTTGATGATAATCCTGCAACAGAAGAAGAGATACGCTCTGCAAACCCATGGCAACAATTTATGCTCAAAGGAATTGATGTTGTAAAGGGTGGTCCAAAACTTTTAAAAGATGCCTATGAAACAATTAAAGAAAAGGTAAAAAAAGGCTCTCTTAAAACAAAAGAACAGATCGTGCAAGCCTATTACAACGCGATTGATTTTGCTAAAAATATCGGTTCCATTCTTGAAAACAGCCTTGATGTTAGTATCACTAAAATGAAAGAAGGCTACAAAAATGTCAAAGATGCGCTCGAACAATTTAAAACGGCCATTAGCAATCCAAAAGAGCTTCTTGCACAATCGGGTATAGATTGGTTTTCTGGACAAGAATCGTTCATATCCTCAATTGACAAATTTGCTTCCTATATCAAAGGATTGGACGTAATGAAAGATGATGCAGAAGAAGCGTGGGATAAGCTAAGCATTTTTAAAATAGCTCATGCTAAAGGCCTCACTGCAGAAGAATTTCAGCAGAAAAAATTTGAACTGGCTCAGCAAGAGCAGCAGCTCTATATCAAACGTAGTTCTATAGAAAAAGAGTATGCTGCTATTATGCAATCCAATCTTGATGCAAAAGCAATAGTAAAAAAGAAAGAATCTCTTGCAAAAGCAAAATTAAATCTCGATAAAGAATTTAAAGAACTGGCTAACGATAAAGAAATATTACGTCTCAAGCAAAATTTTGACCGATTTGTAAGTCCGAAATATTGGGCAGAACAATATTATCCTGATTTAATCTCATATATAAACAATCTCAAACTCTCTTCTCTAGGAAAAGCTGCTCAAATAACAATGAACAGCTTAGGGAAAATCACTCAAGGTCTTGCATATTTAGCAAATCACGGAGGCAGAATTGGTCAACGATTATTTCCGAACAGTAAAGAGATCGGTGAAGGCCTGACCATTCTTAGCAGAGAACTTCCAGCATTGGGTGAAAATTTTAAAAATCTTTTATCTGTATCTCCAATCATAACTATCGAACATATAAAACCTTCTCAGGTCACTGTAGCAGCATTAAAAGCTTTTACAGAAAAAAAGGCTCGTTTTTTAAAAGAACATTTACCAAAAATTAAGAATGTCATTGATAAGGTCAAAGAAATTCAAGGGCGGGTCATTCCATTGGAAGAAAAAATGAAAGCCCTAACCCTATGGTTCGAACTCTTTAAAGAAAGAGTAACTGAACAGTTTAAATCGGCCCTATTGAAAGAAAAAAGAATCGGAAAAGCCGCAAAAATCGCCCGCGATGCTGTAATCTCGGTTGTTACCAAGCAAAAAATAGCACTTAACGAAATATTAGAAGAACTGCCGTTTATTATACGGACAGCACTCGAAATGCTTCCTGATGTCAATACCATGTTTGTTGATTTTAATAGCACTATGAAAAACATTCTCGGCAAAGCTCCTATCAATGAAGAGCTTATTGCACGTTTAATGCCTATCACCGGAACACGAATTCCAAATATTTATGAAGGATTTAAACGAATATCAAACGGTACAAAGAATGTAGCCGAATAAAAATCATACTATTGAATATATAAAAAGGAGTTAGTCATGAATATTAAACGTTTTTCAAAAAAAATAGCCCTCATGTGGGCCGTATCGATTGCGCTGCAGCCCGCAATTGTTGCACAACAATCTGCCTGGCAACGATTTAAAGGATCTGCATCAGAATCTCTTGGATCAATGAAGGATAAATTACTTCAGACTCTTGATTCAGCTAGTGTAAAATTTAAATCCATGAATAAAGAAGCTCTTTTTAATGCTATTCAAAAAAGTATGGATTCATCGGGCAAAAGAGTTCGTCGAGTTATAAATTGTATTGCTTCAGGATCAGAATGTTCCACAACAGATCGAATTCTTCTGGTCAGTTCTGCCACATTCATCTGCGGAGGCCTCTTATTCTTAGCAGGAACAGCTCTGACCGCTGCCGCTCGATCAGAAATTATTGAAAGCGCTCAAACAGAAGCAACCAAGGAAACAAAGGGATGGAGCCCTCAAGCAATTGCTTTAAAACTCTCAAACAGTTTTAATTCTGGAAAACAAAAATTTATGTCTCTCAAACAAGGCATCATTGCAGGAAAGCTTACCCGAGATCAACAAAAATTTTTACGCCAATTGGGTGCTGGAATTATTGGAACCACGCTCGTATTAGCAGCAGTTCTCACTGGACTTGCCGTGTATTCAAAAAATCAGGATGCAAAGCGAGACAATTTACTACAAAAAGATCCGAATGATATCGTCTCTGCTGAACAGGAAGAAGATGACACTGTATCAGCCCAAGATGAATCGCTTGAATCTCTCGCTTCCGATGTAGTGCTCGATTCAGCTGAACCGCAGCCAAGCGCATTTACACAGCTTTTTGATTCTATTGTATCGGTGGATGAAACGGGCAATAATATCTTTCAGCGTAGCTATCACAATGTAAAAAAACATCTCATTGAAAAAACAATCAGCGCCAAAGAAGCTCTTTCTGCAAAAACTCAAGAAGCTAAACAAAAATTAAAAGAAAAAGCGCAAAAGGCCCTTGATTCTGCAAAAAAATCGGCCAACGAGCTCATAAAAACAGTAACAAGCTCTGGCTCTCAATTGATAAAAAATAGTCTGCAGCATATTTTCAATATCAACTATGATACTATGCAGTCATCGTACAAAAGTTTTAATGAATCACTCGAAAAATTATTTACATCTCTTAATGCTCTCTTTGCAAGTAAAGAATACGATAAACTCATGAGAGGTATTACTGATTGGTTTGCCGTTCAACAAAAAGGATTTACTCTTTATGAAAATCTTTCTCAATTTCTCACCGAGTGGGTTGGCCGTAAAAAGGCTCGCGAAGGATGGAGAGGCTTAGTTGGATATGGAACAGCTCCAACAGAAGAATCAAAAGAAAAACGCTCTGAATTAATGAAACAGTACCCATTAGCCTTTAAAATGGACTTTTTATTAGATATTTACAATAAATTTTATACCCAAATGAAACTGGTTGATCTGAGAGAACTTGGCAACCTTGGCAAGCACATGCTTGATCAAACAGGCACTATGCTTCATGAGGTAGCTGATATGTACAATGCCGGTGGCGTTTTTGGAAAAATAATAATTCCGAATGTTCTTGTTAAGCCCCTTTCTAGTATAGAAATTAAAATTCGGGATCTTGGAGGCAAAATAAAGGCCATAGCAGACAAAAATCCTTTAAGTGCATTACTTAACGAACTCCCATCGAGAATAGAAGAAACGCCATTAAAAGAATGGTTTACAAACGCTCTTTGGTATCCATCGAATACAATCGGCACTGCAAAAAACCTTATAAATAATATATTACCCAAAATAACCGAGACTACTAATAATCTATTTAAATCCATAGATCAATCCCAAAAACTTTCAAATACGTTAATGACGCATGGATTTAATATGCTCACATTTATTAAGCAAAATATTACAGAATCACTGGAGCAAAAACCGTTTCAAAACTACATTAAAACAATAAAACTGGCGGTTGTTAAAGAGGCTCAAATCAGCAAAGAACTCATCAACGACACGCTTCTTCATACCACTGGAATTATTTTTTATCTCAGTAAATTATTTGATGATGTTCTTCAAACATTACAAGCCGCTAATACTATATTAGGCACGCGATTATTATCGCAGGATGAAATAAGACTCATGCAGGACGCTATCGCAGATATGAAGGGAATAGTAGACGAGCTATCACAGATTAGAACATTGGCAAAACAAGCAATCAACGTTTAAATATCAAGAAGATATGCAATAGAAAGGCTCCTGAGATCTCAGGAGCCTTTCTATTGCATTTTAATAAGGCCCCTTTTTAACGTTGTAAGCAAAAAGGGGGCGACATGAAATTGCATTATATTATGATCGTATCAATTTCTGGATCTCTTGCCGCTCATACCATGCAAGACAGATTCATCACATCGTTCTGGCACAACATACAAACGAGTATTGAAAGCCATTTTTCAAGCGAAAAAAAACCATCGCCCACAAAACCATGTGCCACTCATTCCGAACTTCCCATGAATGCATTTCAAAAACTCTTTCGCGAAACCATAACATTCACTCACGACACACGTAATATTCTTACAGAATTTGCACATGAAATCATTGTAGAAATCAAAGAAAAAATGCTGAGCGCAGAAGAAGCTATGAATCGTTTTATTGAGAAAATAGAACATGGTGGAACCTCTATCATGAAACGAATCCTCTCGCAAACGCTTGCGGTTGATCTTGATGTATTGATTCCATCGCTCCATACCATCCAAGAAAAAATTGCCACATTGCAAAACGACATTCCGCTGCTCAATCAATCAACATTAAAAGCCCAAGCGGAAAAACTCATTCATTATTTGCACATTACCCAATCGGATGCTCAATATTTGCAACATGCAGGAATCACTGCACTGACAAGCTCTCTGGCATCGCACCTTATTTTTGGAACCGAAGATATATTAGTTACCAAGTTTCACGAGCTCTATCATGTCTATCCAACCGTCATAGAAAAAGTAAATGAGCTTAAAATCAAAGATGCTGGGCTTATCGTGCATAACCTTTTTAATACAAGCTCTGAACTTGTTGAGGACATCATCGCTCTCCATAATGCTACGGGAAAAATTGGAAAAATCATGGTAGATGACGCATTAATCTATCCACTTGAAGGGCTCAAAAATCAGATTCGAAAACTGGGAAATAGCATAGAGTTTGTCACATCATCTGAGCCTGTCATCGTCGTTGCTCCTCCAAACAGCACCAAGGCACTTCTCGAGCTTTTAAAAACATGCATGTGGAGCGGAGGTATCGCTCTTAAAGATTCGGCACTACAATCGGCACAGCAGCTTCAAAAGCACATCGAACCCATCATGGCAAAGCTCAATCCGCTACTAAAAGAAACAAAAATGCTACAACGCCATATCAATGATATGCCCGCAATAATTCATACACATTTTGTAAATACACTCAAAGCATCTCCGGCTTTCAATATACCAATTGCACCTACAATAGCGCTTGATGCTTTAGAGAAGGAAATACAGCAGATTAAATCGGAAATTATTCAGCTTTTCCATTCTTCGCTCTTTTTAATATACCATTCAGCAGAAGCAATTCGGATCGGATCTGAGCTGCTTTCCTATATTAATCAATTCATGGGGGCAACCAAAGAGCAGCCATTCATCAATCACGATATTATCCGCGGAATTGGATTTATTGCAGAAGATGCCGTTGGATTTACAACAATTGTTATTAACATTTCAGATGCTTTAAAAGCGTATAATCCCATACTATTTCGGGAGGAAGAGATTGTATGAAATATGAATACAAACAAGAAGTAGTAAACTGTCCAAGAGGAATGCGAAGAGACTTTCAAAGCCCATACAGCGGAGAATACAATTTTGAAGAAACAAACAAAGCATTGGAACACTATACAAAAGAAAATTGGGAACTTGTCTGCGCCGTAGGATTATCAGAAGGAGGATATGGCATCACAACCAAACTTTTATTGATCTTTAGAAGAAAAAAGCAGTCTATCAGAATCCCAAAACAGCGTTGATTGTATTCTGCGTTGCATCTAAAGAAAGATGAGAACTATCAATTACGTGTGCTCCTGCAGGAATTATCAAAGGCGCATGGGCTCTTTGCGTATCTCGCGCATCTCGCATGCGGATAAACCGATAGGCTTCATCTATGGTTACATCATCGCCCTGCTTTTTTTGCCGTTCATACCAGCGCTGGGCTCGAACTGCTTCAGATGCTGTTAAAAAAAATTTGTGTGCTGCATGGGGAAATACGACAGAACCTGCATCTCGCCCATCAATAACAATATTGTGATCTTTCGCAAGAGTGCGTTGCATTTCATCTATGGAGATACGAACCTGCTGATTCGTACTCACAATTGAAGCACCTTGCCCAATTCTATCATCTTGAAGCTGGCACGTAATATTTACTTCATCAAAAAAAATACGCTCATTGTGCTCAACATCATAAAGATACTTATATCTTTTGGGATCTAAAATTTGTTTTACCGTATCAATTGCCGGATCAGCTATTGTCGCGAGCGTATATTCATAATCTCTTAAAAGTATATAAGCAAGCGCTCGATATAAAAGGCCGCTGCTCAGATAAAAAAATCCCAACCTATGAGCAAGCAATCGCGCTGCAGTTGATTTGCCACTTGCTGTTGGCCCATCGAGTGTAATAATCATAGATACTCCTATTGCAGTGCAATATCAAGGCCAGTCAGCTCTATATTCACGCGCCCATTCCAATAATTTTCATTCACATGCGCAGCAATAGAAAAAGATTCTTGATCAACACGATCCAACACCTCAAAAAGATCGGGTCTATTGAAAAATATAATCGGTTTAATCACACCATCTGCAAAAACAGAACATTTGACATGCTGCTCTTTAAGGAGCTTTGGCTTTTGGACTAATACTGCATGTTCAATCATAAAAAGAGGCTCACGATTTTGGCATCCAAATGGCTCCAAATGCTTTAAATCTTTCATAAGCTTTTGATTAAAATCATTAAGCTTTGCAACAGCATCAATGTTCATTTTTTGACGTAAATCATCGGGCGTAAGAAGCTGAGAAATGCGCTGCTCAAGCCGTTCCTTAAACTCTGGAAGATTCTCTTTTTTTAATGAAAGGCCTGCAGCTTGCGAATGCCCTCCAAACTGCTCGAGAAGGTCTGCGCAACTTTGTAATGCATCAAACATATTAAATGCTTCAACTGATCTGCATGATCCTTTTAAAAGCCCATCTTTTGTCTCATGAAGTAAAATTGCTGGCTTTCCATACGCACTCACTAGGCGCGATGCCACAAGGCCTATCACCCCCGGCGGCCATTGTTTGCTCGAAGCGATCAGTATATTTTCTTGCGCAACGTTAATTACCTCCAATTCAATCATGTTTTGAATCTCTTTGAGAATTGAACGCTCAATCTCCTTGCGCGCCTCATTGAGCTCAAACAAAATTTTACCTACTTCAGCGACTTCAGACTCCGATGAACCAATCAAAAATTTTACCCCTTGCCGAGGATCTTCAAGGCGACCAAGCGCATTAATTTGAGGTGCAATCGAAAATCCGATATCAAGCGCAGAAACTAATGGCCGAACAAGCTTGCCATTTTGCTTTAAAGTTTTAAAAGAAAGGCTTTCAATTGTATTAATATAATGCAAGCCATGTCGCACCCAAAATCGATTCTCTCCAAGCAATGGCACCACATCAGCAACAGTACCAAGCAATAGGAGCTCATATGCCTTTGCCGGAAGCTCAAGCCCTTTTTGCTCATAGATAAGCGATAATAGTTTAAATGTGACGCCCACGCCCGCAAGCTGCTTGAAAGGATATGTGCACCCGTACTGATTTGGATTTACAATTGCAAATGCATCAGGAACTTCTTTGTGGGGCCTGTGATGATCGGTAATAATGAGATCTATGCCAAGCTCTTTTGCCTTGCGTGCTGGATCAAATGCCGTAATCCCATTATCGACAGTAATAATGACTTTGTAGCCATTTTTTGCAGCACGTTCGACAATTTTTGTCGACAGGCCATATCCATCTTTAACGCGATGCGGCAAATAAAAATTAACATTCGCACCCAATGGAAGCAAAGAGATCATCATAAGCGCTGATGAAGTAATGCCATCCACATCATAATCACCAAAAATTAAAATCGCTTCTTTATGATGAATAGCGTACATAATACGATCGACAGCTTTTTGCGCATCTTTCATTGCAGAGGGATGAGCCACATCCTTTTCAAGAGAACTAAAAAGGAACGATCGTATTGCATCGTGCGTCGTAAATCCACGCGATAAAAGCGTATACGCAATAGGCATTGATACATTATATGTGGCTGCAATCTGAGCTACCAATCGCTCATCTACGCTAGAAAGCTTCCACAGATATTTTGCACCTGCAATATGCTGCATGTTGCCCTCTCCTGTTTGACTTATTCTTTGTGCTTAAGCGTTGGAAAAAGAATGACATCTTTAATTGAAGATGTATTTGTCAAAAGCATTGTCAAACGATCAATGCCTAAACCATATCCAACCGTCGGAGGTAATGCATATTCAAGCGCTGCAATATAATCCGAATCATAATGATGAGCCTCTTCATCGCCTGCATCTTTTGCAGCTGCTTGCTCTTTAAATCGTTCTGCTTGATCAAATGGATCATTCAGCTCATTAAACGCATTTGCAAGCTCCATTCCTGCAATAAACATTTCAAAGCGATTTACAAAACCAGGATGCTTCGGATCCTTTTTTGCAAGCGGAGAAACTTCGACAGGAAAATCGGTGATAAATGTTGGCTGAATAAGCTTTGATTCAACAAGCGCATCAAACAATGCATATATTTTCTCGCCCCAGCTCCCATCTTTTTTGGGTAACGCAATCTTGTATTTTTTGATAGTAGCATCAATGTTTTTAGTTGAAAGATCGTGCTCAGAAATACCGGCATATTTCATGATAGAATCATGCATAGAAATGCGCTCAAACGGTTTTCCAAAATCAAGCCAATGATCCCCAAACTGGACCGTTGTATCGCCATTAATAGTTGAAACAATTGTACGCAACATATCTTCACTAAAATCCATCATCCAATGATAATCTTTATGCGCAACGTACATTTCTATAGTCGTAAATTCTGGATTATGCCGTGTTGAAATACCCTCATTGCGAAAACAACGATTAATTTCATATACACGCTCAAAACCACCCACAATTAATCGCTTTAAATAAAGTTCCGGAGCAATGCGCAAATAAAGCTGCATATCAAGCGTATTGTGGTGCGTAATAAACGGTTTTGCTACAGCTCCACCGGGAATAGGATGAAGCATAGGCGTTTCCACTTCAATAAAGGCATGATTATCAAGATATGTGCGCATTATTTTAATAATATGTGATCGCTTATAAAATCGCTCGCGGCTTTCTTGATTACTAATAAGATCAAGATATCGTTGGCGATATTTTGTCTCAACGTCAGTAAGCCCATGAAACTTTTCAGGAAGCGGATGCAGGCATTTTGAAAGAAGCTCAAACTGAGAAACTTTAATGGTAATTTCGCCCATTTTAGTCTTGAATGAACGGCCCTTCACCCAAACAATATCTCCAATATCCACATACCGATTAAACAGGTCAAATGCTTTCTGACCTATATCATCGTTTCTGATATAGATCTGGATTTTGCCATATCGATCTTGAAGATGACCAAACACCGTTTTGCCATGGCCTCGTAATGAAACAAGACGTCCTGCAATTTCATACTCTGGCGATTCCACATCTTCTTTAAAGTTCTCAAGAATTTCATTCGAATATGCATTAACAGGCTTCCATTCAGGCCACGCACTGATACCCTCTTTTTGCATAGCTCTTACTTTATCGACACGAACTTGATGCTCATCGCAAGGAGAATGCTCAATCTCAATATGGGTATCTTTTTTCTTCATGAAACAACTTTCAAAAACAATGATTATATAATGTGGATGTATGATCTACTATACCGAAATGGAAGCTCTTTGTCATATTTCAACATTATATGCCAATAATGCCGCGATAATTCTCTTCCACTTTATCCCAATCGACCACGTGCCACCACGCATCAATATAGTCCGGACGTCGATTTTCATATTGCAAATAGTAGGCATGTTCCCACACATCAAGCCCTAAAATCGGCTGCTTTCCCTGCATAAGAGGCGAATCCTGGTTTGGCGTCGTCATTATAGAAATATCGCCGCTCGAATTAATAATAAGCCATGCCCATCCGCTGCCAAACACAGATTTTCCTGCTCCAGCAAATTGTTCTTTAAATGCATTATATGAACCAAACACTTTTTTGATCTCTTGAGCCACATGCCCTCTTGGCTCGCCTCCTCCATTTTTTTTCATAATCTCCCAAAAAAAGGTGTGGTTCAAATCGCCGCCGGCATTATTACGTACAGCAGTTTGAATCGTTTGCGGAAGCTCATTAAGGGATGTAACAAGCGATTCCAATGATTGTGTATAAAGTTCAGGACTCTTTTCAAGCGCCTTATTAAGATTATTTACATATGCAGCTTGATGCTTATCATGATGAAGCTCCATAATTCGAGCATCAATATACGGTTCTAATGCACCAAAATCATAAGGAAGCGGACGAAGTTTAAACATAGTACCCAATCACAAAATATACATTTACATTTCAACATATCACTGATAAAACTTATGACCAATGTAATAAAGAATAGATTGAAGCACAATGATCAGTTCAACGAAAAAACTATGAAACAGTATAGCATTCTCTTGATTTTGTTTGCGATCATTATTCAGCTCAATGCCATGCAAGATGATCCGCCAGAAACCGATTCTTATGCAAGCCGGTTGTTCATTCCACAACAGCACATTCCACTCATAACTCCAAAGCCTTCAAAATGGAAACAGGCATGGAAATGTGTCTCAAAATGTGATTTTTTTATCGGACCATTAGCCATATTTACGATCGGTTTTTGCAATGTAATAATCAATAATACATATCGCGAAGAGATGATTGCAGTGCAGGGCACTCATCCTCCCATAGCTTTTTTATGCAACTTTAATTTTTCAGGATACGATGCATCTAATGATATTACATACTACCTCATGGAATGCGGAGAAAAAGAGAAGCAAAAACTTCTCTATGCAACCATTGCATTAACGGGATATGGTTTACTAAAATTTGCAAAGCGATTCTGCTGTTTTTGTCTAAAAGGGTAACTATGAAATTATATCGCCTTTATTTTATCATACTTATATGCTCAGCGTCTCTCCATTGCATGGAAGATGACAACAATAAAAATGACACAATACCCACTCAAATAAACACGATGCGAGTTACCAATCCTCCCAAAAAAAACGATTCGCCTTTTTTTTCAAATGCAAAAAACAACATCCCAAGTTATGTAATCGATAGCGCTAAAAAAACCGGCTATTACGGAACAATGGCATTGGTAACATATGGGCTTTGGAAATTGAGCACAAAAGCAAAAAATGAAAAGCTCCAATTTGTATTGTTTATGGCTAGTGGGATAACAGGTGTCGGAACAATAATGGAATTGATGGATGAATGCGACTGGGATGAATAAGCTTTTAAAATCATACGTCATATTCTCAGCGCTTCTTTTTAATATGATCGCTATCGCAATGGAACATAATAATAAGATAAGCCAGACTGATTCATCAGCCATGTTCTTTATGAAAAAATATAAAAAACATCTACTTTATAGCATACTAACGGGAACTTCTATCATATTGGATATTGCATATCAAAAAGAGAAAAAAATCATTGCAAAAGGCGTTTTAAATACCTTAGCATCCATACCAAAAGCTCTTCTTATCAGACAAGCAATACTTGACTATGAAACTTTTACAAAATAACTCCATGAAAACAAATCGTCTATTTACTTTTATAATTCTCTTTCTTTTCTGCATAGCAGCATACTGGTTCTATCGCCCTGTTTCGCTCATTAAACATGGAGAGCGCGCTATTGTAGCCATTGTACCTTCTTATAATAATAGCGAATGGTATGAGAAAAATTTAAAAAGTATTTTTGATCAAAAGTATACCAACTATCGCGTTGTCTATATCGATGATTGCTCTCAAGATGGCACAGCTGAATTAGTTGAGCACTATATACAAAAAAGCGGCAATGCTCATCGATGCACACTCATTAAAAATAGCGAACGCAAAGGAGCGCTTTATAATCTGTATCATGCAATTCATGCCTGCAATGATCAGGAAATTGTCGCCACTATCGATGGAGATGATTGGCTTGAAGGAACGGACGTTTTTTCTAAGCTTAATACCGCATACACCAACCCCAATGTGTGGCTCACGTATGGGCAGTATAAAGTGATTCCCGATGAGACAATTGGGCAATGTAGGCCAATGCCCCAGCAAATTATTGATCAAAATTCCTATCGAAAAGCCCCCTGGATTACTACCCATTTGCGAACATTTTATGCTGGCCTATTTAAAAAAATATCCCTCAAAGATTTGCACCATACTGGCAGTTTTTTTGAAGTAACATGGGATCAGGCGTTTATGTTTCCTATGCTTGAAATGGCCCATGGCCGCATCGCATATATCGATACTGTTATCTACAATTATAATCAGCTTACCCCTATCAATGATTATAAAGTAAGGCTGCCAAAAGTGCTTGCTTGCGAACGGCTCATTCGATCTCGTACCCCTTATCAGCCACTTGCATACAATCAGCCGTTTATTCAAGCCTAAAAAGATGCTATACTATAGCTATCTGTTTCATAGCATATAGGTATATCATGTCTATTATTCAACTAAAAAATGTCTCTCTGTCATACGGAGAGCGCCCCATTTTTAATGAGATTACTGCCGATTTTCAGCCCACCCAAAAAATAGGTATTGTAGGGAGGAATGGAGCTGGAAAATCAACGCTTTTAAAGGTCATCGCAGGAAAAGAACAGCTTGATGATGGCTCAATTTCAATTGATAGAAATAAACGCATTGCCTATATGCCACAGGATGTGGTACTCGCCTCGAATAGACCTATTTTTGATGAAGCCTTTTCTGTGTTTCAAATATTTCTTGATCTTGAATCGGAAGCTCAAGCTATAGAAGCAAAACTTGAATCAGCTCCAGCTGATGCAGAGGAGCTCATGGAGCGATATGTCAAACTACTCGATCAACTTGCTTCATTTGAGCGCAACGCATGCGAAAAAAAAACAGAAACCATCCTACTCGGACTGGGCTTTAAAAAAGAGCAATTTGAAAAACCGGTCAGTGAACTGAGCGTTGGATGGAAAATGAGGCTTGTTCTTGCAAAGCTTCTTCTTGAAAATGCTGATTTTTATCTCTTTGATGAACCTACAAACCATCTTGATATTTCAGCAAAAGAGTGGTTTTTTGATTTTTTAAAAAATGCTTCTTTTGGATACCTGCTCGTTTCTCACGATCGCTATTTTCTTGATAAAGCATGCAACGTGATCTTAGAACTATCCCATGGGAATGGAACTATGTACTATGGAAACTACTCTCGATATGTCGTAGAAAAAGAGGAGCGCAATCGAGTTTTAGAATCCGCATTCAATCGCCAACAAAAAGAGATTACGCGAAAGCAGGCAACCATCGATCGATTCAGAGCAAGTGCGAGCAAAGCACGTATGGCACAAAGCATGGAAAAGCAGCTTGATAAAATAGAACGAATCGAACTCGAGCCCGTTGAGCCCACGATATCGATTCGCTTTCCTGAAATACGTCAGCCGGGAAAAATTGTTCTTACCGTCAGCGATGTTTCGTATGCTTTTGAACGGCAGCTTTTTAAACATGCATCATGCGACATTAAACGGGGTAGTAAAGTAGCTCTCGTTGCTCCAAATGGTATGGGTAAAACAACACTATTCAATGTCATTACGGGAAAACTTCCGCTGCAATCGGGATCAGTTGAATTTGGGCATAATGTTCATCCTGCGTTTTTTGAACAGGATCAAACACAAGCATTGGATGGAAACAGCACCATTTTTGATGAAATACAGGACAATACCGTTGGTGTCGATGATGGAACCATTCGGGCATTTCTTGGAAATTTTCTATTTTCAGGCGAAGACGTCGAAAAGAAAATTAAAGTGCTCAGCGGCGGAGAAAAAAATCGCGTAGCCATGGTGAAAGTACTTCTACAAAATGGTAATTTTCTACTCCTTGACGAACCAACAAACCATCTTGATTTATTTGCTAAATCGGTCCTTCTTCAAGCATTGCAAGCATATCCTGGCACAATTTTATTCGTTTCTCACGATCATGCATTTATTCAAGATTTAGCAACTGATATTCTCGAGCTTACAGCTCAGGGCCTTTATTATTATCCGGGCAAATATGAAGATTTCCTTGCTGATAAAGCAAAACATCAACAAAGCGGCTCTTCTATTGAAAAGAAAATTGAGCCTAAAAAAACTGCTGTTAGCATGGACAGCCCACAGCTGAAATCTTTTAAAAAAATTGAAAATCGAATTGAACGCCTTGAAAAAGAACGGAATGATCTCTATGTTGACATGGCTCACATGGCATATGACAGCCCTGCCTACAAACAGTGTTCTGAAAAAATATCCGCTCTCAATCAAAAGCTTCAAGAAGCGATGAAAGAGAGGGAGTCTTTACAATCATAAAAATAGATTTCTTCATGAGCTCGCGCCATTTGCAGCTTTTCGCGTGCAATTTTTTCCTTAAAAAAGGATTCTTCTTTCCATTCTTTAATGCGCATGTCGAGAGATTTAATATCCAAAGATAGCTGGAGCATATCGCTTTCTAACTTCTCATTTTCAGCTCTCAGCTCCACAACAGCTGCAATTCCTCTCGGGCCACAATAATAAAACCATCCAAACGCCACCATCTCTACACATAAAATATATCGCATAATATCTTTTTTTTTCATACACCGTTCCTATTTTTCATAACTATCCTTTTCAATATCTCTAAATCGTGGAATAAATGAAACGCCACCAATTTTTTCCTTGCAGATGCGATGCGTAAATGCTACCGATCTATGGCGCCCTCCGGTACATCCTATTGCAATATTCATCGCAAATCGCCCTTCTTTGCATGATTGAGTAACGACGTACATTGCAAAAGATCGAAGTCGTTCCCAATAATCAACGACAGATGGATCCGCAAAAAGATACTCTTGGACCGGTTTATCAACACCCGTCAAAGGCTTAAGCGATGGCTCAAAATATGGATTTGGCAAAAATCGAACATCAAACACAAGATTGCTTTCCGCAGGCACTCCATATTTATACCCGAAAGCCGTTACCGTCACCACCATGTTTTGTTTGCCATCAAAAG
Organism: uncultured Pseudomonadota bacterium; assembly: GCA_964495945.1. GTDB lineage: Bacteria > Babelota > Babeliae > Babelales > Vermiphilaceae > JAJCZB01. Next base: position 420,226 of record CAZBWL010000001.1, on the reverse strand, counting down.
AAAAAGCCTCGATAACAAATTGACGGAGCTGATGAATGGTAAATTGATCCGTATCAAGCAAGAGATCCGCCATATCAGATAACGGCTTTAAAATCTTTTGTTCTTGTAAAATAGCCTCTGAAATATCAAGCTGCTGGCTGGCAAGCGGATGACGGCGTCGCGTTTCCTGAAACCGTTTTAATAATACCTGATGGCTTGAAGTCACAAACACAATTTTCAGCGAAAATGGCCACACAGTTTTGAGCCGATACAGCTTGTGAATAATCGTGGCAATATCTCCCCGCGCATCAAGGCCGAGCGCTATGCGCTGTGAGGAAATTTCTTCCTGCATCAAAGATTCAAATAATGGTTGAAGAAGAGCTCCTGGCAAATTATTGATACATAAAAATCCAATATCTTCTAAAGAGTGCAATACCGTATTTTTTCCCGCTCCCGAATACCCTGTAACAATGACAATATGAGGCATTTCAGCATTTTTTGCTTGTTTAGGCGCATCCATTTTAAGCTCTGTCTGTTTCTGCATCTGTTTGTTCCTCCGTTTCAAATGGTAGTAATTGCAACCTCAAATCAGATATGCTCCATAGTATTATCACAACACACGATATCGCAATCATATGCCATACCGACAGTAAATAAAGGAGATTGTATGAAAAAAATAGTTTTTTTAAGTCTTAGCGTCATTCATTTGTGGACGCAAGCCGCGACGGCTCCTGCTGCAGCCGCTGTTCCACAATCAAATGCTCAAGCAGCTTCTGAAAAAAGTGGTGATTTTGATCAAATCGCATTTGATTGGTCTCGCACGCTCGCCGAGGTTATGCAACTTGTTAAAAAGAAACATTATAAAGTTACCGCAGAAGTACTCGAACAGTCCATGATTAAAGCTATCGATGCATTTATGAGCAACTTTGATCCTCACTCAAGTTTTTTTGATCCCAAAACATACAAGGCCATGCTTGAATCTACAAGCGGCCAATTTTATGGTATCGGAATCGTCATTGATAATACGCGTAAATCAAAAGATAAATTTCTTACTATTGTCGATGTAATACCTGGAGGCCCATCAGACAAAGCAGGCATTAAACCTTTGGATAAAATTATTGAAATCGATGGAGAGCAGCTTGAGGGAATGTCTACCGAAGAAGCGACCGCAAAAATTAAAGGCCCAAGAAATACAACTGTCTCAATTAAAATCCTTCGAGAAAATCATCCCGATTTGATCACATTCGATATTACGCGAGATGTTATCAAAGAACAAAACTCAATGAGCTTTTTAATTAAAAATCAAAACATTTATTATATTTCTCTCAATATGTTTACAGAAAATTCCGTAAAACAAATTGAGCTCGCATTAAAACAGTCTGCACAGCATCCTTATCGAGGATTAATTCTTGATCTTCGTAATAATTCAGGTGGACTCTTAACGGCAGCTATCGATATAGCAAGCATGTTTTTAAAAAAGGGAAGCCTCGTCGTCGTAACCAAAAATAAACTTGGCAAAGAGACCGAGCGATATCATACAAAAAAAGATCCTATCGCAAATCCGACTATGCCCATAGTGATTTTGATTAATAACTATACCGCTTCAGCTGCAGAAATTTTAGCATCTGTCCTTAAATCGCACTCCGATGAATATGCTGAAAAATATCCGAATGAAAAACATCCTTTGGTATTCATCGTTGGCTCTCCATCATTTGGAAAAGGATCGGTACAAGAGGTTATTCCGGTAAGCAATAATTGCGCAGTTAAAATCACTACGTCACTCTATTTTCCCAATAATTTAAACATCCAAGGTGAAGGAATTATTCCCGATTTTCTTGTGGACCGAACATTCCCTCCGACAGAGCAAATGCAGTGGTTTACCAAATACTATGGCAGAGAGCATGTTTTGAAAAATTCGATCAAAACAGGCCCCGATACCAAAGAAGAGGATGCAAAAAAGAAAAAAGATGGCGAAAAGAAAAAAGAGCCAACTCGCTGGATAGAGCGGGCAAAAGAAATGCTTCAAACGGACAATCAAGTCCGCGAAGCGATTAGCCTCATAAACCTCCTTCACACATTTATGGAGGTCTGCCCTCAGCAGGTGGGCAATAGAAGAAAAGCCATCCAAAAGCTCAAAGAAAGCCATATTGGGCATGAAAACCTTGAAATCGAGGAAGTAAAGCTCTAAAAAGCTCTACAATGCCATTCGAAATGAATCCATCAAAAAAGAGCCCCTGGTTTCTAGGGGCTCTTTATACCGATATTTGACAAATGGTAAGCTTGAGCTATGATGAGGGGGTATAGATACTGATGTCTCGATATATGGAATGGGAATTATATGTGTCGGAAAAATCGATATCGCCTCAAATTATCGCTCTACTCGAGCTTTTTTTTTCTCTTTTTATTTGCCCTTACACATCATAATCCGCCTCAAAAAAGTACTCTTTATCATCATTCCTTCACGACCAGCAGCCACTAATTCGGTATAATCATTATGAAACGCATCATCATTTTCTTCATTTTTGGATTACTTATTTCCGCCCCCTTCTTTTTGCAATCAGCAGAAGAGATAGCTGAGGCTGGCATTGAGTATGGCTATAATGGCCCCGAAGCAATGAGTATCGGTGAAGATAATTATTTTAAAGGTTTAGTTAAAGGACTAGATTTTCCTCTCAAATGCTTTGGCGTCTCTATTCAAAAACGAAAAGAAATTATTTCACTCGCAAAAAAAGCTCCTCTTTTTGAACATTTTCAAGATGATTCAAAACAGATCATTGCAATACGCCGCTTCCACCTTGCAATGAAACTTGCAAAGCTCTATCCACAATAGACTATTTTTTTATTATACTATTTTCTCATGTATCAAAAAGGAATTATATGGGAAAACCTCTCTTACTGACGGCCTTTATCGCCACATTAATATATAGCTCAGTCATACCTGCAGAGAAAAAAGATCCAGTAGAAAATGCTAAGAATTTTTTAAACGCATTAAAAGCTGCTCGTGAAAATAATGCTCTTACTGAAAGCGTAATTCAGAAAAGTGAAGACGTTTTGAGAGAACTTAATCGCTATTATGTGACTCTTGCAAACGAAGCCATTCAACGTCAAAAAAGAACACTCAAAAAAATGCAGAAAAATAAAGAAAAAATTACGAATAAAACTATGAGCTTTATAAAAGAAAGCAAAAACACTCGAGAAAAAGTTAATGGCATTAATTCTGAAAAAAAATTTTCCATTACATTAATAAGCTCATTTGAAGCACATATGATCATACATCAAGAATCGAACTCTTTGCTCAATTTAAACATTAAAAATCTTAGTTCAAAAGTTAAAAAAACAAAAAAACCTATAAAAAAGTTAAAGGAGAATTCGTGAACCATCCTTTTTTTATGTGTGCTATATTGGCGCTATATGCGCAATTACTCGCCGCCTACCCCAATCGCATTGATCATCATATACCCAATAATCCAGGTCATATTATTGCGATGCTTATAGGATTACATAGCGGTGAAATTGCGGCTGAGTCTAAAACTAATAATTATCCGCACTATATCGAAAAAAAAATCAAAAACAAGCCTCTCAAATGGATTAAGTCAGCACGAACAAATAAAAAAACTACTCCGCATCGTTAATCTTTAATGTGAACACAAAAAAGAGCGCAGCTCGAAAGGCTGCGCTCTTTTTTACAAATGTATATATAACAATGCTATTCAGATAACGCATCTGAAGCTACTGTTGCAATTCGGCTATTGCAGAGAGCTTCTACGCGCTTTAATGATTGTATCACTTCTTGTAGTGCCGCATATTGTTCTTTACTTTTTGAATCAAGCGAAGCTTGGCTGTGGGACGCACTTTCTAATGCAACAGAATCTTCAAAAAAAGGCTTTAATTGCGCAAAAAAACGTTCATACTCATTCAACCGCTCCCTCATCTCCCTCAGAATGTACTCATATTCCTCACGGGTTAGGTTTGGCTCTGTAAGCTTAATAATCAAAAGGGTCTCTTTCAATGTATAATGCTCAGATGGATTTGCTATGTGCAACTCTAAGGATTGCTTATACTCATTTTTTAAAAAACCTAATGACTGCTTTTGAGCAAAAAGTATACTTTTTTTTATGGCATCAGGATGAGCCGATTTTTTATCATTATTAAGAGCCGGATTCTGAGCAGACAAAGAAAAGCAACCCATCAAAATCGATATCGCTGGCAGATATATTTTCATGCGAAAATTTCTCCTATAATGTAGCCTATTTCATAGTCGTAACACATCTTATTCATAAAAACCTATTCAACGGTCACCGATTTTGCCAAATTTCGAGGCTGATCTATTGAGCGATCAAGCTCCTTTGCAATGGCATAAAAGAAAAACTGCATAAGCCCTGTCATTGCAAGAGGACCAAGCAATGGCGTTACGGATGGAATAATAAACACCGTATCTGAAAGAGAAATAAGCTCTTTTTGCCCCTCAAAAGCAAATGAAACAATATGCCCATCACGAGCCTTTACTTCCTGCACATTTGATACCAATTTTTTATAAATGAGAGGATCTTGATGCGAAAATATGATCACAGGAGTTTGATCATCTATCAGAGCAAGCGGACCATGCTTTAGCTCTCCCGCTGGATATGCCGTTGCAAATATATAGGCTATCTCTTTAAGCTTTAATGCCGCTTCCATTGCAAACGGATAACTAATATGACGCCCAAGAAACATCATTTTTTCATAGCGCGCATATCGAGCCGCATGCGTTTGTATGATTGCCAACTTATAATCTTCAATACAATCTTCTAAAATTTCAGCCGCCACTAAAAGATCCTGCTCTATTTTTTGCATGGCATGGCTATCAATGATTTTTTTCTCGACGGCTATTCGATGTGCAAGCCAATAGAGAGCCGTAATTTGAGTCGAAAATGCTTTTGTGGAAGCAACTGCTATCTCGCGACCCGCGTGCGTCAGCATGTAGCCGCTCGTCTCACGAACAAGCGTACTTGAAGCAACATTGGTTAGCGCTATTGTAGGCATCGATACGCCCTCCAGCATTTTTATCCCTTCAAGCGTATCTGCCGTCTCTCCTGATTGAGAAATGGCCACCAACATGCTCTGAGATAAAGGAAAAAAGGGACGATATCTAAATTCGGAGGCAAGATGAACATAGGCTGGAATGCCACAAATCTGCTCAAAAAAGTATTGCGCAATCGATCCTGCATGCCACGATGTTCCACATCCAAGAAAATGAATAGACTCAAGCTTTTGTGCCGTATCAGCTGTTATGCCCAATCGATTCCAAAGATCAGTATCATGCGTTAATGCATACACCGTATTTCGTATTGCTGTTTTTTGCTCATAAATCTCTTTGAGCATATAATGATCATGGCCCTGTTTTTCATAGAGATTCCATGAAACATCCATCTCCTTAATTGCAAGCGCAAGTTCAATACCATTAAAATCATATAATCGTATTACATCTTTCGTTACAATAGCGAAACTTTCATCGGGAAGAAAAAGGACCTTATTAGTCTTTCCTGCAAATGCGAGCATATCTGAAGCTGCAAACATTTCTCCCTTACCTATTCCCAAACATAACGGAGCACGCTTTCTAACCAGAATCATCGTGTCAGGATTTGATTGAAGCAATCCGATAAAGGCAAATGCTCCCTCTAGCTTTGAAACCATAGCTAAAAGAGCCGTTTTTATATCAAATGGATGCTGCTTCTGTGCCGATTCAAAAAGATGCGCAACGATTTCTGTATCGGTTTCTGATGCAAATATATGCCCTTCTAACTCTAAGAGCACTTTAAGTTCATGATGATTTTCTATAATTCCATTATGAACAATTGAAATAGAGTTGGTACAATCAAAATGAGGATGGGCATTTTCGCGCGTTGACTCCCCATGGGTAGACCAACGAGTATGGCCAATGCCCACAAACCCATTAATTGGATTTATATCTAAACGGGCAAGCAGTTGACACAGCTTGCCCTCAGATTTTTCGTATTTAATAGTACGGGACATAGGATCTATACAGGCATATCCCGAAGAATCGTATCCTCGATACTCAAGACGCGATAAACCTTCAATAACTATTTCTCTACTCAACGAACTTCCAATGTAGCCAACTACACTGCACATAGCCACCCTCTCACGTTTTACAAAAAACGCCCTTTTTAATTGGCTCGATCTTTTTTTACGAAGATGAAGTATAGTATAAAGCTTATCGTTTTACGAACTGGAATTTACGACGAGCAGCCTTTTGCCCCGGTTTCTTACGCTCTTTATTTCGAGAATCTACCGTTAAAAGGCCTTGTTGTCTTAGTGCAGGCTTAAATGTTTCATCAACTTGCACAAAGGCACGCGCTATAGCAAGCTTGACAGCATCTGATTGTGCAGTCTTACCGCCACCAACTACATTCACTTTGATATCGTAATTTGTACTAACGTTTTGAGGGACAACACGAAGTGGCGTTTGAGCATTTTTTACATCCAACGCGGTGTCAAAATAGGCTGCAACATCATGTCCATTAACTCTTACAGAGCCTCTGCCACGACTAAACCATACACGAGCAACCGCCTTTTTGCGACGACCTACCCCATGTGCGAGAGACGTATCTTTGCGTGATTTGGACGTAGTGTCCTTTTCGAGTGCCATATCGTATTAAACCTTTCTATGAATGATCAGAATATCGGAATAAACCATAGAACTATGGTAGAGAAAATAGAGTAAAATGTCAAAAAAGAAGGTTCTTTAAGCTCCATAATCAAATCAAAGCATCTGGAGCCGATGATCGGAGTTGAACCGACGACCTACTGATTACGAATCAGTTGCTCTACCAGCTGAGCTACATCGGCTAGAATATTGCTTTATAATCTCATTATTATAACAAAATTGATGATTTCGCCAACAAAGCTGCGTGTTATTTATCCTCAAAGGCCTCTTGGCAGGCCAAGCAGCGAGCCGCATTTGGATAATGCTTAAGCCGCTTTTCCGAGATCTCTTCCGCACAATCTATGCATACGCCATACGTCCCATCTTCAATTTTTTCGAGCGCCTGGACAATTCGCTTATACTCTTGAAGCTCGGCATCTTGCAAAAATGAGCGAAGATTTTCCATCGTCGAAGACAATGCTTCATCGCCCGGATCCTGCACTTGATCGTCTGTAATTTTCTCGGTGGAAAGAAGGGTAAGCTGCTCCTCTAACTCTTTACGCCGCTTATTAAGACCATTTTTAACTTGTTCAAGATTTCGATTAATACTACTCACCTTTTTTCCTCTGTATCTTGAAAAACTTTTTCAGTAACGCTTGTGCTGATTCTTTGCATAAACCGCTCATTACGATTATGTCCTTTTTGTATACCGAAGAGGTTGTAATATTGTCAAGTTGATAACCAAAACGAGGGGAACTTGCTGCAAATACGAGCCCATCGATTCTACTCAGGCGCATGAGGCTAAAACACATACTACATGGCTCTAATGTTACATACATCCAACAGCCATCCAAGCGCCAATCGCCACACCGCCGCGCCGCCTCTTCTATCGCAATCATTTCGGCATGCGCACACTGTGTTTTTTTGGTCTCTACCTGATTATATCCCAATCCAATTATCTCTCCATTGGAACCAACTACAGCAGCTCCAATCGGAACCTCGTTAAGATCGAATGCTTTATGCGCTTGATCAAGGGCAGCATTCATATACATACTATTTGCGTGCACAGAAAACCTCCAAAAAGTAATATATCATGTGCAAAAGTGGAAAAAATTTGATAATGCTTTACACTACATTATAGTCAAATTAGTATACCAAGATATTCCACGTGTTACTACCATTAGAGCCATGGTAAGAGGTTCCAAATAATGAGTACCGATTCAGGAAACAAGCCAAAAGAGTATAAAGCACAGTCCATTAAGGTCATGGAAGGGTTGGAAGCCGTTCGTAAGCGCCCTGCCATGTATATTGGGTCTACAGGGCCCCAGGGACTCCATCATTTAGTGTATGAGGTTGTTGATAACTCCGTCGATGAAGCTCTTGCGGGCCATTGCGATCATATCACTGTATCGCTCAACCTTGATGGCTCATGCACGGTAGAAGATAATGGACGCGGTATTCCAACAGACATCCACCCTACCGAAAAGGTTTCTGCTGCCGAAGTCGTACTTACCAAATTACATGCTGGCGGTAAATTTGATAAAGATTCGTATAAATTTTCAGGTGGACTCCATGGCGTTGGTATCTCGGTAGTTAATGCTCTTTCTGAATGGGTTGAATTAACTATTTATCAGGACGGCAAAATTTTCCGCCAAATATTTAGACGTGGAAAACCGGATGATCGCCTTAAAGAAATTGGTACCACTAAAAAGCGTGGCACCGTCGTTAAATTCTTACCCGATCATGAAATTTTCCAAGAAACCACGATTTTTAGTTTCGATACACTTTCTGCCCGCCTTCGCGAATTGGCATTTCTTAATAAAAAACTTCGTATCGAGATTATTGATGAACGCAAAGAAAAACGGCATGACTTTTTCTTTGAAGGCGGCATTGTTTCGTTTGTAGAAGATATTAATAAGAAAAAAGACCCACTCTTTCCAGAAGTTATTTATTTTGAGCAGCAAGACGATAAATATATTCTTGAGCTTGCGCTTCAATATAACGATAGCTACGGCGAGCAGCTTTTTTCATTTGTTAATAACATCAATACCGTTGAGGGCGGTACTCATGTTTCGGGGTTCAAGTCTGCACTGACAAAGATTTGCAATAAAAAAGCGCAAGATATGGGCGTTTTGAAAAGTGGCGAAAGCTTTTCAAGTGAGGATGTACGCGAAGGGCTTGGATGCGTTATTAGCATGAAGGTTCCTGAACCACAGTTTGAAGGTCAAACAAAAACCAAGCTTGGAAACAGCGAAGTGAAGGGTATCGTAGATTCCTGGACCTTTAGTCACCTTGATTCATACTTTGAAGAAAATCCCGCAATTATCAAAAAGATTTTACAAAAAGCAGAAATTGCACGAAGGGCACGAGAAGCTGCTAAAAAAGCACGCGACCTAACACGACGCAAAACAGTATTAGAGTCTGCAGTACTTCCCGGAAAACTTGCTGACTGTACCAATGAAGATCCACATCAAACTGAATTATTTATCGTAGAAGGCGATTCTGCGGGTGGATCTGCAAAGCAGGGACGCGATCGAAATAATCAAGCAATTCTGCCTTTAAAAGGTAAGATTTTAAACGTTGAAAAAGCCCGTCTTGACCGCATTCTTTCTAACGAAGAAATTAAAGCTTTGATTGCAGCCGTTGGCACAGGAATAGGCGATGAATTTGATGCAGCCAAGGCTCGTTATCATAAAGTTATTTTAATGACAGACGCGGACGTCGATGGCGCCCACATCAGAACATTGCTGCTCACATTCTTCTTTAGATACATGAAAGAAACTATTGATAAGGGATATCTCTATATTGCGCAGCCACCTCTTTATAAAGCTAAAATTGGGCGCAAAGAGCAATACCTAAAAGATGATAAATCATTCAAGCAATTCTTATTTGATTGGGCAAAAGAGCAGACCGTTCTTTCAAGCAACGGCTCTGCTATTGATGAAAAGAGCTGGCATCATATGCTCTCTGAAGTACAACATTATGATGAGCTCCTTACGCAAGTAAGCCCTCGATTTAAAATTAGCTACGAACAGTGCCAAAAACTCATTGAAACAATGCGCAAGCATCCTATTTCTGAACATGCTTCGCTTGACGAGCGCATTGCACAGCTTAAAAAAGCATTTAAAGATTATGAAATTACCATACAGGACAGTGAGCCGATTCATTCAATCGACGAATCAATCGAAAAGCCCGCTCCTGCATTTTTAGAATTCACCCTTCGAAATATGTCGTGGAAAGTTCCTATCGTTTTCTTTACAGCAGCTGAAATAAAGGAGCTTTTACGTCGAGCAGAGCTGCTCAGGCCAATAGAAAAAGAGTGGAGCCTCTCCATTAAAGATAAAGAAAACTCCATTACGGATCATGGCATCATTGGGCTCGTACACGCCATCAGCGCAATTAGCAAACCATTTATGAACATACAGCGCTATAAAGGTCTTGGCGAAATGAACCCCGAACAGCTTTGGGAAACATCAATGGATCCAAAAACCCGTACCATTCTCAAAGTTTCCATTGAAGATGCGCTTGAGGCTGACCGATGGTTCACTACGCTCATGGGCGATGATGTGCAGGGACGTAAGGAATATATTGAACAGTTTGGGCAATTCGTTAAGAATTTAGATATCTAAGTTTCATTATGGAGGTTTTTCATGAAACAGCATTATGTATATGCCGTGGTTGTTTTGTTTTTTAATGGTTATCTCTTTTCAATGCCTCGATCTAAAAGCTATCGCGAAGTAAACAAATGGCTTGACGCGAGCTATGCAAAAGAAATAAAGCATAATGATGATGAATCCTTATGCGCAAAAGAACGAAAAAAAAGAGCATGGCTCAGTGCTTCAATCGATACCGTCCTACCCAAAGCTAATCCGTGCGCTCTTCAGCCCGGGCCTCTCGGTGAATCTGATGGAAACTGCGCATAGTATTTTCACTTATGCAAAGCAAGCTGCTCAATCATTGATTCAAAAAGGCGATTCTGTCGTCGTCGGACTTTCGGGTGGCCCCGATTCCGTATTTTTATTGCATGTGCTTTCAAATTTATTGCATGAAGGGCATATTGGCTCCATCATTGCCGCTCATCTCGATCATGAATGGCGCCTAGAATCAAAAAATGATCTTCAATTTTGCGTCGATCTGTGCAAAAGCCTTTCGATTCCACTGAAATCAGGAACTCTTGCAATGTTTAAAGCACACATTGTATGGAATGGCTCAAAAGAAGCATTTGCACGCGATGCGCGCCAACTTTTTTTTGAACAGGTTCGTACTTCACATGATGCCCAGTGGATTGCGCTTGGGCATCATATGCAAGATCAGCAAGAGACTTTTTTTATGCGTATGCTTCGCGGCACTTCCATTTCAGGGCTATGCGGCATGAAACAAAAGAACGGCTTTTATATTCGCCCTCTTTTACATATTTCGAAAGATACCATTCTTGCGTGGCTTAATGCGCACGGCATTCAATATTGCATCGATCAAAGCAATCAATCGGATCAATTTTTAAGAAATCGAATTAGGCATCACATTATCCCCGCTTGCAAAGCATCAGACCAGCGATTTGACCAATCATTTGCAACAATGATACGGAATGTACAAGAAGCCGAAGCGTATCTTGCTGAGCATACGGCCCATATATTTGCAACTATCTACACTCAAAACAACGAATTTCTTTTTCGTGAGCTTTTAAAGCTCCCTCCATTTATGCAAAAGCGACTTTTGCTTTATTGGTTTGATAAAAATAATATCCCATTTTCACCATCAGATGCCCTCCTTGAAGAGATTATTCGCTTTTTGCAATCGCCACATGGAGGCACCCATTCTGTTCACCCACATTGGAAGCTTCAAAAATTAAAATCCGTCTGTTCGCTCATTCATAATTAGCTAATCTATTTTCTCTTTATCCTCTTTTCGCGTAGACTACATATAAGCGTCAACGAAAAAGGGTTCGTAATGAATAGCTCGCTTCGCCCATGGCTCCAAACATGCGCAATTATCATAGTCTGCTTTCTGCACAGTGGATTGCTCTTTATGCTTTTTGTATTCATGGAAGTGGAACACGGACCGCAAGAAGCTATCGTCATGATGCAAACTACTGAACTAAGCGATCAAGATTTGAATTCACAGGCTCATACTATTATTGTTCCTCCCACTCCCATGGTAGCAATGGCTCAGGGATTTACGCCCCCTCAATCAATGCATCAAGCTCCCAATAGCCAATTGGCACATGCTGAAACCCAAGAGCACGAAGAACGTGCAAAAGAGGAGCACGCAATCGATGAAGCATTAGATATTGCACATAAGCTTTTAAAAAGCAATCAAGCAGAAAACACTCAACTCGTTTATGAAGAAAAAAAAGAAAAACCTTTTATCAAGCAAGCAATCTCACAATCAACCCAGCCTTCTGAATCGCACAAATCACTTACATTCTCGCAGCTCGCGCAAGGTTTTATGCAGCATGTTCAAATTGCAGATATGGCAGTCAGGAGCGATCACGTCGGGCCAGCAAGCATGGATCAAATTAAACATGTAAATTATTGTCAAAAAATAATTGGCTGTATCGTTAACTCATATCAAATTAACAATCACACGATTAAAAAAAAGCAGCTTGCTCGCCGAGCACGCATTCTGCTTGCGCTTAATAAAAATGGCTCTATTCATACCCTTTCCATTGCAGAATCATCGGGAGACCCAGAAACCGATCAGTTTTTATTAAAAATGTTTGAATATGCAAGCAGCTCATTTCCGCCAGTTCCACCATCTTTTTCTCAATCGCCGTACTATCTTCCCGCATTTTCTGTAGATCATCTTGAATCATTTCATTCTACCCGCGGATGGTATATCGATAATCGTACCGTGTAGGTTTTTCAAAAACTATTCACAGATACCCCGTAAGTATGATACGTTCACTTTAGATATGATGTAATGCGGAGTACCCATGAAGCACACTGTACTAATACTCTTACTTGCAGGCGGATCGATACATCCATCCATGGCCCCGACAGATTGTCTCATTTCTGTTGAGCCCAAATGGGAAAATTTATGTACCGACCCAACTCACATTGATACATTTGGCGGAAAGTGGATTGTCGTAGGAAGCATCTCATTTCGTAAAAAAATAAAAGACCCTACTAAGTTAGATAAAATAAGACTCGCGTGGCATGGCCCACACATGAACAATCTGAGCGGTTCGCTCTATCGAAAATATCCTGAAAAAAAGTTTTTAGCGATTGAGGATAATCTCATTTGCGATAGTACATGGAATCGAACTAAACAGGAGCTCATTCTCAATTTTGAAGATAATCCACAATCGCTTGGCCCACTCACCATGTTTTATCTTGTCCTCACAGTCCCACCATCTCAGGAAGAGATTATCAAACAGGGCCATTTTTCAGTGCTTAAAGCATGCCTGCCTCACTCTTTCCGAGAAAAAGCAACAGAACTCAAGCTCGATATCGCGCAGTTTTTCAGTACAAATCAAGCATCTTCTACTACTAGCTAAAGTTGCAAAAGCTTTAAAAAAGCGTACTTTTAATTCTTGAGAACACAAAAAATTAAATAGGAGCATGCTATGAAAAAATATGTAATTTTGTTTGGTCTTGTCTCCTTTGCGTGCTTTGCAATGGAAGAAGAATTAAATGAATTTCATTCCAAGAATGATTTAAAAGTGTACCAAGAAACGGTAGACCTCCTTGATGTATATTGCAGAAGCCGTAACGTCGACTACATGGGTGAAAAAATTAAAAGTGTGGAAAAACACATAGAGCATCATGCAAATCCTATTCCTTTTGGCTATGATATGCTTTGTTTTAAATTAAAATTTGATAACAGAGAGCCCATAATTCTTTCTCTCTCTTGCCTAAAAGAAGGCTCTTATAACCACAAATTTTCAGACAAAAATATCGCAATGTACGCACAATTTCTTGAAGCAGAAAGAACGGCCTCTTTAAGCATCATAGCGTATCATTTACTCAAAGAAAAAGATCCTAAAGATCTTACATTTTTGGCTTCAGAAGATAATAAGAACGACATCAAAGTGGTATATACAGATAAAAATGGCGCAAAACAGACCCAAACATTTTCCATGAAAGACGTTATTACAGCTCTTAAAGCGCAACACGACAAATCTTCAACTCACATTCCCCGCACTTCGCACCAAACAATTCTAAAGCAAGAGCGAAAATTCGCTTTCATCAAAGGCATGGCAATCGTAGGGATTCCAGTAGCTCTTTATAAGCTCTATACATGGGCTACGGCTGAGAAAAAAACTGAAAAGTCCGCTCATATTTCTAAAGCACCAATTATTACCAATAAATAGAGGTTTTTATGAAAAAATTATTACTCGCTTTTATACTACTTCCGAGCATTTTGGTCGGAGGATTTAAAGAAGATTTAGAAAAATGGGCTTCAAGTGAAGGCTTTAAGATCACAGATGAAAAACACAATCATTTATCAAATTCAATTAAATATAATATCCGCACAGAAAAAGGCTCTTTCGTCGCCTCGATTTCACAGGGTAAGAATGGATGGTTCATTACTGCTCCTTCAGGAGGATTAATAGATAGCACATCTATTCAAAACTCTCTTTCTCCGCATAAGCAAGCGTTAGCATCCCTCCTTCCAATAGTCGATCAGCAAAACACGCAAAGTACCACATCACACTCTCCATCTGCAAAAGAGCAAATCCCCACTGAATCAGACAATAATAACAATGATGATTTGTTACGAGAAATACAATCCCTCCTTGCCTCAAAGAAGAATTATACAATCGTGCCTTCAAGTATAGATAAAGATCGATTTTTGATTAAAGAAAATGGAAAGATTATTTTGATGTTAGATAAGCGTAAAGAAAATGGTAAAGATTGCATGTACATTTCTAATAAAGAGGGGACCCCTCTTCTCGATCCACAAGGTGAAAAAATATACTATCTCACTAATGAGAATGCCCTTAAAAACATACTTCATTTTCTTCCTGATGACATTCAGCCTCGCCATAGCATTTCAAAAGCAACTAAAGGAGCTCTTGCATGCGGCGGCATTGTTGCAACTGCATACATTGGATATAAAGTAAACCAATGGCTCAAAAAAAATACGAACAAAAAGAAAAAAAGTTCGAAAAAAACTGCAATCCCTTCTAAATAACAAAATATTTTATGAAAAAATTAATTATAGCGCTCTTAATTATTCCTCAAATCCTTCTTGGAATGCACTTAAGCAATGAGACTGTAAAATCATTAGAAGAATCAATCAATACTCCCTTGACGACCTCTTACTTTATCACTTCAAGCCCAGATGATAAGAGCGGGAATACTCTGTATCATATAAAGCTGTGGAATAATTCTACATTATGGAAATTAAAATTTAACCACCTCTCAAACAAATATGAACTCTATGATTGCACTGATCAACTCATAGCTGAAGATAATGATAAATGCAATTTGTATCCAAAAATGCGCTCGGTATTAAAAAACCAGATAGTCATCGAAAGACTCATTCCTGAAATAGAAAAAAAAGCATCCGATCAAACTATTCCTGAAGAGCTTTCCAAAATTCCCTCGCCTCGTTACTCAAAGCTCACTAAGGGCGTCGTAATAGTTGGTGCAGCCACAGCTATCGGTTATTGCGCCTATAAAATCTTCAAAAAGAATCCTGAAAAAAAACACGCCATTTAATTGGAAACAGACATAGTTCAAAAAAGCGGCAGATAATCTGCCGCTTTTTTACTTTCATGAAGCATTATCGTATACTCGTGCGCACAATCAGATAGTACGTACGCTTAAAAAAGGATTTGTATGGCGAGAGTGGTCATTCTGGGGGCAGGACTTACAGGCATTTCTACAGCCTATCATCTCGAAAAATCCGGTTATTTTGATTTTGCACTCTTTGAAAAAGAGTCGCGAATTGGAGGGCTCTGCCGATCAGAAACTGTCGATGGATTTACATTCGATTATACAGGGCATCTTCTGCATGCAAGCGATCCCTATTTTTATGATCTCATTGCACACTTTGTAGGCATTGAAAACATGAATGAAATTGATCGAAAATCTTACATTTATTCTCATGATACCTATACAAAGTACCCTTTTCAGATCAACCTACATGGCCTTCCTCCAAAAATTATTATTGAATGCATCAGCAGCTACGTTTCTCGAACACACAATCCTCATCCAACAACATTTAAAGAATGGGTGATATCGCAATTTGGCGAAGGATTTGGAAAGCATTTCTTCTTTGATTATCAGGAAAAAATTTTCGCGCATTCCATTGATAAGCTCACGGCAAGCTGGACTGGACGATTTGTCCCGACGACGTCTCTTGAGGATATACTATGGGGATCATTAACAAATAGAGCCGATAAAATTGGATACAACTCTCAATTTTTGTATCCAAAAGATGGTGGGATTCAGACATGGGTACATACATTTGCTGATCAGATCAAAAGCCCTATTCATACCAATTTCAACGTCAAAACAATAGATCTTATTAATAACAGTGTGACATTTGAAAATGGACATGAAGAATCTTATGAACTACTTATCAATACAATACCCCTCGATATTTTTATTGAAAAAACAATCGAACCTTCTCACACAAACGTTACATCTGCCCTTTCGCATTTACAGTGCAATAAAGTAGTTAATTTTAATCTTGCCATCAAACGCCCCAACCTTTCAGATAAACATTGGATCTACTTTCCTGAAAAAAAATATCCTTTTTATCGGCTTGGATTTTGGCATAATTTTTCAAAAAAAATGGCTCCTGAAGGCTGCAGCTCGCTTTATGGAGAATTTGCTTATAAACAGCGCACGAAAGAATGGGTATATGACACGCTTGATCATGCACTCCATGCGGTCAAAAAACTTTTTTCAATCTCTGATACGGAACTTCTTTTTGAAAAAGTATTCACGATTCAGCATGCCTACGTCACATTTGATGCATGGCGGGATGAACATCTTCCCAAACTTTTAAAACGTCTTGAAGAACATAACGTCATTTCAACGGGACGGTATGGAGGATGGAAATATTCAAGCATGCAGGAAGCTGTATTGGATGGAAAAGCGGCTGCCGAAACTATTATTGCTGATGCATGGAAACCTACTATGTTCACAAAAAAATCGGAGCTTATGCTTGAATAAAAAAATAAAGAAATTTAAATCTATATTCGCGCTATTGCAAATTGCTTTAATTTGCTTTGGTCAGACAACGCGCACTATTGAAAGCTCACATCATTCATCATTATCAAAAGAGGCATCCATGAAGCTTAAGCATTTTTATGAGCAAAAATCAGTATTAGTGACGGGAGGATGCGGCTTTATCGGTTCGCACGTGGCTCAAGAGCTCGTAAAACTCGGCGCTCACGTTACCATCATTGATGATCTTTCAACAGGATTTGAAAAAAATATTGCTGAATTTAGAGATTCTGTACGTTTTATACAAAAAAGCATCGTTGACGCTGATGCATGTAATGAAGCCGTAGCTGGATCAGAAATCATATTTCATTTAGCAGCCTATACATCTGTTCCTGGTTCTGTGGCCAATCCACAATTGTGCCATGAAATTAATGTTGATGGGACATTTAACCTATTGCACGCAGCCCACAAACACCATGTAAAACGGTTTGTCTTTTCTTCAACCTCATCCGTATATGGCCCACGAGAGGATACATGCTATGAAAGCGATACGCACCTTAATCCTATCTCGCCCTACGGCACAACCAAACTTATTGGAGAGCTTTATTGCGATCAATTTTCATTACTATTTCAAGTTCCCTGCGTCATGCTTCGCTATTTTAACGTGTTTGGACCACGACAAAATCCAGATTCACAATATGCAGCCGTCGTGGCTAAATTTAAGCAAAAAATGGAACGCAACGAGCCTATTATTATTTTTGGCGATGGATTACAAACAAGGGATTTTATCCATGTTTCTGCCGTAGCAGAAGCAAATCTTATTGCAGGAATGGCTCCTGAAGCGATAGTAAACAGGCAACGATATAATATCGGCACAGGCACATCGATATCCGTACTTGAGCTTGCTGCTGACATGAAAAGGCACTATCCACAATACACACGCGAAACAATGTATGAAGAAGCCCGGGATGGAGATGTGAGACACACACAGATGAGCGCACAAAAATTTCGCTCGCTTAAAGAATACGTCGGTGAAATATTCGATTAGTTTGACAGTATGCTTTATCCTCAGAGTAGAACTGCACCAGGCAGTCCTATTCTGAGGTCGAAAATGGCTCTTGGTTTTCGATGAAAACGAGAAACCATCTTCACCCTTATAGTAGCAGAGTAAAGCAGCCAAAATAAAGGTTTTGAGCCACTTTTGAAAGCCCCACATCCAATTGAAGCCAAGGCAGCATGATTTGGACATCGAAAAAATAGATGTTATACTGTGTTTATCGGTATTAATAGCAATTTTTATCCCCCTTTAACTTCTATAATGGCATTATGAGCAAAAGAGATTTCTACGATATTCTTGGCGTCAGCAAAACAGCATCTGCTGATGAGATCAAATCGGCCTACCGAAAATTGGCACTCAAATACCATCCAGACCGCAATCCGGATAATAAAGAAGCAGAAGAAAAATTTAAGGAAGCGGCTGAGGCCTATGAGGTACTCTCCAATCAGCAAAAGCGAGCTCAGTATGATCAATTTGGCCATGCAGGGGCGCAAGGCATGGGCGGTATGGGCGGCCATGGCGGCATGAATATGGATGATATCTTTGAAAATTTCGGCGATATTTTTGGCTCCATGTTTGGAGGAGGAGGCGGATCACAGCGCCAAAAGAAAGCGACAGGCCCTCAACCAAAAGCTGGGCATGATCTTGCCCAAGATGTCACCGTCACGCTTAAAGAGGCTTTTTTAGGAACAAAAAAAGAGGTGGGCTATTACCACTTTGTTCAATGCGAACAGTGCCATGGAGGGGGAACAAAGTCAGGATCAAAACCAACATCATGCCCAAGCTGCAAAGGCAGCGGTCAGATGCAATATCGCCAAGGCTTTTTCATGTATTCGCAGACATGCTCAAGTTGCAACGGCGAAGGATTTGTTATTAACGATCCATGCCCAGGATGCAACGGAAAATGCCGTATTCAAAAATATGATAAATTAAATGTTACTATTCCAACAGGCGTATATGATGGCGCCGAGCTACGCCTTACCGGAAAAGGGGACGCTGGAATCTATGGAGGACGCTCAGGCGACCTCTATATTCGCATCGGTGTGCTCTCAGACAAAAAATTTAAGCGCGAGGGAGATGATCTTGTCTCGACCCTCATGCTAACATATCCACAACTCGTTCTTGGCTCTCAAGTGGAAATTGAATCAATTGATGAAAGCAAACAAACAATCAAAGTTCCAAAAGGTTGCCCTGTTGGCGAAAAAATTATTATTCCTGGCAAAGGATTTGAAAATATTCGTAAAAAGGGCTTTCGTGGTAACTTAGTTATCATCACACAATGCCATATTCCTAAAAAAATATCTGCGGAAGCAAAAGAAACTCTCACGCAATACTCCAACTTAATTGGAACAAATGCAGATGAAGGCGGCATTATCAGCTTTTTCAAAAAATTTTTAGGATAACTCAAGATGATAAGCATTTAGATTGGCATACGCCTCTTTTTTGAGAGCTTGAGAGACATACCTGCATTTTCATTCAATGGACTCATGCGACCAAGCATTTGATAAAAAAATTCACGATCAGCTCCTTTTACAACAGCCTGTTCGTGAGCTTCTGCTAATGCAACGGGATAGCCGTAGCCTTTTTTTGCTTGATCTACGATCATAGATGCTACCAGGTTTACGCTTTCTTCATTACAAGCAATCCAACCAGGAATTTCAACACGACCAATTTCAAATCCTACGTGCACATAAAAAAAATATGGATGTACCGCTTCAGGATACTCTTGGCTAATGTGAGCATGATTTTTAAAAACATGCGAACGTTCGCCCTCATTTAAAAATGTTCGTGCAATACTTGCATCACTAAATCGAATAACGCCCTGATCTGGCCGTTCATTGCCCTCATCAAAATCACAACGATATGCGCGAATAATATTGATAAGTTCACGACTTTTTGGCCGACTAATGTAGCTTGCTGTTAATAGTTTTTTTACATGCAATGCCATAAGCGATGCTATATATCTTGAGAAAAAAAGTTCTTTATATCGTGAATCTTTTGCTTCAAGATGCCAAAAAATAAGCGACCCATCAAAAAGCATTAAAAGAGGAGCATCTCCGACTATATTTTTCTGCTCATATGCCGCACTTACCCCTTCAAGCAATTCAAGATCTTGCCGCTTTCCATTAACAAGTTCAGTTGAAAGCTCAACATACTCTTCATCTTCAAATGCCGTAAAAATTAACGGCTCAGATGAAAGAGATACTGCCGGAGAACGACCATCATAATGGAATATTACCGTTCCTGTATTAATCAAATAACAGGCAACACCCATATGACGATCGGGGTAAATTTGAGAGCCATCAACAGAAACAATATGATATGAATGTATCGGCTCAATTTTTACCGATTTACCAAGCCCTTCTTGCCACGATGGCAATGGCCAACTTACGTGCGCGGCCTTGGTTTTTGGAATAATCAAAGGATCGGCACATACTATACGCCAATCAGCATAAAGTTTTTTAAATGCATCAGAATCATCTAAAAAAAGAGCGTCTGACACCCGTTGAATTTCCGTGACAAGCTTTAAACGATCAAGCATAGTCGGCAAGCCCTTTTTTAAGAGCCTCAAGAGGAAGAAGGGCACATTTCAAACGTGTCGGTCCAAGAGTAGTCCCTAATAAATTCATCATGCTTTGACTCGAAAGGCCATGAATCTCATCGGTGTTTTTTCCGGAAACATGCTCTAAAAGAAGCGAGGCTGAAGCTTGGCTTATAACACAGCCTTGTGCTTTAAATCGACACTCTTTAATCTGGTTCCCCTCAAGACGGCCCTGAATAACCACAGAATCTCCACATAAGGGATTTTCAAGCTTATAGCTAAAATCAGGCATAGAAAGGAATCCGCAATTACGGGGATTTTGATAATGATCCATGATAATTTCTTTATATATATCAAGCATTATAGTTCCCTTATTATCGATTAATACCAATAGTACCAAACTATTAAAAAATCACTAGTTTCCACATAAAAAAGCCTGCGATATTCTCTCTTAGAGGCTTATTTGAGGGCTTTTGACACCCCTTGCTAATTCAAGTACATTTAATAATGAAAATATAGGACTTTAGGAGGTTATTGATGAAAGTATCCCGTATGATCGTTTCTACCATATTTGCCATGGCTACTCTCATTTCTATGAGTGGCATCTTTACCTCTAATTACCCAAAAAGCGAGCTTACTGAACAGAAGCCGGCTGTCGTATTCGACTTGGGCGGCGTTCTTTTTAAAACCAACAAACCAATCGTTTTAAAAGAACAAGTTGGTCCGGGCGTTGCGATGCGCTACGCTGTAAGGCACGCGTGCTTTAGTTCAAAAGCGATTACAAAAAAATGGTTTGAGTTTCTTGATGAAGTATATGCTCTCCATGGAAGAACTCTTTCATATGCTAATCAACGTATTATCATTAAAAATGAATTTGGTATAAAAATACCTGCTTATCTTATTGAGTGGCTCTGCAACAGTATGACCGGAACTCAAATTTATAAAGAAATAGAAGCCGCAGTAGAAATATTAGGCCTTCCTGATACAAAACGGTTATTTATGCTCAATATGAGCAAAAATTTTCTTGCGCATGATTTTATAAAGTCTCGTCTTTTCATTGAACAAACATTCCGATTTATAGAGGATCTTAAAAAAGAGGGATACCCTCTTTATGTTCTTTCAAACTGGGATTCTGAATCATTCTGCGAGCTCAAAAAAAACTATCCTGACTTATTTGCTCTTTTTGATGGCATTATGATTTCGGCAGATGTCAAACGAGCAAAACCAGATCCAGATATATATCAAGCTTTTGAAAAACGTTTTCCACACCACCACTACCTTCTGATAGACGATCAGGAAGACAATATTGCGGCCGCTCTCAATCAAGGATGGACAGGCGTTCATGTAAAAAGCGGAAAACCTAATCTGAAAAAAGCATATCTACACATTGCACAAGCAACACTTGCAATGAATCAAGCAAAAAAAGAGATTACACCCGATTATCATATCCCCACAGAGCAGACTTTTTTAAAACCACAGGTATAATAGCAAGCAACGCTAGCAAACCAAACGCCGTTAATATACCCGGAGAAAAAATATCACGAATTGATGTCATAGCGGCAAGCTCACGTCCTGCAAATGCGTATACCATCGTACCCGGAATAATGCTGAGCGATGTCGTCCAAATAAAAGTCCACAAACGAATATTTGTCAGACCTATAAGCGTATTTACAATAAAAAAAGGAATTACCGCTACTAAATGAATTGCAAATAAATACATAATTCCGTATTCCTGCATCTCCTTATTAAACCACACAAGCTTATCCGCATATCGCTTTTGTAATGAAGATCCAAACAAATAACGCACCATTAAAAAAAATAGTGCCCCCCCAACAGTTGCTCCTATATTTGCATATACTGTCGTAGGAATAACTCCAAATAAAAATCCACCCACAATAGTTGAAAGAGCTGCTAAAGGCAACGCAAGGGATATAACTGCAATATAAAAACCTATATATAAAAGCACTGAAAACGTATAATTTTTTTCTATAAAATCCATTAAATAGATGCGCTTTTCCTGTATCGTCCGGATAGTAATACCATCAAAGAATCCACTGAATCTCAAAAAAACAATAATAGATACAAACAAAAGCCCAATTAAAAACTTCTTATTTGATATGATTTTCATGTTAATTCTCAGATTGTGCTCGACGGTGCTGAAATCTTTTGATTATCATCGGCAATAACGCTATTGCTGCAAGAGAAAGAAGCACAAGTAAAATATCACAGCTTAAAATATCGCTCCATGATGTAATATTGTGCAATTGCCTTCCCGCAAATGCATATACAAAAATAACAGGAACTGCTCCTACTAATGTTGTCCATAAAAATGTGAAAAGAGATACTCCTGCCAATGCAGCCAACGTATTGATAATAAAAAATGGAACGATCGTTAAAAGTTGCAATGTAATCAAGTATGAATAGCCATATACCTTCATTTGCGCACTAAACTTTTGAATCCGTTCTCCATATTTATGTTCAAAAGATTTGGAAAGACAATATCGTATTACAAGAAATGATAATGCAGCACCCATTAGGACTGAAATCATAGCGTATAGAGTGCCCCATACTACTCCAAATAAAAATCCTCCTACAATACCCATGGGACCAGTAATCGGTAATGTTAAAACAACTAATGCTGTGGAAATGGCTATAAATAGCAGAACCGAATAATTATAGTTGGTTGCAACCGCCTGCTGCAAGTAAGCTGCATTTGCCTGAATTGTTTCAAGAGAAAAATAATGAGAAAATCCTCCGTAATGAAATACAAAAACAATACCTCCAAATATACCCAACAATACTAATATTTTTTTATGAAATGATGCCATAATGAACCCCTTTTAAAAATTACTTTGAGTATATTACAATTGTATTGTTAGTACCACATGACATTATCAAGCAGATGCGCATTTTTTCTACGAAACATAAATGTTCGCTAAAGGATTTAACGGCATATTATCAGGCGGATTTGGAGACGCAATACCCATCTCAGTCCCCGTCCCTTGAAGATCAAATTTAATATCGTTTGAAATATTATGTGCAAAATTATGAAAAACTATCGAATATGACCCAGGCGTTGTCACTAAATCACGTATTGCCTTTCCACCTTGACCACCAGGAAGTCCTCCCAATCCTGTATTTCTGATTCGGCAATCATGTACTTCGACATCATCAGCGCTACTTTCTATAAAAATTCCATGCCCCCCATTCCCACCACTTAATGATCCATTGCCGCCTTGGCCTGTTCCAAAAATTGTACATTTTGATATTTCAGCATGACTTACGTTATCTTTGACATGTATACCATGCCCCGCACTTCCGCCATTACCACTCAATGCGTTTCCCCCATTACCAGAAACTAAAATACAGTCTAAGATACGCAACAAGCTCGCATTTTCACACAATACAATAGCACTGCCTCCTTGCTGCGCATCTGCACTCACTGTCGAAGCGCTGGATCCTGGAATGATACTGCAATCAAATATGTTCATTGATCGGCCTTTAAGTTCAAGTGCTGATCTTCCTGGCATGGAATCAAACAGTGTTGGCGTTGCTACAAGTTCATACGTAAGCAACGTTGTATCCGATAAAACTAAATCGAATAAAATACCCGTTAAACCCGAATCAAAACATTGAATATGACAGCGTTTTAGCAAAACATTTGTCGCACCCGACTCAACAGTTATTGCAGCTCCCAATTGATCCATATTTAATGGAGGAGGTGCTACAATTGCTCCATTTTTTATCACGATCGCTGTGCCAGATATCTTAATCGTTCCCACAATAGAGCGACCATCCAAATCGAGAGAAACGTTGGTACCGGTAATGATAATATCTGCAAATAAATTTTCAATTGGCTTATAAGAACCAACCGTGTTTAATATAATTTTTCCATCTTGTACATCTGATTGACGCAAAGCCTGATTAAGAACAGAAATCTGATTTATAATTTGGGGAATAAGGCCTCGAGTTGTTTCTAAATCAAATTCTTCTGTACCAAAAAGCATTTTTTCATCAATACTTTTGCAATTCAACACTATACAAAATATCCCGAGAGCCCACCATAAACGGATTATCATGATTACTACCTTTCATTACTACATGCCCATAAAACGACGAATTATTTTTAAAATCCAATTGTGCTGCAACCGATCAACATAAGCCTGCTTTCCAGCATGCCAATTTATTTCAGAATAGGTCGGATACACATGAATCAAAGATCCTAGTTTGTATAAAGGTATTGCATTAAAACGAGCAAGTAACATTTCATTGAGAAGCTCTCCCGCTCGAGCACCCACAATATGCACACCAATAAGCTGACCTTTACAATCAATAATATATTTAGCAAGACCATTACTGGTACGATCCGTCACCGCACGATCTATGGAACTATATGGTTTTTTATATACTGTAATATTGCAGTATTTTTTCCGTGCCTCATCTTCTGTACATCCCATTCGTGCAAGCTCCGGAGCTGTAAATGTTACCCAGCCTATTGCACTATAATCAATATTTTGCTTAAAAAATGGAATTATTGCATTTCGTGCTGCAAGCATCCCCTGATACCAAGCCATATGACTAAATTGGTAAGGGCCAACTACGTCGCCTGCTGCATATATATTCCCAACCGATGTCCGCATCGTAGGATCTGTGACAATACTTTTTTCTGTTATGCCAACCCCAATTGCCTCAAGATTGAGCCCTTTTACATTAGGCTTTCTTCCTGTTGCTACCAATACAGCCTCAGCAGAATAATGTTTCTCTCCATCCGCTGTACTCAACGTCACCACAGCATGTTCTTTTTCCTTTTGAATACGAACAATACATGCATTCGTTATTATGCTTACACCCTCATCTTTCAGCGTCTGAGAAAGAAGCTCTACAACCTCTTGATCTTCTTTCGCTAAAATGTGCGAGTGCTGTTCTATAATGGTAACAATAACTCCCAACCGATTAAGTGCACTCGCCATCTCGCATCCTATCGCACCGCCACCCAAAATAAGTAACGATGAAGGCAAACGATCTCGAGTAAATAGATTTTGATTGGTTATATACTCAATATCCGACAACCCATTAATATCGGGAATATACGGAGATGAACCAGTCGTAATGATAGCCTTAGAAAACGTGATGGGCCTTTCATTAAAACAAATAGTATGCGAGTCTTCAAATCGCACATCACCACATTTCACATCGATTCCCAGCTCTTCGATCTTTTGAGGAGTGTGAGATTTATAATCCTCCTCAATTACCATTCTTACATAGGACATGAGCTCATCAGAGTTGATTCCAATAGGAACTTGCGATGAAAGGCCATAAGACTTCAAATGCTTTGCATGCCATGCTATTTCGGCAGTTTTTATAAGTGCTTTACTAGGAATACACCCTGTCCATGTACACTCGCCACCAAGTCGATTCATTTTTTCAAAAAGAGCAACTTTTTTTCCAAAACCTCTTGCTGTCTTTGCAGCGGTCAATCCAGCCGCCCCCCCCCCAATAATGACAATATCGTAATCATACTTCATATATACTCCCACTACAGAAGGGTATTAATTAATTTTTCAAGAAGCGACTCAGTCCTTTTTATACGCAAGGGAATATCGTCTGGTGTTAAAATAGGATTATTATATGTTAACGCAATATTTTGAAGCAACGAAGGCGCTTGGCCAAACGGCTGTTCAAATGTGTTAGTAGAAAATTGATAATTAAATAAGTTGTTATACGAATTATTTTGGATCATAGCATTTGCAATAGTGGATCCTGAAATTCCGACTCCAGAATTGAGTCGACTTCCCACATTGTTGTAAGCTGTATTTAAACTAATCGTATTATGAGACGCGAAAGAATAGGCTGCAAAAAGTCTCACAGCATTTGTAGTCCCCGATCCTGTCGCTACAGCAATATATGCCCCATCTGGAGACCACGAAACAGCAGAAATCGATCCCACAGTTCCAACAGAAACACCAAAAACTTTTGAAATCGTGTTAAGACCTCTATCAAAAAAGTATATCGCCAATTCTCCGTTCGTAGAAATACCCGCAATATACCGTCCATCTGGAGACCACAATAGATTTGTAACGGTACTACCAACCGTAAAACTTGCTACTGTTGTAAGTGATGATATTCCATCAAATTCCATCACGATAATAGCGCCTCCGTTTCCTCCTGCAGTTATGTATCTGCAATCAGGAGACCAATCAAGCGTAATCGCCCTTTGAGTTCCCGTCAGACTATCATTGCTTGCAATTTGAGTGATTGTTCCTGCTGATGGATTAAATCCAAAAACACGAACAGACGGACTTCCATTCGTATTATTTCCTGTCGCAAAAATATAACTATTTGTTTTTTTTGGCTGCCATTTTCCCACTGCTAATTGAGGCGTATAAGCAAATGCTGCAGCTTGAGTCGCTACTTGCGCTGTTGGATTAAATTTATACACTTTAATATTTGTTACTTGCTGATCTACTACAAGATATTGTTGGCTCGGATGCCAATCCAACACTACTCCAGCACCCGATTCAAAGCTTATAATATCAACAAGCTTTTCATTAATAGCATCAAATTCATAAATATGCGCAAAGCCTGCAGGAGATCCGGCTGTACCTATATATGCGCCACTTTGCGACCATGGAACTCTATAAACACTTGCTGTATATGCTATATTCTGGCGTACTTGTAATGTGTTACTTATCCTATCAACCTTATAAAGAATAATTTCAACTGATCCCGCACTTCCACATCCAGTCGTAAGATATTGTCCATCGGGAGACCAGCCTAGAGAAAGTGCAATATCGCTAGTATTGGCAGTATTCTGCTGAGATACCGTAAGTGTCGATTCTACCCATATTCCGTACGGAACTGAAAAAGCCAACGTATTTGTTGATGAATTTGAAGCTACACAATTGGCAATTGTTGAGTATGATTCCTGCTGCTTAAGGCCAAACCCTGCAATAATGGAGTTTTGACCTGTTGCTGTTAGATTTTGCGTGCTATTGGCAATACACTGAAAAAAATTATTTGCAATACCACCACTAGACACAAATCCAAACACATTGGATCGATCCCCTGCTATAGTTCCGTTATTCCTACCAGTTGACAATGCAGAACAGGATATAACCGAACATGTCGAACTTGATACAAGACTATATCCAGCATTTTTATTTGAATTTGCCACACAATCTTGCACTACTATATTGCGGCAGTTTGATAGCTCCAAAGCTGTTGTACTAATGTTCATATCACACTGTGTAATAGAACTATTCATTACATTCTCAAAAGAAATAGCACGCACAGAATCAGCGATTTCCATATTTTTGAGAATAATATTAGTACATCCCGAATTAACACGCACACCATCTGCCGGAACTGTATAAATAGAACCATTTTTAATAACTATATTAGAAAGATTGCTTGCAACAACAATGCCACTCTGGCCACCGGTAATTGTATAACCATTTAAATCAAGAGTTACATTACTCGTTGCAATTGATATTTGATTAGAAATATTTGCACTTAATTTATAAAAGCCTGGTACTGAAATAGTTGAAATATCATATGTTGCACAACAAAACATTGATACGATAACCAATCCAAGCACGCATATGTTTATTCTCATTGTTATTCCTACAACAAATTATCAATCAAACTTTCTAAAAGAGCCTCTATTCGAGCCGTCTGCTGAGGGATATTAAGGAGCGTCATAATAGGATCCTTATAATCAACTGATATGTTTTGTATCGCACTTGGACCAATACCAAACAGCTGATTAAAAACATTTGTTGCAAATTGATAGTTACTTGGATTGTTATAAGAAATATTATTGATAATACAATTCGATATTGTTGACCCTGATATACCTACCCCCGCCGTAATTTTAGCCCCTGAATTGCCATACGTAATATTATTGGTAATCACATTGCCAGTAGGAAAGCTATATGCAGTAAATAATCTAAACGCGTTAGTTCCTGTTCCATTATCGGTCGCTATAGCTAGATATTCTCCATCGGGCGACCATTCAACAGAAGAATTTCCACCTAAAGTGCCAATATTAAGCGACAAAATTCTGAGAATTTGACCCGCATTCTTATCAAATTCATAAATAGCCAATTCATTATTTGTCGCAACACTTGCAAAATTACGTCCATTGGGAGACCACACCAAATCACCTATAGAAGAGCCTATATTGAAGGTATTGATTGTAGTAAGCGATGATCCATCCCATTCCATTAATGCTATAACGCCCCCACCTCCTCCAGCTATGATATATCTTCCATCAGGAGACCAATCTAGCGCTTGGGCTATTTCACCGCCTGTAAGGGTATTATTACTTGCAAGCTGGGTTATGGTTCCAGCTCCAGGATCAAATCTAAAAACACGAACAGCTGGGGTATCTGTTCCCCCATTTCCTGTTGCAAAGATATAACTATTTTCCTTTTTTGGCTGCCATTTTCCTTGCTCCAATTCAATCGCAGAAGCAAAATTAGCTGCTAGAGAAACTGTCTGCGAAACAGGATCAAAAGCATATACTCGAATACTCGTCACCCTATTATCAACAAGAACATATTTCTCTGAAGGATGCCAATCAAAAACAATGCCCCCATTTGATTCAAAATTAATAATGGTCTCTAATACCTGATTAATGTGGTCAAATTGATAAATACGCATTAACCCTGCTGCAAATCTACCGATTCCTACATAATTTCCACTTGGAGACCATGGCGTTCTATACACTTCGGCAGCAAAATCCAAGTTTTGAATTGCTTGCAATTTATTCGTCGATCTATCAAGCGAATATAACGTAATTTCAAAACCAGCGCTATTTGTAACTCCACCTACCAAATAATTTCCATCTGGTGACCATGTCAGACTTTTTGATGCGTTAGAGGCATTTTTAGTGTCTACCTGCGAAACAGAAAGGATAGGCTCAAGCCATATCCCATATGGAACGGTAAAACCAGTCGCACTCCGAGTCATTTCACATGATGCTGTGCAATTAATTATGCTTGAAGATGCTTCACGTTGTTTAAAAGCAAACCCTGCTACAATGGTATTATACGAAGTCGCCAAAAAATTTTGCGTGCTATTAGCAATACATGTATCAAATCGATTGCTGTATCCATTGCTCGTGACAAATCCAAAAGCAAATGACGCATTTCCAGAGCTATTTCCGTTTGCGTCCCCCGTTCCAAGAGCTTTACAATTAAAAAATGAGCATGTTGTGCTCGTTAAAAGGCTATATCCCGCATTTTTATTTGCTGAAGCTGAACAGTCTTTGACCACCATGTTATGGCATGAATCAAATTGCAATCCGGTAGTATTAAAACTAAAGTCACAATTTTGAATCAGGCCATTAGTAACTTCACTTAAAACAATTCCACGAATTGCATTTTTTACATTAATAGTGTCAAGCGTAATATCTGAGCATCCTCCATTTATCTGAATCCCATTAGATGTGGCAGATGCAATGGTCCCATTTTGTATGATTATATTATTCAGATTACCATTTACAATGATTCCATTTGTGGCACCACTGATAGAGTACCCTCCTAAATCAAATGTCACATTACTAACCGTAATAGTAACCTGATTACTAATTGGACTATTGAGCTTATAATATCCTGGCGAATCAATCAGAGTCAGTCCAAAACAAACGTTTACGGCCATAAGTAAAAGAAATAACAACCATACATGTCTCATATGCCCATCCATATTAAATATATAGAGTTAGGACGCATATACATTCGCAAGCGGATTAATGACAGTACTTGTTGGAGGATTAGGAATAAAAATTCCTGATTCAACTCCAGTTGCTTGTAAATCAAATTTGATACTGTTCGCTATATTATGGGCAAAGTTACTGTATATCATAGAAAGATTAGCAGTCACTGTTACATTATCGTCAACTGCCTTACCAGCTACGCCTGATCCACCTCCGCCAGTTCCAGCTGAACCTGTATTTTTTATTCTATTATTGCGAATAGTTACATCACTTGCACCGCTCTGCACATCAAAGCCATTCCCTCCATCTCCACCGACTCCTGAAGTTGCTCCTCCATTGCCTCCAGAGCCTGTTCGCATAATGGTAGAGTTGTATATTTGTATATTGGTGCCAGAAGTCACACGAACACCTATTCCTCCAGACCCACCATTGCTTGCAACCGAGGTAGTCGATCCACCATTTCCTCCTGAAATTGTACATTGTTTTATGACAGAATGATGAGACTGATTACTTAACACAATACCAGTTCCGCCAGCTCCTCCTGCACCACTTGTTGAGTTACCTCCAGATCCAGCAACAATGGTTGAATTGACAACATATGTACGAGGACCATTAATGGAAATACCTGTACGTCCAGCAATCCCATTTGCAACAGTATCCGCTGCACGAATATACAGATATTCAAGACGAGTACCAACAGATGTGCTACCAATCGTAATTGCTGCACTAGGAGATGATGTTGGAGCAAAAGGATCTACATATCCATTTCTAATAATAACATCATCACTCGTTGAAACTGAAAATGTTCCTCGCAAACAACGATCATTTAAATCTAATCTAATACAGGTAGTCGTAATGATAATATCAGCTGTAACATCCTCTGCTAAGCAGTAATTTCCTGGAGTGGCAAGTGTAATAGCACCTCCAATTACATCATTACTTGTTAAAGCTATTGAAGCACATGAATTAGCTGAAATTATCTTTGAATCAATAATACTTTCGATCGTATCTAATTGAGTAGGAATTCCATAACATACTTTGTATAAAAGCTGCTTTGAAAGCAACACAGGATCTTCTGGCTGACAAATCGCCGCACACCCTTTGACAGAAATATTCTGAAGATCAGTCGGAGCTTGGCCAAACAGTTGATTAAATACATTTTGCACAAAGGCATAATTTTGTGGATTATTGTATGACGTATTTCCAATAATCAAATTCGCAATTGAAGATCCTGAGATCCCTATTGCTCCCGGACAGTCAGATCCATTCCCATAAACCGTGTTATTTTTTATCACATTCTTTTTTGGAAAATCTAATACTTGTACTGCCTGTACAATATTCGTCGATAATCCATTTCCAGCAATTGCTACATATGTACCATCTGGCGACCATGTTATAACATTTAAACTTCCTGTTGATATCCCGCTTGCTTGAGCAAACAATGCATTCAATCCAACATCAAATAATGCCACCTGCACTCGTGCTGCACCATCTCCCGCTACTGCAAGATAGCTATCATTTGGCGACCATGAAACCGAGCTATATGACGCACTTGTTCCATATGTGCCTGCTACATATTGTAATGCATATGAATCTGTATCAAATGAAAATACCTGCACATTATTATTCGTTAAATTCGTTCCACATACTGCAATATAGGTGCCACACTGCGACCATTCTGCTGAAAGTATTGATTGCGGTGCTGTAAGGGTTGATGCTACTAAAATAAGCGACTGGATCGACGTATCAAATCGATATACTCGCAATGAAGCTCCTGTTGGAATAAATAGCCCTCCCACAACTACAAAATTTCCATCCGGAGACCATGAAACAGAATTAACAGTTCCACTTTCTGTCACCTGCTCATCCAATAATGTCAGCATTGCTAACGCTTCATCAAATTGATAAACCTGCACTTTATTCGTCATATTCGTACTTATCGCTAAAAGCGTATTATCGGGAGACCAACTGAGCGATACTACTTGGCCAACAGCATTAAGTGTTGTCTCTACCGACAGACTTGCTACTGTCGGATCAAATGAGTAAATCAGTACTGAATCAAAACCTCCTGCTAGAGTGCCCACTGCAAGATACCTGCCACTTGGCGACCATTTAACGACCGCACCTGTTCCGTTCAATGTACTTCCTGCTGCAAAAGTAAATGCTTGATTTGCATAATCAAATCCAAATATCTGTACTTCTTGCCCTGAACCCCCGCTAATCGAAGGGTTGCCAACTATTGCAAGATACTTTCCATCAGGTGACCATGAAACTCCCAGCGCACTTCCATTTGTTCCTAATGTTCCCGTTGTTGTAGTAAGAGCATCCACAAGTGATTCCTTCAGTGCAATACCATACACGCGCGCCGCTCCATCTGCATTTCTCGTGCTATTTGCTGCTTCACAATCAATAATTTTTGTACCATGCTCAGAGCCATCGAGCGCAAATCCTGCTATCATAGAATCAAACCCGGTCACCGTCAGACCTTGGGTCGAATTTGCAATACAACGTTCAAAAATATTTCCGTACCCATTTTGGGACACAAATCCATAAATTCCTACGTGCGCAATATCGCTGTTTCCTTCACCTGTTGATAATGCTTTGCAATCTTCAAAGCAGTTTGTCGTCGATGAAAGAAGCGAAAATCCAGCATGTTTATTATATGATGCTACTGAATCACGAACGACAATTTTGTAACTATTATCAAGCTGCAGTCCCGTGGTATTTAAAGTCATTTCACACTGCTCTATAATACCACCATGGACATGTGAATAATTGATACCTGTTAAGCCCCCTCGACTCAGCACATGGCTAAACGAAACATCGGAAGAACCTGTGCCAACTGAAATCGCATGAATCGCCGATCCAGCCTCAACCACACCTTCTTTTACTAATACGCGATTTACATTAGTTGCAATTGATAAGCCATTCGTAATTTTGTAATTATTCAAATCAAGTACCACATCAGATGCTGCAATTGATAGCGCTCCATTAATATCATTTGCTAAGCAGTAAAATCCAGATGTACTTATGCTTCCGGGATTCAAAACTGGTGTTGGCGCACATTCAAATAATGTATCGAGCTTTGTATCAAGAAGACTTGAAATAACCTCTAGTTGCGAAAGATTATTTCGTTCTTTGATTGCCACTGTGTATACAATAGAATTCAGCTCTTGTAACTTTCCTGGAATCAAAGTACACACATTGTACAAAATCTTTTTTGCAGCTGAAACATCATCAAATGGTATCGCAAGAGGAGCGCAGCCAATGACAGAAATATTCTGAAGATCAGTCGGAGCTTGGCCAAACAGTTGATTAAATACATTTTGCACAAAGGCATAATTTTGTGGATTATTGTATGACGTATTTCCAATAATCAAATTCGCAATTGAAGATCCTGAGATCCCTATTGCTCCCGGACAGTCAGATCCATTCCCATAAACCGTGTTATTTTTTATCACATTCTTTTTTGGAAAATCTAATACTTGTACTGCCTGTACAATATTCGTCGATAATCCATTTCCAGCAATTGCTACATATGTACCATCTGGCGACCATGTTATAACATTTAAACTTCCTGTTGATATCCCGCTTGCTTGAGCAAACAATGCATTCAATCCAACATCAAATAATGCCACCTGCACTCGTGCTGCACCATCTCCCGCTACTGCAAGATAGCTATCATTTGGCGACCATGAAACCGAGCTATATGACGCACTTGTTCCATATGTGCCTGCTACATATTGTAATGCATATGAATCTGTATCAAATGAAAATACCTGCACATTATTATTCGTTAAATTCGTTCCACATACTGCAATATAGGTGCCACACTGCGACCATTCTGCTGAAAGTATTGATTGCGGTGCTGTAAGGGTTGATGCTACTAAAATAAGCGACTGGATCGACGTATCAAATCGATATACTCGCAATGAAGCTCCTGTTGGAATAAATAGCCCTCCCACAACTACAAAATTTCCATCCGGAGACCATGAAACAGAATTAACAGTTCCACTTTCTGTCACCTGCTCATCCAATAATGTCAGCATTGCTAACGCTTCATCAAATTGATAAACCTGCACTTTATTCGTCATATTCGTACTTATCGCTAAAAGCGTATTATCGGGAGACCAACTGAGCGATACTACTTGGCCAACAGCATTAAGTGTTGTCTCTACCGACAGACTTGCTACTGTCGGATCAAATGAGTAAATCAGTACTGAATCAAAACCTCCTGCTAGAGTGCCCACTGCAAGATACCTGCCACTTGGCGACCATTTAACGACCGCACCTGTTCCGTTCAATGTACTTCCTGCTGCAAAAGTAAATGCTTGATTTGCATAATCAAATCCAAATATCTGTACTTCTTGCCCTGAACCCCCGCTAATCGAAGGGTTGCCAACTATTGCAAGATACTTTCCATCAGGTGACCATGAAACTCCCAGCGCACTTCCATTTGTTCCTAATGTTCCCGTTGTTGTAGTAAGAGCATCCACAAGTGATTCCTTCAGTGCAATACCATACACGCGCGCCGCTCCATCTGCATTTCTCGTGCTATTTGCTGCTTCACAATCAATAATTTTTGTACCATGCTCAGAGCCATCGAGCGCAAATCCTGCTATCATAGAATCAAACCCGGTCACCGTCAGACCTTGGGTCGAATTTGCAATACAACGTTCAAAAATATTTCCGTACCCATTTTGGGACACAAATCCATAAATTCCTACGTGCGCAATATCGCTGTTTCCTTCACCTGTTGATAATGCTTTGCAATCTTCAAAGCAGTTTGTCGTCGATGAAATTAAATCAAATCCCGCATGTGTATTACACGATGCTATACAATTTTTTACCACAACCTTCTGGCAGCTATTAAGCAATAATCCTGTCGTATTCAACGTCATTTCGCAGTTTTCAATTGATCCGCCAGCCAAACTCACGAAGTTCATACCACACACTGCATTCTTAACCGTTACAGCATCTAAATTGATGCGAGAACAGCCACTATTTATAGTAATAGCATCTTGCACAGAAGCGGCTTCAACAACTCCATTTTCAACAGAAATTTGATTAAGAGAGCTATTAATTACCAATCCATCAGTAATTTTATAATTATTTAAATCCAACCCAACATCAGATGCTGCTATTGTAATTGTGCCATCAATATCATTAGCTAAACAGTAATTACCGGCAGTTGATATCGTTCCAGCAGTAAAAATAGGTGTCGGAGCACAAGAGCCGGGCATTACATCAACAAAAGATTCTATAATGTCGACGATCGAATCTATTTTTTCAAACTTTTCAATAACCTCTACAATACTCTGCTGCACTTCATCGAATAACGATGGAATCGTTTCACAAACTTTATATCGAAGCTGCTTAGCAAATAATATCGAATCAATCACCTGGCAAATAGGAGCGCAGCCTTCGACAGCAATATTCTGTAAATCTGATGGAGCATCTCCGTATCGTTGATTAAATACGTTGACTACAAACTGATAATTATTTGGATTATTGTAGCTTGTATTTTCAATTATCAAGTTTTTAATACTTGAACCCGAAATTCCTATACCCTCGGGCAATAGTGCTCCAGAATTTCCATACACCACAGAATCTTTAATAATATTCTTTTCTGGAAAATTCAACCCGGTCACAATCTGTAAATCTTCTCCCGCGCCTCCCGTAAGGCCATCTCCTCCAATTGCAATAGCAGAACCATCTCCAGACCATTTAATTGAAGCAACAGTACCAGCCAAACCTAAAAAGCCCCCAACTTGCTGCAGCGTATGCACTCCAGGATTAAATTTAAACACTTGAAAATTGTTCGATGCAAAACCTCCTCCTCCAATTGCAAGATATCGTCCATCGGGAGACCAATCTAACACAGCACCCGCATCAAGCGACCGTGATGTGACAAGCGTTAATGCTGCTGTATTAGTATTAAATGTGTACAGTTTTAAAATATCCGACGGTGCATCAAAAGTCGCAGCCACATATTGCCCATCTGGAGACCAAGAAACATCTACTCCTACTCCAAGAATAACATCTGAAGCGACAAGCGTTAGAGTGTTAAACGTTGGGTCGAATTTGTAAATACGCAATCCCAAGCCAGCTCCAGTACCATCCGTAACTGCTAAAAAGTTGTTATCAGGATGCCATGAAACAGATGTGATATTCGTTGCACTCGGAACAGCTCCAACTTTAAATGTAATGCTCGGCTTTGTAGGATCAAACTCAAAAATTTGAATACTATTTCCTGTACTGTTCAATCCAACGACAGCGAGGTATTTTCCGTTTGGTGACCATTGCACATCTTCAATTGAAACTGTCGAATCAACAATTCCTATTATAGGCGTTATGGTTCCAAATTTTTCATCAAATGCACATATTTGAACCTCATGAGCCAATCCACTAGTCAAGCCATCTCCACCAATGGCGATATATGAATTATTAGGATACCAATCAATTGCATTTATTGTTCCAGCAGTTCCTAGTGCTAATGCAATAGTCTGTAACGATTGATTATCAGCTCTGTATTGTAATATCTGCAACTCATTATTATTAACAAGGCCTCCCCCTCCAACAGCAAGATATTTCACATCTGAGGACCATGTTACGGCATTTACCGCCCCCCCAGATCCTAACGCGCTGGTAATGGTCTGGATCGAATCAAATGTATGTTCTAATAAAATACCATAAGAAACCGCGGTACCATTTGGACTTGAAACGCTATTAGAAGCCTCAGATTGTATAATTTTTGTGCATGTTTCTGAACCTCGTAACGCAAATCCCGCAATTATCGAATTTGAGCCGGTAACGGTAAGCCCCTGCGTCGCATTTGCAATACATCGCTCAAATACGTTTGCATGCCCATCCATTGAGACAAATCCAAAAATAGTACCATTAAGATCAGTATTTCCTTCTCCACTATCAAAGGCCTTGCAATCTTCAAAGCAGTTCGTACTTGAAGATATAAGCGAAAATCCTGCATGTGTATTATTGGAAGCTATACAATGTTTCAAAGAAATCATGTGAGAATTATTAAGCTCAAAACCGGTTGTATTTTGTGTAAAGTCACAATGTGTAATCGTTGCTTTTGTCACATTTTCAAATAGAGCTCCCTTAATTCCATTTTTTAAAGTAACTCCATTCAAGGCAATATTCGTAGAGCCGCTACCGACAGACAATGCTTCATCTGATGTTCCCGCTTGCACAACACCATTTCCAATCGATATGCGATCAAGATTACCTTGTACAATCAGCCCATCGGTTATTATATAATTATTTAAATCAAGAACGACATCCGA
Organism: uncultured Pseudomonadota bacterium; assembly: GCA_964495945.1. Classification (GTDB taxonomy): domain Bacteria; phylum Babelota; class Babeliae; order Babelales; family Vermiphilaceae; genus JAJCZB01. The sequence goes on along the minus strand of CAZBWL010000001.1, from coordinate 382,859 downwards.
TGCGGCAATTTCAATCGTTCCATTTATCTCATTTGCAAGGCAATAATAGCCAGAAGTGTCAATGATCGTTGCTGCTGTAATTGGTGTCGGTCCACACCCATTAAATATATTGCTAATTGCCGTTTCAATAGAATCAAGTAATGAAATAACTGGATTGCATACTTTGTATAAAATTTGTTGTGCAAGCAAATTTTTATGTGGAGGCGTCATAATAACCGAAAGATTATCAATCGATATATTTTGTAAGTCAGATGGAGCGCATCCAAATAATTGATTAAATACGTTGGCAGCAAATGCATAATTAAGAGGATTATTATAGGATGTATTTTCTGTGATCATATTTTTGATACTTGAGCCAGAAATACCTATTCCATTTGGGATATTTCCTCCTGAATTACCATATACGGTATTTCCTAAAATAATATTTTTTTGTGGGAAATTAAGGCCGGAAAAAAGCAGAAAATGATTCTGCAAATCAGGCTGAATACCTGCAACAGCAATCACCGAACCGTCTGGCGACCAATTTCCAGAAAGAATGGAACCTGAAAATGATCGTGAGCTTACTGAATGTAATGTATGAGCTGATTCATCAAAAAATACGATATTGAGCGAATTTGATAAATTACTTACAATATACCGGCCATCTGATGACCACGATGCAACAAATAATGTACCTAAGCCTCCAAGCGATGCTACATTGCTTAATACATTTGTATCCGGATCAAAAGATAAAACGGTTAGTGCCGCTGTTCCTGCCACGGCAAGATATTTTCCATTAGGGGACCATTCAACATGTCGTACATCGGGAGAAGCTCCAAGAGCCCCAGCAACCTGAATTAACGTATGTGAAGCTCTATCAAATGAGTATACTCGAACAACGTTGGTTGGAATATTATCGCCTCCTATTGCAACGTAATTTCCATCAGGAGACCATGAAACTGATTGTACTTGGCCAGTCGCTATATCGTGTGCTACCTGAGTTAATGTTTCATTAACTGAATTAAAAAAATATATTCTAAATTGATAATCAGGAAACAGTTCTCCTCCTGCAGCAATATATTGCCCATCTGGTGACCATTGAGCGGAGAGAGCGCGGGCAATATCGGTACCTGCCGATGCAACGAGCGTTGTTTCATTATTCGTAGAATCAAAAGAATATATAAGAAGATTCGATCCAGAAGCTATGTTTGTTGCAACAGCAAGAAATTGATCATTAGGAGACCAACTACACTCGTTGATAGTTTCACTTATTTCTATGGTATTTATATTCTGCAAAAGATCTGTACTTGCATCGTAGCTATAAATCGTTATTCCCGACCCCGTCAATGCTGATTCTATTACATCCGCCCCTGCAACAGCGATGTACTTTCCATCTGATGTCCATACCGCACTACTTGCATATGCACCCGATTGATTACCAAGGCTACCTGTAATAGTTATAAGGCTGCTTGCGCTATTTTCCAAATAAATTCCATATGGAATAGTCGCACCCTGCAAACTCGAACTACTATTAGCAGATTCAGAATCGATTATTTTTGCAAACGTTTCCGAACCACGAAGAGCAAAACCAGCTATGATAGAATCCGATCCTGTTACCGTTAAGCCTTGGGTTGAATTTGCAATACATCGCTCAAAAACATTATTTGAACCACCGGAAGATACAAATCCAAATATTCCCGTATGTGCTATATTCGTATTGCCATCGCCCGTCGATAATGCCTGACAATTTTCAAGAACACACGTTGTACTTTCTAATAAACAAAAGCCTGCGTGTGTATTTGCTCGAGCAGCACTATCTTGAATAAGAATATTACTGCATGCAACAAGTTCAAGCCCTGTTGTATTGAGATTAAAATCACAATGAGATATCACACTGCTTTTTGTATTTTCAAAAAAAATACCTCGCAATGCATTTTCTATAGTAAGATCTTGAATCGTAATCTGAGAGCATCCGTTGTTTACGATAATTCCATCAGCCGATACAGAGCGTATGCTTCCATTTTTAATGGTCACATTATCAAGCCCACTATCAATAATGATGCCATATGAAGCACCCGTAATAGTATGACCAGACAAGTCCAATGTAACATTATTAGCAGAGATCGTTATCTGATCATTGACAACATTTGCAGCCAGTGTATAAGAACCTGGTACATTTATAGTAGTAAATGGATAGGTTCGAGCGTCAGAATTAAACGTTATAAACAAAGAATACAACAATACTACTCTCAGAAACTTCATATATCACCTACAGTATGTATCAATTTCCCTTTTCAAACCAACTATTCCTGCTTATCTTATGAAACATATACGTTCGCTAATGGATTAATGATTGTACCAGTCGGTGGGTTTGGTGAAAGGATTCCAGCCTCCACCTCGGCACCTTGCAAAGTATACTTCACACTATATGCTATGTTGTTCGCAAAATTACTAAATATCATCGAAAGATTATTACTTATCGATACATCGTCATCTATCGCTCTTCCCGCAAGAGCTGCACCCGGTGATCCAGCAGCTCCAGTATTTTGAATACTACAATTTCTTACGGAAGCATCAATCGCATTCGAATCTATTACAATACCCGTTCCACCATTTCCCCCAACACCACTCGCGCCCCCCTGACCTCCGGATCCTGTTGAAATAATTGCGCACGCATACACTTCAACATTTCTATTTTCTCGAATGCGAATACCTCGCCCTCCATTTCCTCCATTACTTGTCGCATTCGTCGTACTGCCACCATTTCCTGTTTTGATAATGCATCCTTGAGCTATCGATTCGTCCGCACTGATACCAAGAATAATTCCATCGCCCGCATTTGGGGCTGTCGTTGTTGTAGAATTTCCCGCTGATCCTGAAATAATATTACAGTTTAAAATCTGCGTTAGAGGCCCAAAGACAGCAATACCGCTTCGTCCTGAAATATTAGAAGCTTGCGTATCTGCATTATGAATAGTTACACCTTCAATTTTAGTTCCTACAGCCGTATGTGTAATAGTGATTGCAGCATCAGGTGAAATGGTTGGAGCTGCTGGCGTAATATAACCATTTTGAATAATCACATTATCACTTTGCTGCACGGTAATAACCCCAGTCAAACAACGCTCATTTAAATCAAGTGTTACACATGTTGTTGTTATTGCAATATCAGTAGTTAAATCGGTTGCTAGACAATAGTTGCCCGAAGCATTAAGGGTTATTAATCCTGCTGAAATATCGGCACTCGTTAATGCTGTTGCCGCACAAAGGGAGACTAAATTCAATCCATCAATCTGACTTTCTAAATAATCAAGACGAGAAATAGTGTCGTTGCATAATTTATACTGAATCTGCTTGGAAATGAGAGCAAGATTATTCGGAGTACAAATTGGCACACACCCGGCAACTGATATATTTTGCAAGTCGCTTGGCGCCTGACCAAATAGTTGGCTAAACACGTTCGTTACAAATGCATAATTTTGAGGGCTATTATATGACGTATTTCCAATGATCATATTTGCTATGCTTGAACCAGAAATACCTATGCCACTTGGTGATGTTCCTCCCGAATTGCAATACACCGTATTACCCGTGATCACATTTTTCTCTGGAAACGAAAATGCATCCAACACAAGTAGATTTCCCGTAGCTCCAGATCCTCCCACCAATACATACTGGCCATCCGGTGAAAATATGGTTGTTTGATTATCAAAATTAAAAACATCGTGATCAGTTAGTGGAACAGTCCGAGATGCAACCGTAATAAGCGAGCGAGTTCCTGCATCAAATCGATAATTTATAATTTGATTTCCTATCGACACACCTGTTCTGATCGCCATATGGGTTCCATCTGGCAGCCATGTAATAGAGTAGACTGGAGAGCCATCAAAGGTGGGTACCTGTAAATTGGTAAGAGTTTCTGTTGTTTTATTAAATGAATATACCAGCAAATCGCTGCTATTTGTGATAAACCCACCAACCGCAAGATACTTATCATCGGGAGACCATCCCAACCCTGTTCCAAATGTTACAGCTGTATAACTAACTGTGCTCACCGCAGTTAAAACAGCAGTGCTTTGATCAAATCGATATACGATAAGGCGACCCGATAATCCCGCTAAATAATTGCCATCATGAGACCAGCTCAGCTCTTCATAGTTAACGTTATCTGTCGCGATAGGGCCGTATCTAAGTATAAGCTCCTGAGAGACGCGATCGAACTCATATATAAATAGATCTGCCTGCCCAGAATTGGGAGATCCTGATACTGCAAGAAATATTCCATCATAGCGCCACTTAACATTCGTAAACTCTGTATATGATGGAATTGAAACCGATGTAACATACTGTAATCTCTCATTTATTGTATCGAATGAATAGATCGCAAATGATTGGCCTGATGCTGCTGAAAAGCCCACTGCAAGATAAAGCCCATCAGGACTCCAATCAAGCCCACAAACAGCATCACCCGTTGTTCCTTGCGGAATAAACTTCTGTACCAAATCTAACTGTCTGCTTTGATAATCAAATTCATACAGATACAGCGTTGATGTAGTTGCGCTTACATTGGTCAGTCCTGCTGCAACATATTTTCCATCCGGCGACCACGCCACTACTCGAACTGTCGTTGTTATCGCTCCGCTCGTAACGGCTGTTATTGTCGAAAGCGAATCGGTACTCTTTTGAAGGAGAATACCATATGGAATCGTTGTGCCATTCGAGCTGCTTACGCTATTCGATGCTTCCGAATCGATAATTTTTGTACAATGTTCCGATCCTTTCAATGCAAAACCTGCGATAACCGAATTTCCACCCGTCACCGTTAGGCCTTGCGTTGAATTTGCGATACATCGTTCAAATATATTGCCATATCCATTGCTCGAAACAAATCCGTAGATAACAGTAGAGCTTAGATCAGTCGTTCCTTCGCCTGTTGATAAAGCCTTGCAATCTTCAAAGCAGTTCGTCGTCGATGAAATCAGATCAAACCCTGCATGTGTATTAGCAAGCGCCACGCTATCTTTTATTGTTATATCATGCGAACTATTGAGCGTTAGCCCTGTCGTATTAAGGGTCATATCGCAATGATCAATAAGGCCTTTGCTTACATTGTCAAAGTATATACCGCGCCTTGCATTCTTTACCGTGACATCTTGTATGCTAATATTCCTTGAACCAGATCCTACAGCAATTGCATCTGATGCTGCAGTTCCTTCGACAGTTCCATTTTTAACGAAAATATCACTGAGGTTATTATTTATTACAATCCTATTGGAAATTTTATAGCGATTCAAATCCAGCACTACATCAGATGCAGCAATCGTAATTGTTCCTGATATATTATTTGCTAAACAATAAAATCCTGGACTATTAATTGTTCCGGCAGCGAAGATCGATATCGCACTACAAGCTGTTGATGTTACTTGAAGATCAAGCTTACTCTCTATTACATCTACTTGCGAATTTATAAGACATTGTTTATCAAGGAGCTCAATCGTAGAATCATACAACGCATCAAGCTGCGATTGAATTGGGCCACATAATTTATAGTTCACTTGTTTGATAATCAAATCCGTATCTTCTGGCTGACATATAGCCTGACAGCCTCCAATCCCAATATTTTGAATATCACTTGGCGCCTGGCCAAATAGTTGGTTGAACACGTTCGTTACAAATGCATAATTTTGAGGGCTATTATATGACGTATTTCCAATGATCATATTTGCTATGCTTGAACCAGAAATACCTATGCCACTTGGTGATGTTCCTCCCGAATTGCAATACACCGTATTACCCGTGATCACATTTTTCTCTGGAAACGAAAATGCATCCAACACAAGTAGATTTCCCGTAGCTCCAGATCCTCCCACCAATACATACTGGCCATCCGGTGAAAATATGGTTGTTTGATTATCAAAATTAAAAACATCGTGATCAGTTAGTGGAACAGTCCGAGATGCAACCGTGATAAGCGAGCGAGTTCCTGGATCAAATCGATAATTTATAATTTGATTTCCTATCGACACACCTGTTCTGATTGCCATATGGGTTCCATCTGGCAGCCATGTAATAGAGTAGACTGGAGAGCCGTCAAAGGTAGGTATCTGTAAATTGGTCAGTGTCTCTGTTGTTTTATTAAATGAATATACCAGCAAATCACTCGAGTTTGTGATAAACCCTCCAACCGCAAGATACTTATCATCGGGAGACCACGCCAACCCAGTTCCAAGTGTTATAACTGTATAATTAACGGTACTCACCGCAGTTAAAACAGCTGTGCTTTGATCAAATCGATATACGATAAGACTTCCCGATAATCCCGCTAAATAATTGCCATCATGAGACCAGCTCAGCTCTTCATAGCTAACATTATCTGTTGTGATAGGGCCGTATCGCACTATAAGCTCCTGCGAGACGCGATCGAACTCATATATGAATAAATCTGCCTGCCCCGAATCAGGTGATCCCGATACTGCAAGAAACCTTCCATCATAGCGCCATTTAACATTCGTAAACTCTGTATACGATGGAATTGAAACCGATGTAACATACTGTAATCTCTGATTTATTGTATCGAATGAATAGATCGCAAACGATTGGCCTGATGCTGCTGAAAAGCCCACCGAAAGATAAAGCCCATCAGGACTCCAATCAAGCCCACAAACAGCATCACCCATTGTTCCTTGCGGAATAAATTGCTGTACCAAATCCAAAGAAGGATTTCGATAATCAAATTCATACAGATACAGCGTTGATGTAGTTGCACTTACATTGGTCAATCCTGCTGCAACATATTTTCCATCCGGCGACCACGCCACTACTCGAACTGTCGTTGTTATCGCTCCGCTCGTAACGGCTGTTATTGTCGAAAGCGAATCGGTACTCTTTTGAAGGAGAATACCATATGGAATCGTTGTGCCATTCGAGCTGCTTACGCTATTCGATGCTTCCGAATCGATAATTTTTGTACAATGTTCCGATCCTTTCAATGCAAAACCTGCGATAACCGAATTTCCACCCGTCACCGTTAGGCCTTGCGTTGAATTTGCGATACATCGTTCAAATATATTGCCATATCCATTGCTCGAAACAAATCCGTAGATAACAGTAGAGCTTAGATCAGTCGTTCCTTCGCCTGTTGATAAAGCCTTGCAATCTTCAAAGCAGTTCGTCGTCGATGAAATCAGATCAAATCCTGCATGCGTATTAGCAAGCGCTACACTATCTTTTATTGTTATGTCATGCGAATTATTGAGCGTTAATCCTGTCGTATTAAGGGTCATATCGCAATGATCAATGAGGCCTTTACTCACATTGTCAAAGTATATACCGCGTCTTGCATTCTTTACCGTGACATCTTGTATGCTAATATTTGTTGAACCCGATCCAACAGCAATTGCATCTGATGCCGCAGTTCCTTCGACGATTCCATTCTGTATTTGAATACGATCAAATCCACTATTTATTACAATCCCATTCGTAACCGTATAGGTATTTAAATCAAGCCACACATCAGATGCAGCAATCGTAATTGTTCCATTAATTTGATTAGCGCAACAATAAATTCCAGAAGTACTAATGGTCGTTGGAGCAATAATCGGTGTAGGCGCACAGGGATCATCTGTCAAAGAATCAAGCAAACTCTCAATAACATCGGTTATAGAATTTGAAAAACAAAGCTTAATAAAAATATCTTGCATACTAAGCGATATATCATCTAATCGAGATACTATCGCATATAGTTTATTAAGATCTTGTTTTGCAAGTAAACTTGGGTCATCTTGCTGACAAATTGCTTCGCATCCTTCAAGAGATATATTCTGAACATCCGACGGAACAGCATTGAACAATGGGTTATACACATTCGTCACAAACGTATAATTATATACATTGTTGTACGAAGAATTTTCAATAATTATATTAGCAATCGAAGAACCAGAAATACCCGAGCTTGACGTCTCATTGCTATTTGAGTGGTTACCATACACAGTATTATTCGTAATAATATTTTTTTGTGGAAAATTAAGTGCATCTAAAATCACTAATTTATTACTCAAATCAATCGATACATTAGAATTACATGCAGCTAAGTACGATCCATCGGGAGACCATGATAATCCACTTGTCACTGCTAATGTAATATTCTTCTTAAGCGTTAAACTATTATTCAAACGATTAAACGAATAGATGTTTACAAAATCATTAATTGCTGCCACATATCTGCTATCTGGAGACCATGTAAGGTTGGTAACAATTCCAGGCGAAGCACTTGCTAATTGAGTAAGAGTGTTAGAGGATGAATCAAACGAGTAGATTCTTAAATTTCCAGCGTTATTTGTACCTACAGCTATATACTTACCATCTCGAGACCAATCAAGCGTAATTGCATTTAATGTTATAGAAGCATCACCAGCTACAGCCTGCAATGCATGTGTCACTCTATTAAAAGAAAGTATTTGAAAATTGGTACCAAATCCACCAACTAAACCTGATCCTCCGACAGCTACATATTTTCCATCTGGAGACCAACGTACAACGTTCCCAGAGCTACTTGGCCCCGTATACGTTAATGCACTGGCTATAGGAGTAGCTATTTGAGAAACTTTATCAAACTGCGCAATTTGCAATACCTGATTTGATGAAATTGGACTATCTATGTCTCGACCACATACAGCTATATATTGCCCATCAAATGACCAATCTATGCTTTTAAGAAACGCAACTTCCGTCTGACCAAGATATAATTTACCTACAAGAGATACTGTTTGTAGAGAAGCGTCAAACGCATAAATACTCACATTATAAATTCCAACCCCGTCATATCCTACAGCAAGATATTGTCCATCTGGAGACCAGCGAATTGCGTCAATATCGGAAGCATCCGGAGTAAACTGAACGATGGTGTCGAGCGTTTGATCTGCAGCATTAAATTGAAATATAATTACCGGCGCTCCGGATCCCGATCCCACACGACCCACAGCAATATACTTGCCATCTGAAGACCAATCAGTTACCTGAGCAGGATTTGAAGGCCCTAATGCACCTCCTACAGTAGCCAACGAGCCAAGGCTATTTTCTATAAAAATACCATGTGCTGGAGTAATTCCCGATGCATTTGCCACACTATTAGCAGCCTCACATTCAATAATTTTTGTGCAAGACTCTGATCCTCGTAACGCAAATCCCGCAACGGCTGAATCAAACGTAGTCAGCGTCAAACCCTTAGTGGCATTAGCAATGCACTGCTCAAAAACATTTCCATGGCCATCTGTTGAAACAAAACCATATATAGGCGTATTGCCTACGCTACTATTTCCCTCGCCATTTGATAATGCTTTGCAATTTTCAAAACAGTTAGTACTTGATGAAATTAAAGAAAATCCGGCATAACTGTTAGTTGAAGCAACACAATCTTTTACAGTAATGTTATGAGAATGATCAAGCTCTAATCCAGTATTATTTTGAGTAAAATCACACCCTTCAATAATACCGTTAGTTACATTACTAAGGGCCACCCCACGAATAGCATTACGAGCAACAATGTTTTTAAAACCAATGTGAGTAGTTCCACTGCCAACTGATATTGCGTCACCAGATGAAGTTGTTTGAACAGTACCATTTCCGACTTGAACGCGATCGAGATTTCCATTAATAATTAAACGATCAGTAATAACATACTGATTCATATCAAGCACAACATCAGATGCTGCAATCGTTATTGTTCCATTAATTTGATTTCCAAGGCAGTAATAGCCAGAACTACTTATGGTCGTTGGAGAGGTTATTGAAGTAGAAGCGCATGGAAACGCAAGTCCCGAAATAATACTTTCTATAATATCAAGCTGTGATGGAATAAAATCACTCACTTTTTCTAAAATTTGCTTTGTAAAAAGAACAGTATCTCCGGGCTGACCAATGGTTTCGCACCCTTTGATTGCAATATTTTGCATATCGGTTGGCGCTGAACCAAAATGGTCATTAAATACGTTAGTTACAAAAGCATAATTGTGTGGATTATTGTATGCCGTATTGCCAATTATCATATTGGAAATACTTGAGCCCGAAATACCCAATCCATATAATGCTTCTCCAGAAAAGTTCGAATAAACGGTGTTATTTTTTAACACATTTTTCTGAGGAAACGTAAGACCAGATATAATTTGAAGCGCATTTACCGACAAACTATTTCCACCAACGCTTATAGAACTTCCATCCGGAGCCCATTGCACCGTAAACATGTCTACCGGCGAACTGAAAAGACCGGTTTTTGGTATTAACGTATTTGTTCCTCTATCAAATAAAAATATTTGTACGTTATTACCCGTTCCTCCACTCAAGCTATTGCCCCCAACCGCTACATATTTACCATCTGATGACCAGCTCAGCGATTGAATTGTACCACTCAACGATCCTGCCAATGGCACCAAATTGTATGTGTCATCAAATGAAAAAATTTGAAGGGAATTCCCAGTGCCACCCGTTAGTCCATTGCCACCAACCGCAACATATATATTGTCTGGAGACCAGCTTACAGATCGAACTGTTCCTGAAGAGCCTAACCCTCCTGCGACGGACGTTAAGATATTATTTTCAAAAGCAAAGATCTGAAGATTGTCACCAGTTCCACCCGTTAAACCATTCCCACCAACGGCAACATATTTATTATCTGACGACCAACTTACAGATCTAACGGTACCTACTGAACCAAATGCTCCTGTTAATGGTTGCAAGCTGCTAGCTATTGGATCAAAGAACATAATTTGAAAATTATCACCCGTTCCGCCAGTTATACTTGTTCCCCCTACAGCGAGGTACCTACCATCCGACGACCAATTAACCGCTAATACAACAGACGTGGTATTAAATATTCCTATTTTTGGAGCCAAACTATGTGTTATACGATTAAATGAAAAGATTTGTAAATCGTTACCTGTCCCACCGAATATACCACTTCCTCCAATAGCAATATGCTCACCATCAGGAGAATAGCTTACTGTATACACTAAATTTCCAACACTTAAATCTCCTGCTACTGAAGAAAGAGATTCTACAGCTTGATCAAATGTCAAAACTTGTAATTGTTGAGCCGATCCGCCAACCAAACCTCCACCTCCAGCAGCAATATACTTTCGGTCAGGGGACCAACTTGCAGAAAAAACCGTTCCACTCGATCTTAAATCACCGGTAATAGAATGCAGTTGTTCTAGTGCTCCTTCTATGAGAATTCCATACGGAATTGCAAATCCCTGAGGATTTGTTGTACTATTTGCAGCTTCACATGCAATAATTTTAGTTGCATGCTCTGTTCCACGAAGAGCAAAACCCGATATTAAAGAGTCAGCACCAGTAACAGTCAATCCCTGAGTAGAATTTGCAATGCAGCGTTCAAAAATATTACCATAACCATTTTGCGACACAAATCCAAAAATAGTTCCGTTAAGATCAACATTACCTTCGCCTGTTGATAATGCTTTGCAATCTTCAAAACAGTTTGTCGTCGATGAAATTAAATCAAAACTCGCATGCGTATTACAAAAAGCTACACAATTTTTGAGATTAATGTTGTGTGAATTATCAAGCAAAATACCCGTTGTATTCTGGCTCATTTCACAATTTTCAATAGCGCCAGTTGTTACACTGGAAAAATGGATCCCGATCAACGCATTCTTTATAACAATATCTTCTATCGTTATATCATTGCAGCCAGAACCAACAAAAATTCCATCAGAAGTCACGGTGTTAATTGTCCCGTTTCGTATTACAATGTTACCGAAATTAGGCTGGATTTGAATACCATTAACACCGCCAGAAACCGTATATCCAGACATATCAAGCGTTACATTGTCGGCAGAAATAGTAATTTGATTAGAAACATTTGCAGCTAACTTATAAAATCCAGCTTGGTTAATTGTTGAAAAATTATAATGAAGCCCAAATGAGCTCGAAACAGTACAAAATACCACAATACAAATGCCATATATTCTCTTCATGTACTACTACCACTTTTTAAATTGCCATCAGCTTCAATTTTCGCTTTCTCTCTATCGTTTCATCTTCATTCTATTAACTTTACTTTTTATGTCTATGAAGCATACACATTCGCAAGCGGATTAATTACCACCGACTGAGGAGGATTTGGCGTTAAAATACCTTCCTCAAGACCACTATTTTGTAAATCAAATTTTATACTATTTGCTATATTATGCGCAAAGTTGCCAAAAATCATCGAAAGATTATCAACAGTCGATACATTATCATCCACGGCTTTACCTCCTGAACCAGAAGTACCTCCTGATCCGGCAATTCCCGTTTGCTGAATAGTACAGTTTCGCACAGTTGCATCTATCGTATTTGCATCAATTTGTATACCATTTCCTCCATCACCACCAACTCCAGTCGTAGCATTGCCGCCATCGCCAGTCTCAACAATAATTGTATCAAGAATCTTAACTCTGCGATTTTCAGTAATGCGAACACCATCTCCACCAAAGCCCCCAGAGCTTCCTGCATTCGTTGTATTTCCTCCATTTCCACTTACAACCATTACATTCTGAATTAAGGTATCATCAGCTCCTTTACCTATAAAAATACCATCTCCCCCGTATGGAGCATTTGTCGTGGATGAATTTCCTGCAGCTCCTGCACGAATAGTAGAATTTAAGATTTGAGTCTGTTTTCCAAAGATTGCAATACCTATTCTTCCTGCAATATTTGTCGTAACAGTATCTCTATTTCTAATAGTTACATTACTTATTATTGTACCAACCGAAGAATCAGTTACGGTGATTGATGGATCAACTAACGCGCTTGTTGGAGCCAGCGGCGTCACAAAGCCATTTTCAAGAAGAACTTGCTCACTCGTCTTGATCAAAATTTGACCCGTAACACATCTATCATTTAAATCAAGATGAACACACGTAGTGCTAATAACTATATCTGTAGTAACATCTTCGTTTAAACAATAATTCCCAGGCACATTCAGCGTTATAGTCCCACTCACAATGTTGCTTGCAGTAAGCGGTGTCGGGCTGCAGGGGCTCGAAGTATCTAAATCAACCAATTTACTTTCAATTCTATCAAGCTGCGATTGAATTGGTCCACACACTTTTTCTAGGTTCTGCTTGATTAAAAAGCTCACATCATCCGGCTGACAAATCGCCGCACAACCCTTAACGGCAATGTTTTGAAGATCAGACGGCGCTGATCCAAAGAGCTCATTGAATACGTTCGTTACATATGCATAATTAAGAGGATTATTATAACTTGTATTTCCAATAATAAGATTTTGGATACTTGATCCTGAAATTCCTATCCCACTTGGTATTTGAGCTCCAGAATCGCCGTATACTATATTACTTTTTACAATATTTTTTTCTGGAAACGAAAAGCCCGTTAAAACCCTAAATTTACTTCCTGAAGTAACCCCTCCACCCGATCCGCTTATTATATACTTTCCATCGGGTGAAAACTCTGAACTATTACATGCCCCGCCACCAGTAATATACGATACTTTCGTTGTAAGAGCTTGAGCTCCATAATCAAAGGAAAGAAGTTGTACAAAACCATTACCCGAAATACCACACACTAATAAATATTTATCATCCGAAGACCACGCACAACTATTTACTTGAACCGCGCTACTCAAAGCTCCCGCTACAAAAGAGATACTCTCGTTGGCCTCATTAAACTCAAATACTTGTACCGTATTACCAATCGAATTATCTCCTCCTACAGCAATATATTTCCCATTAAAAGACCATGCTACTGACACAAGAGGATGGGTAAAAGCTCCTGCTACAAAACGCACATTTTTAGTCGCTCTATCAAATTTAAATATCTGAAAATTATTTGCCGTTAGCTGATCTCCTGCTATTGCAACATATGCACCATCTGGGGACCAGCTCGTCGCAGACACCGCTCCAACTACAGTCACTATCGTTCTAGCTTCAAGCTTTAACTGTTGTGATACTTTGTCAAATGAAAATATCTGTAGTGAATCATCACTTGCAACCGCAATATATTGATCATCATAGGACCAACTTACCTGATTAACGCCTACGTTACTATCAACACTGTCAACAAAAGATAACTGCTCTTGCTGACAATCAAATTCAAACACTTGTAAAAAAGCTCCACCGCCTCCTATAGCAAGATAATCTCCATCATGTGACCATTGAACACTCCTAACCACTGTTCCAAATTGGTCTACCAAAGTAAGGTTTCCATCTTCTCGATCAAATTTAAATAGTTTTAATTGATTATTCCCTGACGGTCCACTACTACCCCCAATCGCTATAAAATCTCCATTTGTATTCCAGGAAACACTCTTCACGAACGTCGCTGGGGGTGTACCAGTTATCATACCTGTAATAGTTGTTATCGTACTAATACTATTTTCAAGCAAAATTCCGTATGGTATCGTTGCTCCATTCGATTTGCTCGTACTATTTGCCGACTCACATTCAATTATTTTTGTACAATGCTCCGAACCTCGCAATGCAAATCCTGCTATCACCGAGTCAAAACCTGTCACAGTCAACCCCTGAGTCGAGTTTGCTATACAGCGCTCAAATATATTCCCATATCCATTTTGTGACACAAATCCATAAATCCCTACGTTTGCGATACTACTGTTTCCTTCTCCCGTCGATAATGCTTTGCAATCTTCAAAGCAAACTGTCGTCGATGAAAGCAAATCAAATCCTGCGCGCGTATTACATAACGCAACCGTATCTTTAACCACAATTTTACGAGAATTAGTACATCCCAATCCTGTCGTATTCATCACTAATTCGCAATTTTCTATCAAACCGCCAGACACACTTTGCAAATTGATGCCTCTCACCCCATTTTTTGCGACCACATCTTCGAATGTAATATTTGTGCATCCACTCGCTACAGAAATCGCATCCAATACTGCACTGCCCTCTACACATCCATTACCCACATATATTTGATCAAGATTTGTATTGATAGTTAATCCGCTTGTAATCTTATAATTATTCAAATCAAGTGAAACATTTGAAGCAGCAATGGTAATGGAACCTGTAATATCATTTCCCAAGCAATAACTGCCCGATGAACTGATCGTACCAGCAATACTTATTGGCGTTGGATTACACGGTGAATTGCTGCTAATTAATCCTATCTTACTTTCAATAATATCAAGCAGAGAATCAAGGTCACACGTCTTTTGCAAAATTTCAACAAAGGACTCTGTAATGGTATCAATTTCTGTCCCCAAAACAGCACCTGATTTCATTTTCGCTGTCATCAACAATGCTTCTGTATCATCCGGCTGACAAATCGCCGCACAACCCTTTACGGCAATATTTTGAAGATCGGATGGCGTTGATCCAAAGAGCTCATTGAATACGTTCGTTACATATGCATAATTAAGAGGATTATTATAACTTGTATTTCCAATAATAAGATTTTGGATACTTGATCCTGAAATTCCTATCCCACTTGGTATTTGAGCTCCAGAATCGCCGTATACTATATTACTTTTTACAATATTTTTTTCTGGAAACGAAAAGCCCGTTAAAACCCTAAATTTACTTCCTGAAGTAACCCCTCCACCCGATCCGCTTATTATATACTTTCCATCGGGTGAAAACTCTGAACTATTACATGCCCCGCCACCAGTAATATACGATACTTTCGTTGTAAGAGCTTGAGCTCCATAATCAAAGGAAAGAAGTTGTACAAAACCATTACCCGAAATACCACACACTAATAAATATTTATCATCCGAAGACCACGCACAACTATTTACTTGAACCGCGCTACTCAAAGCTCCCGCTACAAAAGAGATACTCTCGTTGGCCTCATTAAACTCAAATACTTGTACCGTATTACCAATCGAATTATCTCCTCCTACAGCAATATATTTCCCATTAAAAGACCATGCTACTGACACAAGAGGATGGGTAAAAGCTCCTGCTACAAAACGCACATTTTTAGTCGCTCTATCAAATTTAAATATCTGAAAATTATTTGCCGTTAGCTGATCTCCTGCTATTGCAACATATGCACCATCTGGGGACCAGCTCGTCGCAGACACCGCTCCAACTACAGTCACTATCGTTCTAGCTTCAAGCTTTAACTGTTGTGATACTTTGTCAAATGAAAATATCTGTAGTGAATCATCACTTGCAACCGCAATATATTGATCATCATAGGACCAACTTACCTGATTAACGCCTACGTTACTATCAACACTGTCAACAAAAGATAACTGCTCTTGCTGACAATCAAATTCAAACACTTGTAAAAAAGCTCCACCGCCTCCTATAGCAAGATAATCTCCATCATGTGACCATTGAACACTCCTAACCACTGTTCCAAATTGGTCTACCAAAGTAAGGTTTCCATCTTCTCGATCAAATTTAAATAGTTTTAATTGATTATTCCCTGACGGTCCACTACTTCCCCCAATCGCTATAAAATCTCCATTTGTATTCCAGGAAACACTCTTCACGAATGTCGCTGCGGATGTACCAGTTATCATACCTGTAATAGTTGTTATTGTACTAATACTATTTTCAAGCAAAATTCCGTATGGTATCGTTGTTCCATTAGATTTGCTCGTACTATTTGCCGACTCACATTCAATTATTTTCGTACAATGCTCTGATCCTCGCAATGCAAATCCTGCTATCACCGAATTAAAGCCTGTCACAGTCAGCCCCTGTGTCGAGTTTGCTATGCAGCGCTCAAATATATTCCCATATCCATTTTGGGACACAAATCCATAAATCCCTACATTTGCGATACTGCTGTTTCCTTCACCTGTCGATAATGCTTTGCAATCTTCAAAGCAGACTGTCGTCGATGAAAGCAAATCAAATCCTGCGCGCGTATTACATAATGCAACCGTATCTTTAACCACAATCTTACGCGAATTAGTACATCCTAATCCTGTCGTATTCATCACAAGCTCACAATTTTCTATCAAACCACCTGCCACATTTTGTAAATTGATCCCTCTCAGCCCATTTTTTGCTACTACATCTTCGAATGTAATATTTGTGCATCCACTTGCTACAGAAATCGCATCCAATACCGCACTGCCCTCTACACATCCATTTTTTATGGTAATATCATCAAGATTGCTGTTTATGACAATACCCCCAAGAATACAATGATGATGCAAGTCAATGGTCACATCCGAGGCATTAACAACAAGCGCGCCATTAATTTCATTCGCAACACAATAATATCCAGAAACGCCAATTGTCTGTGGAGTAAAAATTGGAGTCGGCTCACAAGGGCTTCCACTTTGAAATAGAGCAATTTTACTTTCTACTACTTCTAATTGTGATTCCAAATCACACGCCTTAATAAGTATTTGAGTTGCTGTTTCAAATATCGAATCAATTTCAGAAGGAATAACCTCACATGCATTATACAATGCTTGTTTGATGATTTGACTCAAATCATCCGGCTGGCATATAGCTTGGCATCCTCCCACAGAAATATTCTGAAGATCAGTCGGCGCTTGGCCAAACAGTTGATTAAACACATTCTGAACAAAAGCATAATTTTGTGGATTATTGTATGACGTATTTCCAATAATCATGTTTTTTATACTTGATCCAGAAATACCAAATCCTCCTGGACACTCATTTCCAGAATTGCAATATACCGTATTTTTTGTAATCACATTTTTCATTGGAAACGTGAGGCCTGTTAGAACTTGTAATTCTTGGTTTGCTCCACCAGTCAGTCCTGATCCTCCTACGGCGATCGTTGATCCATCTGGCGCAAAACTTATCGTAAATACATCTCCCGCAGTTCCTAGATACGCCGCTTTTTTTATCACAGCATTTGTTCCGGGATCAAACGTGAATAGTTGATACTCATTAGAGCCCGGCAAGCCCGATCCTCCCACTGCAAGATATCTGCTATCTGATGACCACGAAACTGTGTTCACTACTCCTGAATGTCCAAAAAATCCTCCGAGTGGCACAATGTGTCCAACTTCCTCTTCAAATAACATCACCTGGAGATTATCTTGTGTTCCTCCTCCAAGATTACCTCCTCCTACTGCAATATACTTCCCATTTGGTGACCATGATACCGCACTAATCGTATCCTCTACCGCCACACTTAATATACCCGTCACTGTTTGCAATAAGCTTAATCCACTGTCAAATGACAAGATTTGTAAGGCATCCCCTGTTCCCGTTCCTGTTATTCTTCCTACAACTCCAAGATATTCTCCATCTGGCGACCATGATATATCATTAATCTGATGACTTGCTCCCAAGCTTGTCGCTATCAATGAAACTGATTGTGAGGCCCTATTAAATCTATAGACCTCTACGCTATTTGTTGAACCCGATCCGTATCCCACCGCCACAAAATTACTATCTGGTGAAAATCTCACTACATTTACTTGAGCTGAACCGGCCGATACTCCTGTTATCGATGTAATCGGCTGCGATGTCTGATTAAATGAAAATATCTGAAATTTACTTCCCTGTGACCCTAAATTTGATCCCCCTACTACAATATATTGCCCCGACTGATCCCAATCTACCGTTTGCACCAGCGTTGAGGTAAACATTCCAACCAGTGGTGTTAAACTATTTTGTGATGTATTAAATGTATGTATTTGAAAATCTTGACCTGTTCCACCAGTTACGTTCGTCGTTGCTATCGCTACATATTTACCATCGGGAGACCACACCAATTCATTAACATCCCCAGTCGTTCCCAATCCTGCCGTCACCACCTGCGTACTATCAACCGTTCCCTCCAGCAAAATCCCATATGGTACCGTTACTCCTACTGAACTCGATATGCTATTTGCTGCCTCACACTCAATAATTTTTGTATGCTGTTCTGATCTTCGTAACGCAAATCCTGCTATCATAGAATCAAACCCGGTCACCGTCAGACCTTGTGTCGAATTTGCAATACAACGTTCAAATATATTCCCATACCCATTTTGGGACACAAATCCATAAATACCTACGTGTGCAATATCGCTGTTTCCTTCACCCGTTGATAATGCCTTGCAATCTTCAAAGCAGTTCGTCGTCGATGAAATCAGATCAAATCCCGCATGTGTATTACATGATGCTATACAATTTTTTATTGTTATATCACGACAACTATCAAATAACAGTCCTGTTGTATTTAACGTCATTTCGCAATTTTCAATTGATCCGCCAGCCACATTCAAAAAATTCATACCAACAACGCCTGACTTCACCGCCACGTTTTTTATACCGATATTTGTTGCTCCACTAGCAATCGCAATGGCATTATCAACTGAGCCAGCTTCCACAACTCCATTTTCAATTAAAATTTGATTACGAGTACCACTAATTACAATACCATTTGTTATTTTATGATTATTAATATCAAGCGCCACATCAGATGCTGCAATGATAATAGAGCCGTTGATATCATTCGCACAACAATAATGGCCTGGTTGGGTAATGGTAATGGGGCCCGTTATACCGGTTGCATTGCATTGATTTGTAATGCCATCTATTTTACTAATAATAACTTCTAATTGTGATTCCAATCCATTACAAACTTGATTCTGAATTTGATTAAGCAGAAGATTCAAATC
This sequence comes from uncultured Pseudomonadota bacterium, assembly GCA_964495945.1. GTDB lineage: Bacteria > Babelota > Babeliae > Babelales > Vermiphilaceae > JAJCZB01. The sequence goes on along the minus strand of CAZBWL010000001.1, from coordinate 363,289 downwards.
TGTTGGCTGACAGATAGCTTTGCAACCCTCAAGAGATATATTTTGTACATTTGTCGGTGCCGTAGAAAGAATTTGATTATAAATATTTTGTACAAAGGCATAATTCAACGCATTATTGTAAGAAGTATTTTCTATTATTAAGTTTTTAACACTGGATCCAGACAGTCCAAAGCCGCCTGGATATTTATTACCTGAATTTGAATAGACTGTATTATTTTTTATAATATTTTTTTGAGGAAAATTAAGACCTGTGAGTAGTTTATCTCCACTTCCATCTCCAGACGCTATTACAGATCCATCAGGAGCAAATCGAACTCGGGCTGAAGCGGCAATTTCACTTGATGAATTCAATAAAATTAGTGTTTGCGTTCCACGATCAAATCGTAAAAGATGAACATTATTTCCGGCAAAACTTGCTGTTGCTACTAAAAACTTTCCATCCGATGACCAATCAACACTTGAAACAGCCGTTCCTCCAAAAAAAGATGAAACAAAATTAAACTGTTGTGTTTCTGCATCAAATTCTAAAATACGCAGCCCAGTCGAGGATGCTATCGCAAAATATTTTTCATCCGACGAATAACTTCCGTCAAGCAATACGCCCGAACTATTCGAACTACTGCTTGCCAATGTCAATGTATTATCGACTCGATCAAAACGATACAGTTGTATCGTTGAATTTTGAGGAACAATGATATAATTATTATCAGCCGACCAAAAAATTGAAAATACACTGCTTCCAGCAAGAATTTGCTGAGCAACTTGTGTAGCCGTTTCAGTAACCGGATCAAATTGAAACACTGTAATCGTTTTATCGGCCCCATTAATTGGGTCACTTGATACTACAAAATATTGTCCATCCGAAGTCCATTGTACATCTTTACTAATTTCAGGAGTCGGGCCAAGTAAAAAAGATTGAAGTACTTTTAATATACCTCGATCAGGATCGAACTTTATCAAAACCACCGTATATGATTCACTATTACTTATAGCCAAAAGATCCTTACCAACCACTACCAAATAACGCCGAGTTACATCCAAACTCATACTATAAATAGATCCATTTGGAGAAAATTGCGCATTTCGCAATTGAAGGTTAGCAATCTTAGTAAATGATGGGACAGAGCTATCGTACTGCACAGCCACAACTTCATCTTGGCTCGGAGAAAAAACACCACCCATAAAAAGATATTTTCCATCAGAAGACCATGCAATTGCCTGAACTGAGCTATTGAATGCATTGGTAACGGTTGTCAATGAACTTGCTGTTGCTTCCAAAAAAATACCATACGGAGTTGTTACACCTTGAGAATTAGTCGTACTTCCAGAAGCTTCAGAATCAATAATTTTAGTTCCACTTTCAGAACCCCGCAAAGCAAATCCCGCAACTGTAGCATTATCGCCCGTAACAGTAAGGCCTTGCGTAGAATTTGCTATACATCGCTCAAATATGTTTCCATATCCATTCTGCGATATAAAACCAAAAATAGTTGTTGAGTCTAAACTTTCATTTCCCTGGCCAGTAGACAAAGCTTTACAATCTGTAAAACAGTTTGTTGTTGAAGAAAGCAACGAAAAGCCTGCATTGGTGTTGATTGAAGCAACGCTATTATTGATAGCTATTTTATGCGTATTATGTAATTCAAGCCCTGTTGTGTTTGAGCTCATCTCACAATTCGTGATCGCTCCTCCCAAAACATTTTCAAAAGCTATACCACGTATTGCATTTTTAACAGTCATATCCTCAATAGTGATATCTGAGCATCCTGATCCTACAAAAATACCGTCCGAATCCGCACCTACTATCGAACCATTTTTGATAGTGATATTATTGAGACTTCCATTAACAAGAACTCCGTATGTATCTCCACTTACTGTATGGCCACACATATCAAGCGTTACATTATTCGCAGATATAGTAATTTGATTATTAACGTTTGCAGCAAGCTTATATGAACCAGAGGATTGTATTGTTCGAAATGGATATTCTCGAGCTACTATAGAACTCGTTACCAGCATACTTATTGCCCAAATCACTACTCTCATACTCTTCATGTAACACCTACAAAATTAATGTATAAAATCCTTTTTTATTTCAGTAATTATACTGAATATTTCTTATGCATCGTTTAGGAATTATCTGCGTACACATTTGCCAACGGATTTATCACTGTGCTTGTTGGAGGATTTGGCGTTAGTACTCCAGATTCTACTCCTTCATCTTGAATATCATATTTAATCGTATTAGAGATGTTATGTGCAAAATTGCTGTATATCATTGAGAGGTTTGCCGCGCTCGTAACATTATCTTCCACAGCCTTACCTCCGGCACCAGCTGTTCCGCCCGATCCCCCAGCACCAGTATTTTTAATTGTATTATTAAATGCGGAAGTATCTATTGCTCCGCTTTCAATAAATATTCCTGTTCCACCAGCACCACCTATCCCCGACGCTCCACCAGCCCCGCCAGCACCAGTTTTCATAATCGTATTAAAGCTAATTTCAGCATTAGAATTACCAGTGGCAACATGAATACCATATCCAGCCGCTCCACCATTCCCGCTGATAGCCGTCGTAGTACCACCATTACCACTCGTAATAACACAATTTTTAACAATCATATCAGAGCCATTCGGACCAAGGCGAATGCCATCCCCACCTCTGCTTGCATTACCAGAAGAAGAGTTTGCTGCCGCACCAGAGATTATTGTACAATTCATAATCTTAGTACGCGGACCAAATGCATCGATACCATTTCTACCTTGAACATTTGTAGTTGTGCTATCAGTTGCTCGGACAATAATATATGAAAGCTGTGTATTAACCGCTGTATTTGTCACAGTGATAACAGCATCAGGAGCAATAATTGAAACAGTTGGAGCTGGCGCACTAATAAATCCATTCGAGACAAGAATATCTTCGCCTACAGTTATTCCAAGAGTTCCAATTACACAACGATTATTCAAATCAAGCGTCACACAACTCGTCGTAATCGCTATATCAGCCACAACATCTTCAGCCAAACAGTAGTTGCCTGGAGTAGATAAAGAAATTCTGCCACTTACAATATTTGCACTCGTAATAGAAGTTGGATTGCATTCACCAGACGAACCCAGCACATCAACTTTACTGATAAGAACATCAATAAGCGACGGTATTGGATTACAAATTTTGTAGAATGCCTGCTCCAAATAAAGGTTAGGATTTTCAGGCTGACAAATTGGTACGCATCCTTCAAGCCCAATATTTTGTAACCCCGAAGGAGCCGAACCAAATAGCTGATTAAATACATTTGTTACATATACATAATTATAACTATTATTATACGAAGCATTAGTATTAATTAAGTTTGCAATACTTGATCCCGAAATTCCAAAACCACCAACTCCACTTGTCTGATTGCAATATACAATATTATTTGTGATTACATTTTTTTGTGGAAAATTTAATCCTCGCATAATTAAAAATTCATCTGAAAGCCCTAGAGCAGAACCAGCAACAGCTATCACTGATCCATCAGGAGACCACTGAGCATCATTAACAGAGCCTATTAATTGCCCTTGCTTAGAAATTAAGGTACGTGAGCCTCGATCAAATAATGCAACCTGAAGCTGATTGCCTGAACCTCCCACAAGAGAACTACCCCCTATTACAATGTATCGTCCATCACCAGACCAGCGCGCAGAATTAACAGTACCAGTTAAAAAACCTGCTTGAGCTGATAGTGTATGAGCCGTCGAATCAAATGATAAAACTTGTAACTGATTTCCCGTTCCTGCTGTTATTGTTGTTCCACCAGCAACAATATACTTTGCATCATATGACCAATCAACAGTCAAAACTGAACCATCTAATATACCCGCTACAGCCGTCAATGTATTATAAGCAGCATCAAATGCGATAACTTGGCACTGATTCCCCGTTCCGCCAGAAATACTTGATCCTCCTGCTGCTATATAAGCTCCGTCAAAAGACCAGCTCACAGAAGAAACAGTACCTGAAGTAAATATACCCGTAAGAGCACTTAAACTATTTGCAACTCTATCGAAATAAAATACTTGCAGTTTGTTTCCGGTTCCACCGGTAACAGTAGAACCGCCAACTGCTATATATCTTCCATCAGAAGACCAATCAACACTATTCAAAGATCCACTGAGAGATCCCGCGATAGAATATAACATGCCCTGTTCACTATCAAATTCAAATACTTGAAATTGATTGCCTGACCCACCTGTTATACCATTTCCAACAACTGCAAGATAAGCCGCATCAGGAGACCAAACGACATCCGTTACCGTTCCCGATAAGACTCCATCCATTGGCATAAGACTGAGCCCAGCATAGTCATATTGATATATTTGCAGATTTGTACCGGTCCCTCCAGTAAGTCCCGATCCAACGACAGCTACAAATTTTCCGTCTGGACTCCATGCTACGCCATCTGAAAAGCCATTTGTTCCCATAAATCCTGTAATGTTGCTCGTTGATTCATAGGACCCTTCTATTAATATGCCATATGGCACCGTGACCCCACTGGAAGAACTCACGCTATTGGCAGACTCTGAATTAATAATTTTGGTAGAATGCTCCGATCCACGTAATGCAAACCCTGTTATTACTGAAAAACCTCCCGTAACCGTAAGACCTTGCGTTGAGTTTGCTATGCATCGCTCAAATATATTTCCGTATCCACTTGACGACACAAACCCAAAAATATTAGTTCTAAGATCGGTGTTTCCTTCACCTGTTGATAATGCCTTGCAATCTTCAAAACAATTTGTCGTTGATGAAATCAGATCAAATCCAGCGTGAGTATTGCATAATGCTATGCAATTTTTAACAGTGATATCATGAGCATTATTGAACAGAGCTCCCGTTGTATTCAGAGACATTTCGCATCGATCAACCAACGCTCCCGATACATTTGTAACATTAAGGCCAACAATACTATTTTTAAGAATAACATCCGAAATCTCAATATTGGTCACTCCAGAATCAACCTCAATCGCATTCGTTGTTGACCCTCCTTCAACCGTTCCATTCGTAATAGTGATCTGATTCAGACTATTATTAACGACAATGCCCCCCAAGATGGTGTAATTATTAATATCAAGCAACACATCAGATGCATCTATGATAATGGCACCATCGATATCATTCGCGCAGCAATAAATTCCAGAAGCTGTAATCGTTGTTGGTTCAGAAATAGGAGTTTTACCACATCCACTAATACCAATAAGTTGATCAACTTTACTTTCAACGACATCTACTTCAGAAGCTATCACACAATCTTGTATCAAAATATTGATGACACTATGTGCTATTGCATCAATTTGTGAAGGCAGTACTTCACATACCTTATATTTCGCTTGTTGCAAAATAAGCCCTAGATTTTCTGATGTACAAATTGGCGCACAGCCTACCAATGCAATATTCTGTAAATCCGTCGGAGCTGAACCAAATTGCTGATTAAACACATTCGTAACAAACGCATAATTTTGAGGATTATTATACGAAGTATTTTGAATAATCATATTCGATACTGAATTTCCCGAAATTCCAAACCCTTCTTGATAAACATCACCAGAATTACAATAGATAGTATTGTTTGTTATAACATTTTTTTCTGGACCAGAAAGCGCCTGATATATTTTTAAACTATTATCTATCACACTTGTAGTATTAAAGCCGGTTGCAATATATTTTCCATCTGGAGACCATGCAGTGTATACAGAAGAATTGCTATCTCCAACTTCTCTTATTCGTTCAATTGTACGAGCTCCCGGATCAAACCGATATAAAGCCACTTTACGTCCAGTAAGCGCTGTTGTGCCAACGAGATATTTACTGTCATCCGACCATGCAAGCTGAAATACAAAAGACTCACTTAATTGTGCAATAAGCGATACCGTATTTGTATCTTCATTAAAACTATATATCTCTATTGCCCCCACTCCTCCAGCACGATACAACGCTATATAGTTTCCATTTGGAGACCATGTAACTGCATTGACATTAGCCGTTCCAGCGCCAGCAACTGGAATAAGCGATTGAGCTCCCGAACTAAATTCGAAAACTTGGAATGAAAAACCAAGCCCTCCTGTTATACCAGTTCCTCCAACAGCGATATATTTTCCATCTGGCGACCATGACGAGCTATCAAGAGCACCAGCATTAAGTGCACCTGTAACCGTAGAAAGCAAGCAAGTTGTCGCATCAAAATCTATAACAATAAGATTATCATTGCTTCCGAAATCATTCCTTGTAATTGCTATAAACCTGCCATCTTGTGACCAATCTAAGAAAGATGGCGTACTTACAATATCCAAAGACGCTACCTCATTAACTTGTAATGTAGTCCAATCAAACGCATACACTTGCAATCGATTAGAGCCTGTACTATTTCCTAGTGCAAAATATGCTCCAGTAGGATACCATGTACCCGCACGAATATCGTCCGACGAAACGTTCGCTACCTGGGCTGTCGTATTGCCTAATCTATCAAACGATATAATATATGCTCCGTTATTCTGACCTGTATAAAGAATATATTTTCCATCTGGAGACCATTGCACCGATGAAGAGATAAGAGAATTTCCATAGAGCGCACCCGTTATACTGCTTATAAAATCAGAAACAGTATTTTCAAGAGTAATACCATATGGAGTGCAAGCACCTTGGAAATTAGACATACTATTGGCAGATTCTGAATCAATAATTTTGCTACATCTTTCAGAGCCACGAAGCGCAAAACCTGCAATTAAAGAGTTCGAACCAGTAACCGTTAATCCTTGAGTAGAATTAGCAATACAACGCTCAAAAATATTTCCGTGCCCATCATCTGAAACAAACCCAAGAATCGTTGTCCCTTCAATATCTCCATTGGCTTCACCAGTTGATAATGCTTTACAATCTTCAAAGCAATTAGTCGTTGATGAAATTAGGGAATATCCAGCATGGGTATTGCATGATGCTGTGCAATTTTTTACGACTATTTTGTAAGAATTAGTAAGTTCTAGCCCAGTCGTGTTCATGGTTAGTTCACAATTTTGAATCAATCCATCCACAACGTTTTCCATACTGATACCACGTATACCATTTTTAATTTGAATATCAGACAACGTTATATGAGACACTCCACTACCAACACTCACGGCATCCGTACCAACAGCTTCTATTGTTCCATTTTCGATAGAAATCTGATCTACATTCGGATTAATAGTAAGGCCATTTGTAATCTTATAATTATTAAGGTCAAGCGTTACATCAGAAGCATCTATAATGATAGAGCCATCAATTTGATTCGCAAGACAATAAAATCCTGATGTTGAAATTGTTGTTGGTGCAAAAATTGGCGTAGGACTGCATTGATTGTTAGTACTTAACTGAGAAATTTTACTTTCAATTACTGCAAGCTGTGATTCAATACCACATATGTCAATTAAAGCGTTAATAATATCCAGTTGAATAACATCAAGTTGAGATGAGACAGGGTGGCATAATTTGTACAATGCCTGCTCTAATACAAGATTCAAATCTTCTTGTGCACAAATCGCCGCACAACCTTTGACAGAAATATTTTGAAGATCAGTCGGAGCAGTTTCAAAAATTTGATTAAAAACATTTGGAATATACGCATAATTTTGAGGATTATTATACGAAGTGTTTTGAATAATCATATTGACAATACTTGATCCTGAAATTCCAAATCCTCCTGGAGAACTGTTTCCGGAGTTACAATACACCGTATTGTGCTTAACAATATTTTTTAATGGGAACGTCAATCCCGTTGTAATAGTAAAGTAGTTTTGAGAAAAACCTGTCCCCGCAAATCCTATTACAGAACCATCCGGACTCCATTGCGCATCAAAAATATCCTCTGCATTAAATACAGTCTTCAATTCCGTAAGAGTACCGGCTCCAGCATCAAATAGTAAAATACGCGAATTAACCGAAGAGCCTCCACCTGTCACAATATATCTTCCATCCGATGACCAAGCCACAGAATGAGTTAACCCAGAAGGAAATCCTGCTATTGCCGTTAAAAATCCCGTTGTTTGATTAAACGAAAAAATCTGTATATTGTGCCCGGTTCCAGCAGTAAGGCCTCCTCCAACAACAGCAAGATACGTTCCATTTGGAGACCATGCAACATCTTGCACATTAGAGCCAAGACCAGTAGCAAATTGTCCTGTTACTGAAATAATAGAATCGGTATTTTGATTAAATTGAAATATGTTTAATTGGTTTCCACCAAAATCAGCAATTGAATCTCCACCTGTCGCTAAATAAACACCTTCAGGATGCCAATCGACAGCATTGACATTCCCTCCTGTACTACCAATTCCTCCAAATACTCCCGTTATGGTCGTAACCATTTCAGAGGCTGTATTAAAAGAAAAAATCTGCATTTCAGACTCACCCTTATCACTAAAGAGTTCATCACCTGAAATGGCTATATAATTATTATCGTAACGCCAGCTCACATCATAAATCGAACCAGTAATAGAAGAGACACCTTTATAAATGAGAGTAGCCTGCTCTGTTTCTCGATCAAACTTATAAATACGAAAATCAGCAGAATTATTGCTTGGATCAAGCTGATTACCAACTGCCGCAAGATACAATCCATTTGGAGACCATTCTACCGCCTGTACAGATGGATTTATAGGACCAGCCGGCTCTGAAATAAGGCTTTCTACAAGCTGCAAATTTTTTGAATGATAATTATACGTATATATTTGAAGCACGTCTGTTGATCCCCCAACAAGTTGCCCTCCAACCGCAACGTATTTTCCATCAGAAGACCACCCTACTGTATTGACCGTCCCGTTCGTGCCCATAGCACCAGTCAACGTTGTAATAGGATCAACAACCCCCTCAAGTAAAATACCATATGGATTTGTTGATCCTATGGAACTACTTATACTATTTGCAGCTTCACAATCTATTATTTTAGAAGAATTTTCAGAACCACGTAATGCGATACCAGCAATGACTGAGCGCGCTCCTGTGACTGTTAGGCCTTGTGTCGCATTTGCAATACAGCGCTCAAAAATATTTCCATATCCACTGTCTGAGACAAATCCAAATATAGTCGTTGATGCAACGTTAAAATTGCCTTCTCCTGTGGATAAAGCCTTGCAATTATCAAAACAGTTCGTTGAAGATCTCATCAAACTATAGCCCACGTGACTATTACATGAAGCTACACAATCACGTACAACAATGTTGCTGCAGCCAGTTAATTCCAGACCTGTTGTATTCTGGGTCATTTCACAATTTTTAATAAGACCACCAGTAATAGATTCAAAATTAATACCATGGATGCCATTTTTAATCTGAATATTTGTAAGTTGTATGTTGCTTGAACCGCTTTGCGCTTGAATAGCATCATCTGATGATCCTGCCTCAATAGCTCCATTTTCTACAGAAATTTGATTATATCCACCATTAATAACCAAACCATCGGTAATATTATAATTGTTCAAATCTAATACAACATCAGAAGCTGCTATCGTAATTGATCCATTAATAGCATTTCCTAAGCAATAGCTCCCCGATACACTAATAGTGGTAGGAGACAAAATTGGCGTAGGGCTACATAAATTTGAAATAGTATCCAATTCACTAAAAATAATATCTAAACTTGTTTGGATCGGATCACATAATTTATACAAAATCTGTTTCAAGGTGGTATTAAGACTCTGCGGCATGCAGATTGCTTCACATCCCTTGATGGAAATATTTTGCAAATCTGTGGGAGCATCACCAAATAGCTGATTATAGACATTCGCTACGCACAGATAATTGAGAGGATTATTGTATGAAGTATTTTGAATAATAGCATTCAAAATACTTGAACCAAAGATGCCAATTCCCCCTGGAAGATCATTACCAGAATTAGCATAAATAGTGTTATTTTTTATGACATTATTTTGAGGAAATTGTAAACCAGATAGCGCAATAACAGAAGCCTCTTCTACTCCCTCATTCCGGTTAAATAGTACAGCTATTATCGATCCATCAGGAGACCACTGAACAGAAACAGGATTTCCAGTAGCACCAGCGTCAGATGAATCTATAAGTCGAGGAGTTGCTCCTTTAAAAAATTCAACCACTTCAACATTAGGACCAACTGAACCTATTGCAAAAAGAGAGTCAGTAACCCAATTAAGATCAAAAACAGCTCCCAAAGGAGTGTAATCTTCAAGCTCACTTATTGCCGCTGTTTCATTGTTAAACGAAAATATTCTCACCGTATTAGAGCTAGAATCATCAAATGCAAAAAATGAGCCCGAAGGAGACCATGCTACCACTGAAGGAGAACTCGCACCACTAGCACTTGTAATCTGCTGCAACAATGTTAATGATTTAATATTACTATCTAATCGATACAAGCGAATAATAATGTTACTTGCACTACTTTCACTTGCAACCAGTAAGTAATCTTCAAACCATGCAACCGATTTTACCGTGTTCGGATCTCCTATAATAAAGCTTTTTCGCAATAAAGCGTTTTTTGCGATTGCATCATATTCAAAAAGACGCAATTGCGCGGTATCAGAGCTCGTTGTCCCGACAGCAATAAAGCGTCCATCATTTTTCCATGCAACCGTATTTGATACGCCTGCAAATGTTGTTTGCTGCAATTGAGTAAGAATATTATTGATCGTATTAAATTCATACAGTGCAAAAAATCCTGTTAGCAAGCCCCCTGAGACAGCTAAAATAGAATTATCCGGAGACCATGCGCAGCTATTTAAAGATATACCCGCATTAAGTTCCGTTAATCTAAAAAACTTTTGAGAAACATAGTTATACGTCAGAATAAAAATATTAGGAAATGTGTTTCCACCCACAGTCGCTATATATTTCCCATCTGAAGACCAATCTAGTTGAGATGCCAATAAACTTCGCTTTAAAAAATGCTGTGTGTAGGTACTTTCATGCTCAAAAGTTGCCTCAAGCACAATGCCATATGGAATTGTAATCCCCGTAGGGCTCGTTGTTGCGTTAGCAGCTTCAGAATCAACTATTTTTGAATAAATTTCTGATCCTCGAAGTGCAAAACCTGCAACGATCGAATCTGCACCCGTAACAGTTAATCCCTGTGTTGAGTTGGCAATACATCGCTCAAAAACATTTCCTTGACCATCCGTCGAAACAAAGCCAAAAATGGCACTATTTGCAATCGCTGCATTTCCTTCTCCCGTTGAAAAGGCTTTGCAATCCTCAAATGTATTTGTGGTAGATGAAATTAAACAATAGCCTGCGTGAGTATTACAAGAAGCAACACATTGCTCCACAACAATATTCTCACAATGACTCAACTCAAGACCAGTCGTATTTAACGAAAGCTCACAGTTAGAAACAATCCCATTAGAAACATTATCAAAATATACACCACAAAGAGCCCGTTTAATTGTTAAATCTTCAAGCGTAATATCTCGACACCCTCCCCCAATATGAATTCCATCCGCTGATACATCATTAATCGAACCATTTCGAATGGTAACATTTGTAAGACCTCCATCAACGACAATTCCATGTATACCACCGCTTACAGTATTGCCATGCAAATCAAGTGTAACATTACTTACTGAGATAGTTATTTGATTAAGTACATTAGCGTATAAATCATATTGTCCGGGTATATTGATAGTTGAGAAAGGATATTCAACGGCAAGACACTGCATAACGAAAAACAGCATCACTGCTCCACGTACTACTCTCAAACTCTTCATTAAACACCTACACGTTAGGGCTTTTTTCTACTCTACTCTCCATAAAAACATTTCTGCTATACGGCGCATCTCCTTTCAATGAGTCATATCACGAATTAAAACAAATTCAACAAAAACTTATAAAAGATTATCAGCAAGACTCTGTGCTAATGTTTCTATTCTTTGTAGTCGTAATGTAATATTAAGTTCTTGAGGGATAGGAATATTTGTTTGTAATGATACATTTTGCAGAAGAGTAGGCTCAAGCCCAAAAAGAGGGTTAAATACATTCGCAGCAAATCGATAATTAAAGTTGCTATCATATGCTGTATTTTGCGTAATAAGATTACTCATGCTTGATCCTGAAATACCAAAACTATAAATTCCCAGCGATTCTCCATTCCCATTGACTTGAACATTATTCAAAACATTGCCGCTTGGAAATATAAATGCTCGGTATAATAGTAGTTTAAAGGTTCCATTAATCCGTGCTGCTGCAAAATATTCTCCTGTAGGAGAGAAGGCACTTCCTCTAAAATTACTCCCCGTTCCTTCTGTTTGTTGTAACAATGAAAGAGAAGGAATTCCTGGATCAAACGCATAAAGCTTTAATTCCTGAGCTTGGCCATTATAGCTTATTGCCAGATAGCCTTCATCAGGGCTCCACGACAAAGCATTTGTTGATCCAGTAGTTCCGCCAGCTCCAGCTATCTGACTAAACGTTTCTGTTGTGGCGTTAAATCTATAAATAATAAAATCATTAGTTGGAAATCCATCTCCACCAACTCCTATATAACGCCCAGATGGTGACCATGCTATAGGCTCAACATAACTCACCGTGCTAAGAGCTCCGCCAATTTCAGTTATGGTCTCAGATTGCTGATTAAATCGATATATACGAAACAAATTACCTGCTCCAGCAGTTAGGGTATCTCCCCCTATAGCAAAATATTTTCCATCAGGCGACCATGCTCCTCCGTATATATTTCCTGTAGACAAATCTCCTGCTATTAATGTTAAAACATATGTTACAGGGTCAAATCGATACAGACGTAATTTATTACCGGCAACAGCACTTGCACAAATTAGAATATATCTTCCCGATGGATGCCATTGAGCTCTATAGACTGAGCCTGTCCCTGAAACATCGCCATTGAGTGCTATGAGCTTATTATTGTGCCTATCAAAAGAATAGATTCTGAAGAGTTGCGTGGATGTCGTCGATAAACCGACGGTTAAAAATTGTCCGCATGGGGACCATGCCACATCGAATAGAGAAGTAATTGCCGAAAGAGTTGACGCTACAAGACTCATTGTTTCCTGAATATAATCAACTTGATATATAAAAAATTGATTTCCAGCACCGCCAGATTGCACTGCCGCTAAATATTTTCCATCGGGAGACCATGCACAGCGATCCATACGTGTAGTTCCTGTAGAATTTACCAAAGTAAGCAAGGGGACGGTTGGCTTTATCAAAACACCATATGAAGACGTAACTCCAGAAGAATTGGTAAGACTATTTCCGGCTTGAGAATCAATAATCTGCGAACACGTTTCAGATCCTGTCAAAGAAAAACCCGCAACAGCTGCATTAAATCCCGTAAGCGTAATACCCTGAGTGGCATTCGCTATACATCGCTCAAAAATATTGCCTACACCATTTCGTGATGCAAAACCTGAAATGTCTGTCGTAGCTATACTCGTGTTTCCAAAACCTGTCGATAAAGCTTCACAGCCTTCAAACACACACGTCGTTGAAGAAAGCAAACCATAGCCAACCGATTTATTTTGAGAAGCAAAACAATTTTTTACTACAATATTATGACAGCTATTAAGCTCCAAACCTGTCGTATTTAAATATAAATCACAATTTTCTACACACCCATCAATTGTCTGATTCAAATAGATACCACGAATCGCATTTTTAATAGTTATATCTTTAAGATAAATATTTTTGCATCCAGGATTTACTACCAACCCATCTGAGGTCACAGACTCTATAACTCCATTATAAATGGTAATATTTGAAAGATTACCATTAACGACTATTCCATTCGATGCTCCAGTGATAGAAAATCCATTCATATCGAGTGTTACATTACTTGCATTAATCGTAAGCTGAGATGTAATTTGATTGGCAAGTCTATAAAAGCCACTCCGAGCAATCAAATTCAATGGATACGTTCTAAACTGCGCATCACCATATTCGTTTGAAAATATAATAGTTTCATATAGCTTTTCTGAAAACCAATCTATTCCCTCAGTATGCAAAACAGACATTAAAGGAGATTCTAATTCTTGATTAAAAATAGAGTTCGTCTTAAAACAGAAAAATAACAATAATACATATATTTTTTTGGACACACATCTTCCTATAGCAAATTATCTATTAAGCTCACAGCAAGCCTTTCTATGCGATCTAACTCTACTGGTACATTTAAAGTCGATAAAATTGGCGTTGTCGTATACAGCGAAATATTTTGCAAAGCGGAAGGCCCAACATCATAAAACTGATTGAATACATTCTGAACATATGCAAAATTTAATAAATTATTAAATACAGTATTGGTTATAATTGTGTTGGAGATACTCGATCCAAGTATCCCAATTCCGGGATGCCGACTCGGGCCAATGCACGCGGACACTTGGTTATTAACAAGCATGTTTTTTTGAGGAAAACCAAGAAAAGTATATACCCTCATTAAACCTGTTGTAAGAAAACCTCCTAAAAGAATATATTCTCCAGAAGGGGAAATGTTTGCAAACCGCACATTAAGAGCCCCCAATCCACTTCGAACTGAGGTTAGGGTGAGGTTTTTTTGATCAAACTCGTAAATTTGAACATCATTTCCAGTAATTCCGCCTGCAGCAAGGGTAACGTACTTTGAATCAGGAGAAATATCAGCTTTATTACCAGCGCCAGCGCTGCCTCCTGCAGACACAAGAGACGTAATTGTTTCGGTGCTTTTATTAAATCGATAAATTCGGACTGCATCCGATGCAAAATTTCCTGCTATGACAATATATTCACCTGTAGCACTCCACTGCACACCCCCCACATATATAGATCCTCCGGTCGTTATATCCGACGCAACTTCCGTAAGTGTGCCCGCTGCTTGATCAAGGCGATACACTCTAAACACGGTATTCGATCCGGTTGAAAGCCCTTCTCCTCCTATGGCAATATACTTTCCATCAGGAGACCAATCAACTGCATACACTGCTGTGCCCGCATTGCCAAGGGCTCCAGCAATGAATCTAAGACTTTGCCCTACAGGATCAAACTGAAATACTTGAAAATCATTCGCATTCGTCGTAACATCGAGACCCCCAATTGCAACATACCTTGTATCAGGGGAAAAACGAGCGTTATACAAAAAACCTGTTCCTAATGTTCCGATCGTTTCTGCTACTAACCGAATCGTATTGGCTACCCTATTAAATTCATAAATTTTAAGTTCATTACTGGTGCCTCGTTCAGCAATTACAAAATAACGACCATCGCGAGACCACGTACCATCATTCGGCTCGACACCTGGAATGCTCGCCACTTGGCTGAGAGTCTGATTTACATAATCAAATTGATATATTCTAATTTTATTACCTGTAATTCCTCTAAACGTGCCTAAAATATATTTGCCATCTGGTGACCATGAGGCAAAATCACATGTCGTACTCGAAAGATCAGAAACATCCGACGCAACTTGCTGAAATGAGCTTAATTGTGGCTCAAGAAAAATTCCACATGCTTGCGATGCTCCGGTGTTCATCTCAACTTGGCTTACAAATGCTTGAGATCCCTGAATAATTGAAGATGTTTCTGATTGCTTTAAGCCAAATCCTGCCACGATAGTCTTAAAATCGGTAGCAGAGTTATTTTGCGTTCCATCTGCAAGACAATTTTCAAAAATATTACCTGTACCATTACTTGATACAAACCCAAACACAAATGACGCATCTCCAGAAGCTGATGTATTAGTTCGACCTGTTGCTAATGCCTTACAGCCTATAAAAGAGCACGTTGAACTATTTATTAAACTAAAGCCCGCATTTCTATTTGTGCGAGCATAACAGCTTTCAAGATACATATTGCTTGAATTTTGCGCTTCAAAACCAGTAGTGCTTGAATTCATTTGGCAATTACGAAGAATACAATTTGTTACATTATCACAAAAAATAGCTCGCGTTGCATTCTTCACACTAACATTTTCAAATACAATATTGCTGCACCCAGATTGCACACTAATTCCATTGGATGAAACAGTACTTATATTCCCATTTTTAATGGTGATATTTGAGAGATTGTTATTAATCACAATACCATTTTGTCCGCCACTAACGGTATTACCATTCATATCGAGAATCACATTGCTTGATGAAATTGTGATTTGATTTGCTACGCTACCCAATAAGCGAAATAGACCAGGTTCGTTAATGGTAGATACTTGGTACACAGCTCGATAATGCTTTGTAATAGCATGCATTGCTTCAAGCAAAGAGTCTTCTAGCTGTTTTGCATCAATTGATCCTGAATAAATCAACGACAAAGATTGAAGATTGCTTGATTGCACATACCCAACAATAAACGCATTTATATACAAAGCTAGTAATACATATCTCATTGCACTTCTTTACGATACAAAAACATTTGCAAAAGAGTTCACCACACTCGCATTTGGCGGGTTTGCAATTGCAATTCCTTGCTCGTTGGTAAGCCCTTGCAACGCATATTTAACTGAATTTGCAATATTGTGCGCAAAGTTCGCATAAACCATTGAAGCGTTTGCTACGATCGTAACTTCATCAGTAA
Source organism: uncultured Pseudomonadota bacterium (assembly GCA_964495945.1). GTDB lineage: Bacteria > Babelota > Babeliae > Babelales > Vermiphilaceae > JAJCZB01. Next base: position 346,750 of record CAZBWL010000001.1, on the reverse strand, counting down.
CAGCCCTTCCCGCTATTCCTGCCGTTCCAGCTCCAGCGCCAGCAGCACCCGTATTTCGAATTGTTGAATTTCGAACTGTGTTATCTATAGCTGTACTTTGGATGTATATACCATGCCCACCATTTCCATTGGTAGTTGCTCCATTGCCTCCATTACCGGTAAAAAGAATTTTAATTTCTGAAATTTCCGATTCTGTCGCTGTAGATTCTATCGATATACCATGTCCACCATTTCCACCCGTTGCTGTACCAATTGCGCCACTTCCCGTTGAAATAGTTTGGTTCTTTACTACAGCATTATTTGCAGTACTTCCTACCACTATTCCATTCCCACCATTACCTCCCGTTGCAGCGCCGCCAGCTGTACTCGATCCTGAAGTAATTATATTATCACATACATAGGTACTATTGCCTAAAATCTCTATCCCAGCACGGCCATTTACTCCTGCTGTAGCGGTATTAGCATTTTGAATGACAACATTATAAATTTTCGCCCTATCTGATGCAGCTGCAATAGTAATTGCCGCCGCTGGTGCAGATATGGGAGCGGGAGGAGTTACATTTCCTCCAAACACATCCACATCGTCACCACTTATTGAAATAACGCCAGTCAAGCAACGTTTATTAAGATCCAATGAAACGCAACTAGCAGTAATATCAATATTTCCAGTAATATCCTCTGCAAGGCAGTAGTTACCCGATTGATTAATCGTGATAACCCCACCCATTACATCCGACTGGTACAAAGCAGTTGATCCACATGCCGATAATGCTTCAACAGCGCTATCAAGCGCCTCTATTTTTGAACACAGGGTTTCGCCTAAAATAGAAATATCATCTTCAAGCACACATACCTTGCTCTCTATTGCATCAACAGTACAACCAAGTCGTTTGCTAATACTCCAAAGCGATTGGCCAGGAACAACATCCCCAACATATGCCTGAACGGTAATTATAGAAAAAAGAAACAAGATATATATCGATCGTACAAAGTATTTCATTACTACTCCTCATACAATGCACAGCGCCTCAATGCTTAATATGTATGCAGAGTAGAATGTCACAGAATAAAAGGCAACAAAAAAAGAAAGGATCCTATTAAAGAATCTGTTTCATTACATCTACAAGCTTTACAACATCATTCAACGAATTATAACAATAAAAACTTACTCGAATTGCGGCGTCATATCCAAGTTTATGCGCAAGGGGCTGAGCACAAAAATTTCCAGCTCGAACACATATTCCATGCGTATTTAAAAATGCAGCAATATCATGAGCATGATATTTTTTTACCGCAAACGTAACAATAAAACCATCATCTTTTAAGTGCGACAGCGGACCATATACCGTTACTCCCGGCATTTTCAAAAGCTCATTAATTAAAAAAGAGCTCAGTTGTGCAGTATGAGCCCTTAATGCATCAAAAGGAACATATGTTTTTAGATAGCGAATTGCCTCGCTCAGTCCGACAGCTTGCGCAAGCGAGACGGTCCCTGCCTCAAATTTATGAGGAGCGCTTGCGAGTTCATAAAAATCCCATCGCACATTTCGAACTGAACCGCCGCCCAAGCAGAATGGCTGCACTTCGTCTTGAACCGATTCAGAAATATATAAAACGCCACTTCCCGTTGGTCCAAGCATTTTGTGCCCAGAAAAGGTCAAAAAATCGCATCCTATCTTTTTTACATCGACACGTTCATGGGGAGCAGATTGACACGCATCGATCAATACCTTTGCGCCCACATGTTTTGCTAAAGCCGTAATCGTATCTATATCAACACGAGTTCCAATCGCATTCGAAATGTGTGTGGTAGCAACGAGCCTCGTTTTTTTATGTATCATCTTTTCTGCTGCCGCCATATCAAGTTCACCATTACTCATGATGGGAATAAAGCGAAGGCTCGCACCTGTCAGCTGCGCAACGCGCTGCCATGGCACAAGATTGGCATGATGCTCAAGCTCTGTAAGTACAATTTCATCACCCGCTTTAAGATTGTTAAGCGCCCAACCTGTAGCTATCGCATTGATTCCTTCAGTCGCACCGCGCACAAAAATTGTCTCTTTTGTAGAGGCATTAATCCATTGAGCTATCTGAGCCCGTGCTGATTCATAATGCTCTGTTGCCTGCTCTGCAAGAGAATAAATTGCTCGTCCCGTATTTGCATAATGTTCTGCATACACACGCATAAGAGCGTCCAAAACCTGCTGCGGCTTTTGAGTCGTTGAAGCATTATCGAAATACACAATATCTGCGTTACGTTTCAAGAGCGGAAAGTCTGCTCGTATATCTTTCATAGCTGTCCCATTTGAGTATTTATTGGGGCTCTACATCATAAAAAAAAGCATCTAAAAGAAGATCCTGTGCTCTGTGACCTTGAATGCCCCGCGATATCAGATACCGTACCTGTTCTTGGTCAAGCTGTCCAATAGCACTTCCATGGCCACATTGGACATCATCTGCAAGCACTTCCAAGCTCGGACGAGCTCGCGCCGCGCAACCAGCATCCATAAGCAATGCGCGATGCTGTTGAAATGCTCTGGATTGATGCGCTTTTTTTTCTATACGTATTAATCCCGAATACTCTGTTTGAGCATGCGCCTGGAGAACCTCTTTTACAGCAATTGAGCTTTTTGAGTGCGAAGATGTATGATTTTGAAAGCTTTGCAATCTATATGTTTGGCCTTCATAGCATATTGATGCAATGCGAACATCAATCTCTGATCCCTGATCCAGCAAACTGAGATTCATGGTACAATTTTGAGACTTGATAACGGTATTTTTTTTAAACAATAGAATACGCGCATCTCGCCTAGCTGAGATACTAATCGTTTCATCAGAAAAATTTTGATAGGTGCGCCGATCTATATAGGTAAGAAAGCTATTTTCATGAGCTATAATTGATACTTGTGATGCCGATAACTCAAGATCTCGATTATCTTGAATAACTATTTCAGCATTATGCTCGATACTAATCATAATATCTGATTCTTTACAAGAAACTATCTCATCCAATCGTATCGTTTGGCAGCCGGCCAACTGAAGCTTCATCCGATTGATCCTTCCATTTCATGTGCAATTAACCGATTGATTTCAACGGCATATTCCATAGGAAGCTCTTTGACAAACACATCAATAAACCCATTTACAATTAATGCTCGAGCTGCTTGTGCACAAAGGCCACGGCTTTGCAAATATTCAAGCTGCTGCTCGCTTAGTTTGCTCACAGATGCTTCATGACCAATATCGACAAGCTCTTGGTTACAATCAATCGTAGGATAGGTATCAGTTTGAGATATTCCATCCAGAATAAGAGCATCGCACTGAATTTTGGCGGTACTGTGGCGAGCATTTTTTGCAATCTTTAAAAGCCCACGATAGCTTGTTCTGCCCCCACCTTTGCAAATCGATTTTGAAATGATATGAGAGGTCGTATACGGCGCAGCATGAACTATTTTGGCGCCCGCATCCTGATGCTGCCCCTTGCCGGCAATTGCAATTGAAATAATCTGCCCTTTTGCTTGAGCTCCCTTTAAAATAATGCACGGATACTTCATAGTAACTTTGCTTCCAAAATTTCCATCAATCCACTCAACAGTCGCGCCCTCATGAGCTATAGCACGCTTAGTCACAAGATTATAAACATTATTCGACCAATTTTGGATTGTGGTATATCGAATATGCGAGCCCGGAAGTGCAATGAGCTCAACAACAGCACTATGTAATGAATTTTTTTTATACACTGGCGCGCTACACCCCTCTACATAATGAACATAGCTACCCGGTTCCGCAATAATAAGCGTTCGCTCAAATTGACCCATACTTTGGGCATTAATTCTAAAATAGGCCTGCAATGGAAGATCGATCCGTACTCCCTTAGGCACATACACAAAGCTACCGCCACTCCAAGCAGCCGAATTTAATGCTGCAAATTTGTTATCATGCGGTGGAACAACTGTTGCAAAATAAGTCTTAAAAAGATCTGGATATTCTTTCAGCGCAGTGCTCATATCGCAAAAAATGACTCCCTGATCAGCCCACTGTTTTTTAAGCCGCTTATAAATTACTTCACTTTCAAACTGAGCGCCTACGCCCGCAAGCATATGCTGCTCTGCTTGTGGTATTCCCAAAGCTTCAAATGTTTGCTTAAGCTTTTCAGGAACGGAATTCCAATCCGAACTTTGCTGTTCAACAGGCCGAATATAATAATGAATATCATGATGATCAAGATCTGAAAGATCTGCACCCCACTGAGGCATTTTTTTTGATTCAAATATAGAAAGAGCATGTAAACGAAATGCCAACATCCATTCAGGTTCATTCTTTTGCAAAGATATTTCTTGTATAATTTCGACAGAAAGACCCTTTGGAGATTGATAGGGCACTTTATACTTATGCCCTTTTGAGATATCCATCATATCCCTTTTGCTCAAGAGCAGAAAGTAATGCAAGCGTTCCCGAATCACATAGTTGGCCCTGCACAAGAACATGAACATAATCGGGGACTATGTATTCAAGAATACGCTTGTAATGTGTGATAATAAGAATCATCATGTCTGGATTTTCTGCTTTTAGCACAGCAATCACTTGTGCTACCAGCTTTAAAGCATCAATATCCAAACCCGAATCTATTTCATCAAGAATAAGAAGCTTTGGCCTTGCAATAAGCATCTGCAAAAGCTCCAAGCGTTTCTTTTCTCCTCCAGAAAAACCATCATTACAACTTCGAGATAAAAAGCTCGGATCAATTTTTAAAAGCGTGCAATACTCATTAAGTTCCGCTTGAAACGCATGAAGATCAAATGTACCCTGCACATGCACACGTTTAATTTCCTTTAAAAGCGAAAATACCGACAATCCAGGAATCGTCGGAGGCTGCTGATAGGAAAGAAATACCCCTTTCAAAGCTCGTTCATGCAAAGAAAGCTCAAGCAGCGATTCACCATTGAAAGCAATTTTTCCATCCGATACGACACAATAAGAGCTGCCCATAATCGTATGTGCCAATGTACTTTTTCCTGATCCATTTGGACCCATAATAGTGTGAATTTCACCGTTATTCATTGAAAAAGATAGCTTTTTCAGTATACAAGCATCCTCGATGACAACAGAAAGATTTGAAATACTCAGCATGCAGTTTTCCTAAATTGACAATTATGCATTATTAGTATATCACAATACTATCGAAAACAAAGAGGGACAAATCATGAAACGCTATCGAGTACTTTTCTTTTTGGCAATACTCATGCATTGCAGCCAATATGCAATGCGGGTAACCATGCAAGATCTAGCCTTTGACCACCGGCAAGAATCCAAATACTGCATCACGCTTCGAGCGCCAAAAGATGCACTCCAACACATACAAACTATGATTTGCGCTTTAAATCAAGCCAAACTTATTGGATACATTACAGAAAAAGATCAACTATTTATTTTTGGTGGTTCGGATCATGATATCATAGATCTCTTGCTTGCACTGGATATGCATTCAATAGAATACAATCGCAAATCAGCCAAAGCCACTAAAGAAACAATTGAATAATATTGAACGGTAGTAGATTAAGTTGAATTCAGACAAAGGCCTAGGCTACAATTCGAGCAAGCTCGTCTACAGAAATCAAGCCTTCTTTTACCTTGTCGATTCCATCCTGCAAAAGCGTAATCATCCCATCTGTACGTGCTTGCGTATAAATATCATCAAAAATTGGTTGCGAAACGATTAACGATCGAAAGGCTGGCGTGGGAACAAGAAGTTCAAACACGCCTATTCTTCCACGATATCCTCGCTGATCGCACTGATAGCATCCTTTTGCAGCAAAAAGAGGCACCTGTTCTGCTATCCCCAATCGAGTACACAGATGCGCATAATCAGCATTTCGTGAAACTATCTGCTTACACGCCGAACAAAGCATACGAACAAGACGCTGAGCTAATATGCCCGAAACGGACGCATTAATCAAAAATGGCTCAATATTCATATCCATAAGACGCATGATTGCCGAAGGTGCATCATTCGTATGCAATGTTGAAAAAATAAGATGACCAGTCAAGGCTGCCTCAATCGCTATACGAGCCGTTTGACGATCTCGAATTTCACCCACCATAATAATGTCCGGATCTTGCCGAAGCAAAGAACGTATTCCCTGCTCAAACGTAAAACCAGACTCAGGATTGATATGCCCCTGCGTCACCCCATTAAGATTATATTCGACAGGATCTTCCAACGTTACAATATTTTTTTCAGAACTATGCACAGCAGAAAGCATTGCATACAAAGTCGTTGTTTTTCCTGATCCCGTTGGCCCTGTCACTAAAAAAAGGCCTGTAGGCTTTCGAATAAGCTCATTAATAATAGCTAACATCGATTGAGATAGGCCAATTTGATTTAATGAAAGCGCATGCCCTTGCCGATCCAAAATACGAACCACCATTTTCTCTCCATATAATGATGGAAACGTAGAGACTCGGAAATCAAAAAATTTATTATCGATTGTTTTGCTAAACTTACCGTCCTGAGGAAGTCGCTTTTCTGCAATATTCATTCGAGCCAGCACCTTAATACGAGAAATTATATGGGATATCATGGTGACAGGAAGAGCCGTTTGGTCATACAACATTCCATCGATACGATAACGGACACGAAGAGATTGCTCCTGAGGCTCTAAATGAATATCGGATGCTGAATGACGTATAGCATCATAGATCGTACTATCAACCTGACGGATTACAGACTGATCATGAGACGCAGAAAACATTATTACTCTCGCTCATAATCTTCATTAGCCAACTCCGTAATATCTTTTTCCTCTTTGATATCAGCCTCTCTCATCTTTCGAGTCTGATCAAGATCTTCTTCAAAATCTGCTCCCGTAGGGGAAAGATCATAATATTCTTCCACTGCATCGACAATATCTTGCTGAATACCAACTCTAAATTGAATATCGTATGAAACATAAGTGCCAAGCAAAGAAAGAAGCTCCGGATCATTTGGATTACTTGCAACCATAATCATCATATTTTCATCTATTTCTACGGGAATCACCGCATAGTTACATAAAAGATCTTTGGGAAACATCTTTAATAAAGCATGATCGAAAAAAAAACCAGCTACATCAAAGTATGGAACCTGAAAATATTCGGCCAGGGCAGGAAGAAGATCTTCCTTATCTACAATCCCTTCCTCAAGCAAGAAATTATCAAAATACTGCTTTTCTGAACCACGAAAAGCTTCAGCAAGCGACTCTTGTTCACTTTTTGATAGGGCTCCCCGCTTAGATAATATGCTCGTTAATCCTTTGACGAACGATTCATGCTTCATACTACCCTTTTATTTATCCAATTCTTAGTCCGATAAATAAGCCAACCGCACAGCTAATACTAATCCACATGTTTAACTTTATAGATTCCCATAACATAGATACAACACCATCTGCTGTCACTGTTTGCGCAGCCTGTATGCCAAAAAGCTCATTTACCTTATCCCAATTGACCAAAACATTTATCACTTCAAGATGCTGTAAAACCCCTAACCCTATCAGTACAAGAACGCATACGAGAACATAGGTGCTATACTTCTTTAAAAGAAATCCAAAAATAAAACCAATTCCAGCATATAAGCCTACTTCAATAAGCTTATCCTTTGAATGCTTAACCTTCTCTACCATATCACCAACATGTAACTTTTCTTTTATCGTGTCGAGCATTCCGGGAGATGCTTGGATCGGAGCCTCAACAGGAGCTTTAGAGCTCTCCTGAATTATCTCTTGTATCATCTCTTGTTCACCCATAATTACCCTTTCGACATAATAATTCTGATCCTTAATCCTCTTCAGTATAGTTTTCTAAAGGCCAAACAGGCAAGTAAATAATAGGGTACAAAAAAAAAGGTGCCATTTAGGCACCTTATAGAACTTATTCTATTATGATCAAGATTACTTAACCATTGATCGTAACGCTTTACCAGGCTTGAATTTTGGAACTTTTTTAGCAGGTATGCTCATTTTTTTCTTCGTTACAGGATTAACACCAGAACGAGCCTTACGCTTCATCACTGAAAATGTACCAAATCCCGTTAGAGAAACCGATTTGCCTTGCTTTAACGAACTTCCAATGGTCGCGATAAACGCTTCAAGACATTCCTTAACAGTCGCCTTGGACTGCTTAGTCATCTTGGCCATTTGGTCGATAACTTTTGCTTTATTCATAAAGACCCTTATGTTGTAATACTCCGCTAAAGCAAATAAATTTGTACTAGTTGTACAATATCTATAGCTCTGCGTTTGTCAAGTTTTCTATTGTATCAAGCTATTAATATGGTGCCGAGAGCCGGACTCGAACCGGCACAGGCTAAGCCCGAAGGATTTTAAGTCCTTTGCGTCTACCTATTCCGCCATCTCGGCTAGCAATTTTGGAGGCGGCACCCGGATTTGAACCGGGGATCAGGGATTTGCAGTCCCATGCCTTACCACTTGGCTATGCCGCCATATTCTGATGTTTCGAAGAAACGTTCATTTTTTTTGCAAGCTGTTGTGTAGAAACAACAGGAATGCATGATTGTTCATCGGGAGGCATCTGGCGACATACTTTTTTTAAATATGCTTTTGCGGTGCTTCCTTCAACAGGATATCCTTGCTGATACCACTCTGCCACCCCAGCTTCATACACGCTTACGTTCGTGAATCCTTTTTCATAAAGCTTTTTTGCTGCATATTCACTACTGGTACATTGATAATTAGAGCAATACAACACCACTTCTGCACTCTTATCTATTGTATCAATAGCTACCTGCTCTACTTTTTCAAACGGGATATTCAAAGAGCCTTTAATATGGCAATCTTTATAAAATTCTTCATCCAAGACATTGATCACTACCAATCCATCTTTCTTTGTATCGTTTACTTTCCAGCAGGCTGGAATTAAAGCTACGACACACATAAGAGTATAATAACGATACCACTTGGCCATCAAAGATCCTTTAAATCAATCAAATGCTGTATAATCCTACCATATTTACCCTCCAATGCAAAGAGCAAAATAAGCTTTTTACCTATTTTATAAGTTTAAGAAGATCATCCTTGGAAATTTCTTTCATAATCCCATCGCTCTCTTGTTTTTCATAATTCGCATTACAATCAATCAATGTGCATGGCCCTTCTGATGGCAAGCCACTTTTTTTCCATTCAGCAATTCCGCCTTCATAGGCATACACATCAGTAAAGCCCATGTCATGTAAAAGATGCCATGCTCTGTGGCTTAATGCACATGCAGCATGAGCGCAATAGATTACAATCTTTTGGTTCTTTTCAAGATCCTTTGCATACTGCGAAAGATTGTCATATGGCACGCTTATTGAGTCCTTAATATGGCAATCTTCATAATAATTTGCGGGCAGCACATTAATTATAAGTGCGCTCATATCGCTTTCTTTATGGGTCATAGCACATGAAGAAAATACAGCCGCTATCAGCACAACAATATACTTATTTAATTTCATATCATTTCCTTTCTTTTTCATAATTCCTAGAATATATCATGCACAATCTTCTGGTATATAAAGAATAATATTTTTATGTGGAGAAGATATCTTTACAACCGCATGGTTCTCATTTTCACTACTGTATAAGTTAGATTCTTCGCTATATAAATCACACTCTTCTTTTCTAGAGAAACTATCTTGTTGCTCTTTTGATATATTATTCTTCTTGATGTTTTTTATCTCTTCGTTCAAAAAATCGCTGTCTTGAAGAATCTGAGATACGCTAGCCAATTCCTCAAGATTTTTGGTCTTTATTTTCTTTATTTTGTGCTTCTTCTGCTCCGCTTTTAAAACCGGAAAATCAGATTTTTTAAGACGAAACTCTTTTTCGCAAGCCACGGCATTACTAATTAAAATAATACACAGAATAAATACACTCTCGCTTTTCATGAAATCTTTCCTTGATGTTGTTGTTTACCAAACGATTTGAAAGAATCTACCCCAGCGCATATGATTCCAAAAGCTAACGGGATGGCATAATAAATCGACAATCCACCAGCTATGATCGCTATCATGAGACCAGATTCTAAACACAATGCGGCCATGAATGAACGACTGTTTTATTGGACCAAAAAATCGACTGTCCTTGCTGCCCCGACGATTATCTCCCATTACCCAATATTCATCCGATCCGAGCTTTACATAAAACTCATCCGTTCCGCTCCAGCTATTCACACTTTGATCAATCCGTGCCTTATGTTCTTCTGAAGCTTCACGCCCCTTGCCTGGCAGCTTTAATTTTGGCTTTTGGGAATCGGTAAGCACCACGCGTCCGCTATCAAAATGATAAAATGGTTGATCTTCATAACTGCATTGAGGATCATACGAACGCGGCGAAATTTGAAACTGTTTTAATAATCTTTTTTTATATTTTTGCGATATTGCAGGGTTCTCTCCGCTTTGTACCCAGTACTCTTGAAGCCTATCGGCTTTTTCTAATAGCGGCTTAGGATTCTCCGTCCACATTGCGGCTAATGGATATGTATTTAAGTATGGCTCATCAAGCTTTTTACCATTAAGATAAATAACAGGCTTACCATCTTCAACAACACCTTTAACTTCATCTCCTGGTATTCCAATAACGCGTTTTGTCCAATTTGCAGGACCCCAGACATAATGTTGATACATATTCATTATCTTGTTATCAGAATAGTTAAATCCCGTTCCAGGAGGCTGATTAAATGAGATAATTTCACTGCGACGAGGAGCTCTAAAATTATAACTCAGTTTATCTGCAAAAAAACGCTCTCCAATCAACATTGTTTTTTCCATTGAGCCCGATGGAACTTGATACAAACCAAATCCAAACGTTCGAATAAGAAATACCAATGTCAATAATCCAATTATTTCAAATGTATTTTCCCAAAAACCTTTTTGCACTTTTTTCTCAATAGCCATGCAATATCCTTATGATAATATCGACGATACAACAAAGTGTATCAAAATATCCTAACTTTCAAAGAGATAATAAGAAGTATGGATTTACGGGTATTCCATTTTCATACATCTCTAAATGTAAATGCGACGCATCTTTTCCCTTTTTACGAGTAAACCCCGTATCTCCGACTTTTCCAATAATAGCTCCTTGCTGAACCTGCTGTCCTTCCTGTACTAACATCACGTCTAAATGAGCATATCGAGTTTTATATACCGCATCATGCTTGATTACAATTGTGTTACCATATCCCGACTCATACGTTGCAATCTCAACAGTTCCGCTTGAACATGATTTTACTTCAGTACCTCTTTGCGCCGCCATATCAATTCCTTTGTGGAAGCTTCTTTGGCCATTGCTTTTTCTCCGTACCTCACCAAATCCCGAGCTTAGCCAGTACAATTTTTTATCTATCGGTAAACGAAATATAATAGAAGTAAGAGGTTTGCGTTGTATAACTTTTCGCTGCCATGCTCCTTTTCTAAAAGGTACCTGCTTATGTCGCGTATGCTTTTTTTCCGATGAAGCATGAAACTCGCATGGCGTCTCATGCGCTCGCTCAATTACTTGTTGCGTATAATCATTCCACGTTTGAGGGTGTATTGTATCTAAAAGATCGTCCAAATCATTCTCTTTCAAATAGGATTCGGTAGATTGCTTCAAATGAGCAGTCGAACGATTTAATACTAATAATGAGTCTATTTCAAGCTCGTTTTCTTGAATCTCTTCACCACCTCCAGGCTGTTGGCTGGTTATTGCCCCTGTGTCCAACAATTTCTTTACCATAGATACATAACCGCTATATTCATCTTTCAAACGGAGCACAATTCGCAATTCTCGCTGAATCATATAATATTCCCATCCCAACAATCCAATAAGGGACAACAGTACAAACGAAATTATTACAGCTGTATAGTACGCTGCCTGAGATATCGCCGCCACAATCGCTTGCTCCTTTTAATGACTACATTGTTTCAAGAACATTGCTCGGTAGCCATCCGGTACATTCATGGCTTGCTACCTTACTCCATGTTTGTTTTGATTCAAGAATGTATACATCTTCTAGCTTACAAAGAGATCCGACAACATCATACTGCTCGTCTGGCCCAACTTTCAAATTAACATCTGATACCGTAAATGCATGCACATAACGAGAGTCGCGATATTTTACAAAAAGACATATTCCCAATAAAACATTGAATACAATAATAATACCTATTACAAAAAAGCGTCTTTTTGTTGCACGAAACAAAAAATGCCACAGCAACAGCCAAAGAAGTATATAGAAAATCTGCATAAAAAGAGTCGGCGTATAACGCAACCAATAGCCTATTGATTCATGCATAGTGCGTTTGTACGCTTGTCCACTATGCGTACCCACACTATTATAATGATCTATAATCTGCGCTCTTAGTGAATATGGAGCACAATGCAATGCTTTTTTTAATGCAATAAGCGCCTCGGAATATTTCTGCAAAGCTGCATAGCAACATCCGATGTTATACCATACAGCAGCTCCCTTGTCCGATATTTTATTATAATACTGGAGCGCATGCGATATATTTCCCGCTTGATATGATTTATTACCCTCCATAAATAGTTCACGGGCATTATGCGGCACAGTTATCGAAAAAAATAATACCATTACTATAATGATGCTTTTAATATATCTAACCATTGATTTGCTTGCTCAAAAAGGTGATTTATATCTATTTTTTTATCACGAACCCCAAATGCCATTTCTGATACAGTAGAAAAAAAGACACCCCATTGCGCTTTTTGCTGATGCGTTAATGAACAGCGCTCAAGACGATCCGCAATTGAGCAATCCGTGATACTCGCAATTGGCATATGCCACTTATCTGCAAATAGGCTAATAAACAACGCGTATAAATGCTCAGGCTTTTGTTCTTTTTTTGCCTGTTTTAATGCATTATATGCTACATCAAACGCGTATCGAGCCCTGTTTTTGGGAGCATATTTTTTTTGATATGCATCTACTTTATGTCGCATATATTCTACAAAAATCCATATAACTGGCGCAAAAATTACCAAGAAAAAAATACTCCATGGAATAGCGTATGGTTCTTGAATTGCTTGGCAATATACCGTCATAAGAGGATCTTTTTGCGAGATCATTTCTGGGCCATTAAACGTATGCGCTTGAGAAACTGGTGCCTGCTCTATGACAATATCAACAGGATCAGTCATAATTGTTTTATACGTTTGATTTTGTACATCAAAATATTCAAAAGTTTGGACTGGAATAGTAAAATTTCCAGGCTCTATTCCTTGTAAAACATACTCCATTTGCTTGCTAACCTTACCTGCAGCATCCCCTCTTTCTACAGATTCCTTTGACTCATAATAGCGCATATCTTTAGAAATCCCTTTTAATGCAGGAACTTTTACCGTATCGGAATCAAAATCACCAGTAAGCTTAAGCGTCACAATAATACCTTCCCCCTGTTTTACAACAGAAGGCTGTGCAGTCAAAGAAAATGAATCAACGGTACCGACAGCCTGAATATGTTTATCTGTAGCTGGTAAATCTACTACGTTCAAAGAAAGAGCATTTGAATACACGCGTTTCGTTTCGGTAAATGCCCCAAAAAATCGTGCTATTCCTCTCCACGCATGATCTCGTTTAGCCTCTTGCTCAAACTCAGCGCCATAGGCAGGTATCGTTAACATTCCTGCCGTACGCGGATATACGTCCCATTCAAGCTCTATAAAATTATAGGGAACGCCATCAATCGTTTCATTATCATATCGAGGGCCACGAGCTTTTTTTCGATCAAAATCAGATGATTCTTGCTCAATAAAATTTCGCAACTTAACCGAACCTGCATAATAAAAACGAAGTTGAATAGTAGCACGCTCTCCTTTACATAAAGTATCTTTGCTGCTTGTAAGGCGTATAAACGGTGAAGCATTATCCGATGATTTTTCATCATGAACGGCCTGATTGCTCACAATGACATTTAAAGAATTAGAAACCTCCTGTTTTTTTCCCGTTTTTACAAGAGCAGGCCCTACCGTAAATATGCCCTGTTTTTTTGCAGTGACAGCATATCGATATTTAATAGTGGTAGCGCCGTTAATCATTTCATAACGCCAGCTTTGTTCTCCCAATGAAAATTGATTTAAACCCTCAATATGAGGGGCCTCATCTAATTTTGATCCGCCAACTAACACGACTTCAAGATAAAAAGGACGCCCTACCTGGACTTGTTTGAGTACATGATCATCCTCATCAAGCAGTTTAAGAGTGACTGCAGCACTCAAAAAAGAAGATCCCAAACCTAACAACCATAGAATATTACCAACAATTACGCCCATCCTGCTGATTTGCATGCCTACCCACTTGTGCTTTAATAAGTTTTTTTTGTTCCTGCTCTTCTTTTTCTTCTACATGTTGTAGCGCACGTAACATCCATTGCTCACGTTGAGAAAGCTGTTTTTGCAACTGAGCCTGTTGAACTTTTCTATAATCTTCGCTATCATCATCCTCTCCTATTTGCATAGCTTGCTCTTTCTCACGCTCTTTCGTATTTTCAGGCTCAGATGATTCTATATCTTCTTGCTTTGACTCAGAGGAACTATTGTGATGATCATCAAGCTTATTGTGCTGATTGCCGGATTGCTCGTCATTCGATTCGTTGTTCGATTGGTCTTTCTGCTTCCCATTCTCCTGATCATTGGAGCTTTGTTTTTCATCCTGCTCAGCCTGAGGTGATGTAGTTTTGCTGTCATCAGAGTCATTACTGTTTGATGATTCTTGATCATTGTTTTGGCTATCATTCTTTTCAGGCCGAGAATCAGACTCTTTTTTGTTCTCTTGAGACGAAGTATCGTTTTTCGATTTTTGCTGTTCATGAGGCTTGTTTTTATCAGACTCTTTTTGAGACGATTCTGTATCATCATTCTCTTGAGTATCTTGGCTGTTTTCCTGGTTTTTTTGATCCTGCTGTTCAATCATTTTTTTAATGATTTCTATATTATGCTTAATTTTTTCATTATGTGGATCTAACGCAAGTGCGCTATTGTATCGAGATAAAGCTTCTGGCAAATTTTTCAGCTGAACAAAACTGTTTCCAGCGTTAAACAACGCTCTTATATGTAGGGATTTAAGCTCTCCACTATGTTTTGAAGCTGCATCAAAATATGCACGCGCCTTTTCATATTCCTTCAGCTGGTATGCTGATACACCAATATCATACAATCGCTCAGGATTATCGGGCTGATCAATCAATAGAGGGCCCATTAATTCCTGTGCTTTTTTCCAATTTCCCTCTTTGCCTGCAGCCATTGCTATCGAATATGTCAATTCATCCCACGCAATAAGTTGAGACGATATAATCATACTTATCAATAACACTATTTTCATAAAAGCCATTCTGCAAGTAAGCATAATAAACCCGTAAAGGCAAACCACTGATACTGATCTTGGTACGTACGAACTTTTTTGTCTTCAAACTGCTCCTTTTCCATCCGTGATATCGTATCAAGTAATAATGTAATATCGCTTTTATTTTCAGAAACAGGAACATAGACCCCTCCCATATCACGCGCAAGAGAGGACAAAATACCATCATTCCTTTTTGAGATCACCACAGCACCAGAAGAATCTTTTTGATGGCCCATTTGCTGCCCTTCATTATCGTACAAAGGAATTGGAGCACCCTCGCTCGTTCCAACTCCAAGAGTGCACAATATCACACCACTTTTTTGCGCTTTTTCTTTAATAGTTGAAAGATTCGATGAAAAATCTTCTCCATCCGTACAAACAATCATTACTTTATTTTTTGTAGCCGGCGAAGAAGAAAATAGTCGTATCCCCTCCTGAATCGCCACATCTAATGCCGTACTTCCAGAAGATATGGTTTCGGCATCAACATGATCCAGAAACATGTGAAATGCTGAATAGTCTGTTGTTAATGGGCACTGCACAAACGCCGATCCAGAAAATAATAATAGTCCAACGCGATCTGATTCAAGACCCTTTAATAAAGATTTAATTTTTTTCTTTGCATAACTTAATCGATTTGGATAACAATCTTTAGCCAACATACTTTTAGAAATATCTAACGCGATAAGGACATCTCGCCCCGACTGCATTACAACCTGTTCTTTTTTTCCCCACTGAGGCCGCATCAATGCAAAAAAGAGCGACAAAAGTGCACCTGTATACAGTATGCCCTTTAAAATTTGTCGTTGCTTATTGTAATTGCACACTATAATTGATTGCCATGCTCCGGAAAACTGCGCAACAGTATGCCGAACAAGTCGAAGTCGATACCAATAACAAGCAAGCGCTCCAATAATAAAAAGAAACGCCCATAAAAAACGTAATCCTGCAAAATGAACTTCCACATTCATAGGCTAAACCATATAAAAGTAGCTATGATTATCTGTATAAATACAGCACAAAGTATACCAATAAGAATCCAACTGTATATATCTATGTATCGACAATACAAAAGCGATTCATGCTTTGTCCGCTCAAGAGAATCGATCGTATCATAAATAGATCTCATATCTTTATCATTATGTGCCATAAAAAATTGCCCTCCTGTATCGGATGCAATCTTTTTAAGGAGTGCGCTATTTACTTTGGGTTTTTGAATAATAGCGCCAAATAAAGGATGGTGCATAATTTCATCAGAATCGCTTCCTATTCCAATCGTATAGACTTTGATACCAAATTTTTTTGCGATGGCAAGAGCAGCTTCATGATCAATATCGCCTGGGCTAGGCTCACCATCGGTTAATAAAATAACAATTTTACTTTTAGCCTGTGAATTTTTTAATCGATTTACAGCGGTCAATAAAGCTGTTGAAAGCATCGTTGCATCTGGATCAATATCTCCCAATTTCGTTGCCTCAATCAACTCCGTCAGAACAGCTTTATCCATGGTAAGGAGACATCGGCATAATGCGATTTTTCCAAACAATACAAGCCCAATCGAATCATGAACACGTTTTTTTACAAAACGTATTGCCTCATCTTTAGCAACTTCAAAACGATTTCGATTGTCGTCACTATAATCTTGAAACTGCATGCTTCCTGAAGCATCTAATGCCAACACGATATCTATACCTTCGACTATCACATTGGATCGCGAATCTACAAATTGCGGCTTTCCTGCAATAAACGCTAATAAACAAAAAACAGTAATATGAACGAGATAAAATATTTTTTGAAAAGGATGGCGCGTTCCCTTTTGTGCATGTACCAGCTCTCCGGCAAGTGCGTATCGCAATTGAATAGGTTTATACCATTTCCATCGCAGCAGGAGGGCTATTCCTATAGCACACAAAGCACATACTGAGATTAAAGGAAATTCCAAACGAAAAAAATATTCCACCCCTTACCTTTCTGATTCTTTTACAAACCATGCATGAACACGATCTTTAAATTCATCGATTGATTCATCGCGCTGCATTACAAAAGGTTCTCCGACAACGACGGTTATTGGATGCCATTGCACCCAAAAAGTGTTGGGTGGATACACCTTGTTTACGCCCGCAATATAGACAGGAACAACTGGCCGATTCAACTGTTTTGCCAGGATAGCAAACCCCCCATAAAACTTATGGACTACATCATCCGGAAATCGAGACCCTTCTGGAAAAATCATAATATCTATATTTTTATCCTGTACCAATCGAACTAAGTTCAGCAATGAACGCATAGACTTTTCTCGAGAGCTTGTATCGACAAGAACAGCCAAACGAGGCAATATCCATTTTAAAAATGACCACGTCATCAAATGAGCACTTGCAAGCCATACATGGGGTTTACCGCGTGGGGTTACAAGCCCCAATAAAGGAATATCAATTGATGATTGATGGTTGGCGGCAAAAATAACGGGTTCTTCTGGAATAGCGTCTACTCCTATGTACGTTACTGGTACAAATGATAACCGAACAATTATCCAATAAAAAAATCGCACTCCCCAAAATACTATCCTGCTTTGATACCGATATTTTTGAGGAAGTAGCATTACGACAATAATAAATGGTAAACAGATAATGATTGCTAATATCAGGATAAAACGAGAAAAAAGAGTATGTATAATTTGTAAAAATGTAGGCATTTTCTACTCAGGCTGTTCAAAATAAAGCGATGGCTTGGTATGTAAAAATTTTATATACAAATTTGTAACAAGTGCAACTTCTATTGGAATAAAAATAAGATACATAAAAGCTGCCAATGTCAGTCCCCCAAAATAGCTCAATGAAAATCCAATTAAGTAAAAGAGAGCTATATTAACCAACGCAACTACAATATATGCTGCAATTACAACAGGCAAATTATATAAAAGCATATAGAAACTAATGCGAAACGCCCGTTTAAATCCTTCCAACGTAGCCCCTGAATCAAATCCTGCAAGAAGCAACAATAAAAACCAAATTCTCAGAATAGGCGCGCAATCAAAGCCAAGTACTCCTAAAAGAACTATCACAGAAAGCATATATCGATACTTACTAATATATTCAGAATAATATGCCCAATCTTTTCGATCGACAGAAGGACGTAGCTCTAACGTAAAAAGTATTATTAAAAAGTATTTAATACCATTCAAAATAATAGAAATAAGCGGAAAAAGGCCCAAATATTTAAGGGCATTATTAAGAAAAATTAAAGCAATCACAATTCCAATAAGCAAAAGGCCTTTACCCTTCTTTGAAAGCGTTAGATTTATATTTTTATATGCTTCTACAATAGATTTTGCTGTCACTAATAAAAATGGAGTAAGATTCTCCATTTGAAAAAATGTAAGTGACTCTTTCCACATGTGAAATAGTTTTTTCATCAATATTCCTTTAAAAAGCTACTACACTCCCTTAAAATCAAATGATTCCATGCTATCACATAGTTACCCAACTCTCAAGATCCTCGTCTATTATGGCTATTTTTAGGAAAGAAAAAGCGTTTCCTGTTTGACTTTTTTCGGGTCATTCTTCTATTATAAAAAAGAAATGCTCTAAAATAATGGTATTATGAAGGGCACCTAAATAGTCTCAGTATGTTTCATCCACCATACAGCCTTTCATTAATGAGGGGATGGTTCTTGAGGGCAGAATGAAAAAATTAGTAATTGTAGAATCTCCCGCGAAAATTAAAACAATCTCGAAAATCTTGGGGAATGATTTTCGTATCATGTCTACCATGGGCCATATCATGGATCTTCCTCCTAAAAAGTTGGGAGTTTCCATTGAAAAGTCCGGTATAGAGATCGAATATGTACCCATAAAAGACAAGAGCAAAGTTATAGCAGAAATTTGTAAAGCCGCATCTGGCTCTGAAGCTATTTTTATTGCCCCCGACCCTGATCGTGAGGGCGAAATCATCGCATGGCATATCGCCAATGAAATTAAAAAAGTTGCTAAGAAAAAAAGCAAGCTCTATCGCATAGCGTTTAACGAAATAACCGCACCAGCAATCAATGAGGCTATCGAAAATCCTGGCGAAATTGACATTAATAAGGTAAACGCTCAACAAGCCCGACGAATACTTGATCGATGGGTGGGATATGAAGTTTCGCCTGTACTATGGAAAAAAGTCGCAGCAGGGCTTTCAGCAGGGCGAGTGCAATCCGTTGCGCTCCGGTTGATCGTTGATCGCGAAGAAGCTATTAGAAGCTTTAAGCCAGAGGAATATTGGACTATCGATGGAATATTTGGCTTTAAAAAAGAATCATTTGTAGCAGCGTTGACGCATATTGGCAAAAAAAAGGCCGAGCTTAAAAATCAAAAAGCAACGGATAAAGTAGTTGCTGATCTTAAAAATGAATCCTATACCATTGAAGACGTAGAAGATAAAAAGCGTAATAAAAATCCACTTGCTCCATTTATGACGAGTACACTACAGCAGGCTGCCTATAATAGGCTCGGATTTTCGGTAAAAAAAACGATGCAAGTTGCTCAAAAGCTGTATGAAGGCATTCCTCTTGAGGATAAAAACAGCCCCGTTGCATTAATTACCTATATGCGTACCGACTCGCTACGTCTTTCGGACACCGCTCTTAAAAATGCTCGAACATACATTAGCAAAACATTTAGCTCTGAATATTTGCCTTCAAAAGCAAATGTGTATAGCAAAAAAAGCAAGGGTAAGGCCCAAGATGCGCACGAAGCAGTACGTCCCGTCAATGCATCGCTTTCTCCTGAATCAATCAAGCGATACCTTTCATCTGATGAAGCAAAGCTTTATACGCTCATTTGGCAACGTTTTATTGCATGCCAAATGAAGCCAGCCGAATATGCTCAGCGCGTTGTCTCCATTAAAGGAGGAACGTATATTTTTAAAGCGACGGGATCAACGCTCATTTTTGATGGATTTTTAAAAGTATACGGTGTCGATGATGATGAAAAGGATAAGGTAAAAATTCCTGCCGATATCGAAGCGAATAAACCAATCAATTTAGAAAAACTTGATCCAAAGCAGCATTTTACGCAGCCGCCGCCACGATACACTGAAGCATCGCTTGTCAAAGAGATGGAAAAAGAGGGAATCGGGCGCCCAAGCACCTACGCAACTATTTTAAATACAATTCGAGCTCGAGATTACACGAAGCTTGATGAAAAAAAACGATTTGTACCAACAGAGCTTGGAGGTGCTGTCACAAGGCTTCTTGTAGAAAATTTGCCCCACATCATGGATACAAAATTTACGGCTTCCATGGAAGAAGATCTTGATAAGATAGCTAATGGAGAATTGGACAGAGATACATTGCTCAAAGAATTTTATAAAGATTTTCAAGAAGATTTGAAAAAGTTCAAAGGCAACAAAACAAACCAACCTAAAGCCGCAATCCCAACCGACATTACCTGCCCAAAATGCAAAAAACAAAAGCTCAATATTCGATTTGGGCGCACAGGAGAATTTCTTGGATGCCCATCATTTCCCGAATGCGACTTTACTTCCAATTTTGAACGATCGGAATCGGGAGAACTCAAATTAGTCAAAGCTGAACCGCCTAAGCTTTTAAGCGAAAAGTGCCCTCAATGCGAAAGCCCTCTTCGTCAAATGCAAGGTCGCTTTGGGCCATTTATAGCATGCTCTGGATATCCAAAGTGCAAATATATCAAGCAAGAAACGGCCGGCTTTGCATGCCCGAATGATAAAGGCGACGTAGTTCGGCGCGTCTGGCGAGGCGGAAAATTCTGGGGCTGCAGCAACTATCCAAAATGTAAGTTTGCTATCTTTGATGAAATTGAAGAAACTCAATGCCCACAGTGCACGCTTCCATTTTTAATTAAAAAAACGGATAAAGAAGGAAATGTCACGTTGCTGTGCTCGAATAAAGAGTGCGGATACACCAAATAATTTTTTATAAACTCAAAAGGAATAGTTATGAAGCTTATTGCAGTAATGACTCTTTTCTGTATTGCATTTACAGGTAAAGCGATGCAAGAGGATAGGGATGAAAATCCGTGGCATAAAAATCTCCATACTGCTGTATCAGAATTTTATACAGTGCTGGAGCAGGAAAAAAGCCCACAAGAGATTACAAATCTCATCAATGAACATCTTGATCAGGATGCAATACGCATGGCATGGGATTCAAAGTATCGTCGCACGCCCCTTATTAGAAAAGGTCGCGGCGCATATATGGATCAAATATCATTAGCTCAAAAAAATAAAACTGCCGATCAAGGCTGCAAGCTGTGCCCTCAAGTCAATGATTCTTCGAAAGATGCTGCTCATTTCGTCGTTGAGCGCCTGAAAGACGCGATCATTATACTCAATCGATTTCCTTATGCAGCTTTCCAGCTTCTAATTCTATCAGCCCATAAGCAGCTTTATGGTGATCTTTCACCAAACGAAAAAAAACAAGTCAGGAAGCTTACTACAAGCTGGGCAAAACGCATCAACACAGTAACAGGATGTAATGTAACCATTTGCAGCAATGAAGGGCATGCTTGCACTGGTGGAACCATTCCTGATCATTGGCATCGTCATATGTTTGCAGCATATGACCCCACAGCATCAATAGAAAGCCCTCTTACAGAAGATCTTACACAATATCAATTCAAGCTTTATGAAGAATTCAAAGCGCTAAAAAATAACACTCAAAATAGAAAATTAGAAAAATTGTACATATGCTATAGTGAGGCCCTGGAGAACGCTAAGTATTTACGCCAGGCTAAAATTAATTTTCAATTTTTTTCTAATTTGTTTAAAAATAAGAAGCATCCAATGTACAATTATCTGCTTGCAGATACCGATGAATTTACCGTGCTATTCAATCCACAATCCTGCTTTTTAGGAGAAGTTTCACTTGTATTTAAAGAACCGAACATGTCTATCTATAGTTCTTGTTATAAAGATACTGAATTATGCGATCGCTACATAACTGCCATTCAAAAAATCTTACCTGAACTATATCCATTTGATGGCTTTAGCTGCACTCAGACAAGCCAAGGATCTCTGGCAAGCTATACAATACGCCCGCGCAAAACTGCCAATATCAACTCTATGAGCCTCGAAAATGGGCAGATAGTAGTCAATGGAGATCCTGATATCATTTTCAAAAATCTCAAAAAACGCCTTGATGAAGAGCTAGCTTCGACGAAATGTTAGTTCATATTGCTTTCCATAAGGACCATCAACAAGGCCGCGCGATAAAAAGCCGGCCTTTTTTAATGCGTGATAACTTCTAGAATTGTCCTGATCAACACGCGCAAATATCGCCTCCTGATTTGTCAAAGCAAAATAGAGATAGAGCATATACGAGATCGCTTCCTGGAAATATCCAGCGCCCCACCAATGTTCATTAAGCCAGCAATAGAGCTGACTGCGATATCCCCCATTTCGAATTTCAATCGCTCCAATAAGACATCGCGTTGAGCGCTCTCGTATGATATAAAAAAATTGATTATCGCAGGCGCATTGCTGCTCAAGATAATCCCGCTCTGAACTAATAGTATCGACACGTAACATTGATTGAATTGTTTGTGAGAATTGCTGCAAATATTCCTGAATATGATCGGATCTTAGCTGCTCTAAAATGACATCATGTCCCTCTATATTTAGAAATTCCATAATGCCCCCTTTCAGCTTTATTTTAATACTAACAATTCCATTAGTAATAAAACAAGCTATAGAGGACGTATGCATATTTGAGTAGTGCTTTTAGGGAACAATAGTGTTCCCGTTAATGTTTGATTTTCTTTTTTTATTCCATAATGATTCGAATAATCACCGTGTGACGCTATAAATACATGATCATGGCTTTCAAATAATAAAAGAGGAGCATCGCGATAGCATATAATCCAAGAGCTGCCAGCTCGCTTTAGTCTCATATCAGGATGAAAAATAAACCTCCATACCCACGAAGTACGTACATCAACGCTATCATTGATGATTAATCTATCCGATCGTATTGAAATAATGCGTTGCGATGTATATCCAAAAAAATTATGTGATGTCGCTACAGAATCATCCGATACTGCCGTCTGTGCTATTCCTTCATTCATTGCAAGAAAAAAAGGATCACCTACAACGTGCTTCCAATCAGCGGGATAACAAACAGTATGATTAAACGCAGATCGTAGGGCATTACGCTGCATATGCGATCCAGAATATACATACGTCCCCGGATCTACCACAATAGGAGTTCCTTGATATGAAATTGTAATGCTGCCAGCATCTTCATGAAAATGTGCCGATGGCTGGCGAGATCGATATGCATGCAGACGCAACGATACATTCCAGCCATCCTTTTTTAAAAACGCTATTCCAAAATCGGAATACAGAGATGGTACTTTTGCATCAGTAATGTCAATGCCAAGTTTAGCTGCAATAGCTTTATAATCAACGGCATCCACATCACACAGAATTCCCCCATCCTCATCTCCGATAGTAAGACCAGCCGTTTGATGAGCAAAAATCATCATCCGCTTTAGTTTATCAACGATATAAGAATCAAGATTCTCTTTCATTTTCAATGCGATATAAAAAGCGTGAATAAAGAGCTCTGTTACCAATCCATGATATGCCGTTGATCCCTCATACGACGTTCCTTCATCAAATATTTGCCAAGAAAATTCATTTTTGATCTCTAGATAACACCATTTCCACTTTTCTGTATCATCAAAAAACCAGCACAAATAGGCATAGCCTACAAGATTGGAAAGGTAATGATTATTCGTTCGCCCATCATACCACTCCCAACGATGTTCAATATATTCAAAATGCTGCTGCAAGCTCGTAATAAAGCACGTATAAAATTCAACATCTGATTCCAATTCAGCTCTCATATACTGCCATGCTATAATCCAATTGATAGCACGGATTGCGACTTCCATCGGATTGACCCAATGTATTCCATAAAGATATGGTGAAGATTCAATCCATGATGATATGTAGTTTTTTATTGCATGCGCATACTTTTTGTCCTTTGTACGCTCATATGCACGTGCTAAAACAGGAGCATACTGAAATCGCGCCAGCTCCCATGGCACTTTAATATCTTTCTCTTCATTATATGTGCCAGAATTATATGGGATTTTTATATTCGCATATAATGATTGTGCATCAAAAAATCGATCTTTATTCGATTGGTGCAATCGTACATCTTCGTACCATGGCATCGTGCTGTAGCGCTGCATGGGTGCGCCTAAGTATCCAAAGATACTATCAGCATACTGATCCGCCTTAAAAAAAAGCCGGACAGAGCCTTCACTTTGTTCAAATAATTTTTTTTCTGTCGGATACAAAATAGAATGTCTGAACTGTATCGTATTTCTTTTTTTTCTTACAAACTGATCCGCAATAAGGCGACTTTGCACGGCTTTGTAAAATCGCCTTATGCCTACTGTTTTCAATTTATAGAAATAATGCTTCAAAACCATAAAACCATTTATTTAACGCAGCGGAGTCCCCGCAGATACCATTCCTTCAGGGTTTACCGGGTGAACTTTGCCGTCAATACCTTCTGCTACAAGCATCATACCTTGAGATTCGTAGCCAAGCATTTTTCGTGGCTTTAAATTGCACACAAATAATCCTTGTTTTCCTACAAGATCTTCTGGATGATATGATTTTCGAATGCCGGCAAGAATTTGGCGCATTCCCAATGGCCCAAGGTCTACCTGCATCTTGATTAATTTATCCGATTCAGGAATAGACTCTGCGCTTTTAATTGTTCCTATTCGGAGTTCAACTTTTGTAAGATCTTCAATCCCTATGCAATTGGTTGTATCAACAGTCTCTTGCTTTTGCGATGGCTGCTTTTCTTCCATACGAGAATCCTCAATTTTTTTAAACAAAGGAGCAATTGGCTTGAGAATAAATGTCTGCTTCCAAATATCAAGCTCAAGCGAATCTAATAAGTCAGTTTCAATATTAAATGGATGCCCAATACTTTCAAGAAGCTGCTCCATTTTTTGTGGCATTATAGGCCACAGCAATACAGCTACTATTCGCAAACTATGAGCCGTTGCCGAAATAACCTGCGCAAACTGTTCTTTATCCTGCTTTACAATTTTCCATGGCTCCATTTCATGAAAATAGGCATTAATCGCATTGATAAAACGCCACAAATGCCCCAATGCTATGTGAAATTCATACTGCGCAATATGCTGTCTATACTCTTCAATGGCATCAAAAGATTTGTCGCGAAGATCCATAGCGCGAGGCGACCAAATATCGGATGGCTCAACTTTATGCATTCCATTTTTATCTGCAAGTACAAGCATTCTATTTAAAAGATTTCCAAGATCATTGGCCAAATCGGTAGTAATTTTTTGCTCAAGATCGCCCGTGCTAAAATCTCCATCACTATTCATAGGCATTTGGCGCATTAAATAATAGCGCACCTCTTCAGGCCCATAATGCTGTGCAAGCTCAATCGGATCGACAACATTGCCAAGCGACTTGGACATTTTTTGTTTATTAACTTGAATCCAGCCATGCACTAATAATGTTTTTGGCACATCAAGTCCAGCTGCCATAAGCATTGCCGGCCAATATACAGCATGAAAACGAATAATATCCTTTCCAAGTACCTGCACATTCGCTGGCCACCATTTTTTAAGTTCCTCTTTTTCAGCAGGATCTCCATATCCTATGGCCGTTATATAATTGCACAGCGCATCCACCCACACATATACGACATGTTCAGGATCTCGTGGAAATGGAACGCCCCAGCTAATCGTCGTTCGGGATATACTTAAATCCGATAAGCCCCCTTCTACAAAGCTGAGTACTTCATTTGCACGCTCTTTTGGAATAATAAATTCGGGATGGCTTTTATAGAATGCACGCAATTTATCTTGATATGCAGAGAGTCTAAAAAAATAGCTTTCTTCTGATACCTTTACTGTATCACGACCGCAAGAAGGGCAAGCTAACTTCTCTTTTGAAGCTGTGACAAATGTTTCACAGGGAGTACAGTACCAGCCGTCATAGCTGCCTTTATAAATATCACCCTGATCAAGCAGTTTAATAATGAGATCCTGAACTCCCTTGATGTGATGAGGATCTGTCGTACGAATAAACTGCTGATATTCAATATGATACGTATTCCACGCAGTCTGATACGCTTCGATAAAACTATCTACAAACTCTTTTGGTGTTTTGCCTGCCTGCTGCGCAGCTTGTAAAATTTTTTGGCCATGCTCATCGGTACCCGTTAAAAAATAGGTATCTGAGCCTACAAGCTTTTGCCAACGAGATATCACATCTGCAACAAGGGTTGAATACAAAGAACCCAAGTGAGGTTTTGCTGTGCCATAATAAATAGGAGTCGTAACATAAAATGTCTGTTTTTTCATAACGTATCCATGAATATCGAATAAGGTATAGTAGTAGAATACTGCCAACGCCAGGGAAACGCAAAAAAGGCCACCGTAATAACGATGGCCTTTTTGTAATTGTTATCCTATCTATTTAACAAGCAGGCCCACCGCCGCAGCCTCGAAGCTCAAGAAGAATCGTTTTAAGAAGTTGAATAATATTTAAGTTAAGATCATTAACATCAGTCGGAACATCAATTTGGCTATCCAAGCATGTTCCTTCATCATCAAAATTGCCAATTTTTGAACAAATAAAGGCATCAGAAGCCGAAATCAGTTCTTCAATGCCCGAAACTTGCACATCCGCCGCACTCACATTTACAGTTACAGATATATTTTCGATTGCTGAAAGAATTAAAAAATCATCCCGAGAAATAAGGCTTTCAATGCTTTCTAATTTTGAACATATCAAACTATCCGATTCCGAAATAAGCTCGTCTATTCCAGACACTTGTGCCGGCGGAATAACAATATTATCGATTGCAGACAAAATGAGATAATCATCTAAAGAGATGAGATTTTCAATGCTCTCTAGTTTTGAGCATATCAAACTATCAGAGGCTGAAATAATACCATCAATTCCCGATACCTGTACATCAACAGAGCTAATATTGACGTTGATATCGATATTTTCAATTTTTGAACACAAAATTTCACCCAAAATTGAAAGCTCATCTAATATAGAACCGTTATCACAATTAAAATTTGAGACTTTTGATTTTATAGTATCAATGCACCGTTGGAGCTCTTGCAGACGATCAATAACTTCGGGACTATTGCATGATGACCCTATTACGTAGGCTGTATGAAATAGAATCATGCAAAAAAATAAACGTTTCATTTCTCTCTCCGGATTCATTATAAACAAAATTTGTCTTCTAATGATCTACAAGATTGATTAAATAAGTCAATATAATTTAGGACTTCAAATCAATCCATAAATCGCGAAGCTCCGGCTCTGGAATCGTTTGAGAAAAAAAGCGAAGAGGCGGAAGTTCATGAAACTCTGGAGTAGCATTTTCAAGCTTCATATTTTGTAGCGTTGGGAAAAAATTAAAACGGTTCATGTATTTTTTCATTATCTCAGGATCAAAGAGATAGCATAAAAATTCATACACGAGCTCCTGTTTTGTACTATTTTTTGGAAGGAGAAAACTGTCAATAATCATAAAGCTTCCTTCTTTAGGAACCAAAAATGCACAGTTCTTATTTTGATCTGTTGCTTTATAAATATCCGAGCTCAAGCCCAATACCACCGGCGCTGCTTTTGAAAGCAATAAATAGTCCGGCCGCAAATCCGTATACATTACTACTCGTTTTTTCTGTTCCTTCAAAAGAGTTTTTATCTCTAACAGCTCTTTTGAATTGAGGGCTTCTTTTCGAGGACCATATAAGTAAAGCGATGCAATCGATACCATCTCGCGAGCATCATCAGGAAGACCAAGCCGTGATGGTGAAATGTTTGGATCAAAAATGAGTTTCAGCGTTGCTGGCGGCACATCTTTAAAATAATCAAGATTTACGCCAATTCCTGAAAGTTCCCATGCATAGGGAATACTGTAGACATTTTCTGGGTCAAAATACCGATTTAAAAGATTGGGATTTATTTCTTTTAAAAATGGAATGCGATTTTTATCAAGAGGCTGCACCACGTCCTCCTGTACCAATTGGTGCACAATATGATCTGATGCCATGACAAGATCATAATCTCCCATGCCTGATCGCATCTTTACAAGCAACTCTTCGTAATTTTCAAAATATGAAACATATACCTTAACCCCACACTTTTTTTCAAATTCCGAAAAATACTCTCCATCTATTAAATTCGGCCATGCAAGAATATTGATACTTTTTTTTTGGTCAAACTGTTCAAACAATGTGGGAAGCATAAGAAACGCATATATAAACCCACACAGGCTCAACACCATACCTATGCGAATGATAACTCTGCTTTTCATCGGTCTTCTCCTGGTGCCTTCGATTGAAGATATAATACGGCAGACACAACAAAACCGCTTAATACAAGAAGCAATGTCGATAATGCACTAATAACAGGGGAAGAGCCCGACCTCATTTTTGCAAAAATATACATGGGCAATGTAACCGTTGATCCACCCGAACAAAAAAAGGAGAGCGTAAAATCTTCAAATGAAATAATGAAGACTAATATAGCTGATGTGAATAATGCTGGATATAAAAGCGGAAGAACGACCCACCGAAAGGTCTGCCACTGCGTTGCTCCCAAATCAAGCGAGGCATCCATATAGCGAGCATCTAATTCCGTATATCTATCATATAAAATCGGTATAACGTATCCAAGCCCCAACACAGTATGACCCGCGATGAGAGTTGTTAAGCTCAGAGGAACCGATAAAAAATAAAATAAACTCATGAGCCCAACCGCAAGCACTATTTCAGAAATAGCTAAATTTCCATAAAACAGAATTACAAACCGTTCTGCAAATCGCTTAGTTGCAAAAAATATAAAAAGAGCGCTCATAGTCAAACAAAGAAAGACAGAAGAAAGAGCAACAATCAGAGAATTATATAAAGGATGCCAAACTTCAGCGTCATTGAAAAGTGCGGCATACCATTGAATACTAAAGCCTGTCCATTCAAAAAAAGCTGTGCCAGCATTAAACGAGAACAGTATCAAAATAAAAAGAGGTATATAGAGAAAAAGATACAGAAGAATAACCCAGCCAGGAAGCAATAACTCTCTCAAATACTTTATATTCATGATTTTTTCGCCATTGTTTTCAAAATTCTCAGATAGCCAACAAGATACATGATAAACAGTGAACATAAGAGAATTACCACGCTCAAACACGTAAACGCTGCCCCTAATCCATTATTGCGAGCAACCAAAAAAAGATAGGAAATAAGCGTCCCTACCATCATATATTTTGATCCGCCCAGTAATGATGGAATAACAAACTCCCCAAATGCGGGAATCAATACAAGGAAAAAACCTGTTTTTATTCCTGGAAAAGAAAGCGGCAATGTTACGCGTGTAAATGTTTGCCACGATGTTGCTCCTAAATCAGCCGATGCTTCAAACAGACGCATATCAAATTTTTCCAATACTGAATAAAGCGGCAAAATCATAAACGGAAGATAACAATAAAACATCACCAAAAACATCGCATACTGATTATTAGCAAGCTGCAATGGCTCAGCAATACATCCAATTTTTAATAAAAGCGAATTGATAATACCATCTCGCTCAAGCAAAAAATACCAGGCATAGACTTGAATCAAAAAATTAACCCACAATGGTAGTGTTAATAAAAATAAAAGAAGATTCTTGAATCGTTTAACCTTGAACGCTAAAAAATATGCCACGGGATAGGCCGCAATGAGGCTTAATATTGCAATTGAAAAAGCAAAAAACAATGATCGGCCAATAATCAAAAAATAGCTTTTTTTAAAAAGTGCGGCGTAATTTGCAAGAGATATCATTGAGTCCATAGAGGTAACGCTGTAATAGAAAACAATACCAAGGGGCGCAACCATAAATATGAACTGCCACAATACAGCTGGCAATGAGCAAAGAAACGAAAATTCACTGTAGATATGCGATACAATACGTTTCATTTTTTCAATAAAACCACATTTTCTTTTTGCCAATACAAATACACCTGATCATTATAGTCAATCACTTCTCGCTCAAAATGCTCTTCATTCTGTTCAAACACCTGGATTATTTGATCATTTTTTAAGCGAACGTTGTATTGCGTAGACCGCCCATGATAGACAATGTCTCTTACAATACCAAGCCATTTATTAGAAAAGCCATCTGTAACCGTTTTTCTGATTTCTATTTTTTCTGGTCGTAAACTTAATAAAACATGGGCACCATCAACAGCCCATTCCTTATTTTTAGGAACATACACTTCAAAAAGGCCCAGATGAGGAATTTCTATGCAAAATCGATCTCCATCAAGGCGCATTGTGCCCTCGAGAATATTAGTACTTCCGACAAACTTTGCTACAAATGATGAATTGGGAAACTCATATATCTCTTTTGGCGTTCCAATTTGCTCAATGGCTCCATCCTCATTCATAATTGCCATATGATCGGCAACAGTCAAAGCCTCAAATTGATCATGAGTCACGTATACAAACGTTGTTTTGAGCTCACTTTGCAAATCAATCAACTCAATTAACATTTTTTCACGCAATTTTAGATCAAGCGCTGCGAGCGGTTCATCAAGCAATAAAACTTCCGGCTCATTAATAATTGCTCGCGCCAATGCAACGCGCTGCTGTTGTCCACCAGAAAGCTGATTAATTGATTTATAAATTTGCTTTTCAAGATGCACAGCACGCAATACCCGATGCACTTTCTGCTCTATAAAATCCTCTGGCTTGTTCTTAATACGCAAACTATAGGCAACATTTTCAAAAACATTCATATGAGGGAATAGCGCATATTGCTGAAATACGGTATTAACGCGACGCTCATTAATTGGAACATTCGTAATATTTTCATCACCCAAAAAAATCTCACCGGCCGTCGGTTTTTCAAATCCACCAATAAGACGTAAAATCGTCGTCTTACCGCTACCACTTGGCCCTAACAATGCAAAAAATTTACCTCCTGGAATCGTGAGATTAATATCCTCCAGGATTAATTCTCCATGATAATCTTTGGCAATATTTTTTAGTGTGATACTTCTCATAGTCCTCACTCACTTTTAGTTCCAACGCGTGCAAAAAGAAGCGGAACCACGACATCAGATAACGTACAAGGAACAACCACCGCTCCGATCATATACATGAAAATGAGACCCATAAAATTATGCCAATCAACACACCCATTAGCAACTAAATAAAAAATAGACGCCAAAGAGCTAATTAAAATATGGATTGCATGTGACGTCAGCGCATAAAACCATTGACGATCTCCGTGGTGTCGACTCATTACAAATCCATTCAAAATTCCAACTGCCAAAAACGGAACCACATTTTGAAGCTCTGTTATGAAACAAAGATGAAAATGCATAGGAACACCAAGCATCTTACCGCCTATATAAGGCAAAATAGAGTCTGAAAGAGTACAAAACACAACAGGAGATACAATGCCAAGAATGAGAGCTTTTATGGTACTTTTTGAATAACGGAAAAAAGTAACAAGCGTCCCTGTCGCTGCAAACACAATATGCATAAAGTGAAAGCTATGAAACAATATATGTGATTTTTTGCATATAAGGTTAACGGGCGTACCATATGAATAATAGGTCACAAAACTGAGCATTGTAAGTCCAAATGCTACTGAAAAAATTGCATATGGTAAATGACAAATTAATTCTCCAAGTACCGTGTGCTGGTGATGTTTTTCACCCATAAAAAACCTCTTTTGCGTTGAATATGCGAATCTATGGGACTACTATAACAGATTTGATACAAATTGAAAGATAATTAGAAGGCTTGACCAAAGGTTAAAACCCAGTTAAATGAGCCTTCTTCTGGTCGTTCTTTTCTCCATTTCCATCCTATGTCAAATCGCAAAGGGCCAACTGGCGTATGATATCTCATGCCAAAGCCCGTACCTGCGACAAACATTCCTTTAAAATCTGCCATCAAATCTCCACATAACGCCCCAACATCTTGAAATAGTACAAACGAAGCATGAGCCGCAACAGGAATGCGAAGCTCGCCATTCATATTGACCATCGTTTTACCACCTCGAGGAACCACATGACATTTACCATCATCGTCAATAAAAATACTTGTAGGAGGAGCAAGATCGGGCTCATAACTTCGAACGGAATGGCTTCCTCCCAGGTAAAAGCGTTCACTAGGACTGATATCTGAAAAAATACGATGAAAAATATGACCAAATCGAAATCGAAATGCTGCTACTGCCGACCGAATCGGAAAAAACCATGAATGCTCAAAAAGCATTTTAAAAAAATAGGACTGACTGAATTGTAGTTTTGTAGGAAACATTCCTTTAAGAGAAAATAACGTAAAAGTCCCTCGCGTTGGATATACATTATTATCAAGCATATCAATCATAATTGTTGGCTCAACATAAAAGTAGGGAATTGCCTTATCAAGAAGTCGCACATCAAAATTGATTGCCCGAGCAAGGCGAATTGCTGCGCCCCTCGTTTCAAGGGAATCATCTGAAAATGTTGTTCGTAATACCTCAAACCCGATATTGATTCCTCCATCAACATAACTATTTTTATAATGTGCTCCTCCAAGAATTCCATTTTGATACAATGTATAAAGATTCTTTTTTGAGCCAATGAACCCTGGCTGCTCATATTTAATAGCATATGCATGACCAACTCCATGAAGTGGCAAACCGCACACCCACGGATATTTATACTTTATATTTATTTCTCTATGTGATCGCGCAACGTCTGCATCAAATCGAAAAAGGTCGCCATTATTGCTTGGATTTTTAACCATAAAGGTACCACCAATTTTGTATGCTACACCGGCAAACGTTTGATATTGACGAATATGCTGAAACTCCAAACCGCCACGAATTCGCAACTCAAATGGATCATCCTGATGCACACGAAGTAAAACGTCACGTGTACATGTATTCGGGTCAATTTGCAGTGGCACAAAAGAAATAGAATCAAATATATAAAGCTCACGCAGCTTTTTAAATGATTGTTTAATCTTGACCTGATCCCATATCTCTCCCGGTTTAAACGCGAGCTCCCGCACAATTTTTTCAACATGAAAATCGCTTGCTCCTGTCACGATTGTTTTACCAAAAAAAACCTTGCTTCCAGGATCTATATTCCAACGCACATACGGCTCATCTTCCTGCTCACATAGGTCAGATTGAATTCGACAAGAAATATATCCCTTTTTTCTAAATTCCTCTGCAAGCCAAACTTTTTGCTCCTGAATACATGTCTCATCATACGCAACAGGACCTCGTTTACATGTTTCTGCAAGCGGACCTTTGCATGAAAGATCCTCAAATCCCGGAATAATCTGCTTATAGAACTTAATCAAGGCGCCCTCTTTGATAGAAACTATCAAACGATAAGTATGATTACCGATTTTTATAAAATCATGAGACGCGATTTCAATATGACGATATCCATGCTTTATATAATATTCCTTTAATCTATCAAGCGCCTGATCCAAAAACGATTGATCAAATAAACCCTTTCGTAACAGCTTTGCAAAACAACGCTTGATTAGTTTTTTTTGGTTGTAAGAAACAGCTCCTTGAATCTCAACATCCTGTATAATCGCGCGATCGCCTTCTTTAATAACAAAAAAGGATCGGCCATCCTCATCCCGAGCATCTATAGCACAATTCCAAAATCCTTTTTGAACATACAGCTCTTTGATGTCATGCGATAATATTGATGCTGGGACAATCCACGAAGATCTGCCAAATGCCATAATTTTTTCAAGTAAAAAATCGGATGAAAAAAAATTATTCCCAAAAAATATGAACTCTCGCTTCTTTCTTACATTGAATGTCCAATGTAAATGGACAGCATGTCTTTTTGCATCGATTTTTTCTTCAAGTTCAATCGCCACATTAAAAAAACCCTTCTGCGCCACTATACGCTTGAGATGGCTTGCCTGCTGTTCGATAAGTTTTTTACTGTATTTTCCATGGCAAAGAGCCCGATATAAGTGATGAGCAAGTATATGTTGTAAGCTATTGATTTCTGCACGAGTAAAGGCCTCAGCTTCTATGCGAACATGATTAGCTCGGATCGCATATCGTTTGCCCCGCATTATATGGCTATATGCCACCACTTCACGGGTATTTTTTTTATAGCTAAACGAACTCGTTGTTTCTGTATCGAAATAACCTTCAGCTATACACGCATTTTTTATTTTCTGTATGGCGTGATAATGGGTATCCCGATCAAAACGATCTCCCGGCTGCATAAGGTAATGTTGCTTATACCATTCTTTTCCTACCCACACTCCTCCAATTTTGAATTTTTTCAATCGCCAAAAACTGTTCAAAAAAACGTTAATTGCATAGCCTTCATCAAGCTCATCAATAGAAAATCGTATATATTGAAAGCAGTTTTTTTGGAATAAACGATCAAGAGCCTTAAGTATATGCTCTCGCGTAAAAGATGATCCCTCTGAGAAATCCGTTAAGTATCGGCACTCAGAATCGGCAAGACCGCAATCAGACTGAAATTGTAACTGTGCAATGATACCTGATTCAGGAAATTCTGCCTGGTGTAGCTTTACATCGGCATATGATGAAAATGTCCAATTGCCAGCGTCGCATTGTGCCACAGAAAGCATAAATATAAAAAATAACGTAGTGCGATAGGGCATACACAACACATTCTGCCAAACACCATTAAAGGTTTTTATCTGTTTTTTCTCTTAAACAGTGTAGCAGAATACGCACTTCTTGCTAAAAAATCTCCGCAAAAGCCTACTCGATAACTCTAAAAATTTGACGATAATCTTTATCTTTTAAAAATGGCTCAATCTCAAGATCATGCAAAACAAACCCTTTTGTACCCTCGTAAAGCAGATCTATAAAATCATCCAATGCCTGCGGAGAGCCACAAATGGTAATTCTAATTTGATTCTCTTTTGCACTCACAAGCTGAGCTGTTCCCTCTAAATCAAATTTCTTTGCATTCTTTTGAATGAAATTGGTCATAAAGTTGGGCGGATATTCACCCGTAAGCATAATACGCAGACATTTATTCATTACTACTCCTTTGCACTGCTTTTGCTTCATGATACGCATAAATCCGGCATAAGCTAGACTTCCAAAACGCATCGAGTACACTGTATACAGATTAGTTTCCGATTGCAATATATTGTAGCCATTAGTTAGCCAAAGGATCTTTGTGAGCAGCAGTACTCCTCGCGTTCGTTTTGCACCGTCTCCAACTGGTATTATGCATATTGGCAATATCAGGACTGCACTTTTAAATTATCTATTTGCCACTCAAAAAAATGGTACCTTCATTCTCCGGATTGAAGACACAGATCCTTTACGAAATTTCGATCCGGGAGCGCGCATTATTCTTGATGACCTTTCGTGGCTCTCTTTGACTTACAGCGAAGGCCCAATCATTGGAGGTCCGCATGCCCCTTATTTTCAATCAGAACGACAATCGCTTTATCAAAAAGCACTCAATGAGCTCATTGCTCAACATACCGTATATCGCTGCTTTTGCTCTCCAGAAGAGCTTGAAAAAAAAAGAGACCGCCAACAAGCGCTTAAGCTTCCCCCTCGATATGATCGTACGTGTCTTGTATTGCCACAAGAAGAAGTTGATCGATTTCTTGCA
This sequence comes from uncultured Pseudomonadota bacterium, assembly GCA_964495945.1. Lineage (GTDB taxonomy): Bacteria > Babelota > Babeliae > Babelales > Vermiphilaceae > JAJCZB01. The sequence goes on along the minus strand of CAZBWL010000001.1, from coordinate 310,695 downwards.
CGCAAAACTCCTTTTATTTGGCGCTTTAAAGTAGATCATGATGCGCATGTTGTTATTACTGATCTTGCACGCGGGCAGATAAACTTTGAAATGAAACATTTTTCAGATTTTTCTCTCACTCGCGCCGATGGTTCAGCCACATTTATATTTGCAAATTTCGTTGATGATATGCTTATGGAAATCACGCATATTTTTCGCGGAGAAGATCATCAAAGCAATACCGCTGGCCAAGCGCTTTTGTATCGTGCTTTTAAAAAGCCTCTTCCAATCTTTTGGCATATGCCTATGCTCTGCAATACTGAAGGCAAAAAACTATCAAAGCGAGACTTTGGCTTTTCTCTTCATGACCTTCGTAGCGCTGGCTATCTCGCTCAAGCCGTTACCAACTATTTAGGTATCACAGGCGGATCCTATAAGGAAGAAATTATGGATCTTGCGCAATTAGCTGAAGCTTTCAATTTTGATAATCAGCACGCAACGAGCCAAATCAAATATGATGTGGAAAAATTACGATGGGTAAATCATCAGTGGATCCAAAGGCTTGCGCCTGAAAAACTCGCGCAAGAAGTTCTTCCATTTTTAAAAGAAGCGTATAAAGAAATTGATAAACTCAATAGTACACAATTGAGCACTATGCTTCAGATCATTAAAACTGATTTATATACGCTCAAAGATGCCGTTGCTGCGCTCGCCTTTTATTTTAAAGCACCTGAAATATCACATGCCGAAATTGAAGCTTGCATTGACGCTGAAAATCTTTCAAAGTTAAAAGCTTTATTTTCAAACGATGCAGATATTCTTAATAATATCGATCAGCTCAAGGCTTCCGCGAAAACTTCTGGACTGCCGATAAAGCAGCTTTTTTGGTTTGTGCGCCTTGCCCTGACAGGCAATATTCATGGGCCAAGCATCCACGACCTCATAGCAATCGTTGGCATTGAAGAAAGCATGCGAAGAATACACATGATTCTTTAGAGTCTCTTTGTAAACAAATGTTCAAGAACATTCTAAAATTGTACTGATGCAGTCGCACCCAATCGATATGTTTGCTTTCCTTGAGTGCCATGCCACGATTGAAATAAAGGCCCCTGTATGCCTGCGCTCATATAGCATGTATCACTCGTAATACAGAGTGACGGCCCTATGTATATAATATTGCCACCACTATTTCCATAATCAACATCACAAATTTTAGTTCGTGCGGTATAAATACCATTAAACTCCAATAATCCCATAATCGTAGTTCTACGAGTCGTCGTAATAACTCTTCCCAATCCCCATTCATATAAAAGCTCATAGCGCTGCCATATATGATTCTTTGGTAAAAAAGCTGTAGCGCCCAGAGAAGCATAAAGATACCAATAAACCGATATATGGCTCGCTGTCATACCCCCAAAAAACGTTGTCACGGTTGGAATATGAGTCGACGTAGTGCAATGATCATACGAAAGATGCTCTGTAGGCAATCCAACATTCCCAACAATCGTTATCATGTTTTGAGAAAGTTCAGTATTGTTCAGATAAAGTGCGTATTCAATTTGCGCAAAAAGATTTTCAACTCCTCGCTGCACTTTTTGATCACTATTTTTTTGATGTGCTACTATTGGAAGCCCCACATAAAAAGAGCACCGATTTGATAAGCCATAAATTATACTTGGAGTTATTGCCACATAAGAAAAATCTTCCCCCTTGCAGGCGTTGAAGGTCGGATATATATCAAGCGCCCCTTTCGTAACAATATTCTGGCCAAAGGCAAACGTATTTCCTGGATTAATCGCATGGGAAAAATTTCCCTTTTTTGGATGCGAAGGCGGCTCAATTCGATCTTCAATTGCCAAAGCAGATGTATATAAAAAGCATACGATCAAACAAATAGGCAGCATGCGATATCGATTCATGAATCTCTCTTTTTTATGCTGAGGGGACTTTTAAAAGTCCCCTCGTTTTTTCAAAACAGTTATTTTGAAGATATCTGAAATTTAGTATTCATGCTACCTTTAAACGCACTACAATTTTTAGTGATACTGCTAATAATTCCTTAATTATTTTTTTGTAATAAATCTTTTACAGCGCCACTAGTTGAGCCACTGGAAAAATATTGCTTATTCAAAATTCCATCCGATATGCTGCTATCCCCCACTGAATCCAGAGGCGTCTTTGAGCTATTGTTTTTTAAATTTTTATCAGCCCTTTTATCAAGAAGTAGCTTCACTATATCTAATCTTGCCAACGATGCTGCTATATGAAGCGGAGTATTGCCTTTTTCATTTTTCGTATTTACATTTGCACCATGATCGATCAAGATTTGAGCGGCATCTTTACTTCCATTAAATAATGCAGCCAGATGCAGCGGAGTATCTCCCGCGTTATCTTTGGCATTTATATCAGCACCTTTATTGATAAGCCCTCGAGCAATTTTTGACTCATTTTGATATGCTGCAAAATGAAGCGGAGTCTCTCCTTCTAGATCTTTCCCTACTACAGAAAACCCATTATCAATCATAAATAAAGCGTTTTCTGGTTTCTTTTGAGTAATCGCAATAGAAATCAATTCACTCTTGTTTTTATATTTAGGTATATCAATTTTTTTTAAAATCAAATCTCTTATTTTTTGATCGCTCTTTACCAACGCTGCTTGAACAGGGGAAACGTTATCTGTATTCAATATTTCCAACTGAGCGTTTTGATTAATAAGAAACGCTGCTGCATCCATATTTTCATTAAAGAGTGCTATATGAAGCGGCGTATCTCCTCTTTCATCTTGCTCATTTATATTAGCACCTTGAGCTATAGACTCTTCAGCTTCTTTCTGCGACCACACAGATGGCGCCCTTACTAATTCAAAGAGCCTTTCGGTAGCCCCTTTATTGAAATCCTGACCTTGATGATTACCAGAAATTGGAGGCTGCGGAATCGCTCCTCGATTTCTGTACCATCTAACCCCTATAATAGTTGCTACTATCGCCGCAAGCACGCCTGCCGTAATCCCTATCTTTTTTTGTATTCGCTTGGCCCGCTCATCCTCTTTTTTCGTCATTTTTTGACGATAAATATACTTCGAAAGAAAGTAGCTCCATAAAAATGAAAGCTCTCTTTTTGTTGCATTCGCTGTCGATCCTATTGCCTGTACAAACCTACCAAAATAGGAACTTTCTTCGTTTACAGGCCTTTTTTGCCCTTCAACTCCATAAAGTGCCCCCCCGCTTACCTGCAAAGTAAGGCCTACACAACAAATATATAACACAATCTTTTTCATGTCATATCCCCTTTATTTTGAAGGATTCTTAAGCCAATCAATGATTTACTTTTTTCGACTCTCTCTTCAAGAGTTCAATCATTTCTTGTTTTTTTCTTTCTTTAGCCCAATCAAGAATCGTTTTTCCAGTGTTATTCTTTATATTTTGATCAGCACCGTTTTCAAGCAGAAGCTTAGCCATTTCAGGTCTATCCAACGATACAGCCCTATTAAGAGGTGTAAATCATTCTTTATCTTTCATATTTATATCAGCACCTTTTTCAGGTATGAGCTTAAGCATTTTAATTGTATTTTCCCGTACAGTGTAATGAAGAGGTGTATTTCCATATTGATCTGGTATTTTTATATCAGCACCATATTTAAGCAGGAGCTCAACCATCTCAGGTTTATCATACAATACAGCTTTATGAAGAGCTGTAAATCCTTCTTTATCTTTCATATTTATATCAGCACCTTTTTCAAGTAGGAGCTTAAGCATTTTAATTGTATTTTCCCGTACAGTGCAATGAAGAGGTGTATTTCCATATTGATCTGGTATTTTTATATCAGCACCATATTTAAGCAGGAGCTCAACCATCTCAGGTTTATCATACAATACAGCTTTATGAAGAGCTGTAAATCCATATTTATCTTTCATATTTATATTAGCACCATATTTAAGCAGGAGCTCAACCATCTCAGGTTTATCATCCAATACAGCTTTATGAAGAGCTGTAAATCCATATTTATCTTTCATATTTATATTAGCACCGCCTTCAATGAGTTTTTGCAAACCTTCTTTCGTGAGTGTCTCCTCATCAAAAAGCGTTTGAAACTCCTTAGTTGCATCTTGATTAAAAATTTTTTGAGGAGCGATCCCCCGATTTTTATACCACCCCACCCCTATAATAGTTGCTACTATCGCCGCAAGCACGCCTGCCGTAATCCCTATCTTTTTTTGTATTCGCTTGGCCCGCTCATCCTCTTTTTTCGTCATTTTTTGACGATAAATATACTTCGAAAGAAAGTAGCTCCATAAAAATGAAAGCTCTCTTTTTGTTGCATTCGCTGTCGATCCTATTGCCTGTACAAACCTACCAAAATAGGAACTTTCTTCGTTTACAGGCCTTTTTTGCCCTTCAACTCCATAAAGTGCCCCCCCGCTTACTTGTAGCGCCATACTGGCTAAAAGTATTTGTAAAATCATTCTTTTCATGCGCCCCCCTATTAAAAACGCATACTAGTGCTAATTAATTTGTGAATCTTAAAATCCTGCACGCGGATATTAAAAGCATCTGAACTTTTTAACCTATTTTTAGGATAAACAAGTTTAATAAAAAAAAACAATGGAATTAGAACTTTTCGCCACTTTCAATTCTATTTGGAAGTTTTTTCAAATCGCGCACAATCCCCTGTTTTTCAAAATAGCTCAAAAGGCTTAAAAAAAAGGCTTCTTGCGCCGTCGGAACAAAAAATTCAAATATATTTTTTTGTGTATCGTAACAACGATCAAAACAGACATTATCAAAGCTTTTCAAGATGCTTACAACCTTCACTATCTCAGCTCGTTCAATCTCTGCCTGATAATATTCGCAGTAATAGTTCATAGTATCCTTTTAATAGTAGGCAAACCCTTATAAATACTATACTATAGGAAATTATAGATATGTTTAACCCCACAAACCAAAGGAAAATGAATGGCACAGCAAAACGTGTCCAAGATTGGGGTAGCCACAGCAACAATAATAGGAATGAATGCTATGATAGGCGCAGGAATCTTTGCTGCTCCTACAGCCATCGGAATGTACGTAGGCCCAGCAGGCATCGTTGCCTATATGTTTGTTATTATCGCAGTGTGGTTTATGGCTCAATCGCTTGCACGCGTTGCCGCTCGATTTCCTGAGGAAGGTTCTTTTTATGCCTACACAAAACAGTGGGGCGGCCATTGGCTTGGGGCATTTGCTGGAGTGTGTTACATCGTTGGACTCATGATTGCAATGGGACTTCTTGCTCATACCGCCGGTGATTATTTAGTACCTATTTTTCCTGCATATGGCGCTCATACATTGGGGCTTGCGGCATTAGGCATATTGGTGCTTTTAAACATGTTTGGCGTAGTACTTTCAGAGCTTGGCCAACAAATTCTTATTATCACGACGACATTCCCACTCATTCTAACCACTATTATGTGCTTTTCTAAGGCAAGCATCGCATACTTGACGCCATTTGCTCCGCATGGATTACATAACATTTTTAGCGCTACTCGAGCAGTAATATTCGGCTTTTTTGGTTTTGAATGCGCAAGCTCTTTATTTGCAATCGTAAAAGATCCTCAAAAAAATGTTCCTCGTGCATTGAACTACTCAATTATGATTGTTGGCGTTATTTATCTACTTTTTGTCGCATCGATAATCCTTTCAACGCCACTCGAGCTATTTCAGCCAGGAATATTGCTCACCGATGTATTGCGAACTATTTTTCCAAATCAAACGTGGATTTTATGGACAATACATCTTTCAATTCTGTCTGCAATCGTAGGAACTATTCATTCAATGGTATGGAGCTCAAGCGCATTACTTGTTTCATTGTTCCGACAAATTGGAAATTGTTCCCTTTCTCAGCCTCTTTCTGTCCTTTTGGTGGGAGCATCAATCCTATCGTCATTTATATTTCTTAAAAACATAGATCTTTTCTTTAGCCTCACAGCGCTCTTCATTTTAATTGCATATACACTCTCAATGATTGGGCTCTTATGGATTCCCGATGAGTGGAAGAGTGGCAAAAATTTCATTACGATTGGCGGCCTTATTATGGCAGCTATTATGATCTACTTTGCAGTTGAGGGGCTTATACTATACTCATAAATTTGATTGAGAAAATTGTTTTAAAAGCCACTAGTTACCTAGTGGCTTTTTTCATTGAGAGCACTTTATATCCGTCCTACAGCACATCAGGGATCTTTAAGCACAATAATTGACGAATCATCTTCAACGATGGTATACGTAAATTCGTTATACTTTTAGAAAGGAACTAAATGATAATGGCGCGCTCCCTTCAATATTGGCTCCTTTTTGTGGGGTTTTTTTTGTTGCACCCCCTACCACTGCAAGCTCTTTCTTCTCTTGCCCGTAATGATCCGTATCCTGTTTTTTCATCTGTCGATCCGCATGAATTTTTATATTTACACGAAAAACTACAAGTTAAAAATCCCGAACTCGCTGCACGTAAACGCGATAATGTTGGCATTACGATTTCACCATTTGGTCAAAATGCTGATCGTGGACGAAATAGTCATTGCCAAAAAGTAACACTTGGCGATCTCAATGGCCGATGGGGAATGATCCCGCTCCTTTATGGCCCTATCCCTCCCGGCAGAACATTACCACCTGTTTTGACTACCGCACTTGAAAATCTTTTTCCAGGGGCAACTCCAGGAAGTTTGAATGATGGGACTAAAATTGATCCTAATCAAGATTTTGGATATTTTTCTGTGCCGCTCAAGTATCGAAAACGAGGCGTCCGCTTTGAATTAGCTGCTGACATTTATGCCGGATTTGGGCTCAGTGTGCAAGCAGGTATTGCAAGCATGTCTCAAACAAATACAGGATTTATTGATAAAACAGGATGCACTATTCCAACGTGCGCAAATATTACTGCAGGAACAGCGACAGGATCTCCCTTCAATCCAAGCCCCCTTACTAATGATACCGTTCGCCAATATCTCATGAGCGAACTCAAGACTATCGCAAAAGAAATTGGACTTGATATTTGCGACTATTGCCAAGTTTCGGTAGAAGAGGTCCGTATAAATTTATTCTGGCGCCGCGGTTTTGAGATCAATCAAAATGATGAAGATTGGCCTACATTTATCATCATGCCCTTTTTGACCGTGGGAGGCACTGTTTCTCCTGGAACAGATAAACGATTGGACAATCAATTTTTTAACCGTGCATTTTATGTGCCGTCTGGAAATGGTGAGTATTCTGGCGTCGGATTCACAGGAGGCTTTGATATCGATTTTATCGAATCAATTGAGATAGGGGCAGAGGTTGGAATGACCTACTTTTTTGAACGAAAATTTTCCAAATACAGAGTACCTACCAGTGAGTTTCAAACAAGCATTTATCCTTTTACAACAGATGTAAAAATACATCCTGGCTTTAACTGGCACTTTGGCGCAAAAATTGCCGCATACCATTTTCTTGATAAGCTTTCAGGATGGTTTGAGTACATCCAAATGGAGCACAAACCGGACAATATTCAACTGCGTAACTGCGAAGATGTTAACTCATTTCTTCCGCAGCAGCTTGAAAAAACAACCGGATTTAAAGCTAAATTTATTGACGTAGCCCTCAACTATGATATTTCCCCGAATATAGGACTTGGCCTCTTTTGGCAGGCCCCTATTTCACAACTTAATAGCTATCGTAGCTCCACAGTTATGTTTACGTTTTATACCACATTTTAAGTTATGAGGGATTTGTCCCCACTATCCATGCATTTGCCGCTGGACAAGCATCATGCTATTTGATAGGATGAGATGCGTTATATGTGTCTGTAAAATCCATGATATGCATTGTTATAATGAGTCCATGAAAGGTGGCGATTTTAATGTCTAAGAAAAAATCCAACATTGAAGTTAATGTGATCGGGAATGTCGACAAAGCCCTCAGACAGCTTAAAAAGAAGATTGAGCGTGAAGGCGTTGTTCGTGATATGAAGCGTACTGTTTATTTTGAGCCCGCAACTCAAAAACGTAGAAAACGTCTCGTTCGCGCTATCAAGATGAACATGATGCGTATCATCAATCAAGGCTTCTTTAGTCCTAAAAAATAATGTCAAATCCTCGCGTTAGTTCTATAAAACATGCTCAGAAAGAGTCTGTCCTGCTTCATACGCTGGCGCAGCTTTTTGTTCAGGTTATTCAAAATGAGCCGTCCCTTGGGGGCCTTACGATTACACGAGTGAAGCTTTCGCCCGATAAAGGCCGCTGCACGATATTTTTTCATGCAATAGGCGGAATAGAAGAGTATGAGGAAAAACGTAAAACACTCGTACTTTATAAGCCATCTCTCCGGCAATCTCTCTCTAAATCCGTCAAGGGAAGATATACTCCCGACTTACAATTCACGTATGACCAAGAGCTCGATAAGCAGAATCGTATCAACGATTTGATAGATAAACTCAAAGATGAAGGAAAGCTCTAGCGTGATCTTAGAAATCGGGTTAATACTCTTTTTTTTCGCCTGGGGTTCCTTTTTAAACGTTGTTGCGCATCGCTTGATTCAGGGTGGTTGGAGAGTCGTCCGATCCCAGTGTCCGTCATGTAAACACACACTTTTTTGGTATGATACTGTTCCTGTTGTTTCGTTCTGTATGTTACAAGGAAAGTGTCGTTACTGTTTTGAACCGATATCCTGGTTGTACCCCGCTATCGAAATTGCAACAGCTCTTGTGATGCTTTTAGGATATTATGTTCTTGATGATACGTATTTTATCGGTTTTTTTACATTCTTTTCTGCCTTGATTGTCACCATTCGAACGGATCTTGAGCATATGCTTATCAGCCAATGGGTGACGCTTGCAATGATTCCGGTAGGAATAGTGTTTGCCTTTCTTGACTGGATTCCAACAATGCCGCTCAATAGTATTGCCGGGGCAGCTGCGGGCTACTGCATTCCATTTATAATAGGAAAACTCTTTCGTTACATAACGCAAAAAGATGGAATCGGCGAAGGCGATTTTGAGCTGCTTGCCTGTATTGGAGCCTTTACTGGAATCATGGGAGCTTGGTTCAGCCTATGTGTAGGGTCATTTTTAGGAGCTATTGCAGGCATGCTTTATATATGGATTTCAAAAAAATCACAACGGGATACCCCTATCCCCTTTGGCCCTTTTCTTGCCGTTGCAGCAATCATATATTCTCTATTAAGCGAGCAGATCAATATGCTTTTTTTTGGCTCAATATTCTAATGTTTCACAGTTTTTCTTATGCTAATGCATCCTCTTCTATGGTTACCGTGTTATCCTGATCAATTGTAATGATGTCAGGTTTTCCATTTCCCATAATATCTCCAGCTGCCACGACTTTAAATCCGTTGGCTGAAGCGTTTCCTTTTGATACATACGATGAAGATGTACCAAGCTTTCCTGTAAAATTATTTACGCCCTCAGATCCGCCAAATCCATAGGTATAATAAAAGTTTTCTTGCGATCCTCCGCCTCTATATCCTTCAGGCTTCCATCCGGCGCCACCACGACCATACAGCACAGTGGTATACTTGCCATTTTCTGCCCAGTATGCTTTTTCAGCAGCATAAATGGAGCTTAGATTCATGTACGCTTCTGCACGCTTTGCTTTTGCCAAAAATCGATTAAAGGTAGGAACTGATATCATGGCAAGGAACGCTATAATGGCCACCACAATCATAAGTTCAATCAGCGTAAATCCAAATCGTTTCATGAATACTCCCTTACTAAATTGGTTCCTTTTTTCAAAAGCATAAAGAGAGCCAATACAAAAATACAAGCATCTCACGCATAATAAAGAAACTTGTGTTTTCTCCCATTTTTTATACCATACAAAGATTCCTACATTCTAAAAAGATACAAAAATATGTACAATCTTCGCACACAACTACTACAGTATAACCCTACAAATCCCTATGAAATAGACGCAAAACAGCGAATGATCGAATTTTATGATCGTTATGAAGATCGGTTCGAGCGAACTCTTTTAGGTGGGCATTTTACAGCATCGGGGTGGCTTTTAAATCCTGCCAAAACACATGTACTTTTAATGCATCACAAAAAACTCAATATGTGGATCCAACCAGGAGGCCATTGCGATGGCAATCCAAACGTACTTGAAGTTGCTATAAAAGAAGCCGAGGAAGAATCGGGTATGTGCGGCATCACAGCAATGCATCATGACATATTTGATATCGACATTCATCTCATTCCTGCACGAAAAAACGAGCCTGAACATTTCCATTATGATGTACGATTCTTACTGCAAGCTCCAACCAATATTTTTTTTAAAAACGATGAATCGCATAGTCTCCAATGGATTGCTCTCAAAAGCTCCCAATGGCCAACCAACGAATCCTCCATTATAAGAATGGTAGAAAAAAGCAGAAACATCGATCACACACTATAAACAGTATTCTTTAAGTCTTAATTAATGTGGAAAACATAATCGCCCCTTCGCGTATAAGCGATATAGGCGCAATCATGCAATTAATAATCGTTGATGGCTGCGTGTGTTCGCTGCTTCCTTCAACCATAGCTGCAACACTATGAGCCACATGTTCGTCAATTTCATTCAACATAAGCGGGACAGGCTGGCCAGAAAGATTGGCACTCGTTGAAAAAAGAGACCCCGTGATTTTCAAGAGCTTTTGTAATCCTTCATGCTGAGGAACTCGAATTGCAATCCCACCATCTTTTGATTGTAGATAATCGGGAAGCGCCTCTCGAGCTTTGACAACCATCGTTAATGGGCCAGGCCAATATGTATGAGCAATACCCTTCACGTCCGGCCGAGTTAATGTTTCGGAATATGCAAGCGCCGCCTGATAATCGGACACCAAAATAAGATATGGTTTTTCTGATCGGCCCTTAATACAATCAAGCTTATTTCGCCCTTCTTTGGTTGCCAATGCAAGCAATCCAAGAACTGTATCTGAACTCCCTGCAACAACATCTCCCTTTTTTAAAATATGCGATATCATAGTAATATCGCTGCTCGAATTCCAAGAATAAATTTTCATATCATTTTCTTTTATTTGTAATGAATATACCGTGCAACAGAGGATAATTTCTTCTTTGACATTTTTACTTTTTTACCTATTATAAGCAATAATATTTGCAATTGAAAATAGTCTTAATATAAACACGAAATACAATTAGCATGCAAAGTTTATTGTGACTTCAAAACTATAAGCTTTTTTCTTCTGCATATTTCAAATATGGCATGCTATGGTATTAGGTTTTTAACACTGGGGAACAAGAAATGAAAAATCTCAGCAAACAGAAGCAAATTCCTAAGGCACCTTTGGCAGGAAAACAGTATAGTTACACTGAGATTGTTGAATTTCTTGATACCCGATGGGACGACTCTTTCAAAGAAGCTTCTCTTACAAAAATTAAAAAACTCGATGCTGCATTTGGATCTCCTTCAAAGACATTACATACCGTTTTAATAGCGGGCACTAATGGAAAAAGTTTAACTGCACATTATGCGGCAGAGATTTTGAAAGAAGAGGGTCTGAAAGTGGGAGCTTTTTGCTCTCCTCATATGCTTACCTACAATGAGCGATTCACACTTCAAAACGAACTCATTTCTAATAAAGCATTTACGGACATTGCAAATGAAGTGCTTACCGCTGTATCTACACTTGAAATAGACGTTCATGCACTCGATGTCCTTACCATGATCGCGTTTCTCTACTTTTCGCGTTCAAACATAGATGTTGCATTATGTGAGCTTTCAGAAGTATCGGAATTTGATCCCATCATGATCTGTAAGCCCAAAATTACCGCTATCACGCGATTTACTAATTTTGAACAAAATGACAAAGGGCTTGCTCTTCTTGATAAAACAATTAAAACAACACTCTCTGTAGCAACTCCCCAAACATTTGTAATTTCAGCTGATCAAAGCAAACACAATCTTCTTCGTATTCAGCAATACGCTGAAGAAAAGGGAGCAATTTGGGCAATGCCGATTCGAAAGCTTGCACCTCTTGCCTATCCATTTGAACAGCTTCATGGGCGCAGCGCTGCGCTCGCTGAGCGTATTGCCCATATATATATTAATAATTTTTTATCTCCAGAAACGGTTATCATATCCAGCAGTTTGTTGGTCAAACAAAAGGGTCAACGCGGGCGCCCAACCTTAGAAGCAAAACGAAAATCGGAGCTTCATCCTCGCAAGACAATTGAACAATTTTGGAAAGATCATACAACAAGCCTTACAGGACGCTTTCAAATTTTGGAAAAAGAGAAACCAACGATTCTCCTTGATACTGCAAGCAATCTTGACTCTTTTCAAAATGTACTGCTTGGCATTCGCCTTCTTCATTACCGACGTCCGCTCAAGGGCCTCACTATTATTTTAGGTAATAATAATCCTGATCTTGACCTTGCAGAATTTTTAAAGCAACTTCGTTATTTTTTCAAAAAAACATCCGGAAATATCATAACCTGCCCTACGACTCCAATTCCAGGTCAATCAAATGCTCCATCGTGGGATCCCGAAAAAGTATCCAATGATATTAAAAGTATGAAAATTAAGGCTCGCTCAGCGTATACGTTTAAAGAAGCATTTAACGCGGCAGTCAAAACTGTCGATGAACGGCATGGCCTGATCGTCATTGCTGGATCGCCATCGTTAATAACTGAATATTGGCGCCTTAAGGGCATGAAAAAGCTTTAATCATGATACAAGAGCTCCTTTTGCCGCTATCTGCGAGTATAATAAGTGGCGGATTGTGCGGATATAGTTTTTTGCTACAGCATCGCTATACCACAGAAGGTACCAGTACAAAAAAATTTGGACTGTTCTGTATTCGTCTTTTGCTCTTTTGTGCAACAACCCAATTTCTATTGCGATCCGCAATTATCCCTTCTATACTTGGTGCAATAAGTTTTTTATGTATATTTTGGATTGTAATACTATTGGCGAAAGCACCACGTTATGAGCGGATTTGATATTAGTCAAACGGATCAATGGCTTTTCGGCCCTTTTTTTGGATCCGATCATTCATTTTGGCGTATCAATAAGTGGGCTGTTATTTACACATGGATTACCATTGCACTTATAGGTGCGTTGCTCCTGCTAGGGCGCTACTTTTTGAGTCAAAAAAAAAGTATTGGCCGATTTGTTATCCTTGAATTTACTCATTTTTTTGTAGATCTTATTGAACAAAGTTTACCGCACTTTTCGTTCCATCATTTTGTTTTTATTACTACTACGTTTTGTTTTGTGCTTGGATGTAACATTGTAGCAATTATTCCGTGGATGGAAGAACCTACAACCGATATTAATACCACAGTAGCCCTCGGGCTTATCGCTTTCTTTTATGCCCAATGGGCAGCTATCAAAAATCAGGGATTATGGAGCTATATTAAAGGCTATTTTTCTCCATTTTTTCTTTTGATGCCCCTCAACGTTATTGCTAAGCTTGCAAGCGTAGTTTCTATTTCATTCCGTTTATTCGGAAATATTTTTGGAGGCGCAATTATTTCACACATCTGGCTTAATGCAATCAAAGGTAATGTATTATTTGAATTAATCGGTTTGATAACGGGCGTCAATTTAATCATTACAAGCTTTTTTGGAATTTTTGAAGGCTTTTTACAAGCATTTGTATTTGGAATGCTTTCATTGACATACCTATCGCTTGCAATTCAGGGTGAGGGACACTGATGATTGATAAAACTCACTTCATACATTATGGAACAATCGCTGCTGCCACAGCGATAAATGCTATAGGCGTCGGCATTGGACAAGGGCTTACAAGCCGTGCAGCAATCGCTGCGATTAACCAACAGCCTTCTGCAAAAAATGAAATAACTCGTACTGCTATCCTTGGAATGGCGCTTATCGAAACGGCCGCCGTCATGGGAACGTTTTTATCATTCCTTCTTTTATTACAAGCACGGCAAAATGCTCACTCGTATTACAGCCATTTATCTGAAATTGGCATTGCTCTTGCTATCTGCTGTTCTGGATTCGTACTTGGATTAGTCTCAGCACTTCCGGCTCGAGCCGCATGCCTTTCTATTGCACGGCAACCATTTTTTGCTGCTCAAATTACACGCTATATGATGATATCTCTTTCATTATTACAGACGCCTATTATATTCGGACTTATTATCGGACTTATCATTCAGTCGCAAGCCGCAAGCGTCACCACTCTTCGTGATTCTCTCAGGCTCATATCAGCGGGATTATGCATTGGCCTTGGAAGCATTGGCCCAGCAATAGGCCTTGCTGCATTTGCTGAAAAAGCATGTGAAGGACTTGGAAAGAATAGACATTCTTATGGCCGAATATTTTCATTCACGCTCGTAAGCCAAGCAATTATTGAAACACCAATTATATTTTCACTTATCATTGCAATATCGCTCCTCCTGCTCATCCCATCATCTCCTGATGAAAATATAATCGATGGAATTTCCTTTATTGCTGCAGCATTATGTACTGGCCTTGGTACCCTAGGCCCTGGGATTGGTTCAGGACGCACCGCACGAATTGCATGTGACCAAATCGTAGCAAAGCCAGAAATGTATAGCGTACTATCGCGATTAAGTATGTTTGCACAGGGATTGATCGAAACATGTGTAATTTATTCTGTACTGATTTCATTCATGCTGCTATTTTATAGGTAATGAAGAAAAAAAATTGTGCAGTAGTATACATTATCACAAAGCTTGAACTTGGAGGCGCACAGAAGGTGTGCCTTTCTTTGTTTAATGGCATTCATGAAAAAGATGTGCCGACGTTTTTGATTTCAGGAACCTCGGGACCTCTCGTTCGGCAGGTTCGTAATAATGCTCGCGCAGTATTACTTCCATCATTAGAAAGAGATGTCTCAATTGCAGCTCTTTTTTCCGAATTCAAAGCCGCATATGCCATCTACAAAACATTAAAAAAACTCAAAGCATCATATCCCCATCTTATTGTCCATACGCATAGCACAAAGGCTGGCATTACGGGCCGGTGGGCTGCATGGTGCGCTGGCATATCATCTCGCATTCACACAGTTCACGGATACGCATTTCATGATCATCAAAGCTGGTTTTCATGGCTGCCCATTTTTTTTATCGAGTGGATTACAGCATGGATCACGACTCATTTTATTTGCGTATCTGCTCATGATGCAAAAATTGGCATACGCCTTTTGCCCCGTTTTTCAAATCGGCATACCATTATTCGAGCTGCTGTGGATCAAGAGATGTTTTATAAGCCGGCGCATCTGCTGCGCCCGATTAGCAGATCTCAATCATTCATCTTTGGGACAATCTCCTGCTTTAAGCCCCAAAAAAATCTCATTGATCTTTTAAAAGCGTTTGAAAAAGTATATCAAGAAAACAATCGTGCTCGGCTTGAAATTATTGGAGATGGCGTACAGCGCCCCATGCTTGAAGCATGGATCGCGCAGCATAATTTGCATGCAGCAATCACACTTCATGGTTGGGTGGAACATGTTACTCCACTTATTGAGCAATGGCACTGCTTTACGCTTTCATCATTATGGGAAGGACTTCCATGTGCAATCATAGAAGCACGCCTTCAGCATTTGCCTGTTGTATGCTATAAAACGGGCGGCATACCGGAAATCATTGATGAGCGAAATGGCATTCTGATAGCCCCAGGAGATTGGCATGGCCTCGCTGCAGGTATGAAACGTATGATGGATGAACATACTCGCTATCGATCAATGCAGCACTTTAAAGATGATCTTGAGCCCTATTATAAAGAAACAATGATTACAGAGCATATCAAGCTCTACCACACATTATAAAAAGGATATTTATGAACATTGCATATCTCTCTTTTTTGTTTCTCTGTACAATTTCATCGAGTAGCAATGCCATGGAACAGGATATAAAATCCGGACCAACATTGGTATCAAATCAAGAAGCTATATATTTTAAGATGCCAAAAGACATGTATACCACTGATATTACATCGCTCAATCTATCAGACAAAGACAAATCCGAGCTTGTAAAAATACGATCAACATATCATGCAAACATGAAAAAGATTGAAAAATATATAGATGATCAAATCAAAAAAGCATCAAAATCAAGAAAATTTTTTGATACTCTTTGCGCTTGTGAATTCTATCATACAGAACGTCAAAAACTAAAGTCTTCTGATGTAGATATGGAATATTATAAGCTGTACAGTCTAATATATTTTGGTCAATGCTGCAGACCTGGTATAGAAGAATTTTTCTATAATAAAGCCTATGTAGAATCGCTCCTTTCTGAAAATCCAGGCGTCACAGTCATGTCTAAAATAGAGATTGATGAAATACAAAAGGCCAATATGAAAAAAATACAAGAACAAATCGAAGATGCTTTGCAAAAATAGGAAACAATTGTATGAACATTGCATATCTTTCTCTTTTAGCCCTCAGCATAATTTCATGCAAAAGCAATGCCATGGAGCAGGATCTAGAATCCGAACCAATATTAGTATCAAATAAAGAAGCTATATATTTTAAGATGCCAAAGGACATGTATACCACTAATATTACATCGCTCAATCTATCTGACGAAGACAAATCCGAGCTTGCAAAGATACGATCAATCTATGATGAAAGGATGATAAAAATTAAAGAATACTTGGATAATCAAACCAAAAAAATATCCAAATCCAGGTTTATTTTTGAGCGTTTTCTTTGTGCCATGGGTGATATGCCGGCTTATTCTTGTCTATTCACAAAAAAAATTTTCTGTGATACCGATATGGAATATTATATGCTGCTCTGTCGAATAGATCTTGGTCGATGCTGCAGACCTGACATAAGAGAATTTTTCCATGATAAAGCCCATGTAGAATCGCTCCTTTCTGAAATTCCAAGGGTCACAATCATGTCTAAAAGAGAGATTGATGAAATACAAAAGGCCGACGAAAAAAAAATGCAACAACAAATTGAAATTGCTTTGAAAGAAATCAGCGAAAAAAGGAAATAATAGTATGAACATTGCATATCTCTCTTTTTTGTTTCTCTGTATAATTTCATCGAGTAGCAATGCCATGGAAATGGAAAAGGATATAGAATCCGGACCAACATTGGTATCAAGCGATAACCCTATATATTTTAAAATGCCAAAAGATTTATACACTGCCGATATTGCTTCACTCAATTTATCTGATAAAAAGAAATCAGACCTTGTAAAAATGCGATCAATATATGATGCAAACATGAAAAAAATTGAAGAATATATGGATAATCAAATCAAGAAAGTATCCGAATCAAGAAATCGTTTTGATCGTTTTTTTAGTTGCTTTGATTACTCTTATGAAGTAAGAAGCCACAAGATAAAGTCTTTTGATGTAGATATGGAATATTATATATTTGTTAGTTTTATAAATTTTGATCGATGCTGCAGACCTGACATAAAAGAATTTTTCTATGATCAAGAGTATATAAAAAAGCATCTCCTTAAAATACCAGGCGTCACAATCATGTCTGAAATAGACATTAATGAATCGATTGAAGAGTTAAAAGAAGCTGAAAAGAAAAAGAGATTACAACAAATCAATGTTGCTTTGGAAAAAATCACAGAAAAACAGTAAATTTTACGTCTTGGTTTGATGCTTTTTCATTAATGTGCGAGCACTGTAAAACTAATCTCAGCTAAAGCGTACAAAATAATAATGAGCCCTTTCTTTAATCTAAAAGACAACATTTCGAGACATTTTCTTGATTTTTATCTGCTTTTTCAGATACTTAACTATTATGATTATAGAGCACGTTATCAACCTGAAGAAAGCCACACATGTCGTCACCCGAAGCTCCGTTGCGCGTTACAAATCTTGTTAAGCAGTTTGCGTCTTCCGGCTCATTTTTTGCGCAAAAGCAATTCACCACGGCGGTTGACTCTATATCGTTTTCACTCAAACAAGGTGAAATTTTGGGCCTTTTAGGAACAAATGGAGCTGGCAAAACAACCACCACACAGATGCTTCTCGGGCTTTTAAGTCCTACGTCAGGTTCGATCGAATATTTTTCAAAAAATTTCTTTAAGCATCAATCCGAAATTTTGGGCAAAGTCGGATTTGCAAGCACATATGTCAAACTTGCCGATCGGCTTACTGTCTATGAAAATTTAGATATTTATGGTCGCCTTTACGGCCTTTCAAAATCTGAACGGTGCCAGCAAATTGAGATCATGCTCAAACTTTTTGATATGTGGAACTATCGCAATCGAGATGCAAAATTATTATCTGCTGGCCAAATTACGCGCGTAATGCTTGCAAAAGCATTCCTTGCGAGCCCAAAAATAGTACTCCTTGATGAGCCCACCGCTTCGTTGGATCCAGATGTCGTTCATTCGGTTATGCAATTTATCAAAGAGCAGCGAGCCCAACAGGAAGTTTCGATTCTTTTTACATCGCACAACATGGATGAAGTGGCTGAAGTTTGCGATCGTATTTTGGTAATGGATCAGGGAAAAATTATTGCCGATAGCACTCCAAAAGCATTGACTCGAAGTATCAAAACGGTACATATGACATTGCTCATCACAGCAGGCGCTGATAAGCTCACGCCACTATGCAATTCAATGAATATTACCTGCAAAGTAGATGATACAATGACTTTTCTTGATTTGCTTGAAGAGCAAATTCCACAATTTCTTGCTGAACTTGTAAAGCGAGATATTACCTACAGCTATATCGCTATTGATCGACCAACACTCAAAGATTATTTTTTAAGTATTGCATTGAGCTCTCGAAGAAAAAAAATGGAGTCATCACGTGATTAACCTTTATCGTACCTGGGCGATCACGCTTCGCCATGTGATTTTATATGTTCGTGGTCTTGATAAAATTAACACCTTTATCTATTGGCCCCTCATTAACATTGCCACGTTCGGGCTTACTGCCTATTCTGCAAGCAATGAAAATATAAACGTCATTGCCCATGTAATGGGATGTATCGTTGGATGGCAAGTAATGTTACGTATTTCAATGGAAGCGGCTACGCTCGTGCTGCAAGAAATTCAGGCTCAAAATATTGTAAATATTATGGTGACACCCATTACGTTTACTGAATGGGCTCTTGCAGCTGCGTTTCTTGGCTTTTTAACCATGTGCATCGTATGGCTCAACTGCCTTTTTTGGGTGTATATTTTATTTGGCGTCAATCTTTTTGCGCTCGGATTAATCTGGATTCCAATTCTTGGCCTTTTGCTTCTTTCTGGCACCGCATTTAGCTATATTATTTCAGGACTTTTTATGCTTATGGGCTACCGAGCGATTGATATTATGTTTTCTCTTGTCTGGATGTTTGTTCCATTTTCTGGATCATATGCTCCGCTTGAAAAATTGCCGTTCTGGATTAATCGCGTTGCATCATTTTTACCGTTTTCATACACATTTAGAGCGCTTCGCACCTATCAGATAACGGGAACGGTGCTATGGGATCAAATCGGCATCTCACTCGCTCTCAATGTTCTTTTTATTATGCTTACCTATTTATTCTTTTATGGCTGCTATGTGCGAAGCAAGAAGCTTGGCATTGCACGATTATCATAAAGCTACTTACCCTTTTTAAGTATCATCCATATTGATAAGGCAGAATCGCTTACTGTTCCATCCGCTGCGATCTTTACAAGCTCAGGCATTTTTTGCATTACCACATTTTTATGCCGACGTAATGCACTAAAAAATGGAACTGCTGCCATACAATTAAAAAATGTGTGGGCATCTTTGAATGTCTCAGACCAATCCTCAACGCAAAGATACTCTATTGACACATTCGCATTAAATATAGCATGCATAACTGTCTTTAAACTCGGAACTACCGGAAGCGCCGCAATATGACGATCATAAAACTGATACAATGGTGTCAAGGGAGCTAAAGGCTGCAGAATATATACTGCTCCTCCCGGTTTTACAAATGATAGCACTTTTTGAAACGCCTCCTCATACTCGGAAAAAAGATAGAGCACGGTAAAGCATACTACTATGTCATACTGGTGCGCTGGCTTAAAATCAAACAAAGATATCGCTTCAAATGATAGATTCGATGATCGCAATGTTTGGGCATGAGCAATCATATCTGCTGATTTATCAATACCATGCACAGAGCACTCGGGCAGAAGAGATGCAATATACTGAGTAATTTTTCCATCTCCGCATCCTACATCAAGAATCGTTTCATTTCCTGTAAGGTGCAATCTATGAATTGCCCTCAGCGCCCCTACCATTTGCTCTGTCTTGTTTGTCTGTGAATTAACATTATAAAAAGAAGGATTCCATTCACTGGCATACGCTACGCCAGAACATACTACAATCATCATTACAATCTGTTTCACTCCGTTATCCTTATTCTGAGTTGAAAACTGAATTTTTTTTGATACTCTAAAGCATCATTTGAGCTATTTTTATCAAAAAATAGCATAATATAGAACTCATGCTTACCACATATATATGCATTTGTCTTGTGCCATTATAGATGATTGCAAAAATATGTACGCATGCTACGTTCAGCCAAACTGTCGATTTGGTTATAAAAAGGAATAATTCTTGCTATATTTGCCGTTATTATTCGCGAGTTTAAACCTCATCACATTCTGGTACGTATTTTAAATCAACAGGCATTACAAAGGAACCGCTATGCACGCATCTTTACTTTCTGCGATTGGAAATACACCACTTATTCATATACCCATTCAGAGCAATCTTTATGCAAAGCTTGAATATCTCAATCCAGGCGGAAGCGTCAAAGATCGATCCGCTCTTTTTATGATTGAGTATGCAGAAAAACATGGCCTCTTAAAGCCGGGTTGGACAATCATTGATGCTTCATCGGGCAACCATGGAATTGCGGTCGCAATGGTTGGAGCCGCAAAAGGATATCGCGTCATTATTTCTGTTTCTAAAAAAATTTCGCACGAAAAATTACAGACATTGTATGCATATGGTGCTGAGGTAGTCATCTGCCCCGCAACCAATTTTATCGATGATCCAGATAGCTACCACACAATAGCAGTTCGACTTCACAAAGAGACCCCAAACTCTTTTATGCCAAATCAATATTTTAATCCAGTAAATACGCTTGCTCACTACTCATTATTAGGCCCCGAAATTTGGAATCAAACCAATGGAAACATAACTCACTTTTTTGCAGGAGCAGGAACGGGAGGAACCATTTCAGGCGTAGGAGCATATTTAAAAGAGCAAAATCCCTCCATAAAAATCATTGCTGTTGATTCAACAAACTCATATCGCGCTACGAAAGGCAATCCTAAACCATATGCTATTGAAGGTATGGGAATCGATTTTGATTCGCCAGTCATGAATTACAACGTTATCGATGATATCATAGCAGTGTCCGATTCGGATGCGATCGGCATGCTGAAAGCGCTCGCGCTGCAAGGCTATTTGGTCGGCCCAAGCAGCGGCGCTGTTGCATGGGCAGCTGAAGCGTATAGTAAAAAACACCATATTGATTATGGGGTAATTATTTTCGGAGATTCCGGGCGCGCCTATTTAAGTAAGCAATTCTATGATCAACCACTCAAATCTATCCACAGCGCCCCAGTACATGAACGTGCGATATAACCCATGATATATCATATTGTTGTTCTTAGCATGTGTATGATATGGCCAACACATATCCATACCATGGCGTTGGAATCAAGCGAAATCATACTACATGAATCGCCTCACAAAAAACGTAAGCTTGAAATAGACCGCGATACCGCGTATATGCTGTGGCTCAGAGAAAAGATTCTTTCACACAATATAAAAGGATCAATTTCTCCCGCAGGCTTATGCTATCTCATGGAATATTTCCCGCCTGAAATACTATGCATGATAACGGAACATATGCTCAAACATATACCCGATGATGTCGATGCAACATATAGATATTTGCTTTTAACAGAACAATATAGATCTCCACAAATTGCCCATTATCATTATCGTATACCGTATTTACAGGAAATATACGATGGTACAACCAAGTCTACAAAATACACCATATCATGCCGACCTGAGTGTTCTCGCAAAGAAACATTTTCCAAAGGAGAGCGTCTTTACCCCGCAAAATACAATACACAACATGGTGCCATAATTTCATATATTGAAAAGGCTTCTGCAAAATTTAATCTCTCAAAACTTAATTTTATATACAAAGAATCGAATACGATCATAACCGGTCACAATAATAGAAAAACCTATCGATGGAATATGCCCAATAATGTAAACAAGAATAAATCTTTTGAAACTGTGTGTGCACTTATGCCATATTTGACAGGACAAAAAAAAGAACTCAATGAACCATATGAGCGTGATGCTAAAAAAAGCATTTTACCCCTCAAAAACAAGCGACCATCGTGAATACATATATACGCATTCTCATTGCTTTATTGGGATTAAGTCTCGTAATTCTTATCCATGAAAGCGGACATTTCATTGCATGCCAATTCTATGGCATTGCTGTACCTCTCTTTTCAGTCGGATTTGGCCCAACTCTCTTTGGTGCCTTTTGTGGCACCACCTTTTTTCAAATAGCGCTTTTGCCAATCGGAGGGTACGTATCGATTGATCAGCATGAGCTACTATTACAACCATATAGCGTCAAAGCAGCCATTTTACTTGCAGGAATAGCGCTTAACATAGCCTGCGCATATCTCATACGACTTTATATTGCTCTACGTAAAAAAAATGTATCCGAAATGCTAAAAACAATAAGCGATGCGCACGGAGGCATTATGGGTCCGATTGGCATCATCAGCATGATACAATATAGTCTACAACTTGGTTTTGATTATTTTTTTCTTATGATGGGTGGGCTCAGCATGAGCATTGGGCTCTTCAATCTTCTGCCTATTCCATTTCTTGATGGAGGACAACTTTTACTTTATACCATAGAAACAATTACCGGCCCCTTGTCAGAATATACTCATGAAATTATACAGTTTATTTGTATGGCTCTTTTCATTGTGATTATAGGACTTATTTCTTATAGTGACATCAAAAAATTATGATAATACCTTTAAAAAAATTTATCCCCTACCCAGACAGAATGTCACGGATAGGGGAAATGGAGGTTATCATAGTAAATGTAATAATACTCATAAGGTAACTGAACTCTATCTGAAAATCAACTTAAAAATCATTTTTTTTGCATCATAGTGCGCAACATGCAAAACATTAAAAATTTTCAACAATTTAGTTATTTCTCATTGTATGAAAAACGATAGCAATATCTTTCATTTTTTTTCAGCAATCATTTTCTGAAAAACGCCTTTATATGCTGCAATCATAGCGGTTGCACCATAGCGCGTCATTGCAAAACGTTGCGCATTTTTAGCAAGACAAACTTTCAATGAAATATCATCCTTTATCAATTGCCATTGTGTTGCAATATCGCCACCATCATGGCAATTTGCAACATATCCCGTAACACCATGCTCAATGACTGGATGTTGCACAGATACATGCGTAACAATAGGCACAATGGCCAAGCACATCGCTTCAAGAAGGGCAATTGATATACCCTCCCGCTCTGAAGCTAAGCTAAAGCAATCAAAAAGGTGATAATAGTCTAAAGCCGTTTTCCCTACAATCCATCGAACAGCCTCTGAGATTCCAATCTTTTGAGCATAGGCCCGAAGCTCATTCTCAAGCCCTCCTGATCCAATGATTATTAATCGAGCTTGAGGATTTTTTACATAAAAAGAGTTAAAGGCATCAAACAAATAGGGCCATCGTTTTACAGGATGAAATCTTCCTACCGATCCTATGACAAAATGAGAACTATCAAGATCGAGATCTTCCCTCGTTTTTCGGCTGTAAGCGCTCTTGTGCTGAATCGAAGCAACATCAATACCATTCTGAATCACAATCCATTCGCGAGGAATAACGGTTGAAAATGAATCGCGCACTTCAGATGAAACGGCGATCGCATAGATCCCGTCATAGGAGATACATCGATCAAGAGCTGTGCGAATTGGACCCTGAATGCTTTGATTATTATGAAATGAAACAACGCAGGGAATATGAAGTAATCGTGCAATACATCGTCCCATGAAATTTGCAGCCCACAAAACAGTATGGATACAATCGGGACGAAAAGAATGGATAGCTTTATACAATCGAAATAATGCAATAGGATCAAACCAAGAAATAATACCGCTTATTTTCATAAGCGGTATATTCATGTCTTCAAATCGTGTTCGATATGGCCCATCGTGGACATATATAATCGTCTGCTCATGTCCCTCAATTTTCAAAGCACAAACCAAGGAGTATAAAACCGCTTGCGCTCCTCCCATTTCAAGGGATGTTATGATATGAAGTAATTTCATAGCAAAGAAAATATCGAAGTAAGCAGACTATACATAATCAAGCCGTCTTTTGATGCGCAAAATTCCAAATGCTGCAAAAAGCACCGTATACATAAGTATCATTCCTACGCAAACCCACACATTTAAATAGTCTGCCTGCCCCAATACTGCCGCACGCGTCCCCTCCATGACAAACGTCATAGGATTGGCCCAACTCAATCGCGCTAAAAAGGGGCTTACATCATAGAGCACTTGATAGGAATACTGGAATGCGCCAAAAGTCCACAAGGGAAAAATAAACCGCATCCAAACGCTTCCCGCATGATTTAAATTAGGCACAAGCGCAACCATGCATAGCGTAAACGAAGCATAAAATGCTGAAACAGCGAACAGCATCGTGATATACGCAAGAAAACTAAAATGAGTAAAGTGCAGATGGTTCCAAAAAAATATTTTGCCAAGAGGCAGCACAACCGATGTAAGGATAATACAATTAAACGTATAAAATATTCCATAGCTTAAAAATACCATCCACGATCGAATTGGTAGCGTCAAATAGAAGGATGTAATATTATCCCCCTCAAAATCTCCTACCAAGCTAATCGTGCTGCTATTCTGCTCAAATAATCCCGCACTTGCCGACATACTCACAATCGTAAATGCTCCATATGTCAAAGCAATGCCAAATGATGGCAAAAGATAGATCGTTATAGCACCCATTGCAATGATCCAAATTGCCAGATCAATGAGTTTATCTTTAATCGTTTGCAAAAAAATCAAGTACTGCGTATAGACCAAATAATACATAGTCCTCATATATGAAACGTGCATACCTATTCCCTTTCTCGCTTAGTCACGTGAAGAAAGACATCTTCAAGATTTTCTTTACCGTATTTTTCCATAAGCTGCCGCGGAGTATCGATCATTTTAATTTCACCCTGATCCAGAAAACAGACTCGATCAGCAAGCTCTTCTGCTTCATCAAGATAATGAGTCGTCAAAAGTACGGTAGTTCCCTGCGACTTAATGTGCTGAATGTAATACCAAAGCTGATGACGAATATCAGGATCTAATCCAACAGTCGGCTCATCAAGAATGACAAACTCAGGGCTATGCATTAATGTTCGTGCAATCATAAATCGCTGCTTCCATCCGCCTGAAAGCTCAGTGGATAGATAATTCATATATTTCTGAATGCCCAACCGCTGATCCAACTCTTTCAATCGTTCTTCTATTTGAGACGCCGTCATATTATATAAGTAGCCCGCAAGCTCTAAATTCTTTTGTAAAGAAATGAGCGGATTTAAATTAGGCTTTTGCGCACAATAGCCCATCTTAAGCCGATATTCAGGAAGGCGCTTATAAATCGAATGGCCATTAAAGAGTACATCCCCTTCAGTAGCCGGGTGCAATGTTGCAAGAATAGATGATAATGTCGTCTTTCCCGCTCCATTGACGCCAAGTAAGCAAAATACTTCTCCTTTATTGATTTCGAGCGAAACGCCCTTAAGCGCATATCCCTGCGCATACGCTTTTTTAAGGTTTTTAACCTGTAACAATGAATTACTCAATGTATATCCTCAGTGGGTATAAACAAAAAAAAACCTACCGTACAAAACAGAATAAAAATAAGAAAATTGGAATTAAAAAAGATGTGGCTTCAAGCAAC
Organism: uncultured Pseudomonadota bacterium; assembly: GCA_964495945.1. Lineage (GTDB taxonomy): Bacteria > Babelota > Babeliae > Babelales > Vermiphilaceae > JAJCZB01. The sequence continues at coordinate 284,746 of CAZBWL010000001.1, read as the reverse complement.
AATAATATGAGTAATCATCGCAGTGCGCTCCTTGGAAAAAGAAAGGACATGTTCGTAAGCATATAAAAGAGAACGATCATTGTCAAAAACAATGATTCGCGCCAAGCCTTATTCTATTTTACGCTTTTTATGCGCCTGCACTATTTCGTTTTCTTTATTGCAGCGTATGTTTCGATTATTTTTTTTAACTCAGGAGAAGCAATATCATAAGGAGTTTCTCCCATTTTATTCTTGATAGACCAATCTGCTCCTTTTTCTAATAAAAGTTGTGCCACACCCTTTTCCTTGCTGCATACTGCATTATGCAACGGCGTATTACCATAATAATCTTCAGCTTCAATTAATGCCCCATACTTTATTAAAAGAGCTCCCATCTCTTTAAAATCTTGTAGCGCAGCATAATGCAGTGGAGTCTCATAACGATAATAACAAACATTAGGATTAGCCCCATTTTCTAATAATAAATGTGCCACCCGCATGCTATTATATCGAGCTGCAACATGTATAAGACTTCCAGTATACTTAGATGTACAATTCGCATCTCCACCATTTTTAATATAGTCCTTTACCAAATCAGCAAGATCATTTTTTATGGCATGTACCAAATTTTCATCGTCTTCTTCAACTTTCATTCCATAATTTACTTGGCTCAAGCCAATAAGCAGCAATGAAATTAATCGTATTTTTTTCATATCGTCCCTATGTCGTATCGTTATTATGTTGTATTTATACCTGTTATTATATTTTTTGCCTTTTATACTTAGGCACCATTTCGCCCTCTTCATTACAGCGTTTTTTAGATGGAATGACATGTTGAATAATTTCTTTTTTAAGATCCTGTGGCACTATTGAAACAGGAGACTCGAAATTTTTTGCTCCATACAAAAAAGCAAAGCTTTTTTTTGCTGCATACGCCCTCATCATTTCTTGCAATTCCGGAGAAGCAACATCATATGGAGTCCGACCACTTTCATCTTTGATAGACCAATCAGCTTGATGCTCTAATAATAATGCTAAAGCTTCTTTTTTAAGATTAATCTCTATAGTTTTTTTTATTGTAGCATAATGCAAGGGAGTTTCTTTTCTCATGTTTTGCTTATTAATATCAGCATCATGCTTGATAAATAGCCTGAGTAAATCAACATTACCAAGATTAGCAGCACAATGTACTGCAGTATTGCCATGTTTATCTTGAGCATTAATATGAGCTCCGTGCTGTAATAAGAAAGAAGCTATAAAGGCCGCTTTTTGAGATTTATCAAATATACTCTCATAGTTATCCCTACAATAAAGCATTTCGCTTTTGCGCTGCAAAAAAGCCACTACTTTTTCCGAATAATGTAACGATGCATAGTGTAAAGGTGTCATACCACCACCATCAGCGATATTAGGATTTGCACCTTTTTCTAGTAATAAAGCCACCATTTCAACATTATTACTTCGAGACGCAACATGCAATGGCGTCTCATGCTGATTAAATATATAATTTTTATATTCATCATTTTCTTCAATAAATCGCTGCGCAATATCACAATCATTTCCTGATATGGCCTCAAGAAAGGCCCTTTCTTTATAAAAATTCATTCCATAATTTAATGTACTCGAGCCAATAAGCAGCACTACAATCATTTGTCTTTTTTTCATATCTTCCTCACATTTGTATTGTTATTATGTCGTAATTTTATCCGAGATACCTTTGGGCGTACAGCCTTTTGGAATTACATGTTTAATGATCTCTTTTTGAACATCAGGTGGCAAATTTGAAACAGGAGAATTGGGATCTTTTGCTCCATGTAAAAAAGCAAGACTTTTTTTTACTGCAACGTATCTTTCGATTATTTTTTTAAATTCAGGGGAAGCAATATCATAAGGAGTTTTTCCAAAATTATCCTTGATAGACCAATCTGCCCCATTTTTTAATAAAAATTGTACCGCACCCTTTCTTTTTTCAAACACCGCACGATACAATGGCGTTCTGCCCCAACAGTCTTTAGGTTCAAGCAATGCCCCATACTTTATTAAAAGAGCTCCCATTTCTTCAAAACCATATTGAGCGGCAAAATGCAGTGGAGTCTGAAAATAATAACGAGAAGTATTAATATTAGAATCAGCACCCTTCTCTAATAATAAACGTGCCGCCTTCATGCTATTATGCCGAGCTGCAATAACTAAGGGCGATGCACCCAGCTTAAATATATAATTCTTATATGTATCATCTGTATTCATATACAGCTCCACAGTAGTAACATTATCTTTTGATATGGCGACATACAGAAGATTCATTTTATCGTCAAAACTCATTCCATAATTTAATGTGCTTAAGCCAATAAGCAGCACTACAATCATTTGTCTTTTTTTCATATCTTCCTCACATTTGTATTGTTATTATGTCGTAATTTTTTCAGAAATATTTTTGGGCGTACAGCCATTTTGAATTACATGCTTAATGATTTCTTTTTGCAGATCTTTAGGCAATCGGCAAATCAGAGATTTTTGATCTTTTGCTCCATATAAAAAAGCAAGACTTTTTTTTACTGCAACGTATGGTTCGATTATTTTTTTTAACTCAGGGGAAGCAATATCATAAGGAGCTTCTCCCATGTTATTCTTGCTAAAACAATCTGCTCCTTTTTCTAATAAAAGTCGTACCACACCCTCTTTTCCAGCTTTCACAGCATAATACAATGGCGAGGTCTTCGAATTATTTTCAGCTTCAAGTAACGCTCCATATTCTATTAAAAGAGCTCCCATCTCTTCAAAACCATATGCCGCGGCATAATGCAATGGAGCCTTATCATCAGTATCATTATTTACATTAGGATTAGCTCCATTTTCTAATAATAAACGTGCCACCTTCAGACTATTATAATGAGCCGCAACATGTATGGGCGTCCCACTTACCTTAAATTTACAATTCGTATATATACCATTTTTAATATAGCTCCGCACCACCTCAACATTATCATTTGTTATAGCCCGTAAAAAAAACGGTTCTGCATCATATTTCGCGCGAAAATGCATTCCATAATTTACTTGGCTCAATCCAATAAGCAGTAACGCAATTAATTGTCTTTTTTTCATACCATCCTCACATTTGTATCGTTATTATGTCGTAATTTTTTCAGAAATATCTTTGGGCGTACAGCCTTTTTGAATTACATGAAAAATGATCACTTTTTGAAGATCCGATGGCAAATTTCCAATAGGAGAATTGGGATCTTTTGCTCCATATAAAAAAGCACGACTTTCTTTTATTGCAACATGTCTTTCGATTATTTTTTTTAATTCAGGGGAAGCAATATCATAAGGAGTTTTTCCCTCATTGTCTTTGACAGCCCAATCCGCTCCCTTTTGTAATAAAAATTGTACCGCACCCTTTTTTTCTTCAAACACCGCATAATACAATGGCGTTTTGCCCGAACAGTCTTTAGGTTCAAGCAATGCCCCACACTTTATTAAAAGAGCTCCCATTTCTTCAAAACCATATCGAGCGGCATAATGCAGTGGAGTCTGAGAATAATAACGATGAATATTAGAATCAGCCCCATTCTCTAATAATAAACGTGCCACCTGTATTCTATTATACCAAACTGCAATAAGTAAGGGCGATCCACCCAGCTTAAATGTATAATTCTTATATGTATCATCTCTATTCATATACAGCTCCACAGTAGTAACATTATCTTCTGATATGGCCTGCAAAAGATGCTTTTCATCGTCAATACTCATTCCATAATTTAATGAGCTCAAGCCAATAAGCAGTAACGCAATTAAACATCTTTTTTTCATACCGTCCTCGCATTTGTATCGTTATTATGTCGTAATTTTTTCAAACATTTCTTTGAGCGTAAAGCCTTCTGGAGCTATCTTTGTAATGATCTCGCGTTGAAGATCTTTTGGTAATCGCGAAACTGGAGAATTGGGATCTCGCACCCCATATAAAAAAGAAAAAATCTCTTTCTGCGCTAGGCTTTTTTTCTTAAACTGTATATATGGCTCCATTATTTTCTCTATATCTTTATTTATTACATGATCAATCGGATAAGCATCATCTGTACCTTTAATCATCGGATCAGCCCCATTTTTTAAAAGCACTTCTATGCTCAGCTTTTTATTATGTTGAGCGGCATGATGAAGGGCTGTTTGGCCCTTATGATCTTGTATATCTGGATGTGCTCCATTCTTAAAGAGAAGCTCTATTCCTTCAATGTAATCTTCTTGTGCCGCAAGCATCAATGGTGTAATTCCCATAATACTTTTGGAATTCACATGCATGTCAGGATCATCTAATAATAGTTCAAGACTTTTAAAGCGTTTATTAATCACTGCTGCGTGCAATACATTAAAGCCTAATCTCGTAACATACTTTTTATTCGTAGCTTTATTTGATAATAATATCTGCAAAACGCCTTTATTCCCTGGACAAACTGCCGCACAAAATAAAGGGGTTACATTGTCATAACATTTTTTATCACTATCTACATTATTTACATTCGCCCCAAATCGTATAATCTCACAGGCAGCCAATTCGCGCCCCTTCTTTTTTGCATAACAGTGCAAAGGAGTACGCCCATGAAGATCCTTATGCTCAATCGTAGCGCCATGTCGAATCAGTAATCTAACTGCTCGTATAGATCGCGCATAAAAGAGGGGCGTCCTCACTTTTTTATTTTGACTATTAGGATCGGCCTTACACGAAAGTATATATGATATTATGTCATGGGCATCATATCGCACCGCATAATGAAGCATTGTTTCACCTCCTTCATCATGAGAATCGATATTAGCGCCTGGCCATGAACATTTTTTTACATATGCCACATTTTTTTTGCAGACAGCATCTTTAAATGCTTTCCATTGTGCAAATGTGCTAGACGGAACATCCATACCTTCACTCTGCATTCCATACAACGAATAACTCGACACAACAAAAGCCCATACAAGCACTTTATTCATTATCCCAGCCCCTATTTATGTTCGTACTTTTCTATGCGCTCTTCTTTTCTGCTGCCCGCAACACCTTTTTATCTACTTTGTTTGTGGCCGTGAGCGGAAGCTCATCAGTTTGGCACACAATTGATCGGGGGACTTTATACGGCGCAAGCTGCTGCTTGCAAAGCTCAATGAGAATGGCTTCCATACCATCTTTTGCTTCTTTAAGCTGAACGTAAGCCTTGGGCACTTCTCCGCTCGCTTCATCAGGAATGCCAATTACACCTACCCGAACCACATTCGGATGCGTCATGATCACATTTTCAATTTCTTGCGGATAAATATTAATACCTTTATTGATGATCAAATCTTTTGTACGGCCCGTAATGACAAGCTTTCCGTGCGCATCTTGATACATCATATCGCCCGTATTAAACCATCCATCTTTAATAACTTTTTCAGTCGCCTCGGGCGCATTATAATAGCCAAGCATGATATTCTCGCCCTTCACCCACAGCTCTCCAATCGCACCGTGCGCAACAGGTGCTCCCGATTCATTTCTGATTTCAACATCGATATTAATGGAAGGCCTTCCAAGCGTGCCTGTTGGAAGCGCTTCATCTTCAGGATCAAATGCTATAAAAGGTGACGTTTCAGTAAGCCCATAGCCATTGCAGATTTTACGACGATACAGCAAGGAAAAATACATCCGAATTTTATCGGGCAATGCATCGCCACCCGATATAAAATATTTCACCGAATCTAACGGAGCCGTCTTCATCAGGCACAACAATCCATACAGAGCGGGAACACCAAAAAAGGCTGTTGGCTCTTTTTGCAGGCCTTCAAGAATGTATCGACGTTCAATCTTAGGAACGAGGATAACAGTCGCTCCAATAAAAGGAGCTGCCCACACAAACACATTCTGAGCAAATACATGAAATAACGGCAAAACACCAAAAAGCCGCTCCTTATATCCAAGCTGCAGACGAGAAATCCCTTGCAAAACGTTTGTCAGAATATTTTTAGAGCTCAGCATCACCCCCTTTGGCAGCCCAGTAGTACCGGAAGTATAGAGTAATGCCGCCATAGAATCAGGATCTTGATCTACTGAATCAGAAGGCTTATATGAAGCGTCTGGCATAGGAAATTGATCACTCGTAATAATGGGGGGTAAGTGCGGGCCATCAGCTTCCTGAAAACTTTTTACTCTGTCCGGCGCTGTAAGAATGAATGCTGGCTTTGCATCTTCGATAATGTGCGCAAGCTCTCGCTCTTTTAAAAATGTATTGACCGGAGCAACAACAGCTCCTGATTGCCATACTCCAAAATAGGCCTGATAGAATTCAGGCGAATTTTCAAAGCATATCAATACTCGATCCCCTTTTTTCAGGCCCTGTTTTTTCAAAACATCACTCAATGCTGCAGCTCGTTTATACAAAGCATTATAGCTTATAACTTCATTACGAAAAATAAGCGCAGGATTATCTCCATACAATTGAGCTGCACGCTCTAAAAGACGTCCTGCATACATAAGCCGCCCGTCACTCAACAACGCATTATACTGCGTATCAAAATAATTTTTTTCTTGAGCAAGAGAACTACTTTTCATTATCATCATCCTGCGTTTGATATGTTATAACTTGTACAGGGCATCGTTCAGCCGCTTCAACTATTTCTCTTGAGCAAACAGAAAGAGGAGCATCTTTTTTGACATGGCTTACATCCGCCACCTCAAATACATCAGGCGCTATGAATTCACAGAGACCACACGTTATGCATCCAGGCTCAATAGACACTTTTTTAATCACACAACCTCTAGAAAAAGATATATATTACTGTACTCTAAACATGATATTTTTCAGTATAACGAATTTTACAAAACCCTCTACACAGCACTTCTTAATTATGAATAACATACATAATTCTGGACTTTTAATTTGTATCGAAGGCATCGACGGCTCTGGAAAAAGCACCCTTGCTCGCATGCTTCATGAATCTCTTTTACACAAAGGATATTCTGTCGTTTTGACAAAAGAACCAGGAGGAAGCGCGCTTGGAAAAACATTACGAACTATTTTGCAAGAGCAGCCGGTAGCAATAAATCCCATTTCTGAATTCCTGCTATTTGCTGCAGATCGAGCACAGCATATTACTCAGATCGTGAAGCCCGCACTTTCAAAAGGATACATCGTAATTTCAGATCGCATGGCAGATTCATCGCTTGTATATCAAGGCTACGGAAGAGGCATTAATAAAGAACATGTAAAAGCCGTCAATAGCTGGGTACTTCAAGGAATCAAACCAAACGTGACCATATATGTACGCATTGATCAGGAAACTGCAGAGCAACGCATCTCAGCACGCGGCACTCGTTCAGCATTTGAAAAAGAACAGGCCTCGTTTGTAAGCCGCCTCATTGAAGGATTTGATACGATTTATCACAATCAACAGGATGTTATTCACATTGATGGATCGCAATCCGTCGAATCTGTGTTGCACGCTACGCTCATAGGATTAGCCCCATGGCTCAACTCAATAAAACAGTAGCTCCTCACTCCATACATATTCATCCAACGCATCTTTGGGTGGGAAATCATGCATCTACTATGAAAGAAATTACCACACAATTGCAGCATATTTTTTGCTCAAAACATGCCTGCGGAACCTGCGTTCAGTGTCGCATGATCACCTCTCATCAGCATCCAAATATTCGATGGTTTGCTCCCGAAAAAAATTATACCAGAGAACAGATAGCACCGATTTTTGAGCAGCTGAGCTTGCAGCTTAATGATGGGGAACGCTTTTATTTCATTATCGAACATAGCGATACCATGTCTGCTGCATGCGCTAATAGTCTTTTAAAATCACTCGAAGAGCCTCCTACCGGCTACTATTTTTTCTTGCAAGCTGAACGCCTCCAGCAGCTTCTGCCCACGATTCAATCCCGCTGCATGATTCATTATGCTGACTCCGAAAAAGAAGAACTTAGCCAGCATCCCCTATTCGATTTTTTTGCAAATGCCTCATTTAACGATCCCCTCTTATTTGCAAAGACACTCGATACTTCAGAAATAAGCGAGCACGAAACAAGCTCCCTTCTTGATGCGATTCTGAGCCACTGGATACAAACATATCAAAAAGCCCTCATATCCAACGAATATAAAGCCCACGCATATGCCCAAAAGGCTATCGCAACGGTTTCGCACGCCTTTAGCCGCCTTCCCATGCCTGGAAGCAGTAGGCTTTTTTGGAAAAACTTGTATATTGAAATGAAGGAGTAGTCCTCATTGAAGCACAATTAATGGAGGCCTTATATGAATCGTCTGAATTTCATACTTTTGTGTCTATTTTTTCAGCCCCTTTATGGCAGCAAAGCTTCTCAAACAATTATCACTCCAATACGGGAATCAGCAAAGAATTTTTCAAAAAAACATGTTTTAATAATGGAAAAATTTTATGCTCAATTTCGTCATGTTCCAGGCGCATTGAAGCTTCTTGAGCTTATCTACAGCTCTTATGGTCAACCTCGCTGCAAAGGATATCTATACGAAGCTGAAAAGGCATTGGCATTGCAAGAGCCTTATGGACAAAAAAAAGAGCAGACTATTATTTCAGGATTTTCACAAAAAGTCGGATCTCCAGAATTAAAAAAGGCCCGTGAATTTGATATTATCACGGAACATAACGATCACATTAGCCTATATGAATGCAAAAATATAAACTGGAATTATGCCGATATCAAAACGGTAGCGCAATTTGATGAGCAAAAAGACATCGCTGATAACTTGCAAAATTCTTATATGCTCTGCTCCAATCAGCCCATACCCGATGGTTGGAAAAGCTGGCTTGAATATCGTGGCATTACATTTGAAGAAGAAAGCAATGCATAAAGTTATTTTTTCTGATTTTCTTTTGCTTTAGGTTCTTCTTTTTTGTAGAAACCCGCTTGAGCGTGTGCGTATCGAATTTTAGCGTACATATCTTTTATATAGGTAACTATTTTTTTTGTAGCTTCGCTCACTTCACAATTCGGAAGTTGATGTATCGTATTATCTAAAAATCCAATTGCAACCATCAATTTTAATTGCTCTTCAACAGCAACATCAGAAAAAACATTAAGTCCTTTTTCAGTTTCAGACATTTTTCCCGTGAGATCTTTTACCATTATATCAATTTCATTTTCGCTATTTGAAGGAGTATTAAAACATATATCTCGCAAACTTTTTCTTTCTTGAGGCTTCTTTCTAAAACTCAATGCTTTTCTTAAAGATCCACCACCCTCCTGTGCTCCATGTTTTTCGACTCCCCAACAAGACGATGCAATAAGCAAACAACTAAACACAGCATAATTTTTCATGTCCCTTCCTTTGAGCTATAAAAAAAGAGTTTGAGATCTCGGGCGCTGCTTAGTGTGCACTCAAAACTACTGCAAGAGTCAATAGTTTTGGGATGTAACCATCTATTATATGAATCTGCTTCATAAAAAAAGGCCCGATTTTCACCGGGCCTTTCTGTTTATTTATTTTTGTTTATCTTCTTGATTCAAATCTTCATGAGGTTTTTTTGCGTATTCTTCATCTGATTTTAAGAGCTTTTCATATTCTGTTTTTCTAAGTTCAACTTCAGACTCTTCACTCGCTCCTTCAAGCCATCGCATCCAGTCTTGGAATTTTTGCGAGCCTTTTTTAAGCCCAAGGGCGAGCAATTTTTTCGCCTTTTTTTGAACCTCTAACAAGCCTTTCTGTGCTTCTTGACATGGCGTCGTGAACGAGTCATTCTTGAGCCCTTCTTTCTGGGGCTCTGCTGCGGCAATTGGTATGCTTAAGACCAACGCTGCAATGAATACACTTTTTTTCATAAAGTCTCCTCTGAATCTAGACTTATTTTTTTGCCTTCATAACTCAAACTACACGTTACTACACGTTTTTGAAAATCCTTCTTTCCCATCGCTGCTCTGATGTGGGATATTTCTTGAAAAGAAATGATCAACTCATTACTCATCATATTGTGAGAGCAAACGTAGCGTGTATGAGAAAGTAGATTACCAGACAAGACTTTTTCCACGTACCTTACTCCTTAAATTCACAATTCCTACTTTTTTTGTAAGCTTACGCGGTACACAATACCCATATTCAAAGAAAAATCAACTTAAACTTTAACCGTGTAATTTCATTTTTAGACATATATGCCACTCAAAAGTGTGCTATACTAGTTGAAAGCTAAAAGGCAATAATGAGTGAACATATAAAACAGTTTCTCTCTCCATTTCTAGCGCAGCATTCGCATTCATGGAAGCTTGACCTGCTCAAACAGTGGCCCACCATTATGGGATCATTAGCCGAATATGTTTCGATTGAAAAAATAGAGAGCAGCAGCATAACGCTCGGCGTAACCGATTCAAGCTGGCTTCAAGAACTCTATTTAATGGGTAACACCATTCTTACTACAATTAATCAAAGTCTAGACGAACCACGATTCAAAACGATACGCTTCAAACAGAAGGGAATCGCTCAAAAAAGTAATGCTCCGAAAACGATCGAAAGCACCTCTCATAGTATATGCATAACGTTTTCAGAGCAGGAGCAAAAAGCTCTTGATGCCATACAAGATTCCACACTACGCGAAGTACTGCGATCATTTTTAGTTCGATGTCACCGGGAGAGAAGTAGATGAAAAAAATATATATCGGCCTCGCCACGCTCATCATGACAACGTTGCACTGCAATCAATACCACACCTATTTCTGGGCAAATTATAAACAATTTGAAGGTGATAAAAGCAATGCTCACAAATGGTATGAAACTATTTTTGAAAAACCCCACTCATTACTAACCAACAAAGGATATATTCATTTTTTGAGTGAAAATAAAAACTATCGAAAAATCCTTGAATTAATGCCTAAAGTTGAAAAAGCGTTCACAAAAGATCCCGATATTCAACTTATTTTTGTAGCAGCGCTCAAACATATGGGCAAAAAAGATGAAGCTGATCGGCGATTAATCGAATTAAGCCAAAAATTCAAACTTCATCCTGAAATAGTTTTTAATGCTGCAGAAACGCTCGTTCAGCGCAAAGAGCTACAAAACGCCCTTGATCTTATTGACAACTATTTAAATAATACCGCTCGAAAGCCAAACAATTTCGTATTTTACTTTATTAAAGGGCAAATTTATCTGCAAATGCGCGATTTCAAGCAGGCACGCGCACATCTTGAACAGTGCCTTGATGCCCATCCAAAATTTCATCAAGGATATCTCCTTAAAGCTATGATTGAGGAGGAGTCTGGGCAAATTGATAATGCAATAAAAGGATATGCCTCATATCTACAGCTTGTCGGCCCTAATAAGCAAATTGAGCGCCATCTTCTTGAGCTTGCCCTCAAGAATAAAAACGCAACTAACAACACTATTGTTGTTGTTAATCGTTCGTGCTTTCAAAAAGCATATCAATTTTTTCAGCGCAAAAATTATACAGCCGCATTAACACAAATTAATAGTTGCCTTCAGGAAAATCAGGATGACGTACAAGCTCGCCTTCTTAAAGTACAGCTTCACACAATCCTTAAGCAGCACAATGAGGTAATTGCCACTCTTATGGCGTGGATTGTTCAGGATCCTGGAAACCACATATGGCTGCAAACGTTGCACCTTCTTCCACGCACAGGCACTCCAATCGAAAAGGTTATAAGCGCATTGAGCGCATTGCATCAAAAATTCCCCGAGCATACTGCGATTCCTTTATATCTTGCCGATTTATATACTCGAACAGATAATACCGAGCGGGCAATTGAACTGCATATGCACTCTGCTAATCGTATAACGGATAAAACCCTTAAAAAACGCATACTGTTTCAAATCGCTGCACTTCAATATGAACAAGAAAAGTATGATGCCATGATAGAAACGCTTACAAAAATCGAATCAGACCAAGATCCTTTTGCGCCCGCACTCAATTTGCATGCATATTATTGTGCTACACATGGTCATGATCTTGAAAAAGCTGAACAGTTCTTTAAAAAAGCGTATGAGATTGATAAGGGAAATCCACATTTTCTTGATACAAAGGCAGTTATTCTCTATAAAAAGAAAGAGTATGCAAAGGCTTTAAAACTTCTTGAGCCCTTAGCCCACACATTATCTCATGATAGTTCCATTCATATTCATCTTGCAAAAACGTATCATAAGCTTGGATATGTGGATAAAGCGCGCAAAGCAATTGATCAGGCAAAGCTATACGCTCACACTCAGTATGAAAAAAAGATAGCCGCAATTTTGTCGTATCAATGGAATAAGCATGCAACAACCTCCTAAAACAATTTGCTATGTCGCAGCCCATTCAGGAGGACATATCATTCCATGCCTCACGCTCGCAGAGCACGATAATGAGCATACAATTTTATTCATTACAAGCTCAAAGCCGCTTGATAGCATTCTCGTAAAGCAGTGCAAAAAAAAAATTAATCACCGCACGCTGCCTCTCGGCCAGCATATACCGTCATTATTGCGTCCTTTTTTTTTATTCTATTCCTGTTTTGTAGCACTTTTTTATCTTGCTGCAGAAATGCCCAAAAAAATTGTAACGACGGGAAGCATTGTCGCTATTCCTGTCTGTTTGGCAGGATGGATACTTGGTATTCCTATCGAACTTTACGAGCTTAACGCTACGCCTGGCAAAACGATTCGACTCCTTGCATGGTTTGCTCACACAATACATTACTGCTTTGATACAATCCCTCGCCATTTTCCCAAGCACTCCTGCTCCTTCAAACCCTATCCCATTCGATTTAGCACACTCTCTAAGATCAATAGAGATGCACACCAAAAGATGCACAAAAAGACCATCCTTATTTTAGGAGGATCTCAAGGATCAGAAGAGCTGAATCAGCTTCCGCAACTTTTAGCACAATACAATGAAAAAATAGTCAGTACATTTCATATTATTCATCAGACAGGAAATAGTGTCGAAACGGTCCGAAAATTATATCAAAAGCTTGCATGTAGCTCCGAAGTTTTTTCATATCAACCGGATTTATCATCATATTATCGGCAGGCAGATATTATCATCAGCCGAGCTGGTGCAGGCGCAATCTTCGAATCACTTTTTTTTCAAAAGCGTACAATTCTCATTCCTCTTACATATGCCGGCGCCGGCCATCAAATAATCAATGCTTCTACAATAGCCCAACAATATCCTTCAATGTTCACGACAGTTCAATCCGCCGCTGAATCTATCAATCATATTATTTCATATTCTGAAAAAATCTGATTCCTATTGGGTTTTTAGTCAAAATGTGTATAATTTTCTATCATATATCAGTTTAATACCATTTTATTATTCGAGGTTATAATGACACGATGCATACTTTTCTCTCTTTTATTTGCTATTAATGTTGTAAATCAAATACATGGAATGAAAGCAAGTCCAAGTTCTATTTCAAAATCATCAAATCTTAGTGAAAAAAAAGATTGGGCAGAGAGTGTTTTTACATGGTATGTTAAGCGCAAGGGAATGCTCTGTACGTTTAGTCCTATCACGGTTACGTCTATTGATAGAAAAGGAAATGTCATAACCGTACAACCCCGAAATCCAAGCGTACATATCTTAATGTCCTATCCTTATTTAACGTCAAAAAATAATGAAGATAGTATTATCAATGCCCTTCATAATGAGACAAGCGATGCGTACATACTTACCAAAAAAGTAGTCACTGCTTTCAAACAAAAGCAAAAGCCAACACTCTCTGTAGAAGAGATTAAAACGGTTAAAGAAATAAAATCGCAATCAGAATCGCTGCATAAATTTTTGAAAGAGAACTCAAAAAGGCCTTTGAAAAATAGGCTAAAAGCACCGTTTTTATCTAACAAAAAATCTCAATAGCCTCATCATCATTGCGAGAGCACCGAAGGCCTGTTCGCTCATGAATCGTTACTTTTTCAAGCGATGAATCAAAGGTAAACTGCTTGAGATGCGAAGGAGCTGCGCGCTGTACGCCGAGCCATATGGGAAATGCTGTGTGGACGGGAAAGAGATTTTTACCCATTGACTGATTATCATCGCAGCCAATGTATATGCCCGTCGACATTGATGGCGTTGCACCAATATACCAGCAGGTACGCGAATCATTCGTCGTACCTGTTTTGCTTAACGCTTCCCCTTCAAACCAGCTATGCGAAAACCATTTTTTGGCTCGCTGTAAACTGAGCATCATTACTTTTGCAACACACCCCGCTACTCGTGATGACATAATTCGCTCAGGAGCAGGAGAATGGCGAAATACCGTTTTGCCATCTGCATCTTTAATCCATTCGATCATGTACGGCTCAACATACATGCCATCATGTGCAAATATAGAAATCATGGCAGTTGCACGCAACAGTGTCTCATCAATGCAGCCTAAAGCAAGGGATGGATATGGCTTAAAATCTGCTTCAAGGTGACAGCGCTTTGCCATGTCTATTACACGATTCATACCCGTATCGAGCAACGTTTTGATCGTCACAATATTATTTGAACGAGACAATGCATATGCACGCGTAATGGGCCCTTGAAATTGAGAATCATAATTCTGAGGCGACCATATAACTCCATCCTGAAGAACCTGAATGGGTTCATCAATCACTACACCAGTAAAATGCATTCCCTTTTCTATCGCTGCCGCATAAATGATTGGCTTAAAAATGGAACCCAACTGACGTTTTGCATGAAATACTCGATTAAATGATTGAGATTCGTATCCGCCAACAAGGGCTTTTATGGCTCCGGTATGCACATCAAGGCATATGCCACCACCATCAATTAGTTTTTTACATTGAGATCGTAAATGAATAATTTGTTTTGAAAATTCTTGCTCTAGTATGTTTTGTGTATTGGGATGCAATGTCGTTGCGACAGTATATCCTCCTTTATACAATGCCGCCTTGCCTAATACCCGCTCCAGATAAAGGCGTAGCTCCTCCTTAAAGTGAGAAGCAAAGGGTACGGTTGCACGCTTATCGTGTACACATAATGATTCATGTTTTGCATATTCATACTGTTCGTCTGTAATAGATTTTCGTTTATGCATCAAAGCCAAAACCATATCTCGCCTTTTTTCACTCGCACGCGGACAAAGCAATGGACAGAAATATTGCGGTGCTCTAATAATTCCAGCAAGCGTGGCGGCTTGAGCTATCGATACATCTTGAGCTGATATTCCCCAAAATGCTTGGCATGCTGCCTCCACTCCGTACAATCCACATCCAAAATAAATATGATTAAGATAGACGTATAAAATATGCTCTTTCGTACAGTGCTGCTCAATAATTAATGCATATAACTGCTCTTTAATTTTTCGACTGTAGGTTTTTTTTAAATTAAAAAAAAGAAGCTTTGCAAGCTGCTGAGTAATAGTGCTCGCGCCTTGTACCTTTTTTCCATAATAAAGATTCACGCACAATGATCGAATAATACTCTTAATTGATATACCGTTATGATGATAAAAATTTCCATCTTCTGCCGAAATAAATGCTTCTATCAAGTGACGAGGAAGCTTTGATAATGGAATCGGCTCTCGTTTTTCATGTTCAAACCTCGCCCACTCATTTCCATAGGCATCAAGAAGAATAGTCGGCAATCCGGGACTATATCGCTCAAGCACAGATAGATCAACCCAATGAGAAGTACATACAAAAAAAAGCATCCCGATTATGAAAGAAAGAGAACAACAACCATATGTGAAGATATATACCCCATACCGTCGCATGATCATTTGCCACGCTGCTCTTTTTCCCATGTCGCAACTCGCCGCCGTATAGTATGCCACATTTCCTTATCAGAACAGTGCGTGCGCCATAACGAATGTTTAATATTTTTTAAAGAAATTGATATATATCGATAAATCATAGATCGAATTCTAGACACACACAACAAAGAGCATTGTACATTATTAAGGCCCGATGCTTTTTGTGCATATAGCATCGTACATAAGAATAGTGTGCAAAAAAACGCTCGTTTCATAGAATGCTACTCGACAAAAATTAAAACAATATAAATCGCCTGCAAGATATAGTATCATAGCTCTATGAAGAAAGTTATGTATTCACTATTTTTTTTTGGATGTGCACTCTTCTTTGGTATGTGTCTTGATATATGCCTCTATTTTGCATATGAAAAAGAAGTTTCACACCTATGTCTCATTACACTGCTCATCAGTGCATATCAAGAAAAAATGAATGGAATTGAGCTCTGCATGACACTGATATGCTTTATAAGCCGATGCTTTGCAATTGGGTATGCCCCCTATCAGCCTCTTTTGATTGCTTGTTGCTTCATTATAATACTTAGGATTTTAAAAAGACGAGCCTACCATAATACCCTCTATCCTCTCACATTACTTTTTATATGGATTTCGTGTAGCATAGGCCCTTTTTGGCCTATCATGTATACAATAAGCACTGTGTGTGTTAATATATTTTTGTATATCTTATTTATTTTGACATTAAAAACGGGTAAAGCGAGGCAATCGCTCATACATTCAATGATATGAGAGGAAAGTCCGGACTCCAAGCAAACAAGGTACCTTCGGAGCTTACATGCAACGGAGGAAGGGGAGACCCTATGGAAAGTGCCACAGAAAACAACCGCCATTTTCACAAATGGTAAGGGTGAAAACGTGCGGTAAGAGCGCACGACTGTTAGTAGCAATATTAATGATGGGTAAACCCTACCTGGAGCAAGGCAAAGCAGCGTGCATAGGTTGTTTGTTCCATACGTACGCGGGTATGCCGCTCAGATAAATGGTTGCCCCTTAGTAATAAGGAACAGAATCCGGCTTACAATTTTACCCGTTTTTGATCTATACTGTAGCTATGAGACACGCGTTATTCTTGCTTCCATTTATATGTTTCATTACCGGGTATTTCGTTGCTCGATCCATGCTGCAACCAGGCCATGTTTCGACCCCCTCTGTCGTAGGAAAATCTATACCTGAAGCTCTTCTTGAGATTTCGGACGCTCAGCTTTCTATGAGGGTTTTAGAGCTTCGTGACGATGGAAACTATCCTGCATATACAATTTTAAAACAAATACCTCAAGCAGAGCAGAGCGTAAAAGTTCGCCAAACGATCTATGTCGTTGCGTCTCAAAAGCCTCAACCAGTACTCACTCCTTCCATTACAGGAAAAACTATTGATCGAATACAGCAGGATCTTCAAAATCTGTCTATTGATCTCCAAACACACCTCATCACAAGCAACTATCCTCGCGGCACGTGCATAGGTCAATTTGCAGCACCTGGAGAGCCTTTACGACACAATACAATTATTGCATATATAGCAGAGCACCAGCCACAAAAGGTCATTTGGCCTAATTTATGCGGCAAAACGCTCAATCAAGCCCTTTTAATCCTAGAACGCTATGAAATAGAACCCGAAATTATATATCAAACAAAGCAGAAACAGATGAAAAATCCTGTCATTATAGCCCATTATCCGGTAGCAGGCACCATAGGCCCCATGCCAGAAAAAGTCGAATTAGTGCTCTAGAAGGGCCTTACAGTCAGCCTTTTTCCTATTTTAATCTTTCTATCTATACTGATTATGTATTAGAAGATCGCTCTACAAATAATGGAGGTTATGATGATAAAGCGATATAGTCTTTTTGCTGTGTGTATGACACTTTTTTCTGCAACAACGCTCATACAATCATTTGAAAAAAAGCAGTCCGCATCCTTAAATGTGGCTGTTGCAGCCCCTGCAAAAATTGTTGCATGGGATTTGCATAAAGTGCTCTTTACAAAGCAAGGCAAAAACGGTGCGGACTGCACTCCAATTGAAGCAATGTTTGATATTGTCCGAGAGCTACATGCAAAAGGCACAACACAAGTCATTCTTTCAAACATCGAAGCAAAACATTTTGAGATATTATGCAAACGATATCCTGATCATATGAAATATTTCGATCTTAAAAGAAGCCTTGCCGATGCTCATTTTATATTTACCCGAAAACCACACAAAAAATATTTTAATCATTTTCTTGAAAAAAATAGCGATATCGAAGCAATAAATATTATTTTTTTTGATGATAAAGACAATAATATAAATGGCGCTAGAAAATGTGGGATGTGGAGCTCACGTCTCATAAACAAACAGGAAACTGCACCAACGATCGTTCGTCTTACTCTTAAAAAACAGGGTTTATTGTAAACTAATACATTGCAATAAAAACCCCCTATGATAAGCTAGCCAAAGCCCATAGGGGGTTTTTTATTACAATCAAAACAAAATGTTAGCTATGAAATATAAGGCCTTCTTCTTTTCATTGTGCTTCTCTTTTGCTTCAGTCGTTCCGCATAATACAATTATTTTGTGGGATCTCAATGAAGTACTTATTCAGCCAAAAGATCGTTTTATCACATTGTTACGATTCCCCTATCTCAAAAAAATGGTACAACAATCAAATTGGTCTTTTTTAAAGGAAATAGTCACATATATTGGATACTCTTTACTGTATCCTACTTCTTCTGAAAATTTTATTATGCTTGCAGAAAAACATAATAATCCTTTTTTTAAAGAGCTCGTTATTCAACTGTCAAACTCTCAAGCACCCACTCATGGAATTTCAGCCATCCTCAAAGAGCTTCATCATAATGGATATGAACAGCATATCGGCTCCAATCTTGGGCGCACACTGTTTGATAGGCTTATTAACCCTTCTGAACATCCTCAGCTTGCAGAAATATTCGACTACATCACGCTCAATAGATCATACGTGGTTAACAACGATACCATTGCATATCCAAAGCCCAGTGCTCAGTTTTTTAAAAATTACTTAAAAAAGAATAATCTTGATCCAAAAAAAACGCGGATCATTTTTATCGATGATCGTTTACCGAATGTTACCGCCGCTCAAAAGCTTGGATTTGAGGGTGTTCATTTTAAAAATGCTTTTCAGTTAAGAAATGATCTTGCCCGCAAAGGAATTACAATAAAACCGTGCCTCTATACCTACAGCAATCAGCGGCATACGTATGCAAAAAATCATTTAAGCACGCGTTTTAATTATTTCAAACCTCTATAAACCCCTTGCAATTTATCCGAATCTGAAGTATCTCTGTAACAAAGAATAGTGTTCGTCCACGTTTAAAGGAGTTACTATGAACAAAACCGTTTTTGCATTGATACTTGCGTTAGCGCTTCCTGCGTTTATTTGCGCAAGCAACGACAAAGGCTCGCAACTCGCATCACAGGTATTAAAAGGCTGCTGCAAAGAAAGCTGTGGCAACTGTGGAAAGTGCTGTAAAGAAGAAGATAATACAATTCTACGATGCGATGTGTGCGGCGGAAAAGATAAAGACAAAGCCGAAACTAAATGCGCATGCGGTAATAAGCCTAAGCCAAAAGCTGAGCAAGAATAAATTTTCTTGTTAAAAAGGCGCGGGTTATTCTGCGCCTTTTTCTATTTCACACTCAAAAGATACCGGCTCCTTCATGACCGCCCGAACCATTTCATGTAAAGATGCTCCTTTAAATATGACATCATACACTCCATTACAAATCGGTAATGAAAGATCATATTTTTCTAAAAGTTGCTGCACGGATTGCACAGAGTTAATGCCTTCAGGAATAAAACCCGTTTCATCTAAAATCTGCTGAAGATTCTTGCCGTGCGCAAGCATACGTCCAACTTTTAAATTTTTACTCAAAGAACCCATCGCCGTAAGCACTAAGTCCCCCACACCGGAAAGACCATACATCGTTTCCTGCTTTCCGCCAAGACGAATAGAAACCTGCACCATTTCGTGAAGCCCACGTGTCAAAATAAATGCTTTGGCATTGTCTCCATAGCCAGCGCCATCAAGCATACCGATAGCAAGTGTAATAACATTCTTCAGTGCAGCACCCGCCTGCACTCCCACCATATCGGTACTAATATACGGCTTAAAATAGTCATTCTGCATAAGCACCTGAATTTCTCTGACCAGTTCGCAATCAGGAGCGGCGATCGTTACGGCTGTAATCGTTTTTTCTGCAACGTCGTGCGCAAAGCTCGGGCCTGCTAATACAGCAAGTTTTGTATCACGACCCAACATTTCTTGTATAATTTCTGTTGGGAATAATAAGGTTTCCTGTTCGATGCCCTTACTAAGCACAACCCACTTTTGCTCGGCTTTAAAGATATGCTTATGATGTTCAATCGTTTCACGCAAATGCTGAACAGGTATCGCTTCAAAAATCCATTCTACACCGCGAACAGCATCCTCAAGAGAGCTTACCGCTGTAATATTTTTGGGAATTTCAAACCCAGGCAAAAATCGCTTATTATATCGAGTTGTATTAATTTCATGCGCCAACGCTTTGTGATAGCACCATTGCTTTACATGATATCCATTATGAGCAAGCAGAAGTGCAATAGCAGTTCCCCATGCCCCCTCAGCAAGTACCGCAATCGTCATTATTTTCCAAAATTTTGAATTGTTGCATTAAATTGAGATAGTACGCGTTTTAAATGCTCATGCGAAATCTCAGGCCAATATTCATCTAAAAAAAATAGTTCGCTATACGCTGCCTGATACAGTAAAAAATTACTTAATCTACGAACGCCACCAGTGCGAAGAATAATATCAGGAGCCGGTATACCGTGCGTCCAAAGAAGCTTTTCAAACTCTTCATCCGTAAACGTATCCGCTGCTATTGCTCCCTTTTTCAAAAGGTGCATAACCGATTGAACGCCATGCATAATCTCTTGGCGTCCACCATAGCAAAATAGTAAATTGACCGTCAAAACCGTGCCATGCTTGGTTGCCTCTTGCATGTTGGTAATAGCAGAAATCGCAGTTTCAGGAAATTTCGTTCGATCTCCAATAAATTGAATACGTATTCCCCGTTCAATAAACTCCGCAATTACCCGCTTTTCAACTTCTTGCAAAAGCACTGAAAATAGAAAATACTGCTCATCGTAAGATCTATTAAAATTTTCAAGCGAAAATGTGTAGAGCGAAAGATACGGAATATGCTGCTCCACACAAAAATCGACAACGCGTTGCGCAGCCTTCACCCCTTCTTTATGGCCATCCCATGGAAACATGCCATGCTGCTTTGCCCATCTTCGATTGCCATCCATAATGCATGCAAGATGCTTCACCATTAATAATGCCTTTTTAATATTGAATGAGTTCGATACGAGCCTTGCTCCATAGTTTCATTTTAGCAAACAAAAACGTGAGAGCTCCGTGCATAATTGTTAGACCAAGTGCAAATAAAAGACGCTCTAGTGGAACGTTTGGCAATAATTGATACCATCGCGCTGCTGGCATATTGGTCGCATAAAGCCACAGCACCGAACCAACAGCATGGGCCGTAAACGTAGAGCCCAACGCATTTAAAAATACCGAATCTTTTTTAAAGGCTATCACAAACGGTATAACCCAAAAAAGAGCATACGGCGCTGCAAAAAAACCGGTTGGGTGCATCCAGAATAAAGCCATGCATGCAAGCGGCACTATTGCACGATATGATCGGCCCGATTGCCAATAGAGTCCCGCACAAAATGTCGGTATTCCACTATATGCTATGTAAGATAATGAAACTGATTTTTTAAATACCAAGAGAACGCTACTCAAGCCCAATAATCCGGCCGCTCCAAAAAAGCCTCCAAATGCCCCGCCCAAAGGAAATACACAATTGCTGAGTGAAAAAAAGATTGAAAATGAACCGACAGCAAAACTCACCTTCAAAAGGCTCGCGAGTTTTCCAAGAGCATATATAAACACTGTTTGAGCAAATGACATACGTGATATCTTGTATCTCATAGCACTCCCTTTATGAGAAAAATATAGATTAATATGTGTCGTTTCATCCTAGCAAATAAACAGTTCAATGTCATCAGCCCATCTTAATGAAAAGCCTTTTATTTGCCTTTTAACGGTTACTCTTATATGATCTAGAGCCAATAACATCTAATATGGGGTATATCAATGAAACAGTATATAATGGCGCTGCTTGTTTCTGTAGCCTTGGCTCTCAGCGTACCAATTCAAGCTGGATTTTTAAGCGTAGCAGCGCATAGCACAGCAGCGATAGCAGGGTTTTACACAGTAGCCAAAAATAAAAAAAAGTATGTACGTGCATTGCAAGGCAGGAGCTCGTCACTGCATGCGCTCGCCTCGCTCATAGTCGTTGGTTGCGCAGAGTATTATTCGATTAAAAAGCTGTACAAAGCATTGTTTAAAGAAACAAAGAAGCCATTTTTTTACCATAAAAATTAATCTATTTTCCATACCGTAAGGAACTCTTATGAATAAAGCATTATACGCTTTCGCTCTTTCTATCGGATTATCTGCAAGTTCAGATTTCTATGCAGCACAAAAGAAGAAACCCATTTCAAGCACCATCTCAAATACAGCAAGACAGCTCGTACATTCAGGCGCATTAAAGAATCTATGTGTCGCTGCCGTTGCTCTTGCAAATACATACCAAACAGCAGGAGAACTCTCAGAGCTCAAAGATGGATTTTCTTCCACAAAATATCTTGCCGGATTAATTATTAGCATATCAGGCACGTGGGAAGCATATGAAAAATTCTACAAAACTGCACTACGAGAAAAGAAAGAAAAGCCCGCTTTTCAAAAAAATAGCGCTCTTGCTGCTTAGCACTATTTTTTATACATATGGCGAGCCTCTGAGCGATGGCATAGCCTGCGCTGCAAGCCTATATACGCTTTATCATTACGGAGATCTTTTTAGAGATTTGGCTACGGATTCTCGTGGTTTTAACTGGGATCATATTAAGACAGGCTTTTATTCCCACAAAAATTATCCGTGGATACCATCCAGTGCGCTTGCCTGCACAGCGCTATACCAAATCTTAAGGCAATGGTTTGCAAAAGAGCCAAAATCAAGTAGTCTAAAGGAGAAATCATCTCATTCTTTTTTAACAATAGGATCAGCACTCATGGCGAGTCCTGTCTTTATATATTGGTCTCAGTATATCAAGAGTATGGGTATTCAAATGCTCTGCTCTGATCCTCTTATAGGGTCCTCAGTGTATCTCTCAGGGTATGCTCTTGCAAAGGGGTTCAATATGCTCTTTAAACGCGTGTTTCTCCATCGAAGCAAAAAACATTCGCATCATTGCATTGCGTAACCGTTATAATGCAGCCTCTATTATAGTAAGTATGTATCCTGTTTTTTTGGAGAATTTATGAACACTATTTTATTTTTTGCAGCCTTAGCAAGCCTTACAATTTTCTATACTATTATCGGTTTTTTTGCCTCAAAAAACGTTAAAACAACCACCGACTATTTCTTGGCCGGACGTAATCTTGGCGTTTTTCAAATAACAATGACACTTGTAGCTACACAGGTGGGCGGTGGCATGCTTTTAGGGACCTCTGAAAATGCCTACCTCTATGGCGCGTATGGTATTTTATATACACTCGGCATGACCCTTGGATTTTTATTGCTTGCCATGGGATTTGCCGCTCGGCTTCAATCCATGAACGTTGCAACGACTGCCGAAATTTTTGAATCAAAATACCAATCACCCTTTTTGAAAAAAATAGCATCACTTCTTTCGATCATCACAATGAGCGGTATTTTAATTGGTCAGATCGTTGGTTCGCGAACTATTATTGCCACACTTAATATGGGCATATACACCGAGATTATTTTTATTGCGATGTGGCTTTTTATCATTTTTTACACAATGGCCGGCGGACTAGAAGCTGTGGTGATCACGGATATCCTGCAGGTCATTCTCATTATTGCAGTATTTTTTGGTATCTTTTTGTATAGCATCTTATATGGTCCCTCTTTTGGATGGGGATCTATCATAGAGATTCAAAATAGCTACTTTGGCACGCTGCCTATTTCGCTCAACACGTTGATAGCCACACTCATAATGCCCGCACTTTTTTCTCTTATTGAACAGGATCTCGCTCAGCGCTTTTTTTCTGCACGAACGCAGCGCATTGCCACGTTATCAGCTATTTTTTCATGTATTTTGCTTATTCTTTTTGCCTTAATTCCTATCTATTTAGGCATGCAAGCAAAGCTTCTTGGAATCGTCGTTCCTGTAGGAGAAAGCCCGTTAGTTCCTGCTATAGAGTTTTTAACAAACGAATACGTCGTTGTTCTTGCTTTATGCGCTATTCTTGCAGCAATTACATCCACAGCAGATTCATTGCTTTGCGCTATTAGCTCCAATGTTGCACAAGATTTTGAATTTCAAATTTCAGGATCAAAATCACTTACTCAATCAAAAATAATTACATTCATCGTAGGAATTATGACGCTCGCCTCTTCCTACTTTGTTCCTCAAAATATCATTACGATTCTTATTGATAGCTACGCTTTGTCGGTAAGCTGTTTGCTTGCGCCGCTTGTATGGGCCTATTTTAATGAGCGCGTATCTCGACTCGGTGCCTTTTTTTCAGTCGCATCAGGATTTATCGCATTTATTGCAACCATTGTGTGGCCATCCTGCTATCCAACGGCATTAATTCCTGTTAGTATCTCTGCTATTGGATATATCGTTGGTCGCACTATTGGCAATGATGCCTGAGAATAATATTTTTACAAAGAAGCTTTGATAATATTCACAGCTTCATCGATGCTATCGGTTATAATAAGCGTATTTGATATGGGAAATTCAATAAGACCACTCTCAAATCCGTGTTGATACC
This sequence comes from uncultured Pseudomonadota bacterium, assembly GCA_964495945.1. Taxonomy (GTDB): domain Bacteria; phylum Babelota; class Babeliae; order Babelales; family Vermiphilaceae; genus JAJCZB01. Next base: position 260,151 of record CAZBWL010000001.1, on the reverse strand, counting down.
AATCGATAAGATCTTTCCAGTAATGGACCCCAATTAATATCATTGGTACACGTTTTATTTTTTGCAGTTTCATTAAATTAAGAGCTTCAAACATCTCATCCACCGTCCCTATACCTCCTGGAAAAAATACATATGCGCATGCATAGTGAGTAAGAAGCCATTTGCGCACAAAAAAATAATGAACCTGAATAAGCGGTGCGCATTTATTTGAAAAATGTACATTCACGCCATCTACTCCTATTCCCAATGTCGCACGGCTTTTATCACGCGCGGCATCATATGCGCCACAATTAGCTGCCTCCATAATACCGGGCCCTCCACCTGTAATGACCGAGATGTCGTGCTGAACAATTTTTTTTGAAAATTCATACGCCCACTCTGTATATTTTCCGCCCTGATATGCGCCCTTTCCTCCAAATACAGCAACGATGCGTTCATTAAGCTTGCGCAATCGATAGACACCATAACTCAATTGAAATACTGCTTTTACGTAAACTTTAAAAACTCGTAGTATTTCCACTATTGTTTTCATTGTGTTACCTTGCATGTATCGTGCAACAGACAAAACACTCGATCTATATCATCCGTCAATGTAAATAAATTCAAATCTTCTTTTGATATTGTTTTATGCGTAAGTGCTTCATCTTTAAGCCACAATAAAAGCGGCTCCCAAAATTCAACCCCAAAAAGAACAATCGGTACATGTTGCAATTTTTTTGTTTGAATTAATGTAAGAATTTCAGTAAGTTCATCTAATGTCCCAAACCCACCCGGAAATATCACAAACCCTTTTGAGTAGCGAGTCAAAAGCCATTTGCGTGCAAAAAAATAGTCCAAAGCAAAATATTCTTGCACACACTTATTCGGCTTTTCGCCAAGATCGGTAACTCCTATTCCCATAATCATGGTTTTACCATTATGGGCTTGGATGGCACCGCAGCTTGCTGCTTCCATAATCCCTGGGCCTCCACCCGTCAACACTGAAATATTTTCCTTTACAAGCCGCATTGCAAGCTCATGGGCTTTTTTAAAATACCGATCCTGAGCAATAGTCCGTGCGCTCCCAAAAATAGAAACCATTGGGCGAGGTAATTTACTGATCCTCCAGCTTCCATAAAGAAGCTGCCAAAATACCCTCAAATATTCAAAAAAATACTCTATAAATGCTGCAGAACGCTTAAACATAGCACTTCTCCTTGTATAAATTCCTTCAAAGAGTAAATCATCCAAAGCTCCCATTACAATAAAACTCGATAAAATAGCACTAAAATCAGCTCAAATATATTGAAAAAATAGAACAAAACCTGCTAATATTATAGTAGAAAACCCTTGTAAAATAGGCCCTAAAAGGGAGACGCTTCATGGGCAAAAAGATGTTCTCATTTCGTAATCCATATATATATCTTGTCGCCCTTCTTTTTATAGGGTTTAAGGGCGCTTCATTTTGGCGTCCTACTCATGTTAAACAAATAGCAGTTCACTCTCATAAAAAAACCGTATGGCTCAATGTTTTTGTGCATGGAATTATGAGCATTAAGCCTCATTTATCGTGGAACAATTTTATGCTTTTTATGAAAGATAAAATTGAAGGTACATTATACGAGCGTACCGTAAAAATTATGCGTGATGATCCATTCTTCTTTAAAAATCAGGCCATGCAGCATATTGGATTTAAACGTGTAAATCCCGATTTAACAGCGGGAGATTCATCGGCAACTCTTGCCTTTATTCTCGAGGAAATAGAACACCATTATGGAATCCAGAACACAAATCTCTATTATACTTATGGGTGGTCTGGCTTACTGAGCCCCAAAAGACGATATCAGGATGCTATTAATCTTTTTACTGAACTCGAACAAGAAGTAAAAAGATTAAAGGACGCTGGCTATGAACCTAAAGTACGTATATTTGGCTACAGTCATGGCGGAAACGTAGCACTGAATCTTGCAGCAGTACATCACAAAAATTTCCCTAAAAGCTCATTGATCATTGACGAACTTGTTTTACTTGGAACGCCGATCATTTCTGATACAGACTATTTAATTAATGACCCTATGTTTAAGCAAGTCTTTAATTTATATTCAACGAGTGATCGCATACAAATTATGGATTTATTCGCACCAAATCAATTTTTTTCAGGGCGAACCTTCAAATCAAGATCAAATTTTAAATTGCCTGATAAACTCATTCAGATCAAATTAAAAGTAACACGATGCAAAAATAATATTCATAGCTCTTCCAAACGATTTGGCTTATCGCATAATTATGATAATCCAACCGTTGTGTTGGGGAAAAAAAGTTTACTTCGAGATATTTCTCCCGGCCACGTTGAATTGTGGTTTTTTGGATGGACCCCAATTCATTATCGTGATTCATTTCCACTTAATCCACTGCCAATAATCGCATTTGCTCCAGTAATTCTTCATCATGCGCATAACATAGCTCATTCTAATAATCCTGAGCATTCCATCGTGGCTGATATTCGCCCACAGCATAATGTTATTTTATTTCGAAAGCTTGGAAATATGAGCATTCACTCTACGGTTCCTTATATTTCAAAAGAGAAATTAGCCGTACTTGAACGTGCTGTCTTGGATTGTAAACCCCATCTTTACTCTGATGATATTTATAAAGCACATATCGAGGATGCCGTCAAAAGCGCACGCAAAAACATGGAACCAAACACGACTACTGATTCAGTTGATTCCATATACTCAGAAAATCTTCGATAGAAAGCTGTTGCGCTCTTTGTGATTCATACGCTTGCAATACGGGACTTTCTCCATACTGCGTTCCTCGTAAATTATTCCTGAGAGTTCGCCGTGGCTGCTTAAAGCATAATTTAATAAAGGACCAAAATTCTTCCTCATCTCGTATCACGGTAGGATGCGCTATTGGCTTAAAGTATAAAAGCCGTGAAAATACTTTTGGCGGGGGATAAAATGCAGTAGGCGGAACTTTATCCAACAATTGCCATTCAAAATAGTGCTGAAAAAAAAGAGACGGAAAGCCGTACCCTCGGCCAGATGATTTTACGATTTTTTGTGCTACTTCTTCCTGCACCATTACCACCCCTTCTTTCAAAAGATGGCGATACTGCTGAAATCGATGCAAAATCGGGAACGTAACCTGGTATGGTAAATTTGCAAGTACAGTCCATGGAGCATGAGGCTGCAATGTATTAAGATCAACATCTAAAAAATTCGCGTGCTCGAGCAACAAGCGTTCATCGCGTATTGTATCTCGTATATGAGAAACCCATTCTTGGTCAATTTCATACACACGCAATTGTGCAATTGCGTGATTTAAAATTGCCCGCGTCAAAAATCCTTCCCCACATCCTATCTCAAGCACGTGTGAAGTTTTATCAATTTGAACATGATCGAACATTACCTGCAGAAAGCGCGCATCTTGTAAAAAATGCTGCCCATATTTTTTTTTGAGAGAGATACCCTTAGACTGTGCCACGAATTTTATATACCCTACATTAATGCATCTTTAAAGAAATCCAATTCCTCAAGAACCTTTCCTGCGCCATTAACTACGCAAAATAAAGGGTCTTTTGCTAATTTTACCGGCAATCCTGTTTCTTTTGAAATTAATGTATCAAGACCTCGCAATAATGAACCCCCACCAGCCATGGTAATTCCACGATCAACTAAATCTGAAGAAAGCTCTGGTGGCGTATTTTCCAATGCTTGACGAACACCTTCAATAATAGCAGAAATAATTTCAAGAAGCGCTTCATTTACCTCAGAGCGATTCAACGTAATCGTTTTAGGCACTCCCGTCACCAAATCACGGCCTTTAACGTCCATACTTTCATTGCTACTATTAGCATCAATAATAGCGGCGCCTATGTCAATTTTAATTCGTTCCGCTGTTCGCTCTCCAATAAGTAAATTATATTTTCGTTTCACATAATTTACAATGGCACGATCCATCTCATCGCCGCCAACTCGCACCGATCTGCAATAGACAACTGATTTAAGCGAAATTACAGCCACTTCCGTAGTCCCACCGCCAATATCTACGATCATATTTCCACATGGATCCTGCACTGGTAGGCCTGCGCCTATTGCTGCTGCCATTGGCTCCATAATAGTATAGACTTCACGAGCCCCTGCTTGCTTTGCTGAATCTTCTACTGCACGTTTTTCTACCTGCGTAATACCCGACGGAACTCCCACGATCATGCGAGGACGAACCAATGTTCGACGATCGTTATGCACAACTCGTATAAAATGGCGCAACATACTTTCGGTAAGTTTAAAATTGGCAATCACACCATCTCGCATAGGACGGCATGCCACAATATTTTCTGGTGTTTTGCCAAGCATCTCTTTTGCGCTTTTACCAGCAGCAAGTACGTGATCCGTATTTGCCCTAACCGCAACAACAGACGGCTCATTCAAAACAATACCCTTATTTCGGGCATAGACAACCGTATTTGCTGTTCCCAAATCAATCGCCATATCATTAGAAAAAATGCTGAACAGTTTGCGCGCAGGAAAAAAATTCATACCAAAACCTTTCATGTACGTCTCTCCTAATAAAGAAAATCGATGCCGAGCGTTACTCGATTCGTTTTATTTATACCATCCGCAATGAAGAGTGTCGAAGGCACGTCCCATCGAAACGTAATAATGGGATTGAAATCTCTTTGAATTTTTACTTTTCCAAAATCATACAGAATGTTGATTGTAAAGTATTCAGAGGCCCAATGAGAATACTCACGAACCGATTGCAAATTTAAAGGAACAGTTCGATCGGGACATGGATCGCAATATTCATCTTTATCATGCCATGTTAGGGTAAAATTTACTCCAAGAGCCAATCCCTGTCGCAAATTTTCAAACAATACATACGGAGATAAAATAACAGTAGGCCCTGGATTTACCGTAATATCTGTTACCACTGCACCAAAAATAGATGGCTCTTTTTCAACTGGAACACGCATACATTTTGTTTTTTGAAAACGTTTATTTACACGAAATAGCAAGCCAACTTTCCAATCCTCTTTTAATTCAAACATCCCATCAAGAGCTCCATAGATACCCCAATGGCCATTACCTCCGAATGGAATCGATGCTGGTAAATTTTCTTCACGTGTCACGCCAGTTGGGAATAAAACACCAAGTCGAAATCCTGCATCAATTCTTCTAAATCGATACATATATTCCCACATATTTCCAACACGCAGGTACCAATCTATATCACCAAATCCTGCCTGCTCAACGCTTCCCTGCCGAATACAAACTTCGCGAAACTCTTCATACAAATTATCAGTGAGCAAAATACGATCGCCATCGGTAAGAGGTACCGCCGGTTCAATTCCCGATTCATTTAATGTCAGAACATATCGAGATTGCACTCGCATAAAAAGCCATGAAAAGCCAGTTGATAGCCAATTTACAATTGATTGATTCCATAAAAATTCCGCACCCTGTGCTTGCCTTTTACCACCAACAACCCATGGCAAACGAGTGATCTCTCCCTGAAACTCGGTCGGCAAAGGATTTGGACGCCCAAGCGCCATAATTGCGTGAGCAAGCTGCACTTGATCAAATTGTCCGTAGATTTCCCCAAGCGGAATCAAAGCCTGCTGACCGTTTAAAGAATCTTTTGCAGTTGTCGCAAAAAAGTTTGGGCTAAATTCTGAACGTGTCCCATCCACAGTCATACGAGGACGCTGCAAAAGGGGAAGATATCGATTATCAAACACCATGGCAAACGCACTCTGAGATACGAATGCTCCAATCATTACTCGAAGGTACCATTTTATATTGTTTGGCATCGTGCTCTTTCACTCTCTTGATGTGCAGTTAAGTGCCTTTTTTTAGTTACTTTCATGTATATCTCTACTGGAGGAGAGAGGGGGATTCGAACCCCCGATCCCATTTTCATGAGATAACTGCTTTCGAGGCAGCCGCATTCGACCACTCTGCCATCTCTCCAGCTATTGTGCCCCTCATAAAGATGGGTCGTATCGTATATAATACCGCATTATGCAATTTTGAAAAGTTTTTACCAGTTACTCTTGCACTCTATCGAAGGCTTATATTATAGACTTAAAGATTCAGTATTGATACAATCGTTCAGTTTATTTCGTTTTGAGAAAGGGAGCTAATGCTGACAGATATCCAAGCCGTTGTTTTGGCCGCTGGTAAATCTACACGTTTCAATACCGGTAATAGTAAACTTTTAGAAACCGTTTGTGGACAAGAGATTATTCTATATCCTCTTTCTCTTTTGGATGAGCTTCACATTCCCACTACAGTCATTACCGGATTTCAAAAACACAAATTAAAAGAGCTGATCGAAAAAAAACATAATGGCCCCATTACATTTTTGGAACAATCGGAACTCAATGGAACTGCGGGAGGATTAAAATTATTCTCAGAGTTTAAGAAGGAAAATGTGTTGGCACTCAAAGCAGATACGCCATTACTTCAGCCTTCTTTAATCGAAAAACTGTATCGCCATCATAAAGCTACTGATGCTGCAATCTCACTTCTTACAGCACATAATGGAGATCCATCAGGATATTGCTATAATCGCGTAGTACAAGAAAATGAAAAAATCTTTATCTACAAACCACAAGAGCTTAATGCTTCACAAATTCAGGAACATTGCTGCATATCCGGAGGCGTATACTTAATTGCGCGATCATTTTTAGAAAAAGAACTTCCAACATTGCAGCCAAATAGCACGACAAAAGAGTACCACATTTCCGATCTTGTTAATCTTGCATCACAAAAAGGATATATCGTCAGCGCTGTCAAAACATCATTCGATCAAATTCGAAGCGCTACAAACCATCAGGAGCTATGGGCAATTGAACAGATAAAACGTGCTGAACTTATTAAATATTGGATGGATCGTGGCGTTCGATTCTGTGCAGCTCAAACAGTTCATATGGATCTCAATATTTCAATCGGTGCAGGAACATTTATTGGCGGCAGCGTTCATTTGCTTAATGGATCAACGATTGGCTCACAGTGCACCGTCGGTCCATTCTCTATCATTGATCAATCAACGATCGGTGATCACACAACCATTCATTCCCACACCACCGTTACGCATGCAATAATAGGATCGCATGTTGAGCTCGGGCCATTTGCAAATATCCAAGAGCAGTCTCATATCGGCGATCATTGCGTGCTTGGAAATTTTGTAGAAACAAAACGTATGGATATGGGTAACTATTCAAAAGCAAAGCATTTAAGCTACCTTGCCGATGCTCACATTGGAAGTCATGTTAATATTGGAGCTGGCACCATTACATGCAATTACGACGGCAAAGAAAAACATACCACTATTATTGAAGATTATGCATTTATTGGATCCCATAATAGTCTCGTTGCACCCGTCACGATAAAAACAAAATCGTTTACAGCAGCGGGCTCCACAATCACGCATGATGTTCCAGCGCATGCATTAGGAATAGCCCGTGCGCGACAAGTTAATAAAGAACAGTATACTAGTATTGAAGTAGAAGGCATGGAAGCAGAAGTAGAGAAAGAACCGCTTTCATTTATGGGCGCATATAAAACTACAAACGATACACCATCGAATAATCAATGATACGATTTGCACATACAGCTGATATACATTTTGGCATGGAAAATTATGGGCGCGTTGATCCTCAAACAGGCATTCATACGCGCCTGCTTGATTTTAAAAAAGCTCTTGATTACTGCATTGATATTGCCATTGAAAAAAAAGTAGATTTTTTTCTGTTTGCTGGCGATGCCTATAAGACAGCACACCCTTCGCAAACGCAGCAGCGCCTTTTGATTCAATGCTTTTTGCGGCTCTACGATGCTGGGATTCCTATCGTCATTATTGTAGGAAACCATGATCACCCGCTCAGCTTTGGAAAAGCGCACGCACTCGATCTTTTTTCGGAATTTCCTCTTCATGGCTTTTATGTTCTTTCAAAACCCGAAATCGTTCATCTGGAAACGAAGAATGGTCCTATTAATATCGTTGGTATGCCATGGCCTACTCGTAATTTAATTGCGCTCAAGCAGCAAGACATCGCCACTCCGCGCATTACAGAATATATTTCTAAAGCTGCCGCACACATTATCAAAACGCTTGCAGATCAGCTTGATCCAAAGATACCCGCAGTCCTCGCTGGCCACTTAACGGTGAGCTCTGGAGTATTTTCTGGTTCTGAAAAAAGAGCTGTGTATGGAACTGATCCTCTCTTTTTGCCATCCCAGCTTGCAATCGCTCCGTTTGATTATGTTGCACTCGGCCATCTGCATCGCCATCAAAATCTTAATCCACAGGGAATTCCTATTGTCTATTCTGGATCAATCGAACGAGTAGATTTTGGAGAACGCAAAGAGCCAAAGGGCTTTTGTCTCGTCACGATTGAAAGCAAAGAAAAGACTACGTATGAATTTATCAAAACTCCCACGCGCCCATTTGTGCAAATAGAAGTTAAGCTCATTGCTAATGAGCCCTATACACAGCAAATAATTACGGCGCTTGAATCCTATGATCTTAAAGATGCTGTCGTAAAAATTCTGTACACATTACCCGACGAGGGTAAAGATAGCGTTGATTTAAAAGCAATTCAGAAATATTGTGCCGATGCTATGTATATCGTAGGCATCATTCCCATTCGCCCTGATATCAAACGCGCCCGCCGCACTGGCATAGCTCAAGAATCATTAAGCATGGAAGCTCTTTTGGATACCTACTTTCATGAAAAGCATTCCGATGAGCATCGCTGCAGCATACTCGTATCAAAAGCATTGGAGCTCATGGAAGAAAAGGAAGAAGCGTAACATATTGTTATTTTTCCTTTTTTCATTTACGCTACGTCCCAACATTTTTAAAAAAAAGGAAGCCCTCTATGAATAAAAAATTAGTTATGTCTATTTTTTTATGCGCTACGATCGCTCATGTAAGAAACAATCTTTGTATGGAAGAAACTTCTCACGGGTGCTCCAAAAAAATTTTTACTATCGCAGATTTTGAAACGCTTGCTGATTTCACCAGAAACTCTGGATTAATCCTTGAATATGCAGAGCCTTTTCTGAAAGAGTTTGCTGGTAGAACTGTCTCAGCAGCAATCGTTATGAAATACATTGATGATGATCTTAAAGCTAAAATGAACGATCTTGAAGATGGCCCATTTCCAAAAAAACAGGTAGACGCTGTAAAAAAAGAAATGGAATTGCAATATACTCACCTCAAAAAAACCTTATATGATATTTTTGAAAAAGCGCACAGCAAAAAAAAGCCATCTTTAGAAATTGCTCTCGCAGAAAAATCAGTTCAAAAAAAGAACTCTTCCTTGGAAAAAAAGAAACAGTTTATATTTCACGAATCTGAAAAATTGCGTGAATCATTACTAGAAATCTACAAAAAATATACTGGTAAAGTTGACTACCTTACAGCAGGGTATACTCGCGAATATAAATTTTACAGAGCTGCTGCTGATTATGTCTGCGGCCTCAAGCTGAGTGAAGATGAAGTCAAGCAAAAAATTACATATCTGATAGATAGAGAAAAAGAGTATGAAAAAAAGCCTACAATGAGTTTTATGATGGTCGGATCAACAAGCAAAGGCATAGAATCAATCTCGGGAGAGCAACATGCTAAAAAACAGCCATGGGATGAAATCGAAAAAGATCTGCTTGAATGCCTTTTTTCACACGCAATAGAAGAAAATTCACAAAATCAAAAAAAAGAAATCGACTAAACTGCAAATGGATTTATCGGCTTGAGATATAAGACTGATGCACTCTCCATGAGCCTCTTTCGATAATTTTCAAGCAGCTGCTCAAAGATCGGCCGGCGAAGCTCGTCGGCTATTTCTTTATACCGCGAATCTAATGAAGCCATTTCTCGAGGGCTTGACTTCAGCACACGAAACAGCTCAAATCCTATTCCTACATCTGATGCCTTTGAAAGCGCTCCTTCTTTAAGCGCAAATAGAAATGCTCGCTCTTCCGCCACTTCCGATTCGGTAAGATCGAATGGCTCGCTCCACTGAATCCCCTTCATCTCTTTTCCAGTTCGCTCCATAAAAGCGAGCGCTCGCTTTTGGGCATCTAAATCCGCATCATAGGCAAGAAAACCTCGCTGCACAGTAATACGCGCTTCTTTAATCTGAGGATTCTTTTCATAATACTCCTCAACCGCTTTTCGAGGCACAATAACCTGCGCCCGAACTTTAAAATCAACCATTTGTTGAACTGCCTGCATCCGCCGAAGCTCTTCCCGTCCTTCTTGGTATGTCATACCTGCAGAAGCAAAAACGTGCTTCATATCATCAAGCGTCATATTATTTTGCTTTTGAAGCATCGCTAAATATTTATCGACAGCATCTTCATCGCCCATAATCTTGTATCGCACCGCATCATCAATCACGCGCGATTCAAAAATGAGATCTTCCAAAGATCGCTGCTGCCCGGAAAGGCTCAGCTTTGTCATATCTGAATAGGTAATAATCTGGGGCTTTTCCCCAAACACAACGGCCTGAATTGAGTCTATATGAAATGCCGTTTTTGGAATTTCAATTGCTCGCATTAAAAAATTGGCCAATAAAGCCACCAGTACCATTATTTTTTTCATTGCTGCTCCCTGAAAATGTTGATCAATGATACCTATTTTATATCAATCTCACTTTACTGCATAGTAATAGTATCTCTACTTGGTACTATATTGCTTTCGTAATGTTCGAATATAATTTGAAAAATAGTTATCTGGATCGCAAGATGCTGCAGCATCTTCCCATTTATTACCTTTGCCATTACGTAGTTCGAGATTAGCCCCCCGTGAAATTAAAAAATGCATCCCCTCTTGAAATTTATTTTTATAGAACTTTTCTTCTTCATCTATATTTTTCTTGAAAATGCCTATATATTCCATAGCTCGCACCATAGGTTTATACCAATTAAATCGCTCTTTCCAATTCAATGCAGCAAAAAAAAGATGTATAAAAGGAGAATTGCCGTGCTCATCGCACTGATTAACTAATTTCGGATCAGCATCAAGAATGAGACCTAGTATATTAACAAAATATTCGGTGGCAAATGCTTTATGTATCGGGAAAAAGCCTTTTTCATCTTTAATAGTCAGCCCTCTTTTATCCTTTTTTAATATTTCTTGCACTACCGAGACATCTCCCTTCAAACAGGCCTCATGCAGATCCATTGCAGACGATACTTTTATTGGATCCTTTAATGAATGCTGCTCCATTGAAAAAGCAAAAAAAGAGAACAATATGAGCCACAACCCTTTTTTCATATTCTTTCCAGTATAAAATGATGTATGATTTCAGACATAAAAAAGAGGAACCTCGTTCGGTTCCCCTCATAATTCTAAGCGAGATACAATTACGCAACTACCGCTTGCCTCGGTGTATCTTCTTTTTTATCAGCTTTATCGGCTTTTTCTGCTGCTGCAGCTTGAACAGCCTTTACAGCTTTTTCTTTTGAATCAGCTGCCGCTTGTGCACGGAATGCATCTGCTGGCGATTGTGCAAAATATTCTTCATTAAATCCAACACGATAATCATCTTTCAATCGTGCAACTTGCTCTTCAACTACTTTCATCGTTTTATCTTTTTCAATCATTTGCTTGATCTCATTTTTCACAGTTTCAAGCTCACGATATTTAGCATCTTCTTTGCGAGATGCACCGATTACCCAATATTCTTTGCCAATTTTAAATTTGTGCAATGAAGGAGTTGTTTTAATTTCAACGATTTTGTCGCGAAGTTCAGGTTCGATACCAATGCTTTCAGCATTTACCAAATTAAAGTTTTTGACTTTTTCTGATAGATTAGTCGCCTTTGCTGCACGGCTGATATTGTTTTTATTTTCTTTGACCTTTTCCATAAAGTCGCGTGCTGCTTGGTCAGTATCAAACGCAATACCCATGCTCGCTACGCCGCCACGTGAAATGAGCAGATTTGGCATATGCTCTTTATTTTCATTGTAGAATGCTTGGATTTCAGCATCATTTGCGTTGACTTTAAAATCTTCCATAAAGTAACGAGTATTTAAAAGATCCTTGACCTGCGTCATAGCCATTGAGAAATCTTTTTGATATCGATCGCTTTGAATGATTCCTTTATCTTTCACATATTTGCGAATCATAGCACGACTTGCCATACCATCTGCCAAGTTGCGGTCAAGCTGCTTTTGATCCATAAGCTGAAGCATTGCTTCCATTTGAGGGTTAGCTTCAATCAGTTTCTTTTTTTCCGCATCAAGCATTTTTTGGGTAACAAGTGGTTTACCATCCATATATGCAAGTACTGGAGAACCATCCTCTTCAACGATAATTTCCATCGCCTCTTGCTCAGGAGCCGCCTTTTGTGCGCCACCAAACTTCTCCTTAACCCAATCCACCAAGCCGCAGCTTGGAAGTACCACAATTGACCCAACCATAAGGAGAGCTATTGCGTGGGATCCACGTCTCTTTGCATTCATCGGCATCCTTTATAATTTTGAAAAGAACAGATTTTTACTTTCAACCAATATTAGTGCAAGCCTACCAAAAAATCAAAAATTTACAAATACCATAATCCTCCATCCCCATGCTTTAAAAAGTTGAAATTTTATCTGCCAATTCATATGCTATCCACATACTGCAAAATCACCTGTAGTCAAAATATTACAACCCTTCAGTACAAAGGAGCTTTAAAACAAGAGTTTTTCATTTTTCATGGTCAAACATTTCATTTATGAAGCCAAAAAAAGAAAACAATTCGATTAGGGAGATTTCATGAAAAAACTATCACTTCTTCTTGTTGTTACATTGTGCGCAAGCCATACCACATTTTCCATGTGGGCCAAAGGATCTGACTCTATAAAAAAAAATAAGAGTTCTAAAGAAAAAGAAGCTAAGCCTACAGAAGCCACTCCAGAAAAACAGGAAACCCCTGCAGAACTCACTGTAGAACAGCCAGAAAATAAAGAATTGGCAAAAGTAGAGCCTGCAGTCGAAACTCCACAAAATACCCCATCTCCTGAAGTAAAACCGGTAGAAATTGAAGCTAAGGAACTCAAGCTAGAAGAGCCAAAGCCAGAAGAAAAAAAAGAAGAGCCTGCAATTTTATACAGCTTCAAACAATTTGTTGGTACCAAAAAGCTTGAAGATGTTAAAGGTACACGGAATGCACTCAATATATATTTTACTGAATTAAGAGGAGATATTTCTCATCCTCAAGCTTTAGCTGAATCTTTCAAGTCATCAAATAAAGCCTATACAGAAGATCGCCGGCTTATAGAAAAATCGCTTGAAAGACTTGAAAAAATGTTTGCTGAAAACAGTGAAAAATTAAAACAGATTAAGCAATTAGCTTTGGTTGAAAAAGTAATTGTACAAAATAAAGAATATGAAAAATGGTTTAATGATCTTCTTAAAGAAGGTAAAGATCGTGGCCTATTAAAACAATCAGATGATGTTACTGAAAAGCTCATCACACAAATTGAATCTCATATTGATGACGCTATTGCATACTTCAAAAAATTAAATAGCGAACATATTGCAAGTATTGAATCGTTAGTTAATGCTCGTAAAGAAGAAAGAGAAAATTCATTGGCTAAAAAAATAGAATTTTTGGGCCAAATGGATCCATCAAGCTTTACTAACGATGAATATAAGCCAACGAATATGGCCGCAATTATCGATATAAGTACAGCGCTTCGCTCATGCATCAAAAAAGGCCATTATAATAAAGACATAGCTAACCCATTTATCAAAAACATAAAAGCAAAAGGCGCTCGCCTTGATGTTCAAGAATTAAAACTGCTAATGGAAGCTCTTAAGGGCGCAAAAACTGAACAAAATAATGCACTGAAAGACGAAGCAAAGAAACATATTAGTGAAGTTGAGGATATGAATTCAACAGAAGCGTTAATTCGTGAAATTTTCAGAGAACGCAAATTACCCATTGATGAATTGCGAAATCTCACCGAAGACACTAAATTTATCGATCATGTAGCGACAGGATTAAAGCAATAGTCTCATCAGACACAACGACACCAGGCCCGGTAAAACCGGGCCTTTTTTATACAGCTCGCGAAACTACAATTGCCTCAAGAGATGCTGGCTGCAGCTGTAAAATTTCCCGGGCAGCATATTTGAGCGTTGCTCCGCTCGTCATGACGTCATCAATTAGCAATATTTTTTTATTCTTAAATAAACTTTTATCAATAGCGCGTAATGCAAATGCATCCTTCACATTTTCATACTTGGCATCTCCTTTAAAAAGAGCTTGAAATGGAGTTCGCCTCGTTCGTCGCAAAAGATTATGGATGGGCTTTCCAGAATAGGCACTAATTACACGCGCAATTTCATCAGCCTGATTATATCCACGATAGGCATAGCGCATCCAATGAAGCGGAATTGGAACCATCATATCAAAATTAAGATACCGCACGATGCTTCTATCCCATACAAGCTCGCCAAGCTCTCGAGCCATCGTTCGATTGCCTCCACTTTTGGCAAGTATCATCGAAATAAGCGGCTGATTATACGCTCCAACAGCGTGAACCTTCATGGATCTTGATGCTGTAATCTGAAGTTCGCGAGATACGACTGGTCTAATTTTGGCTTGGCATTCATCACATAAAATCTCAGAAGGCTCCATTGCAAACGTTTTACATGACGTGCAAAAACGAGGAAAAATAAAGCTATTAAGAGCCGTAAACAAATTGTGCATCATGCTATAGCAAAGCTCTTAAAATTAGATTTGCAAAAAGTGCCGCCACAACATCATCGCACATGATACCCCACGCGCTTGAAAGCGATTCAGCTTTTTTGACCCAACCAAATTTGATGATATCAAAGGCTCTAAACAGTAAAACACCGATAATAATGGATTTCGTTGTAAGCATAATTCCCCAAAAAGTGATGAGCGTACCCACGACTTCATCCAATACAATCTCCGATGGATCATCATATCGTTTATACTGAGTCATGACGTATAGCACAAGGAAAGTGCACGCAAAAAAAAGTGCTCCCAAAAAAATGCCATAGATTGTATGATCGGGTATTAAATCATGCGTCCAATATACAAGCGGAATCGTCAAAATTGTCGCGATAGTGCCAGGAGCTAAAAAATAGCCAACAGGACCAAGCGTTGCAATAAAGGTCAGTAAAGAGAGTAAACTCATGATCGATTAAGCTCCCATAGCATAATAAAAACACCACACACAATGGACATATCCGCCACATTAAATACCGGCCAGCTCCATGATTTATAAGAAATAAGAATAAAATCGACGACTCCCCCATACATAACGCGATCAAGAAGATTCGAAATCGATCCCGCCAAAATCATCACCTCGCCGATAATAATCTGCTGCTTGCATAATCGCTCATATGCAATCCACCCAACATATCCCGTCAAGGCTGCAATGAGTGCTGACACTATGCCAAATGTAAGCATATGCGAACTATGAAACATACCCCACGAAATACCCCGATTAAACACCAACTCAAAAGATACACACGGCGCAACAGAATACGGCGTTTGCCAATGCTGCACCGCATACCATTTACTTATGCGATCGATCATAAAAATTGCAATTCCAGCTACCCAATACCAAACAAAAAGAGTTTGTTTTCGATTCATCGAATTTCAGCTCCCATTTTTGTAAGCATTGTTTCAATCTTATTGCTCACAGCGTCTGCTTGGGGTTTTGTCATCGTCTGATGCGCATCTTGCATAGTATATCGGAACGTAAGCGCACGCGCTTCTTTCCACTCTTTTTTAACAAACATATCGACAAGCTCGATCGATACGATAAGCGGGTCAACCGATTGAATCGACTTTGAAATATCTGCAACCGTTACATTCAATGGAGCAAGAATACTGACATCACGCTCAACCGAAGGAAATTTCGATGAGGGCTTATAGCGATGAATCGGCTTTTCAAATTCTTCCATATATGAAGCATTCAGTTCAAATACAAACGCCGAACCTTCACACACTCGCTTTAAAAATGATGGCGCAATAATTCCCGCTGTACCAATGATTGTATCATTATGCATAAGCAATGCGCTCTGCGCCTCATCCTGCCACTCATATGCGTTATTGTGTAATGAAGTCCATACTATATCAATTCCAAGCAGCTCGAAAAGTTGATTCAGCCGTGATTTACACTCATAAAAATCAATCTGATTTTTTTTCTGCCACCAAATGCCCGATAATTTTTTTGACTCTTTACCAGCTTTATCCCACGTCCTTCCCGACTCATAGAATGCAATCATATCCTGCGCAGCAGCATTTTCCGCAACGGCTTTTAAAAGGTTTGGAATCAGCGTCGTTACCAATCGCTGCCAATTTTCAGATACAGGCTCAAGAACGCGCACAGTTTCTCCTGGATTCCAATCAATAGAACGCAAAAATGCTTCGTCAAAAAAAGCATACGTCCAAAGCTCTCTCATTGATAAACCATAGGAAAGAAGATGCTTTATTCTGCTCATCTGCTCAATAGCATGAATGGGCTTTGGCGATGTGCGAATCAGAGGAAGAACGGGCTCAATTGATCCCCATCCATAAAAACGTCCAATCTCCTCAACGATATCCTCTTGTATATTAATATCTTTTGAGGCACGGAATGTTGGGACAGTTATTTCATAATGTATGGCATGTGACTCTTTTTTTTGAATTATGCCAAAACCAAGTTTATGCAATATTGATTTGATATAACTTGACGCAATTGTTGCGCCAAGGCGACTTTCTATAAAATCATGCCCTATCGTAATTTTTTGTGGAGCAGTCTCGCGACCAAGCGACACAATTTCAGCTGCCGCTTCAAACGGAATATCTGCATCGGAAAGCAGCTTTACATATCGTTCAATCGCTGTAATATTTTGATGCGGATCCAAGCTTTTTTCAAATCGAGCTGAAGCTTCTGTGCGAATTTTATGTTGCTGCGCTGATCGACGAATTGTGGTGGCGTCAAAGTTAGCCGATTCAAGAAAAATCGCTTTTGTAGAATTACTTACACTCGACCCTTTTCCACCCATAATTCCTGCAAGCGAGACTGGCTGATCTCCATCTGCAATAATAATATCCTGACTTGTCAGCTCAATCTCTTGATCATCAATAAGTCGAAGCCGTTCTTTATCTTTTGCAAAGCGCACCGAGATTGATGTATGTTTTAATGTTTCAGCATCAAAGGCATGCATCGGCTGGCCAACATCAAACATCGCATAATTGGTAGCATCAATGAGCGTATCAATGGCTCTGCTATCAATACGCGCAAGCCGAATCATCATCCAGAGCTGCGATGATGCCGAAACAATTTTTGGAATATAAAGGCCTGCAAAGCGACGCGTTATTGCCTCAGAGGTATCGATTGCAATCGAAAATGGCATCTTTTTAGTTGAAGGAGCTGATCGATCACAAGAATGCAAAGGCTTTTTAATAATAAAATCTGATAATGGCTTGAGTGTAAGATCTAAAAAAGCTGCTACCTCACGCGCAAATCCACGATGGCCCCAGAGGTCTGGCCGATGCGTAATCGATTTATTGTCAATGACAAAAATAGTATCATGGGCAGCAATCTTTTTTTTCCAGCTTCCAGATGCAAGCTTTTTTCCATCTGCGACTGCAGGCATGAGCATCTCTTTTTCAGCGCCAACGTCTTTTGAAGTGGCCCAATGATAGCCATCACGATCTTTTGCAATGAGATACCATTGTTCATCATGAAGATCAGCTCGGTCTTTAAGCTCAATATTCATATTCCATTCTGGAATATGAACGGTAGCCACTCCCACTTTTTTACGTGCTAATCCAAGGGCAAGGACATCAAAATCAGTCTTTATTTGAATAACCTGCTCAACCTCTGCCGTCGTTTCATTTATTTTTTGAATGAGATGCGGAATATCAATGTGAGACAGATCCGCGTCGATGTGATCAAAAAGCCACTGTATAGAAATTTTCATGTATCAGACCTATAAAGGATACAACAATTTTTTCTCATAATACGGCAAAATAGGCTCCAGAGCAACTTACATCGGCATTATGACTTTTTTTCAAAAAGCTTTTTAATTTCAATATCATTGGTAAAATCTTCTGCCTTTTTTCCATTATTATCTTTAATCTCAATATTTATACCAGGCTGTTTTAACAAAAATTCAACAATATCTTTTTTTCCAAGATCGGTAGCACGCATAAGAATGGTTTTTCCAAGCATATCTTGGCTATTAATATCTGCCCCATTTCTTATTAAATACTCCATTGTTGGTCGCCAGTTATTACTAAATGAGGCATACAATAAAGGCGTAAAGCCTAGAGTATCTTTTTGATTAATATTAGCACCTTCTTCAACTAATCTTTTTACTCTCAAAAGATCTCCCTTTTCAGCAGCGATCATAAGAAATGTCATTCCCTTTTCGTCTTTATAGAAAGGATCTTCTTTAATAATAGATTCTATAATTAACTTTTTTATTTCTTCGGGCATAGGTGGAATTTCCAGCTCCATCATTTTATCTCTTATCAGATTTTTAATCTGCATCGAAGAAGCAAGGTCTGAAGCCATTTTCTTATCCTTATTTACAAAAAAAACCTCTATATTATGGGCTTTTAACAATGAATTAACCATCCAATAGTTGCCTTTTTTTGCCGCAATCATTAACAATGTCTCATCATTTGTATTTTTTAAATTGGGATCGCCACCATTTTCTAAATATCCCTTCAAACGATCAATTCCGTCCGTAGATATTTCATTCGATGCAACAATATTAAATATCTCTAAATTCCTTGCATGGTTATCTGGATTTTTAGGTTTATTTGAAGGTTTTATTACTAATTTTTTCTCAACTTTATTAGAAACTTTTTTTATACCCCAAATGCTTAATACAATAGTTATCAATACAGCAATAGTGATTCCAAATTTTTTACAATATTTTTGTGCTTTTTTATGTTCACTTGGCGTAATAACTGCATTTTTTATATATTTAGCCGCATAACTATATAAAAAACTAACCGATTCTCGTGTTGCATGAAATTTATGCTCCATATACTGCAAAAAACGATCAAAATACCTATCTGATTTCTGCCCAAGAGGATTCTGTGGAAAAATTGCTTTTTCTTGCGCTTCATTAAAGCTGATTTGAACAATAAGCCCAAACAAAGTAAAAGCCAAAATAAATCGTTTCATACAATTATCCCCACTAAATTCTATTTCGCACTATTACTATATTAGTATCAAAAAAAATCAACATATCGCAATGGTTTTACAGATAGAAACCTTATTTGCCATTTTAATCTGAGTATGGTTGCCATGAACGTACAAGATTGGTACGGTAGCTTTGTGCTATAAGCTCATAGACTTTGCGTGCCCTGTGATACGAATACTTTATCTGTGGCTTATAAAAAGCAATTTATAAGGAGAGCCAATGAACTATTTTAAAGAAAAAGTTCGTACTACAGTTGGAATGGGATTTCAATTCATTTTTATTTTACTCAACTTACTGCTACTTTTAGTGCTTGTTTTTTGGAAATCAACCACATTTATTTCGTACGAAGAGCAACCAAAATTACACTCCATTACTCCCGAAGTTTTTAAATCACTCGGAGGCTTTTCTCATACGGTAACGGTTGGCCTCATTATTGATGATTTTTTCGATTTTAATATGGTATCAAACACCTTTAGCCTTGAAGGAACTGTCTGGTTTAAATATAAGCCAGGGGCTATATCGGTAGAATCTCTTTCACAATTCAGCTTTGCACAAGCAACTATCGATAAAAAAGGAAATCCCGATATTCGATTGGTTGAAGATCAAATGCTTGTTCAGTTTCCAATACGCATAACATTTAAAAGCGATTTGAACTATCAAGATTTCCCACTTGAAAGCCACAGTATTTATATTGTTTTACAAAATAGGGCTATAGAAGCAAATGAAGTTATTTTCACAAGCTCACGTCGTGAATTCAGCGTGCTCGCAAATGAACGTAGCACCGGATGGGAGCTTGTAGATACATCTGTTGAAACAGGCTATATCGACGCACAGCTTGATCCGTATGATACCAGCCAGGATACTAAGCATCCTGCAGCGGTTTTTGCATTGGATTATACAAGAAATAGCGTTCGATACGCTCTTTCGATAATTTTACCCCTCGCGCTTATTTTTTATCTTATGCTTCTCAGTATTTCGCTTCGTCTTCTTACTGCAATTGCTATTACTGCTGCTGGAATAACGGCTATTCTTGCCTATCGATTTGTTATTGAAAATCTTTCTCCAAAAACAGGTTTTTTTATGATATCTGACTATCTTTTTTTTCTATTTTTAGCCGGAACTATTGGCATTTTTTTAATTAACGTGGCCGAAGAGATGCAAAGTTTTTCTCCTCGAATCAAGAAAATATTCGTAACGTTTCTTCAAATATTAACAGCTCTTGGAACTATTTATATAATTGTGTGGTGATCAATGAAATATATATACATCGCTCTTACCCTCATATCACATTCTCTTTCAAGTATTACGCTCATAGAACTCAACAAACAAGCGCAAAAACTCGATGAATTTCCTAAAAATGAAGTCAATGATTGGCTCGATCCCAAATTTACACAGACATATGAATCAATAGGCCCATCAATTTTTAATAAGCTATTCAGAACAAATAAACCCATTATTAAACTTTTTGATAAAACGTTAAAACAGATTATTGCACAAAAACATCATAACTCACCTGATCATAAGCATGCTATTAATCTTGTAGTACCGCTTGGTAGCGAATGCTTCATATGGGGAGAATTAAGCGGAGGATTTCATTCATTAATGCGCAGTCTCCTTTTTCTCAAGCAACAGGGCTATCTTTCAAACTCCTTTCAGCTTATGAAACCCAACACATATTTAATTTTTAATGGAAATGCAATAGGACGTGGACCATATAATATCGAAACACTTCTCACCATACTCCTTCTTATGCTCAAAAACCCTGAGCATGTCTTTTATACACAAGGAAACATGGAGCAATATGAATACTGGACAAACTATACACTTAAAGAAGAACTCCAATATCGAGCGCAGCCCCTTTTTTCACAAAATATTCCTTATCTTAAAGAAATTACACAATTTTTAGATTCTCTTCCCATTGCTCTTTACATCAATACAGAACAAGATCCAATGGAATATATACGAATTTCATTTTTCAGCTCTTCAGAACTCATAAAAGATGAAGCAGTCCTTGTAAGCCTGCTTAAAAATAGTTCAAAAAAAGGCATACACCGTCTATCTATTCCAAAAAAATCTGCTGATGTCGTCTCAAAAGAACATCCTAATGTCCTTATTGCTATCACCTCAGAGCCATGGATCAAAGAACACAAAGCAAAAAAAGGTCTTGCCGCTCAATCCTACGAACGAGGCTCAGCTTCCTGGACAGTACTCTCCTCCCCAATCGGATCTCATAAAGCCTTACTTGGATTTGAGTACGATGCCTATGCAAAATTAATAGTAAAATCTCCCCTCATTGAAAGTACTATTAGTCTCTATAATCATAGATATAACGATACAAAATCGTTTGATCTTGAGGGAACCTACGACCTTCAAAAAGGAACCAGCGCACACAGTAATGAACAAAGTGAAATGTTACTAAATATCGGCTCAAGCATGGCACTTGTTGGGGGAGTCCCCATTATGGGCCAGCGAATTAAACGCGGAATGGAAACTCGTTTAAAAGAAGCAAATAAAAACAGCGATGTTCCAAACCATGTAATTCGCTCGTTTGTCTATAATGATGACTACGTGCCAAGCATAACTCGCGAGAATATTAACCAACTCATCAAAAGTGATAAAGCTGATATTATTCTCCTGCCCGTAGGAAGCCCTACATTTGGATCGTATCTTGATTATGTTAAAAATAAAAATGTCGTCACTCTTTTTCCCATAACAGGAGGCCCTCAGTTTCGCAATCCAGAACTAAAAGGTGTTGTCCATTTTAGAGGAACCTATGTCGATGAAGTGAGAGCATTAATTGACTATATTATAAAAGAAGGCGCGGCTAAAAAATTTGCATTTTTTTATCAAAATGATTCCTATGGAAAACCTCCCCTCGACGCTGCACATGAAGAACTCAAAAAAAATAATATAACCGATTGGGTAGACATTCCATATCAACGCAATAGCACAAACCTTGCAGAACAGGCAGCATTAATTAAAAAAGAGCAGCCTGATGCTATAGGGCTTTTTTCAGCTGCTGAACCCACCCGTGAGCTTCTTCGTCAGATAGGAATAGAATTTCTTACCAATAAAGAACTTTTTGGCATATCATTTTTGGGAGAAGAATCATTTCGTAAATTTCTTAAAAAATATGGCTTGAACGTTTTATTTGGCGCTGTCGTTCCAAATCCAAATACGAGCGATCTTCCTATTGTTCAAGAGTACCGAAAAACTATGGATGCCTACGAATATCCATACGATATATTTTCATTAGAAGCTTATATAGGGACAAGTATTTTACTTGATATCATGAAACAAATTACCCCCCCTATCACTAAAGAGAAAATTTTAGATAAGCTCGAGCATCTTAATAATTATAATTTCAAAGGCTTACATCTAACATTTGATCCAAAAAGACGCGATCTTGCTCAATATATTTGGCTTGAATCAGGTGATAATAGTGAATGGTTGAAAAAAGAAATTGATAAAACCTCCTCAGATAAAAAGGAAGAAAATGCCAGAAACATTAATATCGGTGGAAGTGAGCAACTCTCCCAAGGATCAACCAATCCCTCTGCACAATAGATGGCATCCAGACATTCCCGCGGTCAAAGTGGTCGAACCCGGAGCATATTTTCGTGTCGAATGCCTTGATTGGACAGGCGGCCAAATTAAAAATAACGATTCAGCTGATGATATGCGCGATGTAGATTTAACGCAAGTTCACTATTTAAGCGGCCCCATAGCCGTTAAAGGTGCTGAGCCTGGGGATTTGCTCGTAGTGGATATTCTTGATCTTGGGCCACTGCCTGGTGCACCCTGGGGCTTTACCGGTATTTTTGATCGAAAAAATGGCGGCGGATTTTTGACTGACCATTTTCCTAATGCATGCAAAGCAATTTGGGATTTTGAAGGCATTTATGCCGTATCTCGCCATATAAAGAACGTACGATTTGCAGGAATCATACATTCAGGCCTAATCGGCACTGCCCCATCTCATAAGCTTCTTGAAGAATGGACTAAGCGAGAAAAGGCTTTACACCGCACGGATCCAAAGCGAGTGCCTCCTCTTTGCAATCTTCCGGAAAAAAAAGGTGCACTTGCTGGAAAAGCAACGGGTACAAAAGCAGAAAAAATTATGAAGGAAGGCGCTCGAACAGTTCCTGGCCGTGAAAATGGGGGCAACTGCGATATCAAAAACCTTACGAGAGGATCACGCGCCTATTTTCCTGTATTTGTAAAAGGTGGAAATCTTTCCATGGGCGATATTCATTTTAGCCAGGGAGACGGAGAAATTTCATTCTGCGGCGCAATTGAAATGGCTGGCTTTATTGATATTAAAGTCAACATTATTAAAGATGGCATGAAAAAATATGGCGTTACTACCAACCCCATTTTCCAAACAAGCCCTCTCGAGCCTCGATATTGCGATTATCTTACCTTCGAAGGTATTTCTGTCGATGAAAAAGGTAAACAACATTATCTTGATCCTTTTATTTCATATAAAAATGCCTGCATGAATGCAATTGAATACCTCAAAAAATTTGGATATACGGGCGAACAGGCCTATATGATTTTAAGTACAGCGCCAGTTGAGGGCCGCATCAGTGGAATTGTCGACATCCCAAATGCCATGACAACTGTGTATATCCCAACCGAAATATTTGATTTTGATATCAAGCCTACTAGCAAAGGGCCCGATAAAAAATCTCGCGGCGATGTTGCTCGATGCAAAAGATAAGAAAAAGCCCCGCAATATGCGGGGCTTTATAAGCTAACGTAGCTTCAATTTATTCATAAAAAGCATCAACTATTCCTGCGCCAATATACTCATCAGGCTTACCGTCTTGAGATGTATAATAGTTTATGATTTCATAAAATTTAGGTTCCTCTTTAGCTAATTCTATAGCCATCATTAAATCTAATTTTTTATTTTTATCTAAGGCTTCTATGTTAAAATCTTTCATTTGATCGGGATATTCTTCTTTAAAATACTGAATAAATTCTTCATTCGAATTTTGAATTGTTTGAATTGTTTGATCTTCAGCTCCTCCTATTGGAATTTCATTTGGCATAGTCTGCCCCTGCATCGGAACTGATTTGCTAGAACGCATTCCGGCTCCAACAGCAGTCGCACCTGCTACAACCGCAAGGGCTGTGCCAAGCGCTGCTCCTGGGTGTGCCTTCATCCACTGGTATGCTCTTGCAAGCTGCTCTCTACTCGCCTTATATGCCTGCCCTGCATACTGGCCTACTCGCTGTAAATACGATGGCTGCGCAGCATCAATTCCAATCTGCATACCCACAAAAATACTCAATACTATATAATTGACCTTCTTCATATACTCTCCCTCATTAACTATTAATCACTCTATAAAACACAAAAAATACTATTTTTGCCCTAAGCATTTTTTATAATATTATCTATGCGATCTAAAACTACAGCTAATTTAGATAGAAGATTTTGAATTTCTATCTGTTTATCGCTATCGTCTTTCCATTGATCTAAAAGAGTCGCAACCCTTTTTATAAAAGAATTAAAAGAATTAAAATCATACTGAACAAGATCATTTACAACATCAAAATTTATTCGTATACCAGGAAACCTATTGCTAACACTCTGAATAAAATCAGAAGCTTCAATGATGCTTCCATCAATAAGATCTTGTTTCATAACCTTAGGATTTTTTGTATAAAATTGCTGAATCGCTCTATTGATAGAATCTTCATTAATAAGCGCAATTGGCTTTTCAGGCGAATCATAAAAAGTTATTTGATCTCCTGCTCCACCTATTGGAAGTTCATTCGGCATAGTCTGCCCCTGCATCGGAACTGATTTGCTAGAACGCATTCCGGCTCCAACAGCAGTCGCACCTGCTACAACCGCAAGGGCTGTGCCAAGCGCTGCTCCTGGGTGTGCCTTCATCCATTGATATGCCCTTGCAAGCTGCTCTCTACTCGCCTTATACGACTGGCCTGCATACTGGCCTGCTCGCTGTAAATACGATGGCTGCGCAGCATCAATTCCAATCTGCATGCTCACAAAAATACCCATTACAACATAATTCATTTTCTTCATACACCTCTCCTATTCAAAACTCACTATTTATAAAAAGATCTAATTTCCGATAGCACTGCGTCTATGCGGGCAATCATCAGCTCATCAATATTTGAAGAGCTGAGATAATTCGCAATAGTTTTTGCCAATTGCCCTGCTTCTTGTAATGAACTTTGATTTGCCAAAAGAAAATTCCACCCAGTCTTCGCATTTGTACTAAAGTCTACTGGCGCGCTTTGTAGAGTTGATAACGTTGCATCAGCATCCACATTTTCCATCAATGATTCGCTCAACGCTATATCAAGCTTTTGCATGGCATTAACAAGATTTTTGTAGCGAGACCCAGCCTGCACACCAGAAGCTATCCCTGCACCAGCAAGAGCTGACCCTGTAGCAATCATTCCGGCCTTATATGGATTTTTTTTGACCCACTGCCACGCATCTTGAGCTTTTGCTTTCGTTTTGTTCCAATATTGATTTGGCTCTATATTATGGACCGGAAACATAACAATAATAAAAAGTAAAGCTTGAAACTTCTTCATATACTCTCCCCATAAAAACCTTCCTATCTCCTTAAAAATAGCATATTGAATTCGATTAATTCAATAGTTTTGCGACCTATAATAGTTTAATAACAGCACACAGCTTTATTTAAGCAATAAAAAACCCCGATAAATCGGGGTTTTTTATTGCTACGGAACGCTTATAAACGTTGTTCCGAAAGAGATCTACGAAACATACTTTGCGTTATTTGCCTTTGTGGCGCAAATAATCAAATGCAAGCGCAGCAAGAACTGCACCTACAACTGGAGCAAAGATGTATACGAATAAAATTTCGCGTGAAAGTGGGCCACCATCTACAAAAAGTTGGCCAAGATATGCACCAATTGCAATCGCAGGGTTTAAAATACTGCGGCTTACAAAAAGAGCTGCTGCGTATGAAAGGCCGATAACAGCACCATTTACAACGCTACCTTTATATTCTTTAGAAGTAGCAACTGTAAGAAGCACTAAGCACACAAGACCAACCATGAGCAATTCAACCAAAATAGACATGCCCATCGTTAAATCAGCCATTACTTCAGGCACAAATGCTTGATTTGTAAGTGCTCTGAAAAGCCACACGCCAAAAAACGCACCAATTGATTGAACCCCTGTGTAAATGAGCAACTCTTCCATTGCCAATACACCGCGCATCCATCCCGCTACAGCGAGCGCTGGATTGTAATATCCACCAGAGATTGCTTCTCCGATGTAATAAATAGCCATAACCATCAAACCAATTGCAATCGGTTCTCCAGTCATGCTAACGGCTAGGGTTAAAAAAAATGTGCCAATGAGTTCCATTAAATATTGCCTCATCGACTATCCTCCGGAACAAAAGGGTTAGAGATATGTTTCATTACTTTTACGATTCATAGCATAGCCACAGTTTTATGCAAGCATTTTTTGTCTCAAATGTACAGATTAAAAAACACTAATACATGTTTTAATTTTCAAGTAATGCAACTGTATCACAATAAAAAAATAGTTCGCAACAGTTTTGTATAAGATAATTTTAGATACAATCAAAATTATTCGTTGATAGCTATCTGAAATCATCAAAGCAAATCACGCTTTATTTGCTCGCGATAATGACCCATAAGTTGAACCATAAAGTGAAGATTATGAATCGATGCCAGTGAATATGCTACCATTTCTTTTGCCTTAAAGAGATGCTGCAGGTATGCGCGTGTATAGTGGCGGCATGTATAACATGTACAATCGTGCTCTATCGGCTCAAATGAATTTTTATGAGCAGCATTATTTATTTTGAGCAATCCGCGGCGCGTAAACAATGTCCCATGGCGAGCAGAACGGGTTGGATGCGAACTATCAAACGTATCTATTCCCAAGGCAATGGCAGGCTCTAATGATTGTAAATCCCCGATGCCCAATAAATGATTCGGCTTATCTGTAGGAATTAATGGCATAAGAGCCGAAAGCATCCCAATCATTTCAGGCACATCTTTACCAAGGCTCCCGCCAATCGCATGGCCATCAAACGGCAAATCGCATAGCGTTTTAGCGCTCAGCGCACGAAGTTCAGGATCAACTCCACCGTGTATCACAGAATACATAGCCTGATTTTGAGGATTTTTTAGATGCTCATCTAACGATCGCTTTTCCCATCGATGCGTACGATGAAGAGAGGTTATTAATTTCCGTTTATCCATATGATAGGGAGGAAGCTCATCAAATGGAATAATAATATCCGCGCCCAAATCTTTTTGTGCCTGTACAGATGATTCAGGCGTAAGTACAATTTTTTTACCATCTCGATATGATCGAAACGTTACACCCTCTTCATTGATTTTCAATACGGCATTATCACCTTTTTTTTGGCCCTTGCTTTTAAGCTCATCTTTAACGGTTCCATACATCAAGCTAAAAACTTGAAATCCTCCTGAATCGGTAATCAATGGCATAGATCGATTCATAAAGGAATGTAATCCGCCCGCCTGCTTGATGACGCCAGTCCCCGGCTGTAGCATAAGATGATAGGTATTGCAAAACATAAGCTGCAATCCAATATCACTCACCATTGTAGTATCAATACCCTTCATAGTCGCATTGGTACCAACTCCCACAAAATTAGGAGTATCTATAATACCGTGTGGCGTATGGATTCGGCCAACGCGCGCACGAGATTTTTTTGATTGATGAATAAGCTCAAAACGAAACGGTTTCATACCTTGAAATACACCTTTCTACTCCACATGCCCCATTCGTCGATGCATAAGTGCAAATACCAAAATCAGTGGAGTTGACAGTAAAATAATTATATATTTTATCATAAGACTCACAAAAGTTATCTGCAATGGCTCCTGAATAATCCCAAGCCAATACATATATGCCGTAAACGCTACTGAGTCGAACGTTTGCGCACAAAAAAGAGCGGCATAATTTCTCACAATAAGCGGTCCATTGTTCCAACAACGCTTTAAAAACGAATATATCAGATAATCAAGCAACTGCGTTATACCAAAAATAAGTATCGATCCCCCCACAAGCCACGGCACCGCCGAAAAAAGCTTCTCAAAGTGAGCTTGGGTCACATCAAATGGACTTGGTACATACAATATATGAAGTTGGCTTATGATGGCAAAAAAAATTGAAAGCGCAAACGTCGTAATAATCATGCGCTGTGCCGGCTTTGGCCCATAAAATTCATTGAGCATATTGAAGCAAAGAATCGAACCAACTACGAAAATATCAGCACTTGTAGCATGCAAAGAGAGCAATGTGATTTGCTTGAGTACAAAAATATTTGCCAAAATCATAAGCAGTACGGAATAGGCAACTAAAGCACTTTTTCCCAATCGAAGAGCCCCAAAGGCTGTCACAGCAACAAGAATAATCTGAGAAAATAAAATCGTTTCATTCCATAGCATATCATTACCTCATCAATGGATATTCTGAAAAACCAATAAGCCTGCATTCAGGCTGTGGAATTAATCCAAAAGCATCTTTAACTTTTTTTTGCATCGCACAAGCCAGTTCAATAATATCATGCGATGTAGCACTCCCCTGATTTACAATCATATTTGCATGCTGATATGAAACGCGAGCATCTCCATAGCTCAGCTCGCCCTTAACGCCAATCTTATCAAGATAATATGCCACCCAAATAACCCTCTTTCCATCTCGCTCAAGCGACACTTCCGATTCATAAAAATTTCTAAAAAAACTTCCGCATGTATTTTTTTGGGGATATTTTGCTCGGCGATGTCGAATAATTTCTTCTCGGCGCCCCTGCGCATAATACAGCTCAAACCATTCCGCTTTTATAAGTCGAAACGTAGCTTCAAGTAGAATATAGTTACCTTCGTGAAGTTTCGAGGTATTATACCCAAATTTAAACCATTCTTTATCAACGACTTTAATCAAACCTGTTCGAACATCAAGTACATTCGCACCTACAAAAAAATGTGATAACAAGAATTCAAAGTAGTGCAAATTTATGTATACAGCACCACCCACAGTACCTGGAATTCCGCTAAACTCTTCAAGCCCAAGCAGTTCATTAGAAAGACAATAGGTAATCAGCTCATCCAAATCGGTACCAGCACCAGCTTTGACATGTGCTATTTGATCGGTAATAAGCTCATGAGAAAGTTCATTCAAATGCGGCCGTATGACCAGACCCGCCACTCCCTCATCGCTCACAAGCACATTAGCTCCTTTTCCCAAAAGAGTGATAGGCAAATTCTCTTGCTGAGCACGTATTACTGCATGAACCATTTCCACATCAGTGGTGGGCTCTGCAAAAAATTCCGCTGGCCCTCCAGTCTGAAACCAATTTTTATCCGAAAGCGAAATATTTGATTGAATGAGATTACTAAAGTTGTGCACGTGTTGTTCTTTTTGAATGTCCATGTATTATGCAATTCGCTGTTCTGGTGCCCGTTTAAATGGAATCCTCGTCTTGACAAGACCCTGCTGCACCCGTTCACTGCAGAGAGTGCTGCACGTATTGCCTGTTTTTTGTAAGCACTGCTTGCACGAAATATAGTGGTTATTGCATTCTGCATTGATACAGTTGGTATAATCATCGCATAAAGCTGGGCAAAGATCACAATGCGTTAAAACATCATCATTAACGCGCACCGCCACTCGGCGATCAAATACATAATTTTTTCCCCGAAAATGCCCGTCTGGATACTGCTCCGTATAACGAACAATTCCACCCTTAATTTGATACACCTTTTTAGCAATACCTTTTTTTTGTAGATACGCAGTCGCTCGCTCACACCGAATCCCCCCTGTGCAATGCATAAGCACCTGCTTATTTTCAAAAAGATCGGCATGCTCATCTATAAATTTCGGTAAGTCTCTAAAGTTGGTAATGTCGGGAGTAATGGAACCTCTGAAAGTCCCTATGCGCGATTCGAAATTATTGCGAGCATCAAGAATGACAAGATCTTCAGGATTATCGGACAATAGTTGATGCACTTCATTTGGCTCAAGATGCTGGCCCCCATCAGCTACCGTAAGCTCATCGGCCGGGATACCCAACTTACAAATCTCATCTCTTACTTTAATTTCCATGCGAGGAAAATAGTCAGATTCGCCATCGCTCATCTTAAAATCAACATCTGTAAAGAGCTCGTGCTTGCGCATAATCTCCTGATACCGGCTCACCGACTCTTCAGAGCCTCCAACGGTACCATTAATTCCTTCTGTTGCCAGCAGAATTCGCCCCTTCAATTCCAAATCCGCACACAGCTTCTGCTGCCACTTTAAAATACGCTTTGGATATTGAATAGATATATATTTATAAAACAGAAGGATTTTTCCCATAATATTGCCCTTTCAACAGATACAATTTTAGAGTATAGCATAGAAAGAAACAAAGGATAATAGTCTTACGGGGGATTTGGCAATGAAAAAATGGCTCTATATAGGGATTTTATTATCTGGAGGCATGGCTTGCGGCATGAAAGAGGAAGCATTAACGCTCAGCTATATTCCAAATGAAGGAACGTTATCACATAAAAATTATACTTTCTCATTTTGGCCCAGAAGGCTGCATGATCAGGATACCCATGATCCATTTAGCGTTATTGTATACAGCTCTAAACCATCCAACAAAGCCAGCTCAACCTCAGATCAACCTTCAAAAAAAAATACTCAAACCCTAAGCGATCCTGAGTGTCATTCAAAAATCACAGCCATTGACCTATCACAGCTGCCCAACTATATACTGGCAGGAAGAGAAGACGGCAACTATACCCTTTTTGATCTTGAAAAGAACACTACCACAACAAAGCAATGCGCCAATGAAAACATCGTCGCTATCTGCTTTGATGAAAATGGGCACATCGTCGCATTCACAAACACCCATTGCTTTCGAACCCCAAAAAATCAATACACCCCATATAAAAAAGGAGTTGAGCACCATATATCTTGTATTAATAATAGCGATATAAAGCATCATATCGCTTTCATGAATGAAAACGTTAGGGCATATCAAAAAACAATAAAAAGTCTTTTTAAATAAATGAAATATTCAGAATAGACAATAGAATTGAGGCAATTTTTTTGATATAATGAGGGCCATGAAGACAATTACATCACGCTCAAATGAACTTATAAAACATGTTTCGAGCCTTACGCACAAAAAATACCGCGATCTCCATCAGGAATACATCGCGGAGGGGGTGCGTACGTGCATTACGCTCATTGAGCACAGTGCCCATCTTCTTCATCTTTTTGTGACACTCGATCATAAAGATAGTGTTCCATCCTCTGTGGCAGATAATAATATTGTCATCGTACCCGATTCGGTAATGCTCAAGCTCAGTAGCTCCGCGCAACCGAGCGGCATGATTGGTCAATTTAAAAAACCGCCCACGCCATCCTTGGATAGATTAGGTGCGGGAATAGTACTCGCATGCGTTGGAGATCCGGGAAACGTTGGAACGCTCATTCGCACTACAGCAGCGCTTGGATACAAAACAGTTGTATGCATCGATGGGGCCGATCCATATAGTCCAAAAGCTATACAAGCATCTGCAGGAACGGTCGGGATGGTACATATTTTTGAATGCTCATGGAAAGAGCTGGTTGACCATAAAAAAAGCATCGCACTCACAGCCCTGGTGATTTCAGGAGGTAAAAAACCTCAGGAGATCGTACAAAAAAATCTGCTCATTGTTATCGGATCCGAGGCGCATGGTATCCCTCACGAATGGCTTTCAGATTGCGATCAGCTTCTTACTCTTCCAATGCCAGGCGGGACAGAAAGCCTCAATGCTGCCATCGCAGGATCAATAGCGCTCTATCAAACATTACTTTCATGAAAGTTTACAGCTATGCATATACTTTTTCTGCTCATATTTATTTCTATAAGCTCATATGCTATGAGCCCTCAACTTTTCAAAAAAAACAGCTATGTCTCTTTAGAGAAGCTGATACATGATTTCAACGATTTTCAACCAGCTGACCCATCCCAATGCACTACGCCTCCAGCCACAAAGGCCAATAAAGAGCTAAGTCGTATCGCAAAAGCCTGTAGATTTGAATTCAACAATCCAAATCAAATATCAGATGTTGAAATGCAATATTATCATATATATCATGCCCTTAAAGCAATACATAATCCAGAAATTGATCCTGATATGTCTTCTAACCCAACAGATTTTCACAATCCCCCGTCCCCCACTAGGAAGCCTGTTCTTTTCAATCCCCATAATTCTCAACAAGAGCATATTGTATATCTCGATTTAGAACCAGATCCCGATCCCGAATTGGAAGCGATCAATAATCAGCACTACGATGAATTTATCAGCTCTTTTTTGACGTAAAACAGTAAAAAGATATACTGTTTTATTATACGTTTTTAATCTTTCTGGAGGTTTCATGGTTATAAATCGGTTATTCCTGTTGTGTTGTTTTGCTATCTCATCTGTCGCATATGCTGGCAAAAAGGCGCATACCGTATCACCCACAAAAACTAGCTCAACAAAAATCAATAAGAGGGGAAAGTCCTCTAAGGCAGTACTAAAAAATGATGCCCTTACTGATGTGGTAAAATGGAAATTTAGTCTTTTTGACATAACACAACAAGCTGTTGAGCAATACCAAGATAAAGTTGAGCAATACCAAGATAAAATGGCTATTCCCTACATTGTAAACCCAGACAATCAGTAACAACTATCTCTCTACTATCCAACATTTATCTTTTCATGGAGGTTCTTATGCATACACAACGGTTATTTTTAGCCTGCGCTCTTATTTTCTCATCAATTATATCAGCCAGCGATACGATACCTGTCTCAAAAATCGTTAAACAAAAAAAGACGCAAAACACAGCATCAAAGAAAAAAAACGGTCGCGCAACATCTAACAGAAATGTCGAACTATCAACCCTCGTAAAAAAAGACCTAAAACATAAAAAGGCTCCCGCTTATCGCCCACTCGATAGTCAGAATCAAAATAGTGCCTCATTTGGCAAACATTTAGCACAAAAAAATGCCCACGTTTCCGAATTGATACAACATAAGATTAATACATCATGGAACGAAACACATCTATCATTCGATTCTAATGGCTGCAACGAGAAAATACATAAAGATTCCAATAGATCGCATTCTGAGCACGTTTTAGATCAATATAATAATATACTAGAGCCCAAAAAAGATCATGATAATTATGATGTATCCAGTCTGATACAAACATTTAAAGCATTCAGCGAAAATGCTAAGATAAATCAGAATTAATAATAGGGGACATTATGATTTTAAAGTTGCTTATTAGCACTCTTCTTTGTATAGCATCTACATCTTTTTCAATGAATCCAAACGATGCTCCTCTCAAAAAAAACCTTGCCGAGAGACCAATACGAAAAGAATACAAAAAGCGCCCTGATGGTAAATTGACAAAGCGAAATGAAGAATTGACCTCTGCAGTCAAATTCATGTTTAATCAAGAAAAAAAACCCGCGCTTGCTCCATTAAAAAAGAAATCTAATTCTAAAACCAAAAGAAAACCGACCAAGCCGACTCAATCTAAGCTCGAGCCACTCACCAACACCAGGCATTCATTAAAATGGAAAGGATCAAAATTTGATCCTGTTGCACATAAAGAAATTAACCCTGAAAATTCAGCAATACCTGCCTCTACTTTAGAAATGCAAGAAAAATACCCCATTATCATTCCCGATATTATACAAAAGCAAGTACCAAGTACCCTTTCTCCAATAGAACTATCGCCACTTGAAGACCCGGCATACTTCGTCACCAAGGAAGATTGGAACGCATTTAAAAACCTACTGGATGAAGATACTCCTCTCGAAAAAACCGTTGATGTCCACAAAAAACAACCCCTCCCGAAAAAATACCACACGAGGGTAAAACGAGCAAAGCGACTCATTGAACATTTACCTACAGATACCAAGAATGAAACATTTAAAAAGCCCGCAGAAAACACAACAGTTGTTCAAGATGCTTTACGCTTACTAAAAGAAAATAAACTTTCTCTTCCTTCAATACAACTAGTACTATTAAAGCCTGAAAATCTGAAAAGGTCTCATGTCTCCAAAAAAGATATGAAAGAAGGGGAAGACACACCTCCTCTTTCCCCGCAATTAGAGCCTCATGACATCACGCAAGAAAAATGGGAGGCTTTTAGAGAAAGGGTTTTGGAAAATTGATCAATAGTAAGAGAATCTAAAATTAAGCGATTCGCAGAAAGCCTGCCTTGTGCAGGTTTTTTTTCGTGTATATCAATAAGAATCAATTTCACTTATATGCAAAAAATGGTACCCTTACAAAGAGCTTTTATCTAAAAGGACATGCATGAAATCATCAGAAATTCGTCGCTTATTTTTTGATTTTTTTAATAAACGGGGCCACACATTAGTGCCAAGTTCTTCGCTTATTCCCGCCCAGGATCCTACGATCCTTTTTGCAAATGCAGGAATGAATCAATTCAAGGACGTCTTTTTAGGTAAAGAAAAACGGAGTTATGCCCGGGCAGTAAGCATTCAAAAATGCGTACGCGCTGGCGGCAAGCACAATGATCTTGATAATGTCGGATTTACCAAGCGCCACCTTACATTTTTTGAAATGATGGGAAATTTTTCATTTGGCGACTACTTTAAAAAAGAGGCCATTGTATGGGCATGGGAATTTGTGACACAATCAATGAACCTTCCCAAGGAAAAGCTCCACACATCCGTGTATGAAACCGATGATGAATCATTTGAAATTTGGAACAAACAGGTCGGCATTCCCAAAGAAAAAATTCACCGCCTTGGGAAAAAAGATAATTTTTGGCAGATGGGCGATGTAGGCCCATGCGGGCCATGTACAGAAATTTTTATTGATCGCGGCCCCGAGCATGGCTGTGCAGAGCCATGCGGACCAGCATGCGATTGCGATCGCTTTTTAGAAATATGGAATCTCGTATTTATGCAGTTCGATCAGCAAGCTAACGGTGAGCTCAAGCATCTCAAGCATACAGGCGTTGATACAGGTATGGGCCTTGAACGATTGGCCACGATCATGCAGAATGTCGACTCCGTATATGAAACTGACCTCTTTATGCCCATCATTAAAAAAACAGAAGCTTTGACTGGCGTGCACTACGATTCTTCAGCAGAAATAAAGGCTGCGTTTCGCGTACTTGCAGATCATATTCGATCTTCGACCATGATTATTGCCGATGGGGGCGCCCCTTCAAATGAAGGACGCGGATATGTTCTTCGAAAAATTATTCGCCGCGGTGCACTTTTTGCGCGCAAGCTTACCAAAGAGAATATCTTTCCTGAGCTTGCAAAAGTGGTAATTAAAGAATTTGAAGCCATATATCCTGAGCTGAAAGAGAATGAAGCGCTCATTGTTCAAATTCTTACGAGTGAAATTGAAAAGTTCTCAATCAACCTTGATCGAGGACAACTAATACTTGAACAGTACTTTCAAGAAAATGCGCAATCAAAAAAAATAAGCGGATCCCAAGCCTTCAAATTGTATGACACCTATGGTTTTCCTGTAGAGCTTGTTCATGCTCGTGCTCGTGAAAAGGGATATACTGTCGATATGAAGGGCTTTGAAACTGAGATGGAAAAACAACAGGCGCAATCGGGTAAAAAAATGGCTGACCTGCTTGATCATATAGATCTTCCAGAGGCAGTACAAACAGCCTTTACCGGATATCACGAGCTTGAAACACACTCTCGAATCAATGCCCTCATTAAAGACGGCACATCAGTCCAACGCATTTCAAAAGGCGACACTGTATATGTGTTATCTGAAAAAGCACCCTTTTTCATTGTGGGCGGAGGCCAAGTACCTGATCAAGGGTGGCTTCAATTTGGCACTATAAAAACGCCTATTTCACATGTTCGGTATATCAATGGCCGCATAGCAGCTGAAATTAAAGCCCCAATCGATTTAAAAATCGGCGATGCCGTTGTGAGTATAGTTGATAAAACATGGCGAACGAATGCCATGAAAAATCATACCGCGACGCATCTTTTGCAGGCTGCGCTTATTGAACTTTTTGGAAAACAGATCAAGCAATCCGGCTCACTTGTACACCCCGATTATTTGCGATTCGATTTTACCTATCATCAAAATGTAAGCTCTGATGATATTAAAAAAGTGGAAGATCTTGTAAATGCTAAGATTCGTGAAAATATTCCCGTCTCTATCGAATATAAAACGTATAAAGAGGCAATTGAGCAGGGCGTACTCGCATTTTTTGGCGAAAAATACAATCCCGAAGATGTTCGCATCGTAAACGTTCCGGGATTCTCGATGGAACTGTGCGGAGGAACACACGTTAATCGAACCGGTGATATTGGAGCATTTAAAATCACAGACGTTTCATCCATTTCCGCTGGGCATCGCCGTATTGTCGCCTTGACTGGCCCAAAAGCAATCGATCTCTTTCAAGATACATTCAGCACGACAAAAAATCTAAGCCTTCACTTTAATGTTCCACGCGAACAGATCCTAGAAATGGTTGAAAAACAATCTGTTGAGCTCAAGAATGCACTTAAAGAAATCAAATCGTTAAAGCAACAGCAGCTTCATGCGCATATTTCTGAATGGGAAAAAGAGATTACGAATATCGGATCTCTAGCTTTTGGATTTATTAAACTTAATCATGCTGAGCATGATGATATGCGCACAATCGCTCAAATACTACAATCAAAGCGCCCGGGATTTTACATGCTTATCAGCGATACTGGAAATAGCCGCACCTCATTCCTAGCAACCCTCCACGCTTCATGCACAACGGCCTTGAATTTGAAAAATTTTGGCGAATGGGCAAAAGATTCACTCGGACTTCGAGGCGGAGGAAAAGACGGCTCACTTCAGGGCGGAGGAGGCAAATTTGATGTCTCATGGAAAGATGCTATTACACAATGGCTCAGGTCAAATATATAAGATCAATTTTCGTGTAATAAAGAAAAAGAGCTGCAAATACAGCTCTTTTTTGTTGCATGTCAAGCACTATCGGATCTTTTTGAGCTCACCCGCAGCTCTTTTCATATTCTTATGGTAGATTTTCCATAATTCATCCATAGAAATAATTTTTTTTGTCTGCACTATGTGTTGAACCTTACGCGCATAATCCTCAAAAGATGTGCTATCTTTAAAATCATCTGTATTGATGTTTTTGAGCATCCCCATTCTAATCTGCTGAGGCGTAACCTTTATTCCAATCTCATACTGGTTTGGCGCAAAATCATTTTCAGACATTGGAAAACATTTGATACAATCTACTTCTCGATTAGCAAATTGAGAATATGAATTCAATTCACTCAAAAGCCATTCTCGTTCTTTTTGTGTGAGCATGCGCCCATTTTTATATGAAAATCCCGCAGCAATCGAAACCATCCATCCTGCATTCATTCCTTTATATTCAAGCGCTTGACCTACGCTTTTTGAGGCGGATTCTTTCGCTTTAAAAGGAGAATGCCCGTCAATATGGGCTCCGTAATCAAAAAACAAACCAATAAGCAATGCATATAATTTCATAATACCCCACAAAAAAAGAGAGCCTTAAAGCTCTCTTTTTAAACAACATATTTTTATTTAACGCATCTTTCTTAAGATCGCCATTTTTCTCGCATATTCTGCTTTAGCTCTTTTTTTAGCTTGTTTTTCTTCTTTTCTTTTCAACTCTGCTTGTTTTTTTTGTAAAACAATACGTAGTTTTTCGTCCTTTTTGACACCACGCAATCCACGAGCAATAGCGACTCCACGATTCAAAAGATCAAGAGCAACATCATCGGCTGCTTGAATACCACAGCACCCGAATACTACAAGAAAAAAAGACATATATCGTACTGAATTCATATTGAAAAACCCCCATATTGAATAGAAAAATTAAAAATTTTTTGAGTAAAAATATCGCTCTCTATTTAGCGCATCTTTTTAAGAACATCTTTTTGATGTTGCGTTAATTCATGCTCTTTTACTTTTGATGTTGCATGCTTGCTTTTATATTGAGATTCAAGAAGCATACGCTCAGATTGAGACACCCAAAGGCTTGCATTCATAGCTCGTCTCCATTCTGGAGAACCGAATGTGCAACCACGCTTTATCTCTTCAATTGCTTGACGATTTGACTCATTCAATTGGTCCATGGGAACTGATTTCAGTAGATTCTCAAGATATTTAGTCTGATCCTCCCCAGCCATAGTACCTTCAAGACTCTTTGACAAAACATATTGTTTGTAAACACGAGGAAGACGAATCCCGCGAGTGCTTAATTTAAACCACTCACTCGTATCTTGCCAGATAGCAATTTTTTGCGGATTACGACTGTGCATTCCCGCTACAGATCCAAAAGAAACCATAGCAATGATGAGAACATATTGTTTCATGAAAAAACCCCCTATAAAACAGACAAGGCCGCTATGGCCTTTTTTTACTATATTTTCATAATACTTGAAATAAGCAGCATTTCAAGTAAAATCACACATCCGTAATAAAAAAGGCCTTCCAGCGCACGCCAGAAGGCCCCTTTGAAATATTTTATGAAAACTTAGCGAGCGTTACGCAAACCTTGCCGAAGCCATGTTTGCGCCTCAAGTAAATTGGATAAATACAACTCTTGGCCATGACCACGTTGTTTGACCGATCCAAATTTTTTCATGTTGTCTTCTTGCTTATCAATTCTTTTGTCAACTTCATTCAACAGATCCATCGCGTTTTTTTTAGTATCAGGATGTAAAAGGTGATTTTTTACAGCAGAAGCTAACTGTGGACTTGTTGTATAACTATATGTTCCGCCCGTAAAATCTTTTATCAACTTTTCTGCTTTGCTTTTCCAGCTGCCCATCATAAAAAGTGGGCATAAAAGAACAATCACTGATATAAGCTTTTTCATAGAATCCCCCTATAAGGTAATAATATGGTTTATATCAATCATCCTACCAAAAAAAAGCCTTGAAAAACAAGGCTTTTTAATCTACTGAAGCTTTAAAAGCTCTACATCAAATACGAGCGTGGCGTTTGGGGGGATAATTGCGCCAGCCCCACGCGATCCATACCCTAATGCTGCCGGGATTATAAGCCTACGAGTTTCCCCTACCTTCATAAGCGCTACCCCCTCATCCCAGCCTCGTATCACCATTCCAGCTCCAAGATTGAACTGAAAAGGCTGCCCTCGATCTACGCTGCTATCAAATTTTTTACCCTTTAAATCGGGCTTTGAGGCATCATACAGCCATCCGGTATAATGAACTGTCGCTATCGTGCCAGCCTTCGCCTGCCTTGCTCCTGCAGGGGCCTCTTTTATAATAAGAGATTGTAATCCAGAAGAATGATTTTGCATTGATGACCTCGTTGTTTTTTGCGCCTGATTCGTGAAAAATATTCCCCCTACTACAAGCGCCATCATAATAGATACTATCGTATACTGTTTCATTATGCCTCTCTTGATATAGTTATTTCACTATAAAACATAATCCACTGTACCACTTTTTTCATGAGGGATCCATTATTAATACCATTCACTGATCGTAATACAACCCATAATGACATAGTCATTTATGCGTACGGTATCCCAGCCAGGCTTTCATAGCCCTGATGGCAGTTTTGACATCGAAAGAATCTTTTTGACTAAGAATATAATTTTCACGAAGAATACAATAAGAGCATCGGGGATTATAGTATTCATGACTGCACTCTTCTAGAGAAAGAGAACAATGAGATTCCACTATTTCATTCGACAAGTTTTTTTCACCCGTATCTACCGTTGATCTCATGCATGTCACAAAAAGAAGTACCGTCACACAAAATTTCACCTTCATTTATTTTTGTGCCATACATCGTTTTGTAACCCAATCCTGCATAATCCGCAGCAGAATAAAAGGAGCGATTACTGCATAGCGAAGGCCGTATTCAGACATTTGTATAGACCATACAAGGCATGCCGCCGCCGCAGCCAAAAGCAAAAATGATCCTGTCTGAATCGCTTCTGTGCTCACACCTTTTTTTCCAATAAAGCCTGTCTTTGTAAAAAAAGTGGTAAGCAGCCCTACCATAAAAATGGATGCAAAAAATGGCGCTCCATTGCTGTGGCTATACCATTGTATAATTCGAGGGATCCCAAAGAGAAAGCCTGCAGCTCCACATATAAGAAAAAAATTAATTCCCAAAAACACGCGATCCATAAGGTGCCGCTTTTGAATCATCATAAGAACCACAATAAGAGCTAAAAGCCCACCCATAATAAATGCGTTCATCCATGCACTATCAGTCATGCCATTAAATCGGGCATACAGCATAAATCCTACAATGGGAAACCCTTGCACATGCATAACAAAACTATTTGGCTTTTTTATAATTTCTATCGCTGTATAGACGATAAAGAGTAAAGAGAGAAGAATAAATATATCAAACATGACCTAACCTTTTTTTAAATAAATGAGATTATGAGAGCTATAGCATAAACCACGATACAATGCCAGAAAATAGAATGATACAAAAAGCCCCACGCAATGCATGGGGCACATCACGCATTATTTTTGAATCAACTATCTGCCAACCACTTTTCAATAAAATCAGCCGCTTCATTCAGCTTATGCTCAAGCTCTGCACTGCTGCATGCAAAGCGCTCAAGTACATACTGCGCTACGTCCTCTTTTTGCTCTGGACGACCAATTCCAAAACGCAATCGCTCAAAATCAGGCCCCCATACAGCCATAATTGAACGCAATCCATTATGGCCTCGATGGCTACCCCCATACTTAAAAGCAATTGAACCGAACGGCTTTTCAAGCTCATCATGAACTACAAGCGTCTGATCAGGACCAATTCCCTTTTTTTGCAAAAATGAAATCGCCTTCCCAGAATCATTCATAAATGTTTGCGGCTTTATAAGAATAATCGGTTTTCCATTGATCATAATATCCGCATATAAAAGATTCCCTTTTTCATGCCAGACGCCTCCATGCCGATCAGCAAGAAGATCTACCACTAAAAAACCGGCATTATGACGGG
This sequence comes from uncultured Pseudomonadota bacterium, assembly GCA_964495945.1. Classification (GTDB taxonomy): domain Bacteria; phylum Babelota; class Babeliae; order Babelales; family Vermiphilaceae; genus JAJCZB01. The sequence continues at coordinate 218,931 of CAZBWL010000001.1, read as the reverse complement.
TATAGGTAAATTTTGAGCCAGGATTTCCAAGTCCAATTATCGCGCGAAGAGATGCTTGATGCATATGTTCCCCAAAGTGTGGTTCAAAAAAAAGGTGACGCGTATCTCTCGATATGCATCACCCTATAATTTGCTTGCTAATTATGCAGCTTTTGCAGCATCTTTTGCTTTAGTATCCGTCTGGGCGATTACCGTCTTTTGATCCTTCTCAGACAAACTGGCTTGCGCAAGCTTTTCTGATTTTTGATCTACAAACTTAATTGCATCAACCGTAATATCGCCTTTATTATTATCTTTTGTGTACATAACACGGCCAGTCATTTTATCAATAACCGCATCAACACCTTTTTCTTTTGCAACAGCAACAATACCTTCTTCAACTTTTATTGCGAGTTCTTCAGTTTTTTGCTGCATCGTAATCTTAATTTCTTCTTCTTTTTCACGAAGCATTTCTTCTAAATCGCGCTTTCTTTTATCAAGATCTCTCGATTGCTTTGCAAGCTCTTGTGGCTTTAAAGTAGACATTTTATTCTTCAGCTCTGCTTCCATTTTGGCAAGCTTTTCAGCATCGGAACGAAGCTGCTTTGAAGCATTTTCACGCGCTGTATCAATTTCTTTGCCTACTACCAAGCCATCCTTGCATTCGCGCATCGCTTTAAATGAATCAACAAATACTATATTCAACTTTGTTTCTTCAGTATCTTTGCCAATAAGACCTGGTACCGATATTGAACAAACAACAACAGTCAACAGTAATTTCTTAGCCATAAAAATCCCTTATTATTGTAATGCTACAAGATTAAAAGTACTGTACTGTTCTCTTGGCATAAAGTCAAATTGAATGTAACTGCTTTCGGCTTTAAACGCAGCATCAAGACGCTCTTTTTTCAAAAAAACGCACAATATATTTTCTTAATTCTTCGATAAGCACAATTGGAAATGATATTGCAAAAATGAGCAACCAATCATACCCCGTCAAAGGAACTGTTTGAAAAATGAATCTCAAAAACGGTACATACACCACTAAAAACTGCAAAAGTAATACAAATCCCGTTGCCAAAATCAGCCATCGATTGCTCACTATTCCAATTGTGAATAATGATTTTGACTCGGAACGGCAATTCCACGCATTAAACCATTGAAACATCGCCATGCAAATAAGCGTCATGGTCCGGGCATATGCAAGAGAATCAGGCACCGTATAGCACTGTGCAAACATCAATAAAGATGCAAGTCCCATTGGTATGGCAAAATAAATGGACTTTAATATCATATTCCAGTCAATAAGTTGGCGCTTGCTGTGCAACCAACGTGCCGCAAGCAAATCATCTTCTTGCGGCTCCATAGAAAGTCCAACGTCCAAAAAGCCATCCGTTATAAAATTGAGCCATAAAATCTGAGCAGCCGTAAGGGGTAGTGGGAGTGAGCTCATCAAAGCAACTAAAACAATAAAAATTTCTCCCAAATTCGTTGCGAAAAAATATAACACAACGCGTCGTAATGTATAAAAAATATGTCTACCCTGCTCAATTGCACTGATAATACTCGTAAATGAATCATTAAGAAGCACAAGATCTGATGCTTGCTTAGTAACTTCCACCCCAATACCACCCATCGCTATACCCAAGTCTGCTGCGAGTAAGGAAGGCACATCATTCACACCATCTCCTGTCATGGCAACAATGTTATTATGTTCATGCAACATTTTAATAATTCGAACCTTATCCTCTGGAGATACGCGAGCACATACGGTCACTTTCAAGAGACGAGAGGAAAGTTCTTCATCTGACATCGTTTTTAAATCTTTTCCCTCAAGAACTTCATCTCCTTTTTTATATATGCCGACTTTTTTTGCAACATACAGCGCAGTATCTTTGTGATCGCCCGTTGCCATAATGACTCGAAGCCCAACAGATCGAGCTTGATCAATGACAGCCGCAACATCTGATCGTATGCTATCTTGAATTCCGCACATACCAAGAAGCTTCACCGGCGCCTCTAGTAATAATTCATAATAATTTTGACGCTCCAACTCAGTCATAAAACCAGCTGGAATAGTAAAATTTTGCATAGCTATTGCAACGGTTCGCAATCCTTCATGCAAAAGAGCTTCGCACTCAACCTTGCAAAGCTCTTGACAGATGTCTGCCTTAAGAAAAAGCGTCTCAGGAGCGCCAATAATATACGCTATTCCTTTTCCATTATAGCTATAAAAACCTGCATGCAATTTTCGTTTAGAGCTAAATGGAATCTCATACAACTTTTTATATTTTTTTTCGCATAATTCCTTTGAAATACCTAATTTAGATGCAAAAATTCCCAACGCAACCTCTGTCGGATCTCCCTTAATTTCAAACTGCTGCAATTGAGAGTTAAATGAAATTGTTGAGGAATTAAGCAATGCAGAGGCATTAGCCATCTGAGCAAGATCAGGATAAGCATCTTTTGTTATCAATGCATGATCTTTCAAAACTGATCCCTTTTGAATATATCCTTCTCCACTAACACTAAAAACAGCATCAGACGTGACAACACGCGTAACCATCATTTCATTACGAGTAAGTGTACCCGTCTTATCAATAACAATAACGTCGGTACGTCCCAAAGCCTCGACACCTTGCAAATTTTTAATCAATACTTGTTTTTTTGCCATGCGATATGCCCCCGTCACAAGCACAAGCGTCAAAACAACGGGCAATCCTTCTGGAATAACGCAAATGAAAAGTGCCGTCAACATCGTAACCAATTCTGCGACAGGGCGCCCCGAAAAAAGACCTATCAAAAATAGAGAGCAGCACAGCGTAAATATAATGAAAATGATAACGTACGAAAGTCTATTGAGTTCCTTTTTAAGTGGGATATCAGTATTGATTTCTTCAATAGATCGCTGCAACATACCGATCTGGGTCTGCTTACCTGTTGCGACTACAAAAGCAAGTCCCGAACCTGAAGAAATATATGTCCCTTTAAAAACCATGTTTTTTTGATCAACAATTTCGTGCTCAGCACTTAATGGCTCTGATTGCTTATAAATTGGGCTTGATTCCCCTGTCAAAATAGCTTCGTCCACTTCTAAATGCTCCTGCTGTATTATACGAGCATCAGCTGGAACTCGTTCACCCTCTTTTAAAACGATAACATCCCCTACGACAAGATTTCGCTCATCAATAATGCGATGCTTTCCATCACGAACAACAACAGATTTTGCCTGAATAAACTGTTTTAAACTCGCAATAATATTACGAGTGCGCCCCTCCTGAATGGTACCGATAAAAGCATTAAATAATAAAATGCCACTAATAATAAATGCATCCATTTTTTGATTGCCAACAAAAAAAATAAGAGTAGCCGCAATTAAAAGCACATAAATAAGGGGATTTTGAAATTGCCGAATAAAAATGAATAGCCAACTATCTCGACTTCCTTCTGGCAAGCTATTAGGTCCATTTTTACTCAATCGTAGCAATGCCTCTTGCTCAGCAAGTCCACGCGTGCTATTCGAACACAATTCTCGCTCTAATTGATTAATCGATTTGTTGTATGCATTCATTATGAAAATCTCCTAGAGAAACTAATTTTTAATCCCCATATACGCAAAATATTCTTTATGCGTCCAATAATCCTTGGGAGCATGACGCTCATTTTTTTTAATAAATGCATCAAGAGCTTTTTCAGCCTCAGAACATTCCACAAAAGGAATACCACAGGCTGAAAAAAAGGGTATGTTTATACGCTTTTTATTATCATCATTTTTATCTTTGAGCCCACGCATGGCTTTTTCATAAAATCGCCCAGCCTTATTATGATACAATATTATATTTTTAGCCGTTAACGCATTGTGCATTTGGACATATTTTGACCAAAGCATACATTTTTTAGATTTTTCTATCGTGCGACAATATTGAATAAACTCACTCCATAATTCAAGCGCGATTTCCATATCTTTTACGTAATTATAGGGACCTTTAGAGCTGTATATATAAAACCAACAAAAAAGAACCTTATCCGGAATAGCAGAAAGATCACAATGTTCGTTTTCGTATGGCACTCCATCTCTTTCAATGCGATACATCCTTCGCTCTTTAACAGCCAAATCTTCATACCATTTGTTATAATTAACGCATTTTTCAGCTGAATAGCTATAGAAAAAAGTGATAATAGCAACAGACCATATCTTCATGCGCTCTCCCTTCGCCCTTTTGTAGCATAGTGCTCAAAAAAATGAATAGAGAAATATGTAAAAAGAATCTCATTAGCTGTGAAAAACGAGATTTAGCTCATCATACCGATCGATGCAAAGATCTGCTTTTTCAATAATCGAATGATCATGCGAACTATTAAGCCCTACGCAAAAAATTCCTGCAGCCTGTGCAGCTGCTATTCCACGTGCAGAATCTTCAATCGCAATCGCATCTTCAGGCCTCACGTTTAGCTGCTTGAGCGCATAAAGATACAGATCAGGAGCCGGCTTTGGATGGCGAACATGAGAAACATTGTACATATGATCTCCAAATATCTCATAAAGATGCAGTTTTTCTGCCGAAATTGCCAATGAATCAGAGTCACTATTGCTCACAATCGCTCGCTTAAGCCCTTTTTGTACAATTTTTTCCGCAAATTTCTGAAATCCTTTTATAAACGAAAGATGCGAGTGATATAGCTGCCGCACAATACGACATTTTTCATCATACAAATCCGAAGGCTTATCAGGCAATTGATATCGATTAATAAGCATTCGAGTCGTAAGCGCAGCTCCAAGCCCAAGCATATCTCTTGCAAGCTCATCATATTCATGCTCAGAAAGTACAATCCCCCGATCTTCCAAAATTCGATCTGCCGCTTGCACCCATAATGACTCTGTATCAGCAATTGTGTTATCATGATCAAAAATAATTGCCTGTAAAACTACTGGCCATGCTCTCATTATCTCTCCTTGTATGAATAATCATTTCATCCTACAATGATATACCATTATTTCTTAAAAAAGAGAGGATTCATGAAAGCTTTCGTATTTTTTGGATTGTGATGAAGAACCACATTTTATGTATGCTGCTCGCTGCACCATTTCACTGTGCCTTTTCTCAAGAGCCAACCTCGCCATCGAAGAGTGAATGTGAAGATGAAATAGAAAACCCTTCAGAAAATTTGAGGTCGTACCGTGCTGCAGAAGGTAGTCCATCAACGCCCCTACCTGAACGTACGCTCTCTGCGCCCCTCCCCCATTCATCACAAAAAAAGCTCTGTTTGCCTCACAAACCGAGTATACAAGAATTCGCATCCAAGCCTTATATAAATACTTTAACTCCTGAAAAAGACTCCCCTCAGCATGCTTTGTGGGAAATTTTTATTGACCATACAAAGGAGTTTGAAGCTCTTGGATGCAAATTTATAGAAATTGAAAATGACATGATTTATTTTTTCATAAATAACGGCAAAAGCTGTTTTTATGTAGGCGATTCTTTCAATACTCCGTTCATTCGCGGAGTAACGGAAACAATAGAAAGAACTTTAATGAAATCAATGATTTCAAAACAAAAACCCGAAGATATTCCATTTCTTTCAGAAGAATATAGTGCTTCCGTACAAAACGCATTAAAAGTTTTATTCCGAAAATTAGGAGCAAAAATTTATGATTAAAAAAATAAGCGTTCTTCTTTTCATCTCCACATCTCTCTTTGCAGGACACGATATAAAAAAGCTCCTGCTTCCCCACAAAGAGAGAAAAGTTGAACATTTGAGCACAATGAGCTGTGGGAAAAAACTCGCAGCCGCATGCTTATGGACTGCAGCAGCTACCTGTATGCTTGTTCCCGACATAGGAGCCCTCGGGGGCCTTATTGGCATGGAGCAAGTATCATCTAATTGCAGCATGACTCCTCAATATGCTTCCCATCATGATCAAGCCATGGCATGGACAGCCTTTTCTCTTGCTCGCGACATAATCGTTATATCGGGATCCATGTGCATAGGATATATTGCCTTTCGTGGTAATAGTGATTCTGAAAGAGACAAGTATGAAGCTTATCAATAATTATATATGCGCTGTGGCTATCAGCCTATTGCTGTGCAGCACGATACATGCAATGACTCCTATTCCCGACGCAGAAGCCACTCCGACTCACATACTATGGAGCATGAAGCGTAAAGCAAAATGGATTGGAGGAATATGCGCAATGGCATGCATTGCCATAGTCCCTGAAGCAATGGAGCTCGCAGGCACTACAAATTTAAAGAACTATATGGACTACACATCATGCCATCTTATTGATAATCAAGACTCTATGAACCTGTATAACGACAATTCTCAGTGCTTGTATACCATTAATCCTGTCACAAATATTTCTTCTACAATACAAGAAATATGCAATGTTACTTCCATTAAAAATGCTTCGAGCCCATTCATTCTTTTAAAAGAATGCGAACATGAATCAAATCGAGCCTATAGAGAAGCATGTTTATTAACATTTTACGGATCATTGTTACCGACTTTCGCTCTTAATTTCGGATGCGCAGCCAAAGCAATACAGCATATTTACAGAAAGTAGGGGAATATCATGATTAAAAAACATGTATTTTTTCTTATGCTATGCATTATCATCACTGACACTATTGGCATTTCTCAATGCGCCAAAAATCGAATTAAAAAAGGGATCTTGATGACGCTTGCTGCAGCTGGAGGAGCGGCATATGTCTCACGCGATTTTATTACAAGACAATATCTTAATGAGCTGAGAGATAATTTCAGCTCATCGACTGCGTTTGCCTGGAATTTTGATGAAAATAGTTTTTCATGGAGTAAACCACCACTGATCGTAGAAAAAATAGAGTGTACCTATTCTGATCAAACCGGAGTAGAGCCCCCAAGTATAGCCACTAGAAACTCTAGAACAGTAGGGTGCGTCATGGGAATGGGCTGTTTTTATACTCTTGAAGAATGCACACACGCAGAGGAATTTGAGAAAAATTTTAACATTGCTGACGCTGGCACAATACTTGCAAACATAAAAAATATATGCATAGCCTTGGCTCTTCCCTATCTTATTTATAAATATTATTAAAAGAGTGATTGCGTTCATTCAAAAATAGGGTGCATCAAAACAATGATATACATTGAAAATAAGCATAAACATATACTGCTCACGATTCTTAAAAAATATCCTTATACCTTCTATGCATATGGATCTCGCGTTAAGGGCAACCATAGGCCACTATCTGATTTAGATCTCTGTTTTAAAGATCCTATTCCACTCTCCATTCAAGCGCGCATTGAAGAAGAACTCGTAGAATCGGATCTTCCATTTGAAGTAGAGTTGAGTGATTATAATCTTATGAAGCCAGAGTTTAGATCAAAAATAGATAATGACCTTATTGCTATAAATGTTCCTTAATTTCGCCATGTTCGCGGCGGCTTTTAGTTTTGAGCATTTTACGGTATACTAACCGGAATAATCTTATTCATATATTACGTAAGAAACTACATGAACACAGCGCTTCAACTTTTTTTAAATCCCGCAATTGTGAGCCTTCTTTTTGGAGGAATCGTTGGCTTTGTATCTCATGCTCAGTTTCCCAAAAAATTGATCGATTTTATCTCAATTTATCTCATTTATATTGTTGGATTTAAAGGCGGAGCATGCCTTGGAGTCGCACAGGAATGTCCGCCTCCGCTCATTGCGCTTGCCTTCATTGGAACGCTGATTGGATTCATTCAACCATTTATAAGCTATGCAATTTTGAGATACAGCACAGCGCTTGATCGAAAAACATGCGCTGTGATTGCGAGCCAGTATGGCTCCATCAGCATTGTAACGTTCATTACGGGAATTACATTTTTAGTAGAACGTGCCATTCCATACGATCCTTTTTTATCAGCCATTGCAGGAATTATGGAGCTTCCGGCTCTATTTAGCGGCCTTTTGATCATCAAATATTATAATGGAAAAAGCGATCGATCTTTGATGGATTCTTTATATGCCATTACCAAGTCAATTATCCAAACAAAAAAAATCAGCATGATTTTTGTCGGATTCTTTACAGGATATCTCTGCAGAGTCGCGGCATTCGATAAGCTGAGCACCTTAATTATCTCACCCTTTAATCTCCTTCTTGTTTTTTTTATGCTTGATATTGGTATCAAAATTGCACAACAACGGGAGCATTTTTCTCATTTCAACCTCTCCTTATTTGTATTTGGAATTGTTACACCCCTTATCAATGGAATTCTAGGCCTTTTTATTGCTGTACATCTCGTTACGTACCAAGGATCTGCAATCCTATTTGCCCTGCTTACTGCCAGCGCTTCATATATTGCCGTTCCTGCAGTAATGCGCACTTATGCAAAAGATGCAAAAGAAGCGATATACATGCCACTCGCTCTTGGCATTACGCTTCCATTTAACATTTTAGTCGGAATCCCTCTTTTCTATTATATTTCCACGTGGTTTTTTTAAGATTATTTCGTTCTTTTAATGTCTTTCTCTCAGATTTTGACAGGCCTCATACTCATTGTAGAATGACAAAAATGGTCTTAACATATCGTGAAGGATCACAATGGATAAAAAAGCGGGATTTTTTCTTACTCTTCTATGCCATACTGTAAGCGTCCATTCGGGATTTTCGTGCTTATTTCCAGCTCAATTTTCACTCAAATACATTAAAGAAGTGTTTCAAAAAAAAAACTGCTCCGTACAAAGCGTTATCTAACTCAGATTACGCATGAACACTCAAAATCTAATCCCAATAATAATCCTGAACAATGGATAAGCCTCGTTTCTCGATTTATACAGTGTTATCAGCTCTATCGAAATTTTGATTCAACAGAAATAGCGCCCATAGTAGACCCACCTGAGCTACGTTCATTTTTTAATGAATACTATCAAAAAATCGCCTTAATAGAGATATGGCCAAAAATACTCAAAACATCAAAAGCAAAAGATTCATTTATCTATGGCTTACTTAAAAAAGTATTTATAGAAAAAACTCAAGAATGCTCCGTGTGTTTTGAAAATGAAACATTATATACGCTTTCTTGTGAGATATGCTTTGAAGTTCTCTGCGACAAATGCCATAAGCAACGTATTTCTACAAATAAAAACTGTTATGTATGCCAAGGTCCAAATACATAGCCTCTTATATAGACCGCTTTTTTAAAACAATGTACCCTATGTATACAATACTCATACAACAAAGAAGGGCTCCATGAAAAAACTGTTTCTTTTTTTAAGCGTCTGTATCAGCACATACGCGCTTGCAATTACGCACACAATCATTAATGCAACAGGTGTCCCCGTAATGGTACAGCTTGACTTACGAATGTATCCTGATGAATTTATTTTCTTACAGCCAGGCAACATTAAAAACATCTCTGTTGGAATGGCACCATTGCGTTCAATCACAGCAGAAATGCGCTCAGTGACAGCTCCAGAAGTAGCGGGAACGAATATCTCTCTTACAGAATATGTCCGCCTTGCTCGCCCATGGGGTAGAATCATCGCAATATATGCTATAGACGGAAAACTGGGAATTAAAGTTTTTTAAATTGGTATAAGAAAGCCGAGCGTTATGCTCGGCTTTCTTTATGTATATGCGCATGTACTTTTTAAACTGTTCTATCGATTTCTGAAGCATTAAAATGTGATGCCAAGATTAAGATTCATACCCAGATACCATCGATTGAGCTTTGAAATAGGAAAGACAAGGCATTCGGAATTGGTATCGCAGGTATCTGCAAAGGTGTTCCAATCAAAAAATGGCGTCAGCGAAAGGTGAAACCCTACCCGTTCCTCAACCCGATAGTTTAATACAAAAGGAACTTGAACGTTGACTCCCTGGGAATAGTTCAATTTAATGCTATCTCCGCACGGAGAGTTGCAATCATCCTCAACGCATGGCGTTGAAACTCGCAGATGGTTATATGCACCAGCACGATATTGAAGTTCAAAGCCTACTGCAAAATTACGAACAGAATGGTATAAAAACTCTAATCCAATCGGAACATAGACTTGATAATATTTATAACGCATAATGGTTGGATCAATCAGATACGAAAGATGCTGAAATCCAACACCACTATACGGCTTTACAGAAAATCGTTCACAATTACTCACATAGTAATACCCAAGCTCCCAATCAGTAAGATAATCGGCTACTTTTGCCTGCAAGCACCCCCCTGAAATACAGCTCGTGCCGCATATTTCATCATTGCGTGAAGAAACAAGGCCCGCATTCCATCTGCCATCAAAATTAACGCCTGTATAAACTCTTCTTGGCTTTTTATACGAAAAATCAAAGTGTGGGCCCGCAAGGTAGCCGCTTTGCTGGGCAATTGATCCCAAAGAGTACCGCGCATAGTTAAAATCGATACCAAAATTAGTGCAAAATCGTGATGCATGCAACTGCATGCAAAGCATAGAAAGTATCATAATCCTTGATATGTTCATAAGCTCTCTCCTTGTTTTTTGAAAATATGTTTTACTATGGAATAAACAAGGATAAATAAGCAAGTTTTGTGAAATAGTATGAAAAATAATGCCCCACATATCACTATTTCTATTTCACAAGCTCTAAACTTAAAATATTGGTAGTACGAAGGTATGGTTCATCATCTTCAAGCCCATAGCGGCCATAAAGAAGGTCATTAACTTCTGTAATGAATTGTTGCTTTTCTTCATCTGGTAAAGTCGTAATACCAAGATTAGAACAATATTCATTCCATTCTTTTTTAGAAGCATACGTTGATAGCTTAGGAATAATATCATGAGAAACTACGGTTAAACCGCTTTTTTGTGCTCGTTCAACCCACGTCTCAGCCTTCTCATTACTAGGAACAGTACAATAAGATTTCCACTCAGAATGCTTTGCCAATATTTCGAGTATACAATTGAGGCCCATATCATAATCTTTTGAAGTAACTGGAAGAAAAATATGTGAACGCCCCCCCTTCTTTAATGCGTGTGCTATACCATTGATCCCTTCTTGTTTTTCTTTGAGCCATTGCAAACAAAAAAATGAAATTACTCGATCAAATTTATTATCGTACTCAAGGCGTGACGCATCTACTACTTGAAAATCAATATTTTTCTCTGAGCCATATTGTTCTTGTGCAAATGTAATCATATCTTCTGATGAATCAATTCCTATTATTGAACCCTTTGGCAGGTGTTGAGCAAACAAATGAGTCGTTCTGCCTGTGCCACATCCAACATCCAACAGATTTTCATCTTCTTGAAGATTCATTTGTGGCAATTGGGATTGGGCAAACTGAAACTGCATCTGAGAGGTATTATGATACTTTTGTGTCCAAGCACTTTTTTGCTCAGTATCTTTTTTCATTGCAAAAGATGCTGATGAAATAAGAAAGATAATGAAACTACATCCATACTTCATATAATCCTTTTTCCTGTTTTATAACAACGATTTAAAATACTACTCTTAATCCAAGCTATTTTAAACTTTTGTACTCTTCATTAATAGCTCGAGCCAATTCATCCATGACGATAAAAATGTTGGTTGCCTTAGGATCTAACTCACTGCCAGCTCCATCAGTAGGAAACTTTTTTTGATCGAGAATACGCTGAGCAACTTTTAATTGCCGAAATAAATACGGATTATTAGAAACAACGAGGCACGCCCCGCCATCAGATACCTTTTTCTGAAACAGTTCGAGCGTATCTTCCGTACTTGGTCGGCGTACAAATCCATTTGAAAGTTCAATCATTGGAGCATCAATAAGAATCGTATTCATCTTTTTTATTGTAGGGTGATTTTCATAAAGATGCTTCATCATGCCTGCCTCTGTATTAATTTCATGAGGAAGCTCAGCCTTTTCGCTCTCTATCAAAGGGCGAGCTCCGCCCAACAATACTATTGCATCAAACGAATACCCTTTATTCTGTAAATAAGCAACGGTATCTAATCGCTGTTCTGCTCGAGCTTTTAAAGCGCCCATGCATAAAACATACTTAAATTTCTTTCTTAAGGGATATGAAGCATCAATCATTCCTAATGCTTTTAAATAGGCCATTACAGCCTTTTCATTCTCTTTACATTTTTTAAAGAGAGGAGTCTCTTTTTGCGTATCCCAGCGCTCTCCTTGACGCAATAAATTTTTCTGACAAAACGTATTCGCTTGGTCTAACGTTTGAAAATGCTCTCCAAGCATCGAAAATAAATCCTGAGTGTTTTGATTTAAAATACCATGAGAGTGAAACGATCCGCTATTCATAGGTAAGATTTTGTGATGAGATCCTATGGCACTACATATGAACATGAAAATAATGGGCCTAAAAACAGTCATTGTATGCTCCTCATATAATAGATTTTCCATACACAATAACGATTCTAGGTTACCAAACCTTACAATTTTGAGCTATTTCTTAAGAACCATCGCTATCACAGGCAACCAATATAGAACCTCATTTTTTTCATTTAACGGATATCTTTGAATATAAATCTTTAAAACTTCATCCAAAAACTGACCTCTGACATTTGCTGGGATAAAATCAAAAAGAGGAAGAGACAAAAGGTTTTGTTTGAATAAATTCATCGGCATCCATTCGCCATTCTTTTTTACCTCTAAACTCTCAATGTTCAAACCCGAATGCTCAATAGCATCTGCGACCTTTACTAGAGAAGGAGCATTAAACAATTTTATGCTATTTGCCCTATAAAACTTCCATTCAGGCAATTCTAATAGCTGATCTACAATGGGTTGTATAGGATTGGATCCAATTATATGGCAAATAAGCGTTTTGCCACCTTTTTTTAAAGATGCTGCAACATTTTCAAGAGCTTGCGCGTATTCTACAATCCAGTGAAGAGTCCAGAAAGAAACAATCGCATCATACTCTTCAAGCTTTTTATATTCTCTAATATCTGCTTGAATATAAGAGACATTTGATCCCGAACTATGTGCTCCTGCAAATGCTATCATCTCGATACTATTATCAATTCCCACGAGACATCCATTAGAAAGATACTCTTTTGCTATATATGACGAAGTATACCCATCGCCCGAACCGACATCTAATATTTTTTCAGAGCCAGATAGATTTAATTTATAAAGCTCCTTAATTGCATGCTTAAACTGCCCTACATTACTTTTACTATATAATTCGGCGTCAAACGCGCCTTGTACGGATCCGAACAAACATAATAAAACTATGTTAAAACAAATCTTCATTACAGATTTTTTATCCAATGAGCCCCATTCGATTTCTTTCTCTTCTTCCATTGCAATTGTAGTTGCATGTAATACAAAAAACATCAAAACTAATAACATATGCTACTCTCCGTAAAAATATATAAAAAACGATGCGGCACATATTCCCTTATATCAAAAATGGTAAATAATATGAAATTGAAAATCACAATTAATCCATCTACACAAACAATAGAAAACGATTGCTCCATTTGCTTTGGAACTATGAGTATTGGAGACGATTTTACCGAAACTATCGCTTGCGCATTAGACTATTGGACTATAGAAAATTACATTCAACAATGGAAGTATGCGCTCCAGCGAATTAAAACGCACAATACATCATGTCTTGTGGCCTCTATTCAAGACCCAGATATTGCACCATACCTTAACTGGTGGATTATGTATAAAAAGGACAATAAAGTATATATATCTAATCAACAATTAATAGGAAATGACGCAAAAGATTTCTTAAAAAACAAACCCTTCACTATCTCATCGTGCTATACCTTTATCCCTCCTAAATATACCATGCATCCAAACGATGGATATGACTATTCTGAATGGATAATAGAACTTTAATTAAGCAGCTACTGAGGGTAATGAAGCCGTATGAATCGAACATATATCATACTTTTATTAAGCATCATTAATGTAATACATGCAGGATTTTCTCCCGAAACTTTCATAAAAACTGATACATCTTTCAAGCCAATTGAAGCCATCTCTCAGCGCGAAATTATTCTAAGCTTTGATCTTGATAAGCATCTTATCAGTAACAATACGTTACTTCGCTCATGTATCATATATTCTCATACATATTATCGTGTCCATTTGGAACATGACTCTATTACGTGCTCTAAAAACCAAAAATTTTATGATCCACGGCTAAAACAATGGGTCCCTGTTCAAGAAATCGATAGCGAATCTCTCTTTCTCGATTATTATGGCAACAGCATTCCATGCCTCGATATCGAAGAAATACAATCTGCTGAATCGCTACCTTTTTACGAAATCACCCTTAACGCTCCGCATACATACTTTGCATCACAATCGCACATTCTCACGCATAATGCATTTCCTATTGTCGTAGCTTTTTCTTGGGCGCTTGGCGAAGGAATAACGTTAACTGGTGCCGGAATTGGATTAGGAGCCCTTGGGATTGGATTATGGCAAAAATTTGAAAAGAATAAAAAGATTACTTTTGCTCAAATGCAACAAGAGTATACAAAGGGCTGCGCAGGAGGAGCTCCCGATCCTGATGATGATAAAAACAGAAGAAGAAACTCTATTTCCAAAACAGAATTTTTTGAGAAAATAAAAGACCAATATGACCATTTATATGATAATGTATATAAAAAGAAAAAACATTGTAATGGAATAAATAAAGCTGAATATCTTGAGTGGGATGCCCTACATAATGATGTTGAAGCTTACAATAAAAGAAAAATGCATTTGGGATCAATAGACCCTGAAAAACTTTATTTTTATAAAGAAGCCATTAAAGGCAGAAGACTTAATTAATAGGTTGTACATTATGCCAAACCATTGCTGTAAAACTATGAATGATTTTCTAGAAGATAAGCGTTTGCCTGTATTGTATTTTCCAAAGTACCGAGAGTATAATCTTACATTAATTAATTCAAACGCAGTACAAGGAATTAATTTTTGCCCATGGTGTGGTAAAAAGCTTCCTAAAGATTTAAGAGATATTTATTATGACATTCTTGAAAGTGAATATAGCAATCTAGATGATGAAAATATTCCAGCAGAATTTCATAATGAAGAATGGTGGAAAAAACGAGGTCTATAAAAAACACTACTCTTGATTCTCTTTTTTTGCTTTTAATCGATTGCTCTTTGGCTGTTCTACAATTTTGGTTTTATTACCGCTTTTTTATCTTTATAGTAACTATAATGCACCGTATTTATAAGCCAATGCACATGATCCAATTGATCTGCATGTTCATCCAAAGTCTTTTTTAGACTACCCACTTTTTTAATAAGATTATTTAACAATGATATTACTTTTTTACTGTCGTCTTTCATCTTTTCCCCTATCCAATCTTTATCGAGCAGGTTCACAATACTAAAATTAGGACTTCATTCAAGATAACAAGTAGATCTCAGTTTCTTTCATAACACAATAGACAAAGATGCATGGTATAGTCAATACAGCAATATCACAAAAATCTTTTTTTTATAAAGGCTCTACCAGATCCAGACTTAAGATATTTTTTCCGTCGTCGCCAAGCAGCCTTCGCTTTCAGCTATGCCAGCCAAGGGCTATGCCGGACACGCAAAATTTCATCTAATATTACCACAAACGTTTACTGGCAAAAGCTTTTCCTGCGTGAGATTTAAGATATTTTTCGAAATCATAAGCTTTTTGCTTTTCTTCAAATGCAAAATAAGCATGCAAAATCCATGGCTTATATTTAGCCGTATGAGGCGATCCACCATTGTTATGTGTTTTAAATCGAGTATCGATATTGGTTGTGCAACCAATATATGATTGATTTGGGAAATTAACTGATTTGAGTAAGTATACGAAATACATAGGTAAGCAATCTTACATGTAAAAATGGCTTTTTGCTTTTTGCCTACCATACGCCCATGCTTCGCCAAGCAGTCTTCGCTTTCAGCTACGCCAGCCAAGGGCTACGCAGGGCACGCTTCTTTGCTTTCACTTCTTAGTCTCTATTTTTTTTAAACTTCTTTTACTGGCGGCGCCACGCATAGTTCGATAGAACGAAGCGTGGTGGAAGAAACACGATACACTTCCAACCTTCGCTAAAGCTATGGTGGACACGGTCGAACTTTTAATTGGAGAAATATGCAAACTGAGTTGTCGACTGTTTAAAGCATATCATCTATAAAAAAGGCACTTATTAAAAAATAAGTGCCTTTAGATATTTTGGCAGGTTGTTTAGCTAAACTTGGTTTTTATTTTTTATCTGTGATCTCTTCATACACCAAGGATGCATTTTCAGGAACTTTTTCTAATACCAATGCACCTGTTTCTGGGCCAAAAATATTGTACTTGTCGCAAATTGAGTACACGTAATTTTCACAATCTTCCCATGTTGTCTCTTTTTTATCCTCTTCAGCAATATCAATATCACTTACCCAAACATGAAGCTTATTGCCATTTTTTTTCAAGATAGCCCCGCGATATATATGCGGTTTTTCATGAGAATCAAAATCCCTTGGTCTTGATTTATAATATTTAAAGATCGGAATATGCTTTCTGTTTATGGTATGTGAATCAGAAATACATCGATATGCGCCCTGTTGTAATGTCTGGTCTTGGCGCCAATCATCTGTTTTCTTCAATTTTTTTACAAGCATTTTTTGTATCATACTAGAACACGTTAAACAACTAAATGAACTATATGACTCTGAAATTTTAGAAGACGGTCGACGACAAAACAAACACGCGACAAATCGCTCTGGGAACTGCTCAAATTCACAATCTGAACAAAGTCCTTCAGGTGAATATGTACATAAATAAAAACCGTCAAATCCACATTGAGCAATGTTTTTACAACCCTGAAAGCCAGCTGTCCCTTCCCGCTTTTTTTGCAAAGCAAAGCTCATCCTCCCAAATTCACTATCATTCATACTAAAAATATTGGGACTAATGATCAGAATTAAAACCACACTCAATAACGATAATATTTTTTTCATAATACTCTAAACCCTAAATTTAATAACAATATCTATATTATTAATATACCAAACCCTATAAACCTTACAAATTGATTACAGCTATAAAAATCGCTTCTTAATAAATGCACGGCCAGAGCCAGACTTAAAACATCTCTCAAACTCAATGGCTTTTTCTTTAGTTTCAAAAGAAATTGAAGAGATTAATTCCCATGGCTTGTATTTCGCAGTGTGAGATGAGCCGCCGGTATTATGGACATAGAGCCGTTGACTTACATCATCGGTTTGACCTATATAATTTTGATCAGAAAATTTTATTGATTGTAATATATAAACGTAATACATAATTTTGACTTATAAAAGTAGGCCGCCAGCCCATCCTACGTGTCTCGCGTTGCTCGCTTACTACGGAGGGCAACCTACGATTTTGCTATTAATATTTATTTCGGGCCATCCTTAGTTAGCTGGCCTGCCAATACGCCTACGCTTTCAGCTACGTCGCACAAGCCGTAGCCCCTGGCTGACAAAGCCTTGGCAAAGTCTGCTTGGCGTAGGTTGGTGGAGGCGATGGGAGTCGAACCCATGTCCGCAGAGCCTCAAACCTCAAGTACTCCATGCTCATTCTCTGAATATACTGATATACGCCTCAAAGACAGAGCTTTATATATCAGAATGCCTTGTGATACTTATCGGGCTACAAAGCATCAATTCCTTGCCCAAAAGTTCTATCTGGTTAATACGTGATAATCGAACTGATAGACACGCCCAACTATCAAGCAACTCCTACGCTAGGGCAGGAGCTGAAGCGAAGTTAGATTCGCCGTTTACTATTTTTGACCAGTTTTTTAACGAGGTCCCAATCAAACCTCGGCATGCACTCAAAGCTTGCAACTATACGTCGAAGCCAATACGCCCCCGCGATTTTCAAAGAAAGGATATATGTAGTGTACCAAAGGGATTATACAAGATCAATTGCTCTTTTACTACCAGCGGCCGCGGACTTCGCGCTCGGTTTCGCGGCGAATATCTCGTTCTTGGAGCGCCTGCTTTTTGCCAGCGGCTTTTTTATGCTTTGCAAGCCCAAGGTCCACTTTTGCGATATTGCGCTTATTAAAATAGATTTTAAGCGGTACAATCGTGATTCCCTTTTGGGCTATTTCCCCTACAAGCTTATTGAGCTCTTTTCGATGGACAAGCAGTTTTCGAGCCTTCGTCGGATCCTCTTCTTTTTGCCCAAATGCTTTTTCATAGGGAGTGATATGACAATTATTAAGATAGAGTTCGCCTTTTTTGATCGTCGCAAAAGCGCCTATGAGTGAAGCCTTTCCGGCACGCAGCGATTTTACTTCATCACCCGTCAAAACGATACCGGCCTCAATGCGTTCAAGAATTTCGTAATCATGAAAAGCTTTCTTATTTTGAGAAACTATCTTCATAATGGTCTTTCATCGGGACGTTGTTTTAAAGCTTGAATCAAAGGGGTAGTCTTATCGAGCATCTGAGCGGCAACTTCTTTAGATCGTGCCACAGTCTTTTGGACAGTATCGGAGCTTTTTTCATTAAAGACATGTATTAAGCGCTTAACTATAGGATAAAAGGCCACGCTCAAGCAAATTCCCACAATATTTCCACCGAGCATAAAGCCCCAAAATGAAAAGCTGTTCATGCCAAAAGCCCACGAGTTGAACGCTGAAATCCATGAAGGATTATAGTCATAATGCGCAATGCCTCCCAACGTGAGCAAAACATCTCCTACATAATGCCCAGAACCATACACAAGGACCATCGTCCACGGATTATTGATGATGTGAGACACGGCGATCATCACTACGCAATTTAATGAAAAAAGGTAGGCAACCGCAAAAATCATAAGAGTATGCAATCCAATAAACGGCGAAAAGGCAACATATATGCCCATGCACACTGAAAGAGCCAACGTCCGAGTGCACCGTTCGTGGCGCATAAGCGAGTTCATAATTTTATGTAATAATGCACGCATTTTTATCGTACTTTCGCAATATCATACAGCTCGAACCTATTTTTCCTACTTATTTGATCTGACAACAGCTTTCGATTATCATAATTGTACAGTCTGTAGCAAATCGGGAGTTTCGCTTATGAAATATAATATCTCAGGCTCATTGTTAGTATTGCTTATTTTGCCTTTTGCCGCAACAATTTATGCGCATGAACCGACAGTTTTGATGGGGTGCATACAATTCCCTCATACGCTGAAAACACAACTCAGTCCCATTCCCATCACCTACAAAGGTGACAAGGTCCAGACCTCTGTGGACTCCTCCAACAAAAACATTACCTATTCAATAGTGCGAGAAAATCGACAATTTGCGTTCAAACTTTTAATAACAGAGCCTGAAAATATAGATCCTGTTTTCCTCAGCTCAAAATATGAACCGCATACGGGCGTCGTAAAGTATCAAAGGCTCAAAGAAGGCGCATCATACCGCTTTTTCAGGATCATTCTTGAGCCCTCAATCTCTAAAGAAAGAGGAACTCATATTACGTATAGCTGGCGCATTAGCGAGGATCGCCTTAGTGGAGAGTGTAAAATACCTGATGATGCTCTTATTATGCATTCAGCGCCAGAATGGGTTGCCAAGCTCGATGGCAGCAAGGGATTTGAATTCCCAACCGTCTGCATGCACGACAATCTCATCCAGATCGAGGGTTCAGAAGAACACGTCAAGGATCGAATGAATAGAATTGCCCTTGCCGCAACGTTCATTGCCCCATTTACAGGAAAACCGCAAGAAGTAGCCATGAAGCGCAAAGGAACCACTATCGTATACGCGGCACCCGCGCATCACACTGCATAAAGAGTTTACACACTATGAAACAGCCCTATCTCACCCTTGGCATAGAAACCTCATGCGATGAAACAGGAGCAGCTGTCTTTTCGTCCAAACATGGCCTTTTATCAAATGCCCTCTATTCTCAAGAAATGCACGCATTGTACGGTGGAGTCATCCCCGAAATTGGCTCACGCGTCCAGCTTGAGCGCATTAACGGCATTATCTCGACAGCCCTTGAGCGTGCCCATAAAACGCTCGATGATATCGATGTCATTGCTGTGACCAATAGGCCTGGGCTTCCCGGTTCATTGCTCGTTGGGGTCTGTTTTGCAAAAGCTATCGCCTGGGCTACTCAGAAAAAATTGATAGGGATCAATCATATTGAAGGCCACGTTTTTTCTCCATTTTTGGAATTTAATGTCCCATTTCCCCATATATGCCTTACCTCATCGGGCGGCCATACCGCTATTTTCTTGGTTCGTGATTTTGGCGTTTTTGAACTGCTTGGCGAAACGCAAGATGACGCTGCTGGCGAAGCATTTGATAAAATCGCAAAGCTTATTGGCCTTGCCTATCCCGGAGGTCCAGAAATTGAAAAACGTGCTTCTAAGGTCAATTTTCAAGACTACTTTTTCTATCCTCGCCACAAGCCAAAGACACTCGATTTTAGCTATTCTGGCCTCAAAACCGCCGTCATGTATGATCTTGTAAAACGGGGGGCGTATGATATGAAAACAAAGCAGTTTTCTGGCGATCAAGATCTTGTCGATAAAGTAGCAAGCTCATTTCTTGCATGTATTACTGATGTGTTTCTTGAAAAGCTCTCTCGTGCAATTGAGGCTCATCCTGATATTAAAGGCATCACCTTTGTAGGAGGGGTTTCTCGAAATAAATTTATTCGACATAAAGTAGAGCAGCTTGCAAACGATCGCACACTGCCCCTTTATATTCCGTCGCCACAATTTTGTATCGATAATGGCGCTATGATTGCACTCGTTGGAAATTATAAAGCAGCCCAAGGCGAATTCTCATCATTTGAGCTTGATGTGGAGCTTTCTTAGCATAATCAATTATTCATTATCAAAATCAGAAAAAAGCTTTCGTTTAACTTTCCCAATATTACGCTCTTTCTTTAAAGGCTGATCTTTTTCAAGATCAAACGGTGTAACTATCAAATCCATATTATTTTGATCAGATGGCTCCAAAATTACTTGCTCTTCTCCATCTTTGATTTTTCGCCTTTTACTACCCCTACAGCTATCTGACTCAGATGAGTACATCGCGTTCAAAATACCACTAAAGCAAAGTGCCAACAATAAACCCCTTTTCATGAAAACCCTCCTTTTATATATGAAAGTATTACAATTATAGATATAAGTATCTCATAGATCTCATGAAAAATACCATAATTTGCTAAGAAAAGTCCGTTAAAGAAGCGATTATCGCTAGTTTTTGTCTGTATTTTTAAAAAGATCTTTTGCTCGCTGCTTTGGGCCCGGCTCACCACAAAAATTGTCCAAATATGTTACAATATCATCAGGAGCCAAAGGGCTGCTATCGCAAGAATTAGTTGTTGGTTTAATAGGTGAAATATGTTCAAAGCCTCGTGATTTGAATTCTATGGTATATACCCGCTTAATAGTAAGGAGCTCATTCCTTTTTTTCATTATTTCTTTTTTAGGAACAGTTTTAAACTGAATTCTACATTTGCCCGGCTTTGTCACTTCTGATTTAGGTAGCTCTACTATCGTAAGCCCAGCATGTAAGCCAAAAAAACAGCATAGCATCGTCAATAGCGTAATAGATTTTTTATATATCATGATTATTGTACTTTTCCATTTAAAGTTGCATGAATTTGATGATATTAAGAATGTATTTTTAATAGGTCAATTTCTTATTTTTGATACGTCAATCGCTTATTGGTTTTACGAAGTTTAGCACGTTTTCGTATCTCACGCGATCGCCAATTATAATACTTTTTATAACTTGTCCGTGTCAAAACATGCTTTGTATCTGCAGGCTGCACAGAGGTAAAAGGATTGAGCTTGGGAGAGTCGGGCGACGCAACTTTTACACGCTTTTGATTCGGCTTATTTGTAAGCTCAACAAGAGGTTTACGCTTTTTTTGGTTGTCCACAGTACTATTTTTTTTAGAATCAGTATTCTTTTTTTCAAAAAGCGCTTTAATCAATTCATCTACAGCTCTTTCATTGGTATAATCAGGATATTCCATCGCATACGATGTTCCCACTAAAAAAGGCAATGATAAAGCAATAAACATCAATTTTTTATTCACAAAATTCCCCACAATACACATCAATAACTATTTTTTTTCTTGACCACAGACAGTTGCAATGATAAGGCTCGAAATTACGTTCGGATCTTTAGCTATCAGCTCTTCAATTTCTTCACGAGACTCTTCATCCATATTTTTCAGATAAGTCCTAACTCCGTTTAAAACTTGAATTCGCTCGTACAGTTTTTCACGAGGAGTTTTTCCTTCAACTGATTTTTCTCCTGCCACAAGTAATGACCCACACATTGTAGCAGCAACATGTAACAATAGATGATATTTCACCAAGATCACCCCCATATAAAAAGTTGAGTCCATTACTCAACCCTATTCTCATGTTAATTCTATGATATTTATACATGCATATCAATAAAAAAGCGGCCATTACAGCCGCCTTTTTATTGATATATATTATTATCTTTTATTGGCCAGTCGGCTTTTTATTAATCGACTCAATAAAATCCTCATTTGTCTTATGCTTTCGCATCTTATCAATGAGAAACTCCATGCCCTCTACAGTGTTCATCGTGCTTAAAAATTTCTGCAATACCCATACTTTATTCAAATCTTCAGGCTTATGGAGAAGATCTTCACGTCTGGTACCAGAAATAAGCAGATCAAATGCTGGATACGTACGACGATTTGAAAGTTTACGCGTCATATGCATTTCCATATTACCCGTACCTTTAAATTCTTCGTAAATGACTTCATCCATACGAGAGCCTGTATCAACCATTGCTGTAGCAATAATGGTAAGCGATCCGCCCTCTTCGGTAGCACGAGCTGCACCAAAGAAGCGCTTTGGCCATTGAAGAGCGTTCGCATCAATACCACCAGTGAGCACCTTTCCTGATGCTGGCGCTGTTGTATTATATGCTCGAGCAAGTCGAGTAATCGAATCCAAAAGAATCACAACATCGCGTCCCGATTCAACTAATCGCTTAGCCTTTTCCAAAATCAATTCAGCAACCTGCACATGTCGCTCAGCTGGCTCATCAAACGTAGAACTGATCACTTGTGCACCAGTCCCCTTTACCGTACGTTTCATATCGGCAACTTCTTCAGGACGCTCATCAATTAAAAGAATAATCAGATATGCTTCCGGATGCATCGCAATGATACTCTTTGTAATCTCTTTTAAAAGGAGCGTTTTACCAACTTTTGGAGGAGCTACAATCAATCCACGCTGCCCCTTACCAATAGGGGTAAATAGATCCATAATACGTGTTGAAATAGCTTCTGGATCAAATTCAAGATTAAATTTTTTATCAGGGTGATGCGGCGTAAGGCGATCAAAATGAGGACGATCGTTCATCGACAATGGATCAGATTGATTCACGCTCTGTATTTTAAGCAGTGCAAAATACTTTTCACCCTCCTTTGGCTTACGAATAACACCTTTAACGCTGTCTCCCGTTCTCAAGCCAAAACGACGAATCTGGGATGGGGATACATACACATCATCAGGACCACTTACATAATCATATTGTGCTGATCGTAAAAAACCAAATCCATCGGGTAACTTTTCTAAAACACCTTGCACTTCCATTTCCATATCAGGATATGCTTGTGCATGCTTTATTTTATCTATAAGCACCTGCTTGGACATCAGTCCTGCACCAATGATACCAAATCGACGCGCAAACACATTCAATTCAGCTAACGTCATATCCTCAATTGAACGCTTTTCCGCTGGTGCATGCTGCTGTTGAGGATTAACATTGCGCGGCTTGACGCCATGCTGACGATGATCACCTTGTCTTTGCGGACGCTGCTGAGGATGATGGCCCCTATTTTGACCATTGTGATGAGAGGATCCGTTATTATTTTTATATTGAGCTGAGTCTGGCTGCTTATCTACAGGCATAGGCTGCGAAGCTGGCTCCGGCCTTGATTCCGATCGCGGCTCGCTCGTTGCCTCTGTATCATTAGATTGAGAGTTAGGCACCACAGAATCTGAATCTGCTTGAAGAACAGAACTTTTTTTTACTTTTTTTCGCACTACTGTCTTTTTTTCTACCGGCTCTTGTACAACATCGGCCTCTTGCTCCAAAGGCATCGCCTCCTGCTGTTTTATTTCATCATTTTTTTGTTCTTTCACGAAAGCCTCCCTTTGAATGGAATAATAGAAATCATATTCATAAACCTCTTAATACGTTGGACCGCATATATTCAGATGCGCATTCAATCAGATGCACATAGGACCGTGCTGTACCATCACGAGATGCGATAAAGAAAAGACCATGCGTTATTTGAATACGCTTCACTACTCTCTAATATAACTGTTGCTACCGCAACATACCTTCTACGCTCACTATGCTCTTTTTCCACGAGCAAACATCATCATTATAGGACTTGCGATATATATCGATGAATATGTTCCTACAATAACACCCACAAGCAAGGCTATCATAAAATCACGCAACACTTCACCGCCCAATACAAGCATCGACAAAACTGCAATACCGGTTGAA
Organism: uncultured Pseudomonadota bacterium; assembly: GCA_964495945.1. Lineage (GTDB taxonomy): Bacteria > Babelota > Babeliae > Babelales > Vermiphilaceae > JAJCZB01. The sequence goes on along the minus strand of CAZBWL010000001.1, from coordinate 194,484 downwards.
AAACTTGTCAGCATTGTACGGCGCAACGTTTGATTAATACTAACATTTACAATATTTGCTAATGATTCATGAGACAAACGTTTCATATTATCGCGTATTTGCGAAAATATCACGATTGTATCGTTAACAGAGTACCCAATGACAGTCAAAATTGCACCAATTACATTGACCGATATTTCACGACCCGTAAATAGAAAAACCGCCAACATTAAAAATGCATCATGAATCAATGCTATTACAGCTCCAATTGCATAGCCAAAAGACCAAAATCGAAACCATATATACACAAGCATCGCAAGCGAAGCATACACTATCGCAAGCATAGATTTACCGCGTAATGATTCACCTACGTCCGGGCCAACAGATTCACTTTGCAAAATAGTAATCGTTTGATCAGGCATTGCGGCCTGTAAAGAAGATTTCATTTTTTCGGCAATAACACCAAGCTCCTTGCCTACTTGGTCCAATTTTATACGAACCATAATTTCATGTTCATCAAACTCTCTAACAGTAGCGCCTTGCCAACTCTCAGAGTCTAAAACCGTCTTTATTTTTTGAATATCGGCAGGCTGCTCAAAACGCAACAACACCTGAGCTCCTCCCGTAAAATCAACGCTGTAGTTAAATATCGCACCTGTTGTTTGCTTTTTGTACATTGCAAAACCAACAGAAGCGCAAATAAGTATAACTGACGTCAAAGCTGTCACAAAACGGTACTTCACAACGTTAATCATGGACTCTCTCTCCGAACTGGATACATGAATGAAATTTGTAGATTCGTTTTATGCATGTTGTAGCATGCTTTAATAGGATGCGCAAGCAGTTTGTATGTGATGACTATTCGCCAGATAGCACAGAAACATATCTTCTGCCCTTGTTGCCATAGTGAAACTTAATGACCCCATTACTTGTTGCAAATAATGAGTCATCTCCACCACGCCCAACGTTGTCACCAGGGTGAATTCGCGTGCCTCGCTGACGAACAATAATTTCGCCACCATGTACCACTTGACCATCAAACAACTTAACACCAAGCCGTTTACTATGGGAATCGCGATTATTCTGTGTACTTCCACCAGATTTACTTGTTGCCATTATCGTTTCCTTTAAGACTCAGAAAATAATTTTCTATAAGATTTGATGCTTTAGATAAGTTTTATACGTAAATAAGTATGACAACTGCCATCTAAAAAGTCAATATCCCCCAATATCAGAGGCACCTCCCTAGCCCTGAACCACATAAAATGACTCACAATGGACTATCTCTTCTTTTATAGGCGCTGTGAAATGAGAATTTTATTCGATTTTGTATCATTCGAAGCGGTTATAAAATAGTCTCTATACGCTAAAGATCCTTTACGAAGAGTTCGCTTCTTATCCTTCATGTGGGGACTCAGGGTATCCACTGCATAGAGCCCAAATTTCTTTTCATGCCCCATATTCCACTCAAAATTGTCAAGAAAAGACCAATAAAAAAATCCCCGTATATCATACCCTTCAATCATTGCCCGTTTTACCGCATTTAAATTACCGACAATCCACTGTTCCCTTCGATCATCTCGAGCATCCGGAATACCATTTTCTGTAATAACAATCGGAACACCAAGCCGTGCGACATCTTTAATTCCCTCATACATACTATGGGGGCGGATGGCCCAGACCATATCGGTCATAGTTTCTCCGTAATGACACGTTGGCCAAGGGCCCAAGGTTACAGACGCATAAAAATTAAGTCCTATAAAATCAAGTGAATGAGGCGCTCGTTCATCTCGAGCCTCAATATACTTATTTCCAACAACGTGATATGAAAAGTCGCCAGTTTTAAAAAAATCAAGAATTACATCATGAGCAAAATTTTTATTAAACGTTTTAGCAAGGATCTTGTTGATGGAATTTAAGGGACGTAACGGATGCCCTTGGCGAGGCTCAAATTTGGCAATTTGATGAACCAGGCAAACTTTACACTGATCTCCATACGGTAATTTTTTAATTGCATAATAGACTTCTACATGGGCCCGGCATAAATTCAAAAGAACTCGTCCTGCCCGATATCTTCTATTTTTTATACCGGGCGCATGGGAACCCATAATATACCCACATGCGCTAATAACTGTTGGCTCGTTTATGGTGCACCACAAACGAATACGATCCCCATAGCGACGAAAAACTCTCTTACAAAATCGTATGAAATATTTAATATTATCAGCCTCCTCCCATCCTCCACGCTCGTGAAACCAAAGAGGATGAACCCAATGATAAAGCGTCACTAATGGTGTTATTCCCTGCGCGAGCAATGCATCAATATAGCGATCATACAGCGCAAATGCCTCTTCATTCCAGCAATGTTCCTCAGGATTTAAGTCGGCCCAAGGAAGATCAAATCGCAATGCATTAACCCCTAACGCTTTCATCAAGGCTATGTCTTCAAATAAATGGTCCCAACCCGCTGCAGAAAGGCCCACTGTATGCTCGTAATCAATAGGAGAAGCTTTTGATAAAAATCTTGTTTTATATTTTTTTATTCGATCTATACGAAATCGCTGCCTACATTCTGTTTCAAACCAACTCCAATTACTTTTTGGTATATATCCAAGAGAAGACCAGTAGCGATGCCCACCATTCTGATACGTTGAATAAGCGACCCCTTTTAAAAAGCAGGACGAGACAACAAAGCCATTCGGATCTTTCTGAAAATAAGGAATATTACTTTCATAGCTCTGCTTGCATATAAACGTACCTGTTACATTCCAAAAAAAGGCACTTATAGACAGATATATAACTACTCGTCTTTTCATAACATGCTCCCATGCGATTGCTAAAAATGGGAGCATGTGGGTTTATATGCTCGCTATTTACTGACTTCAGCCCAATTAGCTCCGCTTCGCGTGGTTACCAGTAATGGTACATTCCAATCGACCACACGCTCAAGCGTTTGCTGTGAAAGCGTCATAACATCATGAATTTGATGAGAATGTGCAGAAATAATTAATTCGTCATGAATCTGAAGCAATAGACTCGCATCCATCATTTCTTCTTTGTAACGATTTGAAAGCGCTATCATACCTTTTTTCATAATTTCAGCTGCAGTTCCCTGGGCAACTGTATTGATAGTAATACGCGTTGCCTCCTGATACAATACCCTATTTTTTTCATGTATGGTTGGTATATAACGGCGTCGTCCCCACAACGTAGTAACGTACCCCGTGTGCTCTGTTTTTTCTATAATATCACTCATCCATGCTCGTACTCCGGGATACTGTGCGAAATAGGTATCGATATACTGCTTTGCTTGGCCAAATGGTATATCTAAATCTTTAGATAACCCATAGGGAGTCAGCCCATATAAAATACTAAAATTAATACGCTTACCTACTTGCCGCTGTGCCGTTGTTATCTGCTCAAATGAAACATTAAATAACTTGCTCGCAGTTTGACTATGAATATCATGCCCATTTTGAAATGCGTCAATTAGAGCTTTATCTTGAGAAAGATATGCAAGTACGCGAAGCTCTATTTGAGAATAATCGCATGAAATAAATATACGCCCTTCTTCGGGTACAAACGCTGAACGAATAGCAAGCCCTGGCCCAGAAACCGGTATATTTTGCACATTGGGATCAGAACTTGAAAGCCTTCCCGTAGCAACGCGCGTTTGACTGAACGACGTATGAATTTTTGCATCTTTTGGATTAATATATGATGGCAATGCGTCTATATAGGTACTTTTTAACTTAAATAATTCTCGATACTTTAAAATAAGCGCAGGAACAAGATGCAACTTTGAAAGCGCTTCCAACACTTCCTGATCTGTGGAATATCCAGTTCGCTTTGAACTCTTTTTTTGGGGCGGCAATTTGAGCTCATAAAAAAGAAGCTGCTCAATCTGGCGAGGCGAATTTAAGTTGATTGCTTCTCTATATTCAGGAATCAAAGCCCGGATTTCTGCTTCGATTACAGAAAGCGCGCGGCTTACCTGCTCATCAAGCTCCTTGAGAATATTCTTATCAACCAAAATGCCTTCCTGCTCCATGCGAGTCAGAATCTTCATGAGAGGCATTTCAATATCATAAAAAAGGTTTACCATCCCCTCATGCTCAAGCTCTTTTTCAAAAATATATTTTAGGCGCAATGTTTGATAGGCATCATTTGCAGCATACAGCGTAGCAAGCGCAAGATCCACAAAGGGAAAACTTGGAAGTTTGCGATCTTTGACGACTTCTTCAAACGTAAGCATCTGCTCATCCCCATAAAACGCAGCGAGCTGCTTAAGTCCAACTCGCTGCCAATCTTTTGTAACGAGCGATGCTGCTATAATCGTATCAAAAGCAGGATTCGCGACATCGATACCATGCGCATGAAGAACATGAAGATCAAATTTTGCATGATGAAAATAAACTTCAATACGAGGATTTTCAAGAATCGGCTTGAGCGCCATTTTTACCTGATCATATGAAAGCTGTGGCATCTCAACGCGATGTCCAAATGGAATATAATAGGCAGTTTTATCATTCGTACAGATTGAAAGGCCAACCATATTCATGCGCAGAGGATCCACTCCATCTCCCTCTGTATCAAGCGCACAAAAGCCTGCCTTTTCAATTTCATATACCACCGATGCAAGTTCAATAGGAGTCGTGATACACCGAAATCCCTTTTTTTTCAGTTGAGCCACTTTATCTTCAAACAGCACTGCTCGCTGCTCTTTTGTGGCACCAAAATCTGCGAGAAGACTTTTGAATTCTAGCTGCTTAAAAAGCGGCTGCGCTTTGACCCAATTGGCAGCATCAAATGCTATGTCATTTTGTGTAATATTCGTTGGCACATATTGAAGAAGAAAGAGTTTGCGGCTTAAAAAAGCATTCTCTTTTCCTTCTTGTAAAATCGTACGCATTCTTGGTTTTGCGATTTCATCAATTCGCGCATACATATCTTCAAGTGAATCAAATTGAAGTGCAAGCTCCTGAGCTCCCTTTTTGCCAATACCTCGCACTCCCGGAATATTATCAGAGCTATCGCCCAGCAATGCAAAAAAGAATGAAATTTTTTCTGTCGGAAATCCAAGCTTTTCTTCCATCGCCTCTTTTGAAAAAAGCGTATCTTTAAAATAATCATACATGCTCGCATCAGAAGTCAGTGCTTGTGCCATATCCTTATCGGAAGTAACGTATACGACTTTTTTACCAAGCTTTTCCTGCTCCTGCGCAAGAGAATACATAAGGTCATCAGCTTCATATCCAGAACGAGAAAGCTGGCAAAGCCCTATCAAATCAGCAAACTCTTGAATTCGTTTTTTTTGATCAAATAGATCCGATGGGGGAGCCTCACGTGTAGCCTTGTATCCCTCAAACATTTCATGTCGAGTCGTAGAGCCCTTGCTATCCCACACCAATACAATACATGAAGGATTAAATCGTTCAGTCAAAATTTTAATCATACGGCAAAAGCTATACACCGCATTAACCGGCTCTCCATAGCTTGTATGCAACGGCCGCGTACCATAGTATGCTCGATACAAAAATGATGAGCCATCAATTAAAAAAACAACCGATTTTGGATCAAGTTTCATGCGCTGCAATACCTTTAATATTATCATTTGAACGATATAATTGTAGCATACCAAGGAATATAACGTTTGATAATATTTCTCTTTATTCTGCCTTCAACGATAAATAATCGCTGCAATTAAGAGGCTCACCTTTCATATCCAGCGCCACAAGAACGAGAAAACTCGTTTTATCATCAATGCGCAATGCACTTTTCAATCTACTTTCGACAGACTCTTTATTATCAAGCCACTTTTGACTTAAATCATCAGAGAAAATTTTACCAGTATTTTTCAATGTTAGAGCGACGCACTTATACTCTTTGCCCTCATTCAACCACCACTGAGCGCGATCAACCGAAAATCCCTGAGGCAACTGTAGTGCACCGCGCTGCTCAATAAAGCTTACTTGTAAATGCTCCGGCCTACCTATTGAAATTTCTTTATGCATCAAAGCATTTTTAAATTCGGTATACGCAGAAGATGTATCGTTTACATCAGGGCGAATATCTCCAATTAAACCTTTCTTTTCTCGTATTTCATTAATTGTTTTTTCATAATCAATCCATAGCTTATTGATAGCATCATGCTGTGCCTTTGAAAGTCCAATCTGTTTTTCCAAAGCTTGCGCTGTTTCTACAGCCTGATCACTATATCCTTTTATATCTTTTTGTAGCATATCAATGCCAACATTGTGCTTGCCCACATTTCCACTTAAAGCATCCAGTCGATTTCTAAACTCAAGAAGCTGCTTACGAATACTCTGTTCAACATCCTGCTTGTTAAGCTCTGGCCGGTTTTTTAGTTCATGGAGATCGTTGCGCAGTTGAGCATCAAGCTTTTGTATCTCAATGTTCATGTTGTGATTTATTTGATGTAACGCATTTTCCATTTCTTTTATTTTTTTTAAGATACCTAACTCCAACGCACTTACCTGCGTATTCACTTTTTCATTGTACTCTTCCATTGTTCTCAATTGATGCTGTTGCCCGTGTATTACCTTACCGACTCCAAGCACTATTCCCGCGAGTAAAATATTTCGCTGGCCATCAGAAGTTTTGATATATTCGTACACTGCTGATGCACCTGATTGCATAGCCTTATACAATGGTTCTAATACGTTCTTATCTTTTTTTGCATTACGACTCGCTAAGGCAAAGCCAATATTTTGATCAACGGAATCATGAGCTACTTTTTTAGTAACGTTTGTTGTTTTTACTGAAGAAGAAAAAATCTTTGATACTCTTTTTTGAAGCACATTCCAATATGATACCTGCTGATGCCGTTTTGCTTGCGAATATGTGTCACTACAAAATGCAAACACCGTCAAAATTAAAACGAAATGCTTTTTCATAAAAACTCCTATTGCGATTTCTATTGAAGAGTATGGAAAAACATTCTACCATAAAAAGGAATCTGTAAAAACTGCATATTTTTTTCGTGGTGCAAAAAACATGTATATTCATGTCCAACTATTAACGGGATATAAAGAGCTGCTCTGGTATGAATGCCCAGCAGACTGGAATATAACCCAGCTCATTGGCAGCATCGTCAAGGTTCCACTGCGCACCCAGCAAGTACCAGCTCTTATTCTTGCAAAACAATCCCATAAGCCTGAAGTTCCATTCGCACTGCGATGCGCTACATCGCTTGAAGCTGTACCAAAAGATCCACACTATTATCAATTTATAAGCTCATTGGCTCAGTACTATCAAATCCCGCACATCTCATTAATCAGACGAATTAAACAGTTCTTATTTCAAAAAGAAGTATCCATTGATCAGTCGCTCGTAAATCTTAAGCAAACATCTCGCATCATAAAGCTCACATCTGCTCAGCAAAAAATAGTCGATGATATTATTCCAACAATTAGACAACCCCATTTTGCACCCGCACTCATCCATGGCGTTACTGGTTCGGGAAAAACTGAACTTTATAAAGCGTGGATACAGGAAGCGATCCATGGACATAAAAGCACTATCCTTCTCCTGCCTGAAGTGACACTCTCTTTAACATTTGAACGACGGCTTGCCGCAGAACTTCCCGATATTCCTATTATCGGCTTTCATTCTGCTACAAGCGTCAAGCAAAAGCGCCTTTTATGGAAATATCTGCTTGAAAATAAACCGATTGTGATTGTAGGCGTTCATTTGCCCATTCTTCTTCCTATTTCAAATCTCGGATTATTACTGATTGACGAAGAACACGAGACTGGATATCAGGAAAAAAAACACCCAAAAATTAATAGCAAAGAAGCCGCATTAATGCGAGCAAAGCAGTATAATATACCAATCATTCTTGGCTCAGCGACGCCATCCATCACATCACTCTATAACGTCAAAAAACGGAACTGGAAATTTTACCAGCTTAAAGAACGCTTTGCGGGAGCTTTTCCAAAAGTAGATATCGTATCGCTTACAGATAAAAAACAGCGCAAAAATTTCTGGATCAGTAATCAGCTTTATACTGCAATAGCAGACCGCCTTTCAAAACAGGAACAAACTATCCTTTTTCTCAATCGCAGAGGCCATAGTTTCTTTGTGCAATGTAAAAATTGTACCAATGTATGCGAATGCCCTCATTGCTCAGTTAGTTTAACACTGCATGGTGATAGCATTATGCGCTGTCATTACTGCGAGTATGAAGCAGCAATGCCAAAAGTTTGTTACGCTTGCAAAGAAACGGAGTTTCTCAAAAAAGGAATTGGCACTCAGCAGCTCGTCGGAATTATACAAAAGCTTTTTCCACATGCACGAATAGCTCGAGCAGACTTGGATAGCACAAAACAAAAGAAAGAGTGGGAAAAGAGCGTCGCCGATATGCAAGCAGGAAATATTGATATTTTGATCGGAACTCAAACGATTACAAAGGGATATCATTTTCCGAAAGTTACGCTTGTAGGGATTATATGGGCTGATTTAAATTTACATTTTCCACGCTATAATGCAGCCGAGTGCACATTGCAACAGCTTGTTCAAGTCGCCGGAAGAGCGGGGAGGCAATCAAACGAAAGCACAGTAATCGTTCAAACGATGGATGATCACCGTATTTACGAGTATCTTCAGGAAGAGCGATATCTGAGTTTTTACGAAGCAGAGATTAAAAATAGAACGCTGCTATCGTATCCTCCATTGCAACGTCTTGCTGAGATAGAATTAAAGCATACCAATGAAGCGACACTCCATCAGGATGCCGAACGGATTGCAACAGAGCTTTATGCACACATCAAAAAAAAGAGTTTGACGACAAAACTTTTAGGGCCCGCAAAGCCACCCGTTCATAAAATAAAAAATTGGTATTTTCGAACTATTTTTTTAAAAGAAGATAATATTACAACGCTTATTGAGCTTTATCAGTATGCATGCAAGCTTCACGCTACAAGCCTTATCTCATTCAATCCTAATCCTTTAAATTAAGATCTTTTTTAATCCATAGCTGTAGTAATTGTAAATATTTTTTATATTGACGCCTCGATTCTACTTCGTTAAGTTTTTCATCGAGTTCTTCGTAAGTCTCTTGATTCCAAGTAATACGAACAATCCGAAACTCTTTTCTTTCAAGATCAAAATGAGAATGTTTTTCTTCTAATGAATTCATTCCACTAGCTCCAGACACAATTCCTAGAAGCAATACAAAAAAAAATCGCATAATAAACCCATTAAAAATCATTCTATTTTAAAAATATGATGATGTAGTAAAATTATATATATATCTTCAATACATTGAGAATCTTTAAGGATACTCTTTTTTGGCAACATGTTCCAACAATATCCTTTATTTTGATTTTTTTTGCACCACGTATGCAACCTCAAAATATAGGTCGAAATATCTACAATCTGCTCAATAAACCCCGTTGTATAAAATTCTTCTATATAATATTTACCAAAGTAGTTCTGTGGCCACTTTTTGAGTGCATTTGGATATTTTTTCCTGAGAGCCCTCACTTCATGTATAGCATCCAGCTTTTTTTGATATGCATCATTTTCATGTTTTACTGTTTTTATAACCCATTCTTTTTTTTCTGGATCAAAATACGAAAAACATGTCGGCATTAGCTCGCAAACAATGGTTATGCTCATAATAATCGCACTATATTGCTTCATACAATTCCTTTTTTATACTCACCTCATTACCACAATCTTACCCATTAAAAATCAACATTAAACCTAAAAAAAGGCAAGCTAAGCCTGCCTTTTTAATGAGTACAAAATTATATTATTACGAATTGCACGCAGAATGGCATGTTCCTATGCTATCTTCTTTTGCAATACTACTTGAGGAATTTTCTGATATGAGCTGCGAGTCATTATCTAACACAGCATTCCCGCAGCACACATTCCCTTTTTTGACTTCCAAGCTGCAAGGGCACAATCCACGATATTTCTCTGCGCATCCGCACGTATCTCCACATATTGATCGATCGCATTCTCCCGAAGAAAGGGCTACCGTTATATCTCCATGGACGTTCGCTCCATCAATCATAAGCGCTTGTAAACTTTGTATTACAGAATCTAATACAATATCGCGCTCGCCCGCATGCCCTCGCTGAACCGTATCAATGGCTTTATCTCGCACTACACGCCATTGAGCTTCATCTTTGGATGAATCTTTGTAAAGCGTAACCGTATATTGAATAATTTTTACGTCATCTGCCGTAGCCGAAAAATCCATTTCATCATCTGCATACACACTACATGCTAATGCTGAAAAAAGTAACAGTGCATATTTCATATGATCCCCTTTCTTATTTTTATATAACATTCTATGCGGCCTGTACTGTATCACTCAAATAAAAAGAAATCAATGCTCCATGGTTTTTTGTTTTATGCGATGAGGCATTACAGATAAAGATTTGTTCTTAAGAGAAGAGAAATCAATTGTTCCCACACGGCGTTTTAATGTTTTTAAGCTATGCGCAATAACAAGCGTCACAGACATTTGCGCAAGCTCCGCAATCATATTGGCAATAGCAATCTCACTTTGAGCATCCAGACTACTTGTTGGCTCATCAATAAGAATTACGGCTGGCTTATAAAAAAGCGCTCGAACATACAAACTAGCAAAATTAAGACGCTGCTTTTGCCCACCCGATAAATTAAGCGTTGCATCAGAAAGAATCGTATCCAGCTTTTCATGCTTATCAAAAAGATCTGTGAGGCCCACGCGAGCCAAGATTTCATATAAAAACTGATCCGAATATCCATGATCAGCTGGTAAACCAAAGAGCAGATTATATCGAACCGTTCCTTTTAAATTTGTCGCAACCTGGCTTTGAATCGCCACCAGCTTTCTTCTGAGTGAATCCGAAGCTAAATAAATATTCATTCCGTTTATCATAACAGTACCGCCGATAGGCCTAAGCTGGCCTCCTATAATCGATATAAACGTACTTTTACCCACCCCAGATGGTCCGACAATACCATACAGCTTATTTTTTTGAAAAAGAGGAACATCAAGATCAAACGAATGGTTTTCAAAAATATTAAGCCCACCGTAGCCAAATACTAGATCTTTAATCTGAATAACGGTATTTAAGGATTCTTGCATCGCAAAATCGTTGCTTGTCTCTTTTATTTCATCGTGTTTTATCTTGCCCATATATTCAAAAAAATCTTTAATTGTCGCGACTGCACGAATATATCGGCGAAAAGGCGCAATAATTTCTATCACTTGCGCTGTACACTGAATATACGCAAGCACAACTCCTATCGCAAATGCAAGCGACACTGCCCCATTCTGCAATCCATACATAAAAAAACCAACAAGCGTCAGTACCGAAAATACGTACATCATGCTTAAAAATTTGGACATCATAGAATAGGAAAGCCACAAATCTCGCTCCATATTACTATTGACGAGAATACTATCAGATAGCTTTTGCTGAATCGTGGCTGTTGAGAATGTATTTCGTATTAAGCTCATTTGAGATATACTTTCAGAAGCTATCTCCTTAAACTCATCATCAGTTCGAATAAAGTTATTTTCCCATTTTGCACAACTATATTTTGCCAAGTAATATCCATACCCGATCATAAACAAAAGCATCCCAAAAACGATACAGGCAAGAAGAACCGAATAGCTCATGAGTATAACAAAAAGCGTTACGATACTTGTCGCTAATGGTGCAAATGAATAAATGACCTGATCAACCATCTCTTCATATCCACGGGCAGTACGTTCAATCTTGGAGAACATTGTTCCCTGGGCCTTTGTCAGCTGACTATTTGATTCAACATTCAAAAGCGTTTTATGTGCGTTATGAAAAATGCTGTGGATAATCTGCAATCGCAATTTAATACTAATGTGAGGCATAAAAATATAGTTTAAATGTGACGATCCCCAAATAAAACATGCTACTAAAAACATGCTCCATGTATGCTGCTCCAACACGGCTGTAACAAGAATCGGTTCAAATGTCCAAAAGACATCCCGAATAAGTGTTGATACAACCAAAGAAAGTATAAGCCCTCTTTGTTGGGTAATGATATGCCACCACGGTTTTGAAAAATTAATTGAAAGCAATTGAATTGGTTGTTTCGAACTCATATTTAACTTATATCTGTCATATTATGTTTAGTGAAACAAACTGCACACTTCTTCTTAATAACAATGAAAATTTTACGTTATATTTCGACGATAATTTCTGATCTTTCATGAGAATGGCTATTCTTTAACGCTCCATTTGCACACATAATGCCCAAACCGTTTTTATCCATTTTTTCTTCATACATGTCCAAATACACCTTATAGATAGTTATTTTTCAACTTAATTGTTATGAACGAAAAAAATAACGGCGATAATGCTTAAGCTCCGCTATCGACTCCCGTATATCAGCCATGGCACGATGAACCTTCCCTTTTGTAAACTCAGCATCTGGATCTTTTGGATACCAGCGCATAACAAGCTCCTTGATAGTACTCACATCAATTATGCGGTAATGCAGAAATTTATCAACTTTTGGCATATGTCGGGCCAAAAAACCCCGATCTACGTATACCGAATTACCACAAAGCGGCGATGTTCCGGCAGGGCAATGCCTTTTTATAAAGTCGAGAGTTTGGGATTCGGCCTCTTGTATCGAAACGTCTGAACGTTTCACTCGCTCCAAAAGGTCGGATTTGGAAAAAATATCCTTCACTTGGGTAGACATCCCCCTTAGTACCCCCTCATCTGCATGAATTACAAGCGAAGGCCCTTCTTCAATGAGCTGTAGCATATTATCAGTAACACAGGTAGCAATCTCTAAAATGTGATCCTTTTGTGGATCCAAACCTGTCATTTCAAGATCAATCCAAACAAGACGAGATTCTCGGCATTCTTCCATGGTTTCCTACGCATTTTAAACTATACTCACTGAGTTGTATCATAAGCTTCACAAAAAAGCTATGTCTCGTGGTAATCCTTTACCTCTTTTTTTTTAATTATTACCCTTAACGGGACTTATTCAATAAGCTTCATAGCGGTTTAAAAAAAAGGAACTATATCATGCCAAAGCTTCGTATTGGCGTTTTAATGGGCGGAAAATCAATAGAAAAAGAGGTCTCTTTTAATTCTGGCCGAACTGTATGCGATCATCTGGATGTAAATCGTTTTGATATTATTCCACTCTATCAAACTGGCAATGGAATACTATATATCCTCCCCTGGCATTTTATGCATCGTGGAAAAACGAGCGATTTTGAGCATAGACTTACCAAAGAAGCCCAAAGGGTCTTATGGGACGAACTGAAACAGTATATTGATTTTGCCTACATTGCCATGCATGGCCGCTATGCAGAAGATGGTATTTTACAGGGCACATTGGAGCTTCTTGATATTCCCTATCTAGGCTCTTCTCGATTTGCAAGCGCCCTATGTATGGATAAGGCTAAAGCTAAGATCATGCTTTCATCTTTAGGAATTGCAACCCCCCGAGATCATCTCGTTCCAAAAATGATCGCACAAAATCCAGAGCCGCATGTGGGAAACATTATTGAAAGTCTTCGCGCAAAAAATATTCTATTCCCCTGTATTGTAAAACCCCACAATGAAGGCTCAAGCATAGGCGTTTCATTCGTACACAATGAAGCCGATCTGCCAAGAGCAATACAAAAAGCCTGCCTTGCACAACAAACTCTTCCTCAGGACGTTTTGATCGAAGAGCGCATTAGTGGCATGGAGTTTTCCTGTATCACGCTTGCAAATAAAGATGGCTCCCATACCATTCTCATGCCCACAGAAATTGTACCTGAATCAACAAAAGAAATTTTTGACTATGATCAAAAATATATGCCTGGACGAGCATTTAAATACACCCCCCCACGCTGTGATGCCAAGATCATTGCCGCTATTCAGAAAACATGCCTTACCATTATGAAAGCATTTCATATCGAAACCATTTCACGTATTGATGGCTTTGTAAGGCCCGATGGCCACATCGTTATCATAGATCCTAATACGTTTTCAGGCATGGCCCCATCAAGCTTCGTATTTCGAGAAGCTGCCGAAATGGGCATGAGTCATACCGATCTTATTAATCATTTGCTTGAAGCTGATATTGCACGATATGGTATCGAAAACAAGAAAGATATTATCATGAAGCATTCTCATACAAAAAATACAAAATTACGAGTTGGCGTTTTGCTGGGGGGAGCTTCCCATGAACGAGAAATTTCATTGGAATCAGGGCGCAATGTATGCTACAAATTATCTCCTCAAAAATATCAGATCATTCCTCTTTTTATAGACCACAATCAAAAAATCTATCGCATTACTCAAGCTCAACTTGTTTTGAATTCTACACGTGAAATTGCCCAATCAATTCAGCCCGAGCAACATGTTCTATGGAGCAATTTAAAATCAATGTGTGATTTTGTATTTATTGGCTTACATGGAGGAGCTGGAGAAAATGGATCTGTGCAAGGCATGCTTGAAATGCTTGATATTCCCTATAATGGCTCGGGAGTCTTTGCAAGCTCATTATGCATGGATAAAGCCAAAACGGCAGAATTTTTAAAAGCTTCAGGCTTTGATGTTCCAATGCAAAAGCTCATTTGTAAAGCTGATTGGATACACAAAAATGAAGAAATTGTGCAATGCATAGAAAAGGAATTTGTGTACCCCCTCATCGTAAAACCCCATGATGATGGCTGCAGCGTTATGGTTCAAAAAATAGGCACATCAAAAGAGCTTGCTCAGGCAATTGAAATACTATTTCATGATGGCAAACAGTATGCACTTGTTGAAGAGTTTATACACGGTATAGAGCTGACGGTTGGCGTTTTGGGAAATGTGAGTGCTCAGGCGCTTCCACCCAGCAAATCAATCGCTGCAGGGGACATATTATCGATCGAAGAAAAATTTTTACCCGGCGCAGGAGAAAATCAAACGCCTGCTCCATTACCTCAAAAAGTACTTTTATTCGTTCAGCAGACCATGGAGCATGTATTCAAAGCAATAGGATGCAAGGGATATGCTCGCATCGATTGCTTCTATCAATCAGCACAGCAAAGCCCTACAGGCAAGGAACGGGTCATTATTCTTGAGATCAATACGCTTCCAGGCTTAACGCCTGCTACGTGCATTTTCCATCAAGCTGCAGAAATAGGGCTTAAGCCGATGGAATTTATAGATCGTATTATTGAACTTGGTATTGAAAATCATCAAGAAAAAATAATACCATCCAATGCATCGTTTATTGCGCATAAAGAAACTGAATTATCGTAGTCGAAAGGGATGGTAGTGAATAAAGCACTATTCGTTTTTATACTATGCCTCACAGGAGAAATTGGAGCGGCTCATCTACACGCAACGGATAGCAACATTATGCTGCAACCTATTGAGGCCTGTACAAGCATTTCAATAACTCCCGAAATGGTTAAAGAGTACAAAGATAAAAACTTCAATAGTTATATTGCACAAAAAAAACGGGAATATCAGATGCTCATGGGCATCACCAATATTCCCCTTATCGGAAATCTGGCATCATGGGGACTTCAAAATTTAGGAGGGATCGATGTAGCCGAAGCAAAAACATTTTTGGGACGTATTTTTACAGCCGAATCAGAGTTTAATGCCATTGTGAACAATCTAGAAAGCACTCCCGAAAATATACAATATCTTAATGCCATTTTTCAAAACGTTTCTCCCGATATCATCAGCACAAAATCGAGCGCTGGCATGATCACAGCAATGCGTAAAGTACGCCACCCGTGGGTCCCAACTCCAAAACTAATGGGAGAAAAAGACGCAAACAATTGCTATACTATGGATAATACAAAATTTTTATCATTTGCCGCCTGCAATTTGTGGGCAATGCATTGGATAGAGAAACAGCCTCGCGTACCAAAAAAATTGCGACGATCAAACCAAAATCATCTGAAAAAAGGATCGTTACGAAGAATACCTTAAAAAAATAAGCCCCTTCTACTTTTTTATATGCAAAATACGCTGATACCAATCCAGCTTGAGCGCAGTTTTTTCCTGCTCTGAAAGCTTCCATTTAATGTCAGATGCATGCAGACGAGCCATGACATCATATAAGCAAATTGCGGCACTGACGGATATATTAAAACTTTCAGTAAAACCAAACATCGGTATCGTGACAAACGCGTCAGCCAGCTCAATAAGCTCATCTGAAAGGCCTGAAATTTCCGTTCCAAAGCATAATGCCATTTTTGTATTAATTGGCAATTCAGATAGCGTGTATCCTCGCTCATGGGGAACTGTTGCCACAATGCTATATCCCTGTTTCTTGAGCTGATCAATGCATTTTTTTGAGGATGAATATTGGTTTGTCGAAACCCATTTATTTGCGCCTTTAGCTATCGGACCTTGAGGATGAAACGTTTTATGCGCATCAACGACATGCAAATTTTGAATACCAAAAATATCACATGTCCTCATAACAGCGCTCGCATTATGTGGTTGCGTAATATTTTCTAACATAACGGTAACATAGTTCGTTCTATACTCAAGTACTTTTCGTATCAATTCACGTTTGTTATCTGAAATTAATGTATCAAGATAGGAAAGATCATGCTGCTTATCAATCATCGTCACCCTGGATATTTAACAACCTCATACATTCTAATTATTCCAGCGCTCAGAATAGCACCAATTCCATTGCTGATCCAGCTTAAAGCAATGTATGGCACAGGATTTTTATGAGATAATAGGGCATAGCATATAAAAAATATCGTATTAAAAACAGCATACATAATGCCAAGCTTAATTGATGGCCATAATACGGACAATGGCTGAGCAATTTCATAGGAATCCACGACAACAAACTCCCATGAAAAAAGATGAACAAAGAGCCCGATCGCTACAAGAGAAAGCAAACTTAGGGCAATAAATTGAGTTAAGACACATATCAAAAATGAACGAATGCGAGATGTGCGCATGACAATGCGTAATATAAAAAACATCACAATGGCAGTAAAAACAGGATGACACCAATCATACGTAAAGTTCCAAAGCCATGATTCTACAATAAAATCGCCAATTGCCTTAAATATGTTCATACAGATCCTTTTAATTCAAACGTTGCTTCAAATGCAAAAAATCGTCAACAAAATTTTTCATCTTGTGCTCTTGATTTGCATTGCTTTGCCTGCTATGGTTGCAAACAATGTGCCCATAAAAAAAACTCAAAAGGAGTTCTATGAGTGCGCCTTCAATTCACAGTTATAACACAATCAAACATTTTCATGAAACATCTCAAAAGCTTCGTGGCTTTTTTTTAGAGCGTGGCTTTTTAGAGTCCGACACACAATCACGCCGAAGTATTTTAGCAGCGTGCGAGCAGCCAGAAACCATCGCTACCTACCATTTTAGCGGCGTTAAATGGCCACTTCCACAAACCGGCCAAATGTGGCTCGAGTATGATCTGCTGACCAATCCTGATATTCCAGGATTTTTTTGCCATACAACGAGCTATCGTGATGAGCCTCATCCGAATCCAGCGCGCCATCTCACCCAATTTCCTCTCTTTGAGTTTGAAACAAAAGGAACAATGCAGGATTTGCAAAAACTTCTTGAAGATCTTTTTGAGTATTTGGATCTTGGCAAAAAGGAAACATTTCGAGCAGCGGATTACAGTTTTCTTGCAAACTATTATGGCGTAAAAGAGCTTGAATCAGAGCATGAAATGAAAGCATGGCACGATTTTAGCTCAGTATTTCTTCTTAAAAACTTTCCACTTTACACGAGCCCCTTTTTTAATATGAAAAAAGAAGGGAACACTGCGAAAAAAATTGATGCTATTCTTTGCGGCATCGAAACTGTCGGATCGGCAGAACGGGCATGCGATCCTGATGAAATGAGAGAAATGTTTTATACCATAAGCAATGGCGGATATGCTGCAAAGCTTTTTGAACATTTTGGGCGCGAACGCGTTGAAAAAGAGCTTAATGAATTTCTCAGTCTTGATTTTTTTCCGCGCTTTGGCGGCGGCATTGGCATGACTCGATTAATGCGAGCAGTTTCCCTTTCAAGGCAAGAGCGGACTGGTATTATGTTTGCAACGGGCGCTCGAACAACTACAATCAGAACAAAAACTGTATAAAAAATAAGGCCGGGATTCCCGGCCTTAATCTCTTTATCTTTTTATTTTTCTATTTCACCAATAATTTTTTTGATTCCACTCAGTGAACCCATCAATGCTGTGGCTTCATAAGGGACCACAACGAGCTTATCATGTTTCCCTTTTGTAAGCTCTGGAAGCGTTTTGATATACTGCATTGCAACTAGATAAGAAAGCGAATTATCGTTTGGAGAAACTTTTCTAATCTTCGCAATTGCCTCAGCTTCTGCTTGGGCAAGCTTAAGACGAGCATCTGCTTCACCCTCCGCACGAAGTTTTTTGGCCTCTGCTTCACCACGAGCATTCAAAACTTGAGCTTCTTGCTGACCCTCAGCCTCTAAAATAGCTGCACGTTTTTTACCTTCTGCCTCAAGAATTGCTGCTCGGCGATCTCGCTCTGCACGCATCTGTTTTTCCATAGCTTGACGAATGTCATGCGGAGGAGCTACTTCTTGCAGTTCAACACGATGAACCTTTACTCCCCAATGATCTGTCGCTTCATCAAGAATCACTCGAAGCTTTTCGTTAATTGCATCACGGGATACTAATGTTTCATCAAGATCCATTGATCCTATGACATTACGAAGGGTTGTCTGCGTAAGCTTTTCAATGGCTTCAGGTAAATCTTCAACTTGATATACTGCTAACTTGGGATCAAAGATACGATAATACAATACAGCATTGATCTGCATCGTAACATTATCACGTGTAATTACATTTTGCTTTGGAAAATCATACACCGCCTCACGAAGATCAATACGATAGGTAGTCTTCTGAACGGGCTCATACTTTCCATCGTATTCACGCAGATAGGTCCAATGAACGGCACGCGGATTATCAATGAGGGGCAACACGAAATGAAGTCCCGGATGAAGAACTCGATGCATACGGCCAACGCGTTCAATAATTATGACCTCAGCCTGATTAACTAAATAGCAGAACCGGCTGAGAAGAACGAGGATAACAAGACCTCCTATGCCACCAAGAACATAGAGCGCTATCATAAAATAGTTTGTCATGAGATACCTCCTTTTGGCGTAATATGTGTTTCATCTCACCCTCATCATACTCCTAAAAAAAGGCCAAAACAAGGCCGTTTAGCTATTTTTTCCCTTTTATAATGAAATATCTAGACTCTTAAACCACTGCAGAGCTACAGTAACCTGCATAACTCGTAATCGTATGGAGATATCGTATGAAAAGCCACTTTTTTTATGCTTTGTTATTGTTTATATATCCCTTATACGGAATGAATGACGGAGATACACACTCATTCAATCCAGAAGAATATGACTCTTTAATAGCATGGAGCGCACAAGAGATTGAAGTATGGCCTCCCTACAAAATCTGGCTGGCAGAAGAAATACGATATTTACAGCAAAGCCACGACGATCCACACAAACTAGAGCTCCTTGTCATCAATTTTATTAATTCAAAAATTTCGCGTTTTCTACAAAGTCAACTATTATGGGATAGGCTTAAAATAAGCACTAATCCTCACGCGCTATTAGCAACATTGACTCTTGATATTATGGACAGAGTTCAACCCGATCTTATCAAAAAAAAGCATGATTCCTATCTGCTGTACGCTAAAAGTCGATACATGCTGCACCATTGTCTCAATAAAATCTATACTGCCCCTAATACTTCAATTGATCGTACATAATTAATGACTCAGTTCTGCTGCAAGATTTATGATAAGTTGTTTTACTTCTGACGCATAATTTTTTTGCGAAAGTCCATAGCGAATTGTGCCTTCAAGCCACGGAACCGTACGTCCAATATCATGCATGGTGCCTTTCGTTTTATAAGCGATAACGCGGTGCCCCTTTTGAATCATATCAAGAATTGCATCCGGAAATTGTAACTCCCCGTTAGGCGCTTTTTTAATTGATCGGAGCGAATTGAAAATTTCTTGCGAAACGATAAATCGGCCAATATTGGTTAAATTTGATGGAGATCTTTTTGGCTCAGGCTTTTCAACCATATTGGTAATTTCAAACACTCCCGATTCTAATTCATTTCCTATCACCACGACTCCATGATATTGGACTTCTTCAATTGGAACTTCTTGTACTGCAACGACTGATGCATCATATTTTTGAGAAAGTTTTTTCATAGTAGCAAAAAGATCATCTTCACCAAGCATAAAAACATCTGGCCAACCTACTGCAAAATACGGATCGGAAAAAAGGCCATACGCTTTCATAATAGCATCCCCCGTTCCTCCTTGATGCGGTTGGCGAATGTAGACCATCTGCATAGCGGATCTTAAATCAATAAGATCCTGAATAAGATTAATCTTTCCATGCTTTTCAAGAAGCGGCTCAAGCTCTGGAGAATAATCAAAATAATCTTCTATGGAGTTTTTATTCCGTTTGGTTATGACAAAACATTGCGTAAGCCCACTTCGAAAAGCCTCTTCTACCGCAACATGCATTGCTGGCTTTCCCATAAGCGATACCATCTCCTTTGGCACTGATGAGGTCAATGGAAGCATACGAGTTCCAAATCCTCCACATGCAAGTATATACTTTGTAATGGCATGATCATGCCCCCACAGAGAAAAAAATGATAACAATACTGCTGCTCCGTACAAACGTTGTTTCATCATCGATAATCCCAATTTTTTAATGAATCAGTACTGATTTTCTTGTAAAAATGAATAGATACGCTCAAAGGATATTTCATCTAACTTCTTGCATTCTTTAAGCATCAAAAGTATTTCAGAAAGGGTACACACTGATCTGAGAGTGATCCCTTTTTTTTCTAATCGCTTGCGCGCTCCTTGCTCTCTATCAATAAATACAACGACATCTTTAACGCGCAATCCCTCTTTTTTAAGCTCTTCTATAAGCTGTAATACCGTCGATCCGCTCGTTATGACATCATCTATCAAAATGACTGTTTCTCCATTTTTATACACACCTTCAATGGCTTGAGCCGTTCCATGCATTTTTTTCTCTTTACGCGGCATAATCATTGATCGTTGATATAAAATGGATATACCACTTACCAAGGGAAGCCCCGCAAGAGGAACTGCTCCGATATGATCCGATTCCAGTCCATCAATCTCTTTTGCCAAAAGATCGACAACATATTGATATATATCCGGAAACGAAATAATACGCCGCATATCAATATAGATAGGCGATTGATTGCCACTTTTTAATATATATTCTCCCTCTTTAATAGCTCCTATTTCATATAATGTACGAATGAGATCATGCTTAAATACATGCATGTTATTTCCCCTTCGCTTTAGCACGAAAACAGTATTGAGTTCTGTCTTTAAATAGGCGCACTTGCTGAATAAATTCTGCTGATCCATTTGGATGATTTGAAAGCATCTCAATCAAATCACTAAGCGATGAAAGCGAATGGACTCGAATTCCTTGTCGTGCATATTTTTCATATGCTCCGTGCTCATAATTAAACAAACTCACAATATCAGTAATAATAAGGCCCGCTCGCTCAAGCGTAGTAATCGTGTGCTGCATGCTCATTCCAGAGCCTACGCAATCTTCAAAAACGAGCACTTTTTGTCCAGAAGTATATCTTCCTTCAATAATTCGCTGTGAATCATGGATAACAGGGGATCTTCTTACAAAAATGAGCGGAAGTTTATTGTGCAACGCTAAAGCGCCTGCAAAAGGAAAGGAGCTGTAAGGAACTGGGCAAATAAGATCAAAATTGGATAATTTTCGACATTGATCAATATGATCACTGACTAAATGAACAGCCGCGTGCAATAGGTCTGGCTTTGATAAAATGCACCGTAAATCTACATTGAGTGGAGATTCAATATCGCGCCACATAAAATGCCCTTGAATGATTCCTCCTGCATTATACACATCATTCAAAAAATCCTGTCCATCATAGTGCGCGAGGATGAGGCATGGTAAAAAAAACGCACTAAAAAATATCGATTGTTTCATACAGTTCCCCTTGAAATCTGATTTTTAAATTTTCACTTCTTAGGTCCATTTTTGTTGTATTTTTCCCTGCAGGCTTTAAATAATTTCAATGTTATTTTTGGATCCGATATTTCTTTATCCCGATCATTCTGCCCTGCCCAATCATGCTGTTGATACGATTTTTTTAGAAACCAATGAACCTTTTCATCGACGTATATATAATAGTGATGTTTACATCCCCATTCCATAAACTTAACTTCCTTTTTCTCTATTAATTCAAGAAGATGCGCATGGTCGATAAGAACTGTTTGATGCGGAATCGTATCAACAGCACTCGATAGGATCGTATAAAGCGATAAGCCCAACAAAATCTTTTTCATTGCTTTCTCTCTTTTTGTAGAGTATATATCTGAGGCACTTCGAGCATAACTATAAAAAATTACACTGTTTTGACAAGTATTAAGGAGAATACTATGAAGCACCTATATGTGAGCTTACTGACCATATGTATCGTTTCTACACCACTATACAGTGGCCAAAATCTGAGCAATGAAAAATCAAACGAACAGAATGAAACCAGAAAAGAATCTCCCCATGAAAGCCCTATGCCAAGCTCAAAAAAACAACCAAAAGTAACCGTACATGTTCATAATCACATTAACCAAGAAGTTACGAACGAAAATAAGAATAACAATGAGAATAAAAATACCGCACAGAGCTCTACTTCTCTCTTTTTTAAACAATACAATATCGCAGCATGGCCTGAGCATTCAAAACAGTTTTTCGTTGCCAATAAAAAGCAGTGCGCTCTAGCTGCTATTGGCACTCTTTATGGAACTATCGCAGCTTCACTGTGGTACAACTATCGATATCTCGAGCATGAAAGCCGATGGTGCAAATGGAAGCATCACCTGACGCTTGATGAAATGAGGGCTGTGCCACACCAAGAAATAGAACTGCTCCTTCGCCAAGAGATCCTGCATCGCTATCTGCGCCAATCAAATGGCAAGCTTTCCGCATACCTGCAATTTATTAAGGATATAGAATACGAAGAAGTCATTATAAATCGATTTATAACGCTCTCGAATGCGATTCAAAAAGTTAAATTAACAGCCCTTTTTCCTACAAATCAAGAAAAGCTCAGACTCGCAAAACGAAAAAAGAAGCGACTTTCATTAATTAAAACTATTTTTATTTCATGGGCAGCTACACAAGGGCAGCAATTTTGAGATTATAAAAATAGTTCAGGACTTTTTTCCTTCAAATCTATTTTTCAATAGATAAAACATCGATGGATCAAAATTATATGTAAAAGCTTCATCATCATCAGAAATTGTATACACATACGATTTACGGTCACTATCGTAGTATGCAACGATCTCACGATATACATCAAAATAGTATTCTCTCGATCCTTGAGACCAATGCGCAACGCCGTGAGCCATTTGAGTAGGCTTACTGGATTGATCTAAATAATACTTACATCTTTTTGAAGGAATAGCTTCTTCTAATTCTTCTCTTTTTCTTTTTAAAGAATTATCTTCCATTCCATAAGAGCTAGAAAATAATATGATACAGAAAACATATGTATATTTATTCATGGCTAGTAATGCTACCGCTCAAATTCGTGATAAACCGTATAACCCGATCGATGATCTTGAAATTCGCCATAGGGTTGAAGATCTTTATAATCCGATAGAAATTTTTCCATTTCGCGATTGAATTCTAATTTTTCATTTTCTTGAAGTTTTAAAAATATATTTGAAAGCTCAATCCCAATAAAAAATGGATCTTCAATTTCAGCTTTTTTATTATGAAGAAAGAATTTTCTAACTTCTTTCTCAAACTTCTGTTTAAATGTTGGCCTTTCAAATAGCGGCCATGTAGTACTTTGTACATTAAAACACACGCTGAACATGGCTAACATAAGTGCATATTTCATATTTTCTCCTCGTTTTTAAAAATCATAGCTAGCTATTCAAATAATGTGCTAATTGCTTCTGAAATTCAGGCGAATTAAACTTATTTTTATAATAATTCAAAAAAAGTGCATAGAGTTGGGAGGAATCCAATTTTGAAAATTCTTTTTTGTTTCCCATGCTATTTTGATAATAAGCTTTATGCCCCTCATTATTTTGGCTGCATTTCCAGCTATCTCCGCGCCTTCCATGAGGATTATATACGATAATAGTCGTACCATTTTTGCAATATATCAATACACTATTATTTGAAAGCCCAATTCCAAGTTTCAAAAACTCCTCCATTTGCTCAGATTCACTTTTCGTGAAAGCATTATTTTTTTTAATCTTGAAGGGTGAATCATCTTCTTGGCTTTTTCTATCATCCATCGCGTGTAATGATGCAGCAGATAACAGAGCGAATAGTATATATTGTTTCATGAGGTGCGCCGTACGTTACATGTGTTTATAATATCAGTGATATGGCAACATAGTGTATCGTAAGCCGGCATCAAAAACAATTATAATGCGCTAGCAAAGCATACTTTTATGTATTTAAAAAGCTCGTACTCCCGACGCCAGAGATGCTTGATAAGAAGTATTTGATATCATCATCGCCAAAGCGCAAGCCAACGCCCCAGAATACGCTCGCATTTTTCTGGCTGGCAAAATCATCTGCGCCAAACGTTGAATAGATATTTCTAAAGATAAATATCTTATTAAGCCATTTAAAATGAGGGCGACGATCTTCGATCAGGCGCAAACGGCCATTCATATCATACATTTCAAGCGTAGTCACCCAGCGGAACTTATCGGTACCAAATGGGATATCAACGTCTACTGCAGCTCCGGCCGTTCCTTCAAATAATCCAAATCTAAAGCAGAGATCTTTATAGATTTTACCAAACTGCAAGTCAATCTTGAATGCATCGCGATTTACCGTTTGCTTGCGATAATTTTGAATAAACGCAAGTCGCGTCAAATCATTGATATCAAGCGGCTGATCTTCATTAAATGGACGATCCTGAATTCTTGTTGTATCAATTTCCTTGCCTTTTGAATCAACATAATCACGCTCTATAAACTTACGTTTGATATATCCCTTTTCAGAGCCAACGATCTGCAGCAAATAGAAGTAGTCTTCTCGTGGATAAATTCTCATGCCAAAGAAACCTTTTGAATCTTCCCATTGGAATCCTTCAGCCTGACGAAGCATTGCTTCTGAGTGCGCGTCAAACACGATTTGCATACGATCAATTTTTGTGAGGTAATTTTTAAATCCTTCGATAGAAAGCTTAAGATCGCGGTACGTTTCATCTTCATTAATCAGCTTTCCGAGCAATCCCTTGCCCTCATCAAGCTTTTCAGCTATCGAGCTTACGCTGCGCAATCCATCTCGGGCCTGCAGCGAAGCATCTTCAAGCGCTCCCGCAGTAGATTCAAATTTAGAAGCAACTCGATTAAAATCACGATCAAATACAGTAGAGATCTTATCAAGACTTGTCTGAAATGTTGTACCAATCTGCATAAAATTATCAAGATGCTCCTCATTGCGCACCAATGCTCGATCAAGCACATCAGTCACTGATGAAAGCCGTTCGACGGTGGTTTGCACATTATTAAAAATAGTCTGCAGCTGTTCGCGTCCGCCCGCTCCACCCACAACATCCTTAATAGAGCTTGTCACTTCATCCACATTGGAAGCAATGCGCTTAAATTGCTGCATAAGCTCATCGATAGAGACCGGTTCAGTACTTGGTTTGCTTAAAGGATCGCCCGGCTTTAATTTTGTAAGCAACGGATCACCTGGCACAAGCTCAACGTATTTAGGCCCTAAAAGCCCATCTTGACGTACCATCGCATACGCATCGCTATATAATGCATACTCTTTATTAATCATGATATCTACTTCAGCTCGAGTTGCATCATTTGCATGAAGCGTAACCGTATTAACCCATCCAACCTTCACGCCCGCTATTTTTACATCCGCTTTGCGCGATAAGCCCGATACATCTTTAAATGACAACATGTAATGCACATAGTTTCCACGATCAAAGCGAAACGCACCAACGTGAAAACCCATATAGGCAAACACGGCAAGGGCCAACAGTACAAAGATGCCAACTCGTGTCTCAACTTTACCGACCAAGACGTATCCCCTTTTTTAAATCCAATAGAATTTTCTTATCTTCACATCATACCACGTCTTATTCTTATCAGTTCGGCGAATTCTTTCAAGGATCGCATATACACGCTGAGTTATGTTTCCAACTATTCCATACGATACCACTGAAAATATCTTGGGATCAAATGTCGTATCAAGAAATCCTTCTATCCCTTTGGGCAAGCGCTTAAATTCAATTCCATATAATGGTTGAAAGATCGTATTCCAATCTGCTGCAATGGCGACCGTGGGTTTTAACTTCTTTAATAATTCTTGTACCATATCTTTTTTTGCCTTTTGATCTACAGGTACAGCACGCTTCATCTCCAACACATCTCTTACCGAATCAGAAAGAAACCAAAGCTGCAGTTTATCATTCCCGTAGACTGTAAATATATCAAATAAAAAAATTGGACGATCTTTCTCAGCTTTTTGCGGCGGTTCATAAAAGAGAAGATGCGCAAACCGCTTAAAATGTTCATAGGTTAAAAGCTCAGATGGATCATTCACTCTATACTGCCGTTCTTTGAAGAATTTTTCAAATGATTCAAACATATTCCCTGAAATATGCATCTTTTTTTCAATTCTTTTCATAATAAGCTCCATCATTTTCTTCCAGTCAAACTGAAGCTGCCCCTCGCCTATAAACCGTTTTTTCGAAAAATCATATATTTTATTAAGGTTGATCTTTCCTTCTTCACATGATAATGCAATTTTTATCGTTCCATTTATTCCATCAATAGATTCTTTGAGTTGAAATGTTTGCCATTCATTAAGATGGGAAAGCATATTTGAAAACATGGCTTTGACAAGTTCTTCTCGAGATGGCCCCTTTGCCTCCTCTTTTTTTTCTCCATTTTTTTCAGTCTGTTTTGGTTCAGAACTTTCGTGTTGTTTTACACTGTCAGCATATGCAATCTGACTCATTGCAATATGAACGCCACTTAATGCAAGTTGTTTTGCCTGCTCCCGTTTTAATACCGCACTTATATATGGCGCAAAAGTAACGCCCCGCTGAAAAATGCCCACAGCGAGCACCATTGCCATGCCAATGAGCAACAATACCATTGGGATTACAAATCCTGATTTACATTTCATGGTGACGTACCCTTATGTGCTGCGTTCGTATCAGGAGCTGCTTGCTGAGCAGGCTTTTCTTTTTCTGCTTCCGGCTTTGCATCCTCCTTCTTTTCTTTGTCATCGCTTCCAGGCTCTTTTTCCTTATTTTCAGCCTCTTTTTCAAATTCTTGATATCGTGATTCAATAGGAATCGTCATTGTATATGTTTTATATGATGCAAGAGCAATATCCCACAATGATAGTTCTATTTCAACAGCGTGAGGCAACTTTGGATATGGTGGCGATGCGCCTGGATACTTCTTTTGATCTTTCTTTTCTTCTTGATCTTTCCATGATGTTTGCCGCTTATGCACATAGCTAACTTCCGACTCTTTTTCATCTTTCTTTTTGCTCGCTTGTTCTGTCAAAAGATAATGAATAGTCATCTCTCGAATTCCATCGATCAATGGAAATGATCTAAATTCTCCCTGTGCATCTTGCTTATATTTTTCAAAATGTAAATCAGTAGAGCCTTCTTGTCGCCATAACGTGAAACTATGTTTTCGTTTTCCTGGCAATAATCGATATACCACTCGCGCAATACGCGGTTTAATGGCAGCATTTTTTACTCCTGCAAAAATCTGCAATGGATTATCGGTAATGAACGTAAGCGATTCAAACTGCGCAGTATTTTCTTGAGACGTTCCGATAAATATTTTTTCAAGAGGCTGAATTTTTTGAGGCTCTTTATCATCAGTCGCTTTTGGATCCTTTGGAATGTGCAAAGGATTATACTGAGTTGGTACAAACGCCCCCATAATATCTCGCTGCATCTGATTTTGAAAAATTGCAAGCCGTCCATAGATTGATGTCAAATTGTCAGTTGCTTTATCAACGTCAGTCAACTGCATAATGGCTGCAATTAATGCAGCAGAAATCATCCCAGCAATTACCAGCGAAATCAAAAGTTCAAGCAACACGTACCCTTGAGATTTATATTTCATGTCAAAGGCTCCGATTTAAATACAAATCTCGTCATCACTTTTTTATGTGGATCTTTTGCTCTGTATTGTGCAATCACTTTTTGCTGATAAAGCCCTTTAATCTCTGAAAGAGATGATTTTTCAGAAACAGGCCCATATGCATATTGTAAAATCGTTTGCGGAGCTTCTTCTTTTTTTTCAAGCTTAAATTCTTTAGCTGATGTCTTTTGCTGTTTGAATGCTATTACCATAAACTGCATTCCCCGCACCCATTGTTGCATACTATTTGCAAGAGAACTGATAGTAGAAAAAACGGTCGTCTGCAGCGTAAACATCGGCGCAATTGCAAGAGCAACAAATGCAAGCGCCATCATCGATTCAATAAGCGTAAATCCTTTTTTAGACTTGATAAACATCGTATGCCTTAAATTGCGCAGAATATGGATTCAGTACAAGCCCAAATTCCCGAGGTCGTCCTCTGACTTTTTCGCTTTTCACGATACCATTAATAGTAACCTGCTGCGTCATACCGTCAGGCACAAGATAAAAAAAACTCGTATCTGGCTCCTTACCGCCAAACCGCTTCATTTCATCATACCCTTCAATAAAAAACTGTTTAATCTCTAAATCGCGTGGCCAAGTCGCTTCTGCTAGTGATCCGGAAATTTTTTTAAATACAAGATTTTGAGCAAGAAGCTCACGATTGCCCGGAGTCTCATCTCGTTCAATATGAACCGTCCGCGGCTTAAATGAAAAAACGATACGTTGTACTTTATTGGTAATAAGCGCTTGCTGCCATGCATAATGCATAATGGAATTGAGCCGGGCGGCGAACGCATCGCGCTCAGCACCCGGCTTTTTTTGACCAAGAAACGGCACTATCGCTGCCATCATTGCCCCCACAATTGCTATGGCAATAAGAATTTCAATAAGCGATAATCCCGGTTTACAATGTCGATACAATTGCTCTATTTTTTCCATACACTAATACGGCTTTTTCGATCAGAACCTTTAGAATAAAGCTCAAAAGGATGATCCGCATTTTCATCTTTTTTTTCATAGACAAATGGGCGCTTCCAACCATCTTTTGGCATCGGCTTTTCAATATAGCCTTCAGCGATCATCTCATTAAGATCATTTGGATATTCGCCCTTATCGCTATAGAATTTTTCTAAGCGCATTCTAATAATTTGCATATTCTGGTTTGTTGTACTTTCTGCAGCACTTTTCATTAATGTAGACGCCAAATACATAACACCCCCAATTAATGTTCCTACGATAGTAATACCTATCAAAATTTCTATGAGAGAGTATCCCTTTTTAAGCGTGCGAACTGCCTGTTTTTTGCAATAGATCATATTGCCTCCGTGTAAAAAAATATTATACAAAATCACCTGCACTAAATGCTTGCCCTGCACCCATGATTGGCTGAGCAATAGCCATAACAATAAATCCGATCACAATTGCCATAATAATGAGCATAACAGGCCCCAAAAGTCCCGTCGCTCGATCAATAAGTTCATTGAGATCCGCCTCATAATTATTTGCAACAGTCAAAAGCATAGAGCCTAGTTCCCCCGTCTCTTCGCCAGTTCGAATTAAATGAATTGCAATAGGAGGAAACACGCCACTTTGCTTTAAATATTGCGCAATCTTACCCTGCTTTATAATTTTTTCTCGAGCCTCCATTAATGAAGTGCGCAATAAACTGTTATCCACGATTTTTACCACAATATCAAGCGCTTCTGCCAAATTTACACCACTTTGAATCAACAATCCAAGCGTATAGCAAAATTGTACTACAGCATTCGTACGTGATATATATTTCACGACAGGTATTTTAAGCTTAACTCTATCGATAATTCGTTTTCCCGATGGCGTACTTTTCCAATACATAAATAAAAAAATGGGAATTGCAATGGAAATTAAAAGAAGAATAACGTGGTTTTTTACAAAATTTGAACTACTCAAAAGAATGCGCGTCGATGCCGGTAAATTATTTTTCAATGCATCAAAAAGCCCTTGCAGCTGTGGCACTACAACAACGAGCAGCAATCCAACGACTCCCACAATGACGACCATCTGCACAATCGGATATTGCATGGCTCCGCGAATGCGCTTTTGTATCGTATCGCGCCGCTCAAGAAATTCAGTAAGTCGTACTAATATTTCTTCAAGCTTCCCGCTCGCTTCTCCCGCTCGCACAAGCTGAACATAAATAGAATCAAACACCGATGGATAGCGCGAAAGCATATCTGCAAACGATCTTCCTCCTTTTACCTCATCTTTGATAGTAATCAAAATCGAATGCAATCGGCCCTTAAATTGATCAATTAAAAGTTCTAATGCCGACAAAAGAGGAATACCTGACTTTAAAAGAACCGCAAGCTGCTTTGTAAATAATATTTTTTCTTTAAGCGAAACGCTTCCCTGGGTAAGTCGCTTAAAAAAAGACATCTGTGTTTCGTCGCTTGCTAAATAAATAGAGATTGGATAAAGCTCTTTTTGCGTAAGCTGCTGCCGCACCGCTGAAGGAGATGATGCATCAATGACTCCGGTTACTTTTTTACCTTCTTTGGTAAAAGCTTCATACGAATAAAGAGCCATGTACTTTCCTTACCATTTATTCTAACAGCATCATTTTTACTACTATTCTATTGATGAATTTAAAAAAATCATGATACAGTATTGTTAGTTTTTTACCACTGTAGCATAAAGGGGACACAAATGAAACGGATGTGCAACGTTCTGTCTATAATGATTATTGTCACACTTTTTACTGAACATCATACATCCTGCGCAAAAGCAAAAAAAAAATCGGTAGACGAGCGCCCTCACTACACAACGACTGTCGTGCAAGAAGAAGCAGCATCTCAATCATACTCAACTCTCCATAATGCAACCGATAATACATCGGCAGGATTACATCCTAAACCGATAGTCCCTACTTCTGC
This sequence comes from uncultured Pseudomonadota bacterium, assembly GCA_964495945.1. Lineage (GTDB taxonomy): Bacteria > Babelota > Babeliae > Babelales > Vermiphilaceae > JAJCZB01. Next base: position 163,341 of record CAZBWL010000001.1, on the reverse strand, counting down.
TCATCCAATAAGTATACTCGCCACGATTCAAAAAGAACTGCAGGACCCTCAGTATCAGTCCGATATTTTACCTCATAATTTTAGTTATCCTCGACAGCTTTTGCGATTTGGCGCGCAGACAAAAAAAAGTCCCGAATATGCTCAGCAAGTACTCAGTCTCTTTTCAAAACTACTTAAAGGATCCGAATACGTTAATTCATATGTGTACTCAGACTTTATCCGAGAGCTTCCCGATCTTTTAAAACCATATCTTTGCGGATATCAGGTTGAATCATCAGGAGCCCTTCTTCTTGCAAATGACATGGATATGTTTGATCGTCTTCAAAAAACAGTCTCTCACTTGGTATTTAATAAGTTTTCTCAAGATTTTGAAGTATGCAAAACAAATCCACGCCTCTTTCTTGATGATTTATCAAACCGCATTATTGCAACGACTACTCAAGAAATTAATATCGAGCTCCTTCGGCAAATGGTAATTCGCTTTCTTGAAGTTGGACTTTCCAAACTCGTGTGGAGCCCTCGCGATGAAGAAAAAACATGGGAATCGGTCAAAACATTATCCCACAATCTTGCAGTCCTCATGGAACACAATATCATTAGCGATCTGAATGATCTTGATGAGCTTTATTGGTCGTTACTACATCGCTATCGCTATTTTCTGGAACTTAATAGCACTGCCATGTCCATTAGTTTTTATGAGACTATAAAACATGATATTTCAAGCAATAAAATTCTATTATTAGACCTTGAAGAGCAGGAGCCTTTCCTCCAAACAAAATCATCCTGTCTTCTTAATACGATATTGTCCCAAGAGGCAAAAAAGCGATTATACACGCAAGTAGCATAAATAAAGCAGGGGAAAACCCCTGCTTTATTTATGCGCATAGCTCTTTTTATACGTTATTTTCCTATTTTCTTTATGTTGGAAATGAGAGATGGCATTGAGTCACTCTTTGTAGGAATTGCTGGAGGTTGCTGCTTGAGTTGCAATGCCGCTTTTTGAGCCGCATCAGCTGCTGCAGCGGCGTTAGATTGAGAAGCTGCCTTAGGAAGCTGATTAGTTATATGTTGTATTGCAGAAGAGAGGCTATCATCCTTATCTTCTGAATCTTCTGATTGTGCTGATGATCCAAACTTTGCTTGCACATCTTTATTAAATTGCAGAGCAACCTCAGCGGCTTCCTTAATATCATAGCTATCTTTGAATGAAGGCTCGCCTTTGCTTTCTTTCTTTTTAATTTTTTTGAACGCAGCATCAATGGCATTTTTTATTGTTTTACCAAAATCCTTAAAATCAAATTGTAGATCTTTTAGTTGGACCTGTTTACTTTTCAATCCCGGTATATTAATTTCCATTTTCAATATGATAAGCTTTGGAGATTTTCCTTGAATTAGATCTCCCACATTGACTTCGCCACGAGCATCCAAGATTTTGAAAATATTAAATCCTTTTGCAATACCATCTAAAGCGCTCGTTAATCCATTCAAAATGCCATTCAATGTTTTTTGGAAAATTTTAGCATCGGCTATCGCTGTTGAAGCATCTTGAAAAGCCTCATTAATCTTACCTGCTGTATCTAAAGTGCCTTCAATTACTTTTTTACCCGGTTTTAATAAGCCTTCCTTATATGTTTCTTGTGCACCAAGGGCAGTATATTGGGCTCCTATTTTAATACCAATTTTGGCGCATTTTGCTCGCCAACCAACTTTTCCTTCTTTTTTCAGATCAGCACATTCATCTTTGAGATTTTGTATTTTCTTTTTAATACGCTTAATTGTCGCTTCTGTTCGTTTTATTTCAGTGTTCGCTTTATCAATTCCACGCTTTTTTGCTGCATCTCGTTTTTGAGCAAGCTTTTTTAAATCATCTGCAATTTCACCAATTTTCGCATCAATTTTTGCTGCTTTCTCAGTAATCTCTTTTTGCCATGCTTTTATTGCCGGGATTGCTTGTTCAGTCAAATATTTAGAAAAATCGGCCTTAAACCCAAAGCGCACAAATGTATCGTGCATGTTTTTTGGAGCAATACTTATTGCAAAGTCAACGCCTACCCCTACAGCGCTACTCTCAATATCAGCCTTAAAATAGTTATTGACATATTCAAACTCGACATCACCCTTAATCGCAAGCGCAGGAATTTCAAGTTTTGATGAAATTAAAAACGATCCTTCTTCAGGCTTTAGTGCATTAAAAGCACACGACACGACTGGTCCATCATCAGCCGTTCCATATTTCTTATCTAATCCGGGGCCCGATATTTTTATGATTGATTTTCCAGCAGGACCTTTAAGCTCAATATTCGTTAAGTATCCTATTCCCTTGAACGTAAGCTCTTTTTCTAAAATTTCTACATTAAACCCTAGTTTTTGCGATAAAAAATCCATATCTAATGCAAATTGATAGCCAGCTGGATATTTTTTACCCGCAATAGTCGTATCAACCGGTATCATTTTACCTTTAAGCAGATTAACATTAATCACCGGCAGCTTCTGCGTCGGAATAGGCTTTGCATTCTTAGACATCCCACTTAACAGATGAAATAATTTTGCAAATTGAATATCGCGTGCTGTCAGATCAAATGCAAAACCACCCCCCTTTTTTGATTCCAACGATATTTTTCCTGCAACATCAAGTGAGGCTCGCTTACCATCCTCTTGCTTGCCAAACTCCATTTTTCCACGAATTCCAAGGCCACTAATTGGAATTCCTAACAATGCCAACACAGCTTCAACTCCAGGATCTATATCAAAATCGATCCCAACATCTCCAATTGCAAACCACTTAAACTGTATCATATCAGGAATTTTACCCCCAAAGGTAATTTTCCCTGTTGATTCGACTGAACCAAAAGCATCAAATCTAATCGGATTTGGTTGAGATCCAAATTTAATCTGAACTCCTGTCTGGCCTCCAATTGATTGATTTTGTGGCGAAAAAGATGCCTCAACAATAATATCATCTGTATTGATTTTATTAATAAAGTCACTAAATCCTTTTGAAATATTCGCATTTTTTGTAAAATCAATTCCTATCCGCAATGGAATAACACCTTCAAAGCTTGCGCTTTTTACATCAGAGATAACACCCCTAAAATACATTGGCGATTCTACATCAAACACAAGCGCTGGTACCGTACCTGCCTTTTTACGAAGCTCTCCAAGCGCTTTAAATGGCCCCTCAAGCGACAATGTTGCTACAAAGTTCAATCCTTTATCAACCTTAAATCCCTGAGGATCTTTATACGCAAAGCTTGAAAGAATGAGTTTGCCGTTTGGAAGCGGAATCTCATCTAGTTTTTTAAAGCTTGGAAAGAGCGATGAAAGTTTATAATTTTGCGGCAATTCGATTGTAGCACTAAACCCCACTTTAGGGCCTGCTTTTTGAACCACAAACACTACTGTTTTTACTGAAGACTGATTAAAACTTGTCGTACCAGAAATGCCAAGCCCTGCAATAATATCTTTAGCTTTTGGGCCTTCAATAATTTTTATATCACGAATAGTAAAATCATTATTAAAAAATTTCCCCGTTGTGGAAGGTATAGCCAGCTCTGAGAGCTTAGCTTCAATAAGCTTAAAAATCTGAATCGATGGCTCTTTTGCATGCGCAGATATAGTGTCTTTTAATATCTTAAGAAGCGCACCTATATAATCATTGCTTTTTTCTGATGGCAGCTGAAGCAATCGATCCGATGTTTCTTCTCGCGATGTATCCTTTGTCGAATCAGATTTTCCTGTTTTGCTATCAGCTTTGATTGTCACGCTTGAAGAAGGAACAGGTTTTGTTTTATCGGTTGACGTTTGCTTTGACTGAGTTTTTACTACCGGTTGTGTTTTTGATGTAGGATTCTGGGCAAAACCCTTCGCTCCTATACATATAATAATCAGATAAATCCGCCGTCGTCTTAACATTATATCCATTATACTCATTACCCCTCTCACTTTGCTTATATTAGGCAGGAAGTGCAACTCCCTTTTTCTTTGGCTTAAAAGCCTTTTTTACCTTTTCAAATGATTTTTTCACATCATCAATAATGTCTTTTGCAAACTTTTTAATCGAATCTCCCATCTTCTTAAAATCAATTTGCTTATCTTTAAGAGTGATTTTTTGCGAAGGTAATCCTGGAATATTTATTTCTGCTATAAACGATTTTAGCATTGGAGATTTTCCAGCCTTTAAATCATTGGCGTTAATTTCACCAATTGCTTCGGTAATTTTGAAAATATCTGCTCCTGCAGCAATACCCTTTAAGGCTTCTGTCAGTCCTGTCAGCAAGCCATTTAGCACTTTCTTAAAAATTTCAGCCTCAGCTATCGCTTCAGAAGCATCTTGAAACGCTTCATTAATCTTACCCGCGGTATCCAATGTTCCTGTTACAAGCTTTTTCCCGCCCTTTAAAAGGGTTTCTTTATACGTTTCTTGAGCCGCAAGAGCCGTTCCTTGTGCTCCAATTTCTAAGCCTATTTTTCCACATTTAAGGCGCCACCCAGCTTTGCCTTCTTTTTTCAAGGCCACACATTCATCTTTAAGATTTTGAATTTTTTTCTTAATTCGCTTTATGGTGTTTTCTACACGCACAATTTCATCATCCGCTTTTCCTACAAACTTCTTTTTTGCTTCTTCCCGCTTTACCGCAAGCTTCTGAAGCGCCACTGAAAGCTCTCCAATTTTTTTATCAATCGCAGCAGCTTTTTCGACAACTTCTTTTTGCCAATCTTGAATTGCAGGAATAGCTCTCTCGCTCAGATATTTTCCAAAATCTCCCTTAAATCCAAAGCGAATATACATATCGACAATATTTTTTGGATCAATATTAACTCCAAAAACAATAGTAAATCCTAGCTTCGTGCTTTCAAGATTGGCCTTAAATTTGCCACCACCAATTTCAAGCTCAATTGCATCTTTTATCATCAATGCTGGCACGTCAAACATAGCTCCAATCATAAACTTTCCGGCCGCAATATTTTTTGCATCAAATTCACAGGCCACAATTGGGCCATCATCCTTTGTATCATATTTTTTATCAGGACCAGGGCCACTAATTTTTACAACGACATTTCCTCTAGGACCTTTCACAGTAATATCCGAAAGATAGCCAAGCCCTTTAAATGTCAGATCTTTATGCCTAATATCAACATCAAATCCGAATGTTTGATTAAACAGCGTCGCATCAAGAGCAAGCTGAAATCCTGCTGGAATTTTTTGGCCGGCAATTTCCGTATCTTGTGGAGCGAGCTTTCCTTTAAGCGAATTGATATTCATGACAGGAAGCTTATCGGCAGGAATACCACTTTTCCCACCCATTTTTGTCAATAAACTTACCAGCTTTGCAAACTGTATATCACGCGCAGATACATCTAATACAAAATCAAGCGCTTTTTTCGTTTCAAGAGAAAGCTTTCCAGCGACAGATAACGATGCACGCTTTCCATCCTGAACGCCCATATCTATACGTCCCTGCAATGCAATTCCACTTACAGGAATTCCAAATGCAACTAAGATAGCAACAATTGCGGGATCAAAATACAATTCAAACGCAAGATCCCCAATTGCAAGCCATTTATTGAACTCAATCATATCGGGAATTTTTCCGCCAAGATTGATTTTACCAGTCAAAGGCTCAATCCCACCAAATGCCTGAACTCGCACTGGGTTTGGCTGAGTCCCAAGCGTAATTTGAATACCTGCTTGCCCACCAAGCTTTTGCTCAAGCGGAGAAATCTTTACCTCTACGATAATATCATCCGTCGTAATTTTATTGAAAAGAGAGCTAAATCCCTTTGGAATCTTTGGATTGGAGGCAAAATCCATACCAAGCCTCATAGGCACAACAGCTCTAAAGCTTCCAGCTGTCATACTTTCAATAACGCCCTGCAAATAGATCGGCGCTGCGAAATCAAATACAATTGATTTCATCGTTTTTGCTTTTGCTCGAAGCTCTCCAAGAGCTTTTAGTGGCCCTTCAAGCAAAAGGCTGCCGATAAAATTGAGTCCTGTTTTAACAGAGTATCCATCGGGATCTGTATAATCAAACTTGGAAAAAACTAATTTCCCTTGAGGAATCGGAAGCACATCTAATTGAGTAAACTTAGGAAATAAATTTGAAATTTTATAATTATCAGGCAGTTCAAGCCCAACACTAAAAGCAATTTTTTTATCACTTGTTTGAACAATAAATATGGTCGATTTAACCGCAAACTGATTAAATTGAGTTTTTCCCGTAATACCAAGGCCTGCTCTTATACCACTACCACGTAATGAGACTGCTTCTGGATTACTTGAGTTAACTTCTATAAATTTTACATCGGTTAAGGCAAAATCAGCATTGAATATTTTTCCTGCCGCAGGCGAAATTTCCTGCTTTGCAAGCTCTGCCCCAATAAGTTTAAAAATAAGAAGGGGAGCATCCTTTGCAAGGCCTTCTACCTTTTTTCTCAAAAATAGCTGTAATTGTTGTATAAATGTATCGCTTTGCTCTGAGGGAAGCGTTACATCATCGAGAACCTTGTCTGATTCATCTACAATCTTTTTGGGCTCTTCATTTTTAAATAGATTTTTATCATATCCCGCACGATTTTTTGGATTGCTCAATGTACTACATGCTGAATCAACTTTATTTTGAAATTCTTGAGCATCTTTTCTCTCAGGAGAACCCGATGGTTGGTTTTTTAAATTATTAAGCGCTTCATTTTTAATGTCAGAACATCGGCTATTTACTTTTTGTTGAAAGCGAACCATATCTGCATTTTCTAATGGTTTTCCAGCCAAAGTTTTTGCTTCTTCAAATAATTGTACGCCCCCTATATTTTCATAGTGATTTTTGGAGCTATTCCATTGAAGACCTGTATCACGGAATCCTTTTTGTTTGTCATAACGAGCTCTGCCAGAAGCATCGGAAAGTATTCTACAAGCATCTACTACGCTATTTTGAATTTGTAATGCTTTTCGTCTTTCTTGGCTGTTTTTTGCATTTTTTACATCAGTAGCAGCATCGCCTTTAATGCGAATACATTCTTTATTAATTTTTGACTGAAAATCCGCGACTTTTGCGTCATTCAAGGGAAGTTTTCCCGTTTCTTTTGCTTCTTGCTCTAAAGCTTCCCCACCTATATTTTTATAGAAATTTTTCCCACTATCCCACGCTACTTCCCCATACAAAGCATTTGAAATCAATAATAAATACACAATACAACGGATCCCTTTATTCATAGCCCTACTCCCCTCATACGTTCTAAATGCCCGCAGGTAAGACTTCCTCTCATTCAGGCATCAATAATCCATCAAAATCATCTGTTGCCCCTCCATCAGGACTTCCAAATGATGCCGCTCCACTTGTTAGTTTTTGCATTCCTTTTGTAAAGGCCTGTTTAATAATATCAGTAGTTTGATCGTAAATTTTCCCAAAAATTTCCGTTCCGGTTTGTACAGGATTTTTAAAATCAAATTGTAAGTTTGAAAGAGAAAGGGTCAGATCCAAGCCAGAAAAATTTTCTTGTGCAGTGAATTGCTCAATAAGAGGCAATTTACCTTCACTGAGTTCATTGGAAGTAAGTGATACCGCAAATTCCTTAACCTCAACGATCGTTGTCGCTTTAAGAGCAAACTCTAAGCCACGTGAAGTGATTTCTAATGATTTTTCAAGGAATCCACGGACATAGCGAGACTGCACAACCTGTTTTGTTATATTTCCTGTACTTTTTACAATTGATTTTTTGCCTTGCAAATATCTTTGATACAATTTTTCTCGGCTTTGAATTGCGGCTTGCTTTGCAACGATCTTTCCACGACACGAAAGCTGCTGCCTCATTGGCAATGCACTGCATTCTTGTTTGAGCTTTTCAAGCTCTTTTTTCATCGTTTCAATTTTTGTCTTATTATATTCCGCATCCGCAGCGACAATGTCCTGCTTTTTGCTTATCCAATCAGTAAAATCATCCAATTTTTTCAAAATCTGCTCTTTTTTCTTGCGCAGATATGGAATTGCTTGCTTTGATATGAACTTTGAAAACTCTCCCGTAAATACAAAACGCATATTCATACCCCAAAAACGATCTTTCATCGATGAAATCTCTTTCTGCTGCTTTTGCATAAATTCGGGTTTCTTTTCCTTTTTACTTCTACTTTCAAACGATTTACTTTCATCCGGCATTTCTTCATATAATTTTTGAAATGAGTTTGAAATTTCCTTAAATTGTGGTTCAAATTCATTGTAAAGTTCAGTCATTTTGGCAATATCGCCCGATTTTTTTAAAAGATCGTTATTGAAACGATTTCTTGTTTGTATTAATTTATTTATTAAACCTTCTATTTTTTCTTTAGTTTCAGAATTTATATCCGATTTTTTATTGAGTATGGATCGATAGCTTTGCGCTTCAGCTGCGGCCTTATAAAGCCAGTAGTAGCAGCTCACCGCAATCTCCTGTAATTTTTTAATCTCATTTTTGCTTGGGCCTGAGAACCATCCTATCTTTGCTGCTTTTTGTATGTATGAAAGCTCGGTAAATTCTAATGGAGCCTGTGAGTCAGAAGTTTTTTGAGATACAAGTCGATGAGCCTGCTGCAAATATGCAAATGCTTCATAATATTTGCCATAAAGATCTAATGACTTTGCCTTCTTTAGAAATTGCGCAGCAATTGCACCCTCGATACTATTTTGAGGAACTTTCGCCAAAGCTTTTTCCACTGCACTTTTTAGCTGACTATATTCAGAAGGAATTTCAAGTTTTGGGGCTGTATTAAACGTCAGCGCAACTAATACGTCCATCGCCTCCCATTTCCATCTGAATGTCGATTCAAGCGTCTTTCCCTTCCAGTACAATTTAAGCATTGTATTCATTCCTATTGGCGGAATAATCACGGTACCATCAGCAATGAATGAGGCCGCCTTCCAATTATCTGGATCAAAATCAAATTCAAAATAAGGCGATTCTTTTTCCGTACGCCCATACATAATAATGCGATCCTTCCATTCAATTCGCGGGCCATACATGTAGCCATATAACCTATATTTTTTATCTCCCGCTTTAATTCCAAGCTTTCCGCCGAATGGATAATCAAAAAGAATCGTTTGCAATTCAAAGCTTGCTCCCGGCTCTATCGATTTGCCTCCAATTTTTCCAGCACCAGCAGCAAGATATCCTTCTATTTTTTTAATCGTAAATTGTGGAAGACGATCTTTTGCGAGCGCATCATATAAATTCTTTTTAGTCGCCAAATAGTAGGCATAATTTACAATATCTGAAAATTGTATATTTCGAGCGCCTACTTGAAATATAAAATTAGGAAGATCTGTAGCCATAAAGCTAATTCCGCCTAATGCATTCAAACTCGCACGCGAAGCTCCTGGCTTGCCAAGGTCCACTTGCCCTTTGATAGAAATACCCGTCACAGGCACTCCTGCTAGGATCGCAGCTTCCAATGCCATCACATCCCAATCGAGCGCTATTTCTACATTCCCAATTGCAAGCCATCCAAGCTCAAGCATATTATGAACTCCAAATGCTAATGATGTGTATCCCTGCGGATAGAGCTTACCTGGCGGAATGAGAGAGCCTCGCGCTTGCGCAATCAGAGGAGCTTGCTGCGTTCCTAAAATCATTTCTGCTTTTGCGCTTATATCGGCCTGAAAGCCTTTAGTCACACTCAGATAGCTGTGAATTTTTTGCTTCCATTCCGTTGCAACCGAATCGCTTTCTGATTTTTCTGAAGAAGATATCGTAGCCATTTCTTCTCCAAGCACTTCAAAATCTTTAATAATCGGAGTTTGTTTTTTAATGCCTGAGCTCAAACTACTCCTTGTACCCTCACTCGTCTTTTTCCTCTCTTCTTCTTTTTGCTTTCTCTCTACGTATCGTTCTTCACGCTGCAGGCGCTCATAGTCTGCTTGTAGCTTATTGTATTCATCATGTGCCTTCATATATTCTACTGATCCCTTTTCAGAAATAGCATCCAGCTTTTGCTTCGATTCTGTAAGCTTATCGTGTATATCCGTTACATCGGCCTTAATTGTTGATACGCTTCTATTCTCTGCTTCTTGCGCTACAGGAAATATTTCAATACGAACTTCATTTAAAGAGGTTTGGTTTATGACTCGCGAAAACCACCCAGGCACAGCTTTCATTTTTGTATAATCCAAGCCTATGCGCATTGGAACAATGAGCGCTGCTTTCATTTGAGATACATTACTTCGCTTCATATAGATAGCAAATTCGATCGGCCTACTTTCAAATAGTAAACCCTTCATGGAGCCTGCTTTATCTTTCAAAGCATTAAGATATGCAAAGGGGCCATAGAATACATCCCAAAGAGCCGAAATCGTAAATCCCTTTTCAAAGCGTATATCCTTACTTGATCCTTCAAATGTAGAAAATGTAAGCCTTCCGGATGGCATCGGAAATATATCAAATGGAGAAAGATACGGTGATATCTGCGATGGCTTTGTTGAACCAGGAAGCCCCATCGATATCATAAATTTATTTTTACCGTAAATATCCTTAATAAGAAGAAAAGTGAGCGTTACATCAGTGCTCGCAATTTGTATGACTCCGCTAAAGCCAAGCCCATATTTTACGTCAGCCCCCGATGGGCGAGGTAAAAATTTAAGGTTTCTTATTTCTAAACTTTTATTAAATATTTTTGCTACAAATGGGGGAGGGGGAAACAGTTCAAATATAAATTCTAATACCCATCCTGCAAAATCATTAAGCATCACTTTTCGATCAGGATTGAATACTGTTGCCTCATTGAGGTATTGCTCAATGTCGCTAAATGGATTTATAATGACTGGCTTTTTTGCAAAAAGAGTTTCATCGTACTTTTGTCGGCTCTCACTATTATATAAAGCAGCACACACATTGGTCATCTTTTTAAGTTTGTCGTCAATTTCATACATTCGTTTTTCTTTTTCAGACTTTTCAAATGATGAAAGAGCCCCAGTTACTTCAACACGAAGCTTCGATCTTTCTTCTCGTAGCTCGTTTGTTGTTTTTTTGCATGCATCTTTAATGGTAGCTTGCCACGTCGTATTTTTGGTATAAAAATCTTTTATAAACTCTGATCGAATTTTTTGATTGATCGATTCTTCTTTTTTTGAAGCTTGCTGTAGTTTTTCTCTCATTGTTTTTAAAGATGCGTTTTTTGCTTGATCTGAACCAGAAACAGGAAGCTTTTCCGTATTTGCAATATCATCTTCAAGCTTTTTAATCTCCTTACTAACAGCATCTTTTTCTTGTTTAAATTTATTTTCAGCATCTTTTAATGCTTGCGCACGGGCTTTTTTATACGTTTCATATACTTGTTTATCAATTCCGATAAACGTATAGAGATCCACATTGGAGCGCTCTAAAGAAAATTCACCAAATGGAGTCGATACGCCCGCCTTGAAACTATCGGAAGCGTATTGAAAAAAGATAATAAATAACGTCGATACGCAAACAACTATGTTTGCTCGTGATATATATTTCATATCCCATCCCCCAATGACGGATAAATTTCTCATAGAAATAATACCGATGGGGAATGAAAAGATTCAAGAAAAGCAGTAAAGAGAATAAAAAAGGGTTTAGAAATCGATGCTTGCTATCAAACCAAGGTTTGTCGTCGCAGCAACACGTTTTCCATTAAAAGGAATCTGCGCATACAAAGCAAACCGAGGGTAGATAGTCGGGTCATCTAAATGGCCCCCAATATCATAATCTGCTCGAACCACAAATTGATGAAGCGTCCAATCCTGTAGTTGGATAGCAGAATTTGCAATAGTAGCAGAGAATGGTGATCCAGGAGCAAGCGCAACTTCATCCGTACCGTGTTTGTAATATTGATAGCCAAGCATGAAAGAAACATTGCTACCAAACAGCTTATAGAGCTGCGCATACAAATTAAATTGCTGCGTAAGGCCCCAATCTTTGTATACATCGCCCTTCTGTAAAAAAAGCAGATCGGTCTGATCTATGCTTGTTTTGAATCGACGTGTGCGCGTATTTCCAAATACATGCGTAAGCTGCACATCAAATCCAACTTTTACATGAAAAATGAACTGTAAATCTAAGCCCAATCCAAATGGCAAGCTTACAGCACCATCATATCCAAAAGGAAATGCCAAAACATTATCAACATCCTGATGCAGGCCCGTAGGAATTCCCAAACCAAGGCGCCAATTAAGACGAACATTTTTGAGCATCGGCTTTGCTTGTGGAAAATCTCGAAACCAATCAACCATCAGCGTAAGATCCCCAACGCCATTTCGGCTCCATCCTGAAAGATCAAGCCCGTTTCCTAATTTTTTTACGTTGCAGAAAAAATCATCGGTCAAAAGTTCTCTTACTCGTATATCTTCATCGCTTACACGTTTGGTTTGATCTTTCCAACAAACATTTTTGAGAGCCATCGCATAAAAAGGGAGATATATTCCTAAAGACCAATTTTCTCGAAAAAATGCGCGAACGCCAAAAATAGATGAAAATCGATTGTGCAAATCGCCATCGACGCAAAAATGGCCGCGAATACCATCATCAGAAGCATCTATTGCAATTTTTTTCTCTCCGATTGGATTATCGCTTGCAAATCCACATAACATTGCAAGCGCGTTTTGCTCGCCATTCCAAATTCGCATAACATTGGCAGAGCAGACGCTATTATATCCTTTATCTGAAATGCCTGTTTCGGCCACGATAGAGAACTGTGCATGAGCTTTTTCAGAATAAGCATATGCAGGGCGCAAAAGAGAGTCATATGGTCGAAGTAAATTCATGCCATGTAAGAATGAGGGCACTAAACATATGCATAGTAGCATGCGGGAGCTTGCAATCATCTGCTCTTCCTCGTTGTTCACTGTTATTCATTAGCACGTATGCCAATATCACCAGCAATGAGCCATGTTCCAGTCGCTGAATTTTGAATCATGCCAGAAAGAATCGTGCTATTTTCTAATTGTGCTGGAATTACCTTATTCGTCATAAATCTACTACCAGTCTGAATACCAACCTTTGAAAAAAGTGCAACTGCTTGCGATGAAGTATCAGGCTGATTTTTACTTTGTATAGCATAAAATAAAGAACCATCGGTTGCACATCGATATTGAAACATACCAAAATTTGCAAAGTATGACTCTCTTCCTTCAACGTATAAATCATCTAATCGACGTACTGTTGAATCACTTATGCTTTTTCCCACAACGTTCGCTATATCGAATCGAAAAAGCTGCCCTTGATCTTTTCCTCTATATGCACTCAAAACATACAGCGTTCCACCTACCGATGAACGAGCAATATCTTGAGATATGCCAGTGGTGGTAATTGGAAAAAAAGATTGTACAGGTCCAGCCCCTTCAGGCAATCCAAGTTTGATCCATGATGCCGATTGTTCGTTCACTATTCTTCCATCCAAACCGTTATTTAATCGGAACAATCCCGCATTAGTTGCAAGAATAATAAGTTTTTCCGAAACAACCATATCAAGGAAGCTACTTCCAGATCCAAGCTGCTCAAATGATGAAACTGTATCTATGATTACTTTGGAAATTATTCCCAATCCAGGAGTACCTTCTGTCAGATTGATGCGAGTCAAATCTGTATTTGTAAGAACATACAGATAATCGCCGTCATGTATAATTCTTCGGACATTTACAAACTCTCCACACTTTTTAAATGACATGCCAGCAGTAAGGCCATCAAATCCATCTGAAAGCTTTGATGTTGCATCCCATCCAGAGCCATTTTCTGATGACAGCACTGCCACACCATGAGAGCCCCCCACAAACAACCATCCCTGTGATCCAGCCATGCCATCTCGTGCAAACTCAGACGTCGTGAGAGGGCCAATCTCATCCAAAACTCCACCTTTAATACCAATCATTCTTGAATGTGATGTCGGAAATGTTTCATTAATTGTTCCATTTGAAAAATTCAAAAATGTCCCAAACGCGCCCCCCTGAACTGGTGTAATAATACCATTATTAATGAAGCTTGTTTGCGCAAGAAAAACGCCATTGAGTCCTGTCATTGCAGTGACTGAAATGTCATACAATCCTGGATATGAGTCTCCAGAAATTGTCGATGAAAGTGTAAAGTCGCATACTCCTTGCACTCCAGCTTCTGATTGCGGGAAAAACAGTCCCAACTGCTCAATCATTGGCGCTAAGCTTGCAGGATCTCCTGATGACCATATTGTTCGTTTTATAATTTTTATTTCATTCGAATTATTTCCTACAAGCGATGTAAATTGGCCCGTAACCGGATCAATAAATGTATTAAGCGTGCGTTGCGATAGTCCAACCGCTCGCTTCCACTGTGTCCATCCTTTTATCTTTCCATTATATTCAAAAAGAGGCTGCGAAAAGAAAACTCCGGGCTCATAGCCTGCATCAGCAGTAAGCACAGAAGCAAATACCGCATCTTGGTACACAAAAATATGCGCAATATCACCCGCTACAATATCTCCACCGCCGACACGCGCTGCCGCATCAGATTCAAAGGGCAAATCAGCATGAGTTGCCGCTGGCTTTGTAAACGCTCTCATAGTAAAAAGTTTATTACGTCTATCTAAAAAGAAGTTTTGAGGGTCATCATTTTTGTTTGCAATCATACCAATGGTCGCTTCGTTACCTGTATTTGTCGCAATAGGAAGCGCAAACACAGAACGATGCGTATTTGAAGGTGCTCCGACATTACCTTGCACAATAAGATACGAAAGTGCAGTCGAAGTATACATTCCACAAACTTCATGAGCAGTAACTTCAAGAGAAGATCCTACTCCTCCGACTATCGTATCGGTTCCAGTAAATGCTGCAGCAGGAGCAATCTCTGAAATGACAAGTGCATTTGTCTTGGAATCAACCCGTGCCATTACAATAGAGCGCGTTCCATCTGTACCAGCAGCACCACCCGTTGCTTGCAAAGCTATGTATAATCGCCCCGCCGCACGATGCCAATGCATATCAACAATCGTTCCCAATGAAGCAAGATTTGACCCAATTTTTAACTGATCAGAACTGATATTTAATGGAGTAGCTTTATTTCCGCCACTGATGGCCAACTCTCCCGAAGGCGCATCAGCTATCAACAATCCCGTAAATGCTTTTTTTTCTCCACTGACAGGCACTGTACCCGCAACAGCCATTACAATACCACTTCCGGTAGCTCCAAACAGTCCCCCCTCTGGACCAACAGCCGCAAAAATATACGGATTTGCGGCTTCAATTTGAACAATACCGCTTGTAATATTGCCTGCAGCATCCGGTACATTTTGAATGAAAGAAAGCAATCCCGTATCGAGATCGCTTTTAGCAGCCGAAATAACATGAACATTTTGACCGATTGAGGAATAACTGTTGATAACGTATATTGTTTTTTTATCCTCCTGTAAAACAACTACGGGTCGCTCATTCGATCCTTTTAAGCTACTCTCAAATCCATTAAAAAGAGACATATATGCTATGCCCTTATCATAAAGCGGATTTGTTACATTTTTATCAAAATTTACGGTCGCTGTTTCAGGGCAAAGGGGCACTATTGCTACCGATTCACGTATAGCTTGTGAAACAGAATAATCTTTCACGATATTCGCGCCACCAGTCGATGGAGCAGCTGCAGTGTATACATGTGCACCAATAGTATCTGGTAACGTGCTAGGAACTGCTTGTTGAATTTCAAAGGAAAACGTTTCATTATCTGATGCAGCCGCATCTCCCTTAAGCGTTATGGCAGAATATGCTGTAGATGCACACAATAGCGCAATTAATACCCATCGATGTATCATAAATAAGTACCTAATCATTTAAAAATATGATATTCGTGGACTCTAGTGTACGAATATTTATAGAAAGTGTCATCTTGAATAATTGGCACAGATCGCTTTTGCAAAGAAAAAACCTTATTGACAAACAATTTTAAGCCACCTACCATAAAAAATATTACTTCTTTTTCTTTTGTTACATGGGGGTTTTCGTTTTGAGTCATACATGCATAGTCTTTCAACTCTCACACTATTTTTCCCACCCACTATTATAGAGCACACATAATGCATACAAACATATTTTCTGCGGCAACAGTCGGTGTCGATGCGCGCCTTGTTTCAGTTGAGGTTGATATTTCGTTTGGACTTGTCAATTTTTATATTGTTGGATTACCTGATGCTGCTATTCGTGAAAGTAGCAAGCGAATTTTAGCTGCCCTCAAAAATTCCGGTTTTGTACTTCCTGCTAAAAAAATTACTGTTAACTTAGCTCCTGCCGATCTCAAAAAAGAAGGAACGTTGTTCGATTTACCAATCGCTATTGGCATATTGCAAGCGTCAGGGAATCTTGCAATTGAAGACTCTTTCTTGAAAGAAACATTATTTATCGGAGAGCTTTCACTCGATGGAGGTATACGATTTATTAAAGGTGCGCTCGCTATTGCATATGATGCAAAAAGGCTCGGTAAAAAGCGAATTATTCTTCCTCAGGACAACAGCTCTGAAGCGGCTTTAATAGAAAATTTAGAAGTCATTGGCGTAAATCATCTTACCGATTTAGTTGCGTATCTTCGAAACGAAAAAAGCATTAGCCCAACGCGTTGTGAATTTACAGCATTAGTGCAAAAACAAAAAAAGATGTGCGATCTTGATTTTGCACAAGTAAAAGGGCAAATGCAGGCAAAACGAGCTCTACAAATCGCTGCAGCAGGTCGACATAATATTTTATTTATTGGTCCACCAGGATCAGGAAAAACAATGCTTGCAAAACGCCTCGCAACCATTATGCCTGATATGCGATTCGATGAAGTACTTGAGACAAGCAAAATTTATTCCGTAAGTGGCAAACTTGGAAATGCTCCCCTTGTATTACAGCGACCATTTCGAAATCCACATCACTCCATTTCGCAAGCAGGACTCGTTGGTGGAGGCTCATATCCACAACCGGGAGAAATTAGTTTAGCACACAACGGCATTTTATTTTTGGATGAACTTACGGAATTCAAGCGAGAAACACTTGAAGCCCTCAGGCAGCCTCTTGAACATAAAAGTGTATCAATTTCACGAGTTCACCAATCAATCGAATTTCCCGCATCATTACTACTCGTCGCAGCACTCAATCCATGCCCATGCGGATTTCTTGGAGATAAAAAACGCTCATGCTACTGTAGCAAGCAGCAAATAGCTCGATATCTTACAAAATTATCGGGCCCTTTTCTTGATAGAATTGATTTACAAATACATGTGCCTACAATTGAGTATGCAACAATTCATGATCAAAACCAATCTTCTGAAAGCTCGCAAAGTATGCATGATCGCGTTCTTGCTGCTCTTGAAAAACAAGCCGCTCGGTACAACTCAGATGCAATATACAATAGCTCCATCCCTGCAAGCATGGTTGAAAAAAGTTGCCCATTAGATTCAGATGCAGAAACGATTATTCGAACCGCATTTGAAAAATTAAACCTAAGTATGCGAGGCTATCATAAAATTATAAAAGTTGCCCGAACGATTGCCGATCTTGAAGGAGCAGATATTATTACAGGCCCCCATATTCAGGAAGCAATTCTTTATCGTTCATTAGATCGCTATCTTGAGCAACAACGCGCAAACTATTGATTTATACCATGGCAATTTTTAAGCTGAAGTTCATTGAAAATCGGATATAAAATCAAGGGGTGACGTTATGTGTTTTTCAGCTTCAGCAAGCTTTACCGCAAGTGCCGCGCTTTTTTTATGTGGAATTGCTGCATTAGTGCGGGCAAAAAAAAATCAATACTGGTTTGCATCAATTCCCCTCCTTTTTTCAATGCAACAATATATTGAAGGAACCGTATGGCAGGCTATTCCACATGGAACTCAAACATCATTGGCAATTTACGCTTATCTTACATTTGTTTTTATCATTTGGCCTAACTGGGTGCCATGGTCCGTGTATCATCTTATTGTAAAGAAAAGTGAAAAAAATAGGCTTATATTTCCCATGATATCTGGAATATTAATTAGTATCGTTGCGGGTATATACCTCATGATGCACGCGCCATACGCGATGATAGAGCAGTGCCATATCGTGTATCGATCGCATGTGCCGTCATTACTGTGGGCTCCGGGAAGCTTTTTTTACCTCATTGCAACTATAGTCCCCTTTTTTATTTCTTCAAACAAGCATCTTCGAGCGATGGGCATCGTTCTTGCATGTTCATATGCCGCATCTCTTTTATTCTATTTCGGGGCATTGCTCTCAGTGTGGTGCTTTTTTTCGGCACTTTTGAGCATTTTTGTTCTTATAATCGTTGGATAACCATATGATACAGGGCATCGGCATAGACTCAGTCACTATATCCCGATTTAACGCATGGGATACCTATAGCGATACGAAACTCTTGAGAATTTTTCATGCAGACGAAATCACCTATTGCAAACAATCGCCACTTCTCGCCCCCCAGCGATTTGCCGTCAGATTTGCAGCCCGAGAAGCCTTTTTTAAAGCCTATTGTTCAGCATTTCCTCATAACTATATCCCCTTCTTGACCCACTGTAAGACCATATATATCACAAGAAACAAGCATAACATCCCAGAAGTATCAATAAACTGGGCTCTTTTAAAGCTACCAGCAAACTCATTTACCATTCTTATTTCGCTCACCCATACCGAAACAACAGCCACAGCGATCGTGTATCTTCAAAAATTCAGCGTGTAATGATCCCGCAATCCTCAATCTAGCCAAAAACAGGCTAAACAAAAGCGATACCAACCATCATCTCTTGTAATATTTTTATAAAAATCTTGTTTTTTAAAGTTTTCTATTGGTAATATTAGATCAGAAAGAGAATTCTTTCGGATTTGTTTAAAATGCTCTTAAAGGGGGAACGTATGAAAAAAATAGTAATAATGGCTCTTGCCATCGGATTAAGCCTTAATCCGAGCCTTTTTGCCTCTCATGACGATTGCTTTCAACCATATTCCGTTCGCATGGTCAACCGATCAGGCGGCGATGCTGATGTACACCGAGCTAAAGGAATTAGAGGCGTTTCTCGTAAAAGTATCATTGAAAACAATAGCGCCATCACACTACGCGTCATAAAGCGAGGCGCGAGCATTAACGTCGAGTTCGGGCCAGAAAACCATAAAACATCAAAGGATATCGATTTTTATGGCAAGGAATACCATAACTACAATCCAAGCCTAACATTAAGCCAAAAAGGTGTTTCTGCACAAGGCTTTTCTCAAAAGCCCGTTTCGTTGACAGTCAAAATTGAAAATCAGTCTGGAGGCATCGCTCGAATTATTGATAGTTGCGATGTAAGCGGCCGAGGAGCTACAATCGCTAACGGTAAATCAACGACTATCACTGCAAAACAATCCGGATATATCATTCTTGAAGCTGGACCTGAAAAACAAAAAGTTCGCTCAAAGATCGTTTTTGCTGAGCAAACAGGCGATCAGCCATCAATCACTATCGTTGGAAGAGGATTTATTAGCAATGGCATCCAATCAAAAAACCTTATCATTCAATCAAAACGCCTTCCAATTCAACATAACATCGTAAGCAAACCAACAAAACAATCCGCTTCCATGAAAAAAAATGTTTCTAAAAAGAATACTCCCGCTTACACAACCACACAAAGCCGAATCTATTCGCCATTTGCTCGAAACATACGTTAATTCGCCGCATAAAAATACTGAGGTACATCAATGAGAGGATCTAAAAAGTCCTCTCATTTTTTGATAACATTATTTCATGAAAATTTTTATTCTTGTCTTTTCATATATCGCGCCATTCTATAGGCCTTTTATGTGGCCTTTTGTATGGTATGCTCCTCCGCTTACATACATTCTATTACGCCAACAAAAAAAGCGCCTATTTCTATACATTTCCCTTCTCATCTCAATTGGACATACTGCCTCTTTGGCAAAAGCACTTTATAATATGGCCTACGGCCCCTTAGCCCTGAAAATTATCGCGCCCATCGCTGTAGTCCTCTATGTCACTCTTTTTCCGCTCTTCTTTTTTACAGCTTTTTTAGCTCTCGATCGCTTTTGCATAAATCGAATACAAAGTATTGCGCTTTGGACGATCGTCATGTGGCTTTACTCAATCGTTATCGATCAATATTGCCTATGGCCATTTGGCATATGCGAAGGAATTATCTTCATGAACCCGCTCCTTCCTATTGCCTCGTCGCCCTGGATGCTGTGGCCCCTCAAGTATATCACGCTCAATACGCTTCTTTTTTTATTTTTTTGCCTTTGCAACAGCCTTCTTATCATAGGATATCGAAAGTGGATCATTCTTTTTTGCGTATATGCAGGATCTTCGTATCTCATATACCAACCATGCCAACCTCCTTCCTGGCTTTCTACTATTGGCCATCTTCCTATTCAAATTCCTGAATCTGCAGGATCAAGAGGAAAACTATTTCTTGAGTATGAAGTCGAGCATTTATTACATACATATCCTGATCTTAAAACTATTATTATTCCCGAATCGGGATGGTACGGCACCTCTATCCAAGATATAGATATTCTCTGTAAAAAGGCTGAAAATCTTTTAATTGGAAGCTTCTTTGAAGATCAAACTGAAAGCTTCAATAGCTTGTATCATTTTCAAAAAGGCTTTCTACAATCAAGAATCGATAAGAAGCATGCTGTCCCCTTAACCGAACGCTCCATTCTGCCTCAATCGCTTAAAAATCTCTTTTTCATGCATAGCAAGCCCATTAATCCCTCAAAAAAAACACGCGTCTCAATTCCTCTTATTCCCCATGTAAAGATCGCCCCCTATATTTGCTCAGAACTTTTTTGTAATCATACCCCAATCGATTTTTATGATGATCCTATTATTGCAGTAGCCAATGATACCTGGTTTTGCAAACAGTTCAGACTACTCATGGCACTGGCAGCTCGATTACGCAGCATTCAATGGCAGCGACACATTCTTTATATTTCCTACTATTATGCACACTTTTTTGATCCCTCAGGAGGCTCTTATACATTACCAACTCATTCACATGATTCGCTTTTATAATGAGGTTAAATCCAGCATTTTCTTTGACAAAGCTAAAAAAGAGAGTACTATTTACTGTAGAAATTAAGAAAAATTATGACGCGGGGTAGAGCAGCCTGGTAGCTCGTTGGGCTCATAACCCAAAGGTCGTTGGTTCGAATCCAACCCCCGCAACCAAATTAAAAAACCGACTTCTTGTCGGTTTTTGTTTTTTATTGGAGGTTTATCATGAAATATCTACCGTTTGCACTCATTTTCGCGTCGTGTGTATGTCTTGCAGAGCCAAAGCAACATCCCCTCAATAATAATTCAGAAAATCCAATTGCCACACCCTTCGAGTCACAGCAAGAAAATGCAACAATACAAGATTTATTAAATCAGCTCGCACAGATGCCCAATCTCATAATTATTGCCGATAGAACATTAGAAGAAGGCAACCGCATTATACATCAACTTACCACAATATTAGAAGAGCGTTCTGAGTAAAAATAGGCATTACTTTAAACTACTCTTTAAAAAAGCTACAATATAAGAAAATCCAATTACCTACACACGCAATATTTATGTAAAAAAGGATAAACATGAAAACAACGATACTCATACTATGTAGTTTTTTTTCGATTGTACCACTTAATGCTACAGGAAAAGATCGTAGCAAAAATGCATATTGTCAAAAAAATAATAAAACTATAAATGGTAGCAAAAAAGCAAGCGAACTATTACGCCTTATTAAGAACGATACTAAAGAAAACTATCAAAACAGCCCGCTCTCTGATAAAAAGCTGGAATTAACCAAAGAATATCTCAAGTAAATTAACTTTTTATACTATCGTCGGGTTGAATCCTACTCCTGTAGTTACGCTTAAAAAAGCCGATTTAAAATCGGCTTTTTTGCCATGCACCCTTTATTCATCTATACTTTTTTAGCAGCTTTGAGCTAACTATGATTGTTGGTAACTACATTAGAAAATTATTTGCCTTCTTTAAAACCTGCCTTGCATTATCAAAGGTAAGCTGTTCAACTGCGCGATCATAAGGCAACCACGCATAATCGATATGCTCAAAAGAAAGTTTCACCGTTTCTTGATCAGCCTTTGCAATAAAAAAAGTAACCTTTTTCTTAATAAGCTTCTCTTCTTGTTTAAAAAAATATTCAAATTCTTCGTTAAAACCAGGAATAATTTCAGCCGAAAGCCCTGTCTCTTCCTTAAGTTCGCGCATAGCTGCTTCCTGTAAATCTTCCCCCTTTTCTATCTTTCCCTTTGGAAAATCCCAATGGCCATGAGGATATTTTAAAAGTAGGTACAATGCTGTACTCTCTTCATATCGATATACTATTAATCCCGCTGAAAATAGAAACTGCATTATTCCCCCTCCATGAAAATTACTCGCACGCCAAACCAATCTTTTGTGAGATAGAGTACAAGCATAAAAAACAAACATAATGGAGCTGTCCAAAACCAAAAGCCAAGGTCATAAAGAAAATATGATGCCTGCATGTAGACGAGTCCCATGGCGATTATATTGTAAATAATTAAAAACAATGCTCCAATTACTCCAAGCTGCACAAGATACCGCCAGGCAAACAGAAGAAGATTTTCAAAATATACATTCAAATTCATATGATGCATTATAATCAGATACAGACAAACCGTTTGAAAAATTGCTGCAATAGACGTCGCTAAAGAAAGCCCAACTGCGCCAAGAGATCCAATAAACAATGAGTTGAGCATGTAATTTAAAGAGACGGTACAAATCGCAATAAGTGCCGGAGCCTTGGTATAGTGACGCGCATAATACACGTTCGCAATAATCTTATTGATCGCAAAAAAGAAAAGGCCGATTAACGAAGCTATCAAAATCGATGCCGCCTCATCAGCCTGCACAAGCGTAAATTTATCGGATAAAAAAAGCGTCACAAAAATTTTATGCGATAGCAGCATCATCATGGCCATAACGGGAATAGTAACCCACCACACAAGCTTGGTTGCCTCTAATACATAAAATCCAAGCCGCCGAGGCGCATAGGCACTTATGCGTGAAAAATGGGGAAGTAAAATGGTAGAAAGCGCAATAGCAAACACTCCCAATGGAATTCCCATGAATCGATTTGCATAATTCACAAGCGAAACCGTGCCTTCCGATAAATAGGAAGCAAAACGCGTATCAATGATAATCCCAGCTTCAACGACACTCATACTAATAAAGCATGGAATAAACCGCAGCATCACTCCAAAAAATTTATTGATCTCCTTCTTGCCAAACAGTCCAAACCCAAATCCAAGGCGAACGTACGTATAAATGTGCGTTGCAAGCTGTAGCACGCCACCCGCCATTATAATATAACAAAGCGTTCCTATCGAAATATCATATATAAGGCCTATTAAAAGGCCTATGATATAGACAGCATTTAAAAGAACCGGCCCAAATGCGGGTACAAAAAAATGGCCGACCGCTTGAAGCGGCCCTGCAAGCAGTGCACACGTTGAGACTAAGAATATAAATGGCATTAAAATTCTTAAATAGTGCGCTCCCATTGCTACCTGCTCTGGGGAAAATCCGGGAGCAATCGCTGAAGTCCACCAAGGAGCCCAGACCATTACTCCACAACAAATCAACAAAACAATCCCTTCAAAAACAATAAATCCAAGGCTCATAAGCCCCGCAATTTCCTGCTTTCCTTCAGAGCGAATTGTTTGCACGGCTGTTGGCACAAACACTGCAGAAAGTGCTCCTTCTGCAAAAATTTTTCGCAACGAGTTGGGAAACATCCAGGCCGTAAAAAAAGCATCGGAAAGAGCGCTTGCTCCCATAAATCGAACGAGGAGCATTGTCCGAATGATACCAAGCATTCTACTTAAAAGCGTTGACCCGGCGACTTGCATTGTTTTTGCGCGTATTGCTTTTCGAGTAAACATGGATGAAGACTCCTTTGATTTTTTACTTAAAGCTGCTAGTTTACCATACAATTTTCAAAAGGAGATCATTAGTCGTGAAAAAAAATCTCGTATGGATCCTGTTTGTACTGCCATTAATAGTCTGTTCCATGGAAAAAGAAGTAAAAGAGGAGCAACTCCCTAAACCACACCTCTTTCGTTCTGAAAAGTTCAAATCTGTATTTAAACTTTGTACTCAAAAGTCCTACCCATACACGATTAAAAAACAGCAGGCCATGCTTTCCTATATTTTACGTGCACACAATGCACATGATTTATCCTACACGGCTCGTAGCTGGCTTAATACGTACATGCTTATTTATATTGCTTACTGCAACACCGAACATTAATCTGGAAAAGCTATTGCACCATTTTTAAGCTCATAGCGATGCTCCATAGCCTGCGCAACCAATTGATCATGGGTACATATAATCAATCCCATCTTCCAATCTTTTTGCAATGTACATAAAAGCTCTATCATCGCTTGAGCGCTTTTTCTGTCCAAATTTCCGGTTGGCTCATCTGCTAATAAAAAAGTTGGCTGATTGATCAAAGCTCGAGCTAACGCTGCTCTGGTCTGTTCTCCTCCAGACAAAGATCGAGGATGCTTGTTGCGTTTATGAGAAATTCCTACACGACAAAGCAACTCCTCAGCCCTTTTTTCAACCTCCTCTTGAAATTGCCCATTAATACGCGCCGGAAGCACCACATTTTCAATAACGGATAGCTCGGCAAAAAGATACGGCTCTTGAAAAAGAAGCCCAACTTTAGTTTGTAAAAAATTGTCATACTCTGCTGGGGTAAAAGCTCTCAGCGAACGACCATTAAAGGAGGCTGTACCTCTCGAAGGAATATCAAGGCCGGCAAGCATTTGTATTATGGTTGACTTTCCACTTCCAGAAACGCCCATAATCGCATATGTATGCCCTTGATTAAATGCAATATTCAGGCCCCTTAAAACGATTGTCTCTTTTTCGCCCTCTTGAAAGCGCTTTTCGACACTTTCAAGCCTCAAACATGCTTTGTGCATGCACATTCCTGTAATTTTTTTAAAAAAACCCTACATTAAAGCCTTTTTTTAAAATATCATCCAGAGCTTTATAAGCGTAGCAACTTATCCCCTTTTTACAAAGATTATTGTCTCATTTTGACGCTCAATTATTGTTTCCTTGACCCTTTATACCGTACACTGAGTTTTGTAACGTGAAATAAAAAGCTGCTCAATTAAGGGGGAGGGCTATGAACAATACGATTTTAAATCAATCAAATAAGGAAACCATCCCAGAAGTATTACCAGTTATCCCTACCATGGATGTGGTTGTATTTCCAAATGTGATTGTTCCTTTACTTGTATTGGACCAAAAAATTATCCGGGGGGTCGATTACGCCCTGCAGGAATCAAAATTGATTTTCTTGCTTGCCGCAAAAGATTCCTCCAATTCTCAAGAAGGAGCCATCGGGACAAACGATCTATACCAGGTAGGTACAATAGCCACCATAATGCGACTTATAAAAATCCCTGAAGGCGGAATAAAAATTCTTGTACAGGGTATTAGCAAGGGGCGAGTACGTAATTTAGTGTCCGAAGGCGATATGCTTCAGGCGCACATTGAGCCTATTGAGCTTATTCCATGCAGCATAGAACAGCTACTTCCACATATTCGTGGCATTAAAAGCGTAGCTGAAAAAATGGCAACTGCCGGCCATTCATTTAGCCCAGATTTTCATATCATTCTTTCAAAAATGAACGATCCTGAAAAAATTGCCGATTTTATTTTATCTCATTTATCACTCACGGTTCATCAAGGTCAACAACTACTTGAAGTTGAAAGCCAGGAAGAGCTTTTAGAAACGATATATAACTATTTACATCAAGAAATTGAAGTGGCAGAAATTCAAGAAAAAATCCGCACAAATGCTCGAGAGGCCATGAATAAAGCTCAGAAAGAATATTACCTTCGAGAGCAAATGAAGGCTATCAAACAAGAGCTTGGAGAGGATGATCTTGAAGAAATAGAGAAAATGATTGATCGGCTTGATGCACTACCCGTTACTGACGAAGTCAAAGAGGAGGTAATGCGCCAAATTAACCGACTAGAACGCACTGCTCCCGACTCTCTTGAGGCAACAGTTACCCGAAATTATCTTGAATGGATTTTTGCGCTTCCATGGGGCAAAGAAACCGTAGATAACCTTGATATAAAGCATGCCAAGGCGATTCTTGATGAGGATCACTTTGGGTTAAAAGAAATTAAAGACCGGATTTTAGATTTTATCTCTGTTCGCAACCTAAAACAGGATGGTTATGCACCGATTTTATGTTTTGTGGGTCCTCCAGGCACTGGTAAAACGTCACTGGGCAAATCGATAGCAAAAAGCTTAGGTCGATCTTATGCTCGAATATCTTTGGGTGGCGTCAAGGATGAAGCCGAGATTCGCGGCCATCGCCGAACCTACGTTGGTGCAATGCCGGGACGATTCATTCAGGCAGTTCGAAAAGCAGAATCTTCTAATCCTCTCATTGTTATCGATGAGCTTGATAAAATTGGCTCAGATTTTCGTGGAGATCCTTCCGCAGCCATGCTTGAAGTACTCGATCCTCAGCAAAACAACACGTTTTATGACAACTATCTTGGAATCCCATTCGATCTTTCAAAGGTACTTTTTATAGCAACAGCTAATAATCTTGAAACAATTCCTGGCCCTCTTCGGGATCGCCTTGAGGTGATCGAGCTCTCTGGATATACCATGCCTGAAAAAATCAACATTGCACGTAAGCATCTTTTGCATAAAGCAATCGTCGATACAGGGCTTGATCCCAAAAAAGTTTCGCTCTCAGATGAAGTCATCGATGATTTGGTTTCAAACTATACCCGTGAATCTGGCGTTCGCCAGCTTGAGCGTCTGATTAGAAAGCTCTGCTCAAAAGAAGCCCGCTCTCTTGTTGAAAATTCCTGCTCAATTGATTTTTCTCCTGCCAATATCGAAAAATATCTTGGGCCTCGTCAATTTGTAGAAGACGAAACATTTGATCGGTGTGAAATTGGAATTTCAAACGGACTTGCATGGACATCGTATGGGGGCGATATTTTAAAAATTGAAGCAGTTTTGATGCCTGGCGCTGGTAAGCTCATGCTTACAGGACAACTTGGCGAAGTAATGAAAGAATCGGCTCAAGCTGCAGTCAGCTATGCCCGTACTCATGCTGAACGATTTGGAATCGATCAATCGCTGTTCAAAACTCACGATTTGCATATCCATGTTCCTGCGGGAGCCATTCCAAAAGATGGCCCATCTGCAGGCATTACAATGCTCACTGCAATTTTATCAGCACTCACCAAGCGTCCAATCAGCTCAAAGTACGCTATGACAGGAGAGCTCAATCTTCGCGGCGATGTAATGAGAATCGGAGGGTTGAAAGAAAAGGTGCTCGCAGCAAAACGAAATAAGCTTCCTTTCGTCATCGCTCCTATTAACAATCAAAATGATTTGAAGGACATGGAGGACATTACGGAAGGAATTGATATCATTTGGGTGCGTCATGCCGATGAGGTACTTGAACGAGTGCTTGAACCACTCAAAAAAAAGAAAGCTAAAATGGCATGAAGATTATCACAATTGGGTCAGCCGTTAGCGATCTCTTTATCGAATATGAAGATCAGCAGGTCGTAGCATTTGACATTGATGGCCGAGAAGCCATGTACATTATTCTGGAAGAAGGAACAAAAAAAGAGATCAAAAAATTGCATCATGCAACTGGTGGAGGCGCTTTAAATAGTGCCTGCAATTTTAAAAAACTCGGATTTTCAGTGACCCCATGTGCAAAAATTGGTGCGGATGAAAATGGCACTTTCATCCGCACACAGCTTATCCAAAAAAAAATCGATGTTTCACATATCAATCAAGCAAACAAAGAGCTTACAGGAGCCTCGTATATCCTACCATCCCCAACGGGCAACAAAGTCGCACTCGTTGATCGAGGAGCAAACCTCACTCTCTCAAAAAAAGACATACCGACAAGCTTGTTTGCTGAATGCGATCAGCTTTATATAACGTCCTTATCCAAAAACACCGCTGAGCTGCTTCCTTTTATTACAAGCTATGCAAAAAAGCATGCTATACCCGTTGCAGCCAATCCAGGGACAAGCCAATTAACAGCAAACGTTACCAGCCTGATACAATCTCTTGAACATATCGATATTCTTATACTCAACACTCTTGAGGCATGCCTTCTTTCTGAACAACTTCTTGAAAAGAAACATGAGCCCCGTAAAACAGTTGATCGATCTCTTCCAAAACTTCTTTCTGCGACAATATCGCATGACAATATCTGCTTTACCCTTAAGGAGTATTTCAAAACAGTTCATGCGCATGGCCCTACTATAGCAATTGTCACCAATGGCGAAGATGGCGTATATGTATCTGATGGAAAACATATATATTATCATCCGAGCCTGCCTATTGATGTCACAAGCACTGTAGGAGCTGGAGATGCTTTTGGATCAACGTTTGTAAGTCAGCTTTTAAAAAAGAAATCAATTCCTGATGCAATTCGCGCAGGCATTATCAATTCGGCTGCAGTTTTGGAACATCTTGATGCCACCACAGGCCTTTTAGATCAAAAAGAGCTTAATGAATTAGTCGCCGAAATAGATCAAAATGGAATCAAAAAATTTGATCTCTAATGCTATCTTTTTGAGCTTTTTATCGTATCTCAATTGCTATCCCATGAAACCTGATCCTTGCGAGCATGAAGTCTTTGATATCTCTGGCCTTCCGGTAGATATACAAAATATCATTTTTACAGACACGTTCATTCTTTTTATTTCTCATGTTTTACCTCATGAGGGACTCATTAAAAATGCCTCATTTAATCCAAATGAAAAGCATCCTTCTATCCTTACCGCTACCCCATCAAGCAAAACAGTTAAAATATGGAATCTTGATGGCACATTGAAACATGAAATGGCTCACATTCTCGCTATCGATAAAGCATTCTTTAGTCCAAAAGGATCATTCATTTGCATTATATTTTTTGATGGGCTTGCTCGCATATACAATTATGAAAATGTCAAGATAATAGCCGCATTAACTCATGCAAAAAAAATAAACAGCGTGCACTTTGATCATACAGAATCATATATCGTAACAGCATCAGATGATCAGAATGCATCTTTATGGGACATAAAAGGCCATTTGATCTGCATATTGCCGCATAACAAAGCTGTTAATGAAGCAGAGTTTAATACCGCAGGCT
Source organism: uncultured Pseudomonadota bacterium (assembly GCA_964495945.1). GTDB lineage: Bacteria > Babelota > Babeliae > Babelales > Vermiphilaceae > JAJCZB01. The sequence goes on along the minus strand of CAZBWL010000001.1, from coordinate 134,190 downwards.
CTCATATTTTGACAGCATCAGCTGATGAATATGCTCACCTATGGGATCTTCAAGGAAAACTCATACGTTCGTTTTACCATACATTTGGAACACTCTCTGCTCATTTCAATACTGCCAACACGCACATAATTACCACATCACACAATGGGACTGCAAAAATATGGAATTTACAAGGAGTGTGCTTAAAAGAGCTCACTTCTTCTGCCAACGCGAATGAAATTATGATCGCTCAATATAGCCCTGCAGATACGCATATTTTTGCCACAACATTAAATGGCTCTTTGATGGTATGGGATACCAAAACATGGACACAACGCTTTATAAAACACGATAGCTTAATTCACTCAGCAGAATGGAATAAAAAAAATACTCATATCATAACAGCTTCCAATGATTGTACCACCGCAGTATGGAATATAGTAACCCAAAAAGTTATCCGCTTACTTCATGAGCAAAGCATTAATAGCGCTCATTTTAATACGGCACAAAATATCGTCATTACTGCATCAGGCGATTGCACTGCTGCATTATGGTCGCTCAATGGAAAGCCTTTAGCTCTGCTGCCGCACACTGAGAAAGTACATGAAGCGATTTTTGATCAAACCGATTCATATATTCTTACACGATCAGAAAATGAAGCTCTTTTGTGGGAACGAATAGAACTAAACAAGGCATACAGTATTATTAAAAAGCATAAAAAATATAATTCCCTTTTTCTTAATCTTCTTATTCGAGATCTACAGTTAAAACTTTCAATCAAACACACTCAAGAAAATAAACCGCTCTTACAAAAAGAGTGCTTTTATCTTCGATTTTTGCCAAAAAATCTTAAAAATTACTTTTTATCATTTAATGATCCATCCATAAAAGCCGACATTTTAAACTCGGATATCAAGCTCCTTCATAGCAGCCCCATTCAAAAAAAAGAAGGAAGCGAATATAGCGGCCTTATGTATGATGATATTGAAGAAAATGTGCCTACGATACTTGAAGAATACGCGCACCTTGTAAAAGATATCAAGCGCACGCGCCTTGAAAAAAAGCAGTATACGCTTTCAGCAAAATCGCTCGCTACCATCAAAAAGCTTCCCAAAGAGCTTTATGAAACCATTCTTTCTGGCCTTAAAGTTCCCTTGAAAAAGAAAGCTTTGACGAGCTTAAAAAGCAGCTTAGAAATATAGATCCAGCACCCCTATTCAAAGAGCTTTTGAACATGTTTGAAAAAATAATGCGTAGCACTCAATGTTATTATATGCGATACTTATTCGCATCATATACATTTTTATATCGAAATAATATCTATGAAGCAGCGTATCAGTTATATTATTGCTCTCATTGCATTATCGTGTGATCTGGCGATTCATTCAATGGAATCTATCCCATGGGATGTCAAACTTCAGATTTTGCAAGATACAGAGCTCACCGAAACTCCTTATCAAAACGCTATGACACTCAGTGGGCATACTGCAGCAGTTCGTTCAGCACACTTTAATTATGACAGCACTAAAATTATCACTGCATCGTATGACGACACAGCCCGCATATGGGATAGCAATACCGGCGCATGCCTTCAAATCCTGAATGGACATACTAAATTGGTTAATTCAGCACACTTTAATCATGATAGCACCAAAGCTATCACTGCATCGTATGACAAGACAGCTCGCATATGGGATAGCAATACCGGCGCATGCCTTCAAATCCTGAATGGACATACTGATTCGGTTAATTCAGCACACTTTAATCATGATAGCACCAAAGCTATCACTGCATCTAGTGACGACTCAGCACGCATATGGGATAGCAAGAGCGGCACATCCCTTCAAACCGTTAGAGGATATACTAACTGGAGCCACTCTGCACACTTTAACCATGACAGCACCAAAGTTATCAGTGCATCGTATGACAACACAGCCCGCATATGGGATAGCAATACCGGCACATCCCTTCAAATCCTGAGTGGACATGTTTACTTGATTAATTCAGCACACTTTAACCATGATGGCACCAAAGTTATCACTGCATCTGGTGACAAAACAGCTCGCATATGGGATAGCAATACCGGCGCATGCCTTCAAATCCTGAGTGGACATACTGACTTGATTAATTCAGCACACTTTAATCACGACAGCACTAAAGCCATCACTGCATCTGGTGACCGCTCAGCACGCATATGGGATAGCAAGAGTGGCGCATGCCTTCAAATCCTTAGAGGAAATACTAGCTGGATTAATTCAGCACACTTTAATCATGATAGCACCAAAGCCATCACAGCATCTGATGACTGCACAGCTTGCATATGGGAACAAATACCTTTTGACAATATGCACACTCTCATTCGAAAACAAATCCCCACAAGCCTTATGAACTATCTCTTTATGGTGCAAAGAATAATGCATCATGCAAGCAATAATAATCAAAATACAATCGCTTTTTCTCCTCAAGAATGCCTATATCTTCGATTTATTCCAAAAAAATTTAAGCACTGGGCTTTTGATCAAAACAATAATGCTCTTACAGCTAACATCCTCAAGGCCAACATCAAGCTCCTTCATAGCAGCCCCATTCAAAAAAAAGAAGGAAGCGAATATAGCGGCCTTATGTATGATGATATTGAAGAAAATGTGCCTACGATACTTGAAGAATACGCGCACCTTGTAAAAGATATCAAGCGCACGCGCCTTGAAAAAAAGCAGTATACGCTTTCAGCAAAATCGCTCGCTACCATCAAAAAGCTTCCCAAAGAGCTTTATGAAACCATTCTTTCTGGCCTTAAAGCTCCCCTTGAAAAAGAAAGCTTTGACGAGCTTAAAAAGCAGCTTAGAAATATAGACTCAAAGCCTCTATTCAAACGGCTTTTGAACATGTTTGAAAAAAGAGTAGAATAGTAAATATCCTAAAGCATTGGAGGGATTTTATATGATTTCATGCAAAAAAGCAGTTTTACATATCCTTTTATTCTGTTCATTTTTTAGCGCTATTCCTGCAGAGCAGGCTCCTTCTTTGCCGCCAAAACATCTGATCGCAGTAGATCTGCAATCTCGAGACTTTGACTTGTGCCTGGTGCGCATTACCAACAATTCAGATCAATCTATTATCTACAATCCAGCGCTCATATCCAATGCGACATCTTCTGATTTTAGTCGGTATCGAAAAAAATGGATTAGAATGAAAGTATGTGTAGGAATGCTTGGGAGCCTTTTAATAGGATTTAATTTTTTGATGTATGAGGGATACTGCTTAAAAATTAAATCCCATGAAGTATGGATGGGGCTTTTAAAATCTCAATTAAAAAGGATAGAAAAAAACATTGCTGGATTAGAATGTGACGCAAGACAGGATTTGATTAACCCAAGCACTGGAAAAACATTTGGGGATCGGTATCAACGTTTAAGAAAGCTGGCCATTTCTGATATTAATGCTATGCGCAAGCCACATTTCTTCCCAGAGCTTTTAAGTGCTGGTATTACAACATTTGTACTATCATTTATCTTGTATAGTACACAGGCCAAATCGCTCAATCCTTTCAAAAATATTGTCACCAAAAAAACAGTGATTAAACCAGGCGCTAGCCTACAAGTACTCATCAATAAAAAGAATATTCTGGATGATACCGCATCTCTTGTGTATCAAGCGCTCGGCTATCAAAACATATAATTCTATTTTTGATTTTTACCAACACTTCTGTCCTACTTATTCTTTACAAACAAAAAGCCTTTGATTAGCTTTATAGCTGAAAGGTTTATCTATGGCAGAAAAAAACGCATCGCACGAAATTCAGTTTGGTCATGTCATCCGCGTCAGCGGAACAATTATTGATGTTCAATTTCCCCGAGAGCATACTCCCCATATTCTCAACGAACTCGAAGTCATCCTTCCCGCAGAAGGATCTAAAAAAGAATCAAGAGCGAGCCTTGAGGTTGCACAGCAGCTAGGAGACGGGGCAGTACGATGTATTGTCATAGAATCGATTTTTGGAATTCGCAGAGGACTTCAAGTAATAAACACTGGGCACCCTATTCAAGTCCCTGTCGGCAATGAAGTGCTTGGCCGAATTTTTAATGTGCTTGGCGATACGATAGATGGAAAGCCTCCAATCAAACATGAAGAAACATGGTCAATTTTCAGAGAAGCTCCTCCATTTATTGAACAAAAACTTGATGATGAAATTCAGGAAACGGGCGTCAAAGTAATCGACATTATGTGCCCGTATATTAAGGGATCAAAAATTGGCCTTTTTGGGGGCGCGGGCGTTGGAAAAACCGTTATTGTACAGGAACTCATTAGAAATATAGCGACTGAACATGGCGGTGTTTCTGTATTTACTGGAATTGGAGAGCGAACGCGCGAAGGAAACGAACTGTGGCTTGAAATGAAAAGCTCCGGTGTGCTTGATAAGACAGCGCTTGTGTTTGGGCAAATGGGCGAAATGCCTGGGGCTCGATTGCGCGTAGGACTCACAGGGCTTACGATGGCGGAATATTTTCGCGATCGTGAAAAAAAGGATGTGCTCTTTTTTGTCGATAATATTTTTCGATTTGTACAGGCTGGCTCTGAAGTATCCGCTCTTCTTGGCAGAATGCCATCGGCAGTAGGATACCAGCCAACATTGGCGACAGAAATGGGGGCATTTCAGGAGCGCATCACCAATACAATTAATGGATCTATTACATCTGTACAAGCAGTGTACGTTCCTGCAGATGATATTACCGACCCGGCTCCATCTACTACCTTCATGCATCTAGATGCGACTACCGTTCTTTCAAGAAAGCTTGTAGAGCTCGGCCTTTATCCTGCAATCGATCCTTTATTATCTACTTCAAAGGGGCTTGATCCTGATATCGTTGGGGAAAAGCATTATAACGTTTCGCAATCAATTCAGCGCATTCTGCAGCGATACAAAGAACTGCAGGATGTAATTGCAATTTTGGGAATGGAAGAGCTTTCAGAAGAGGATAAAACGACCGTTAAACGGGCAAAAAAAATTCAAAAGTTCCTCACTCAGCCGCTTTTTACGGCCGAATTTGCGACCGGAATTCCTGGACGCTATGTTCCCATGAAGCAAGCAGTCGATGATTTTGCTCGAATTATTGCTGGAGAATTCGATGATCTTCCAGAAGACGCATTTTACATGGTCGGTTCGCTCCAAGAAGCGATCGATAAGGCTAAATTCTTACGAGCACAATTGTGAAGCTCGAAATAAGTACTCCCGAATATCATACATTTCATGAAGTTGGGTGGCTTGAAATCAACACTCCCACAGGCAATTATGTCATCCAAATAGGGCACGTTCCAATGATCCTGACGCTCTCTGCCCACAAACCTCTTACATTTCGCCTCAAAACGGGCAAACAAGAGTCAATCAACGTGCTTCATGGAATTGTGAAGATAAATCGCGAAAGCGCTACTATCATTATGGTACAAGCAAAATAATTATCCAAACAATGATCCTGCTTCAAAGGATATTTTCTTTAAATCTTGCTCTTCTTCTGAGTTCGGCTCTTTTTGCAATTTTTCAATATCATAATATTTTTTTTCTAAATATTTTTTTAATGATCCAAGCTGACGACCTGTCCACTCAAGTCCTTTTTTGCCGTAAGCCCCCGCCTTCTTCAAAGCTCCCCATACTCCCCATGCAATCTGTTCAAATTTTGTTTTTCGAGCCTTTTGTGCCGGATTTAAAATATTTCTCATCTTTTTTAAATGCTCTACATCCGGTTTTATTCCGTAATAAAGATAGGTCAAATAGTCTAAAATATTTTTATCAGAAATAATACGAGAATATCCCCCTTTAAAATTTTTTACTAATCGCTTAATTTCTTGATCTCCATAATTTGATTCCTGATATCCATTGCGAATCAAATCTTTAAAGGGACGTCCTAAATAAAAATACTCTTCTGTTGTTATTTTATAGTATTTTCGTAATATTTCTTCGGTTTTATCAATTTTATCCTTTTGCTGTTGTATTGTTATAAATTTCGAAATTTGAGATGTTTCTAAGAAATTTTGAATTTGACCCAACGCTTCCCGATTATTTTGAGAACAATCTTCTCCAATTAAAAAACAAGTTAAATTTTTTTCATCATACACAAGAAAATCAAAAGCCTGTTTTGCTGTTTCTTGCAGTTCTTTTTCAGCTGAAGGAGAAGTTGTTTCTTCATCAAAAATATCATTTTGGCAATTAATAGTTACTGATGAACTTAAAAACAAAATTAACAAGCTGTACCATATTTTATTCATACCTTCTCCCCCTTGTATTTTTTTTATAATAATCTACCCTCAAAATACCAAATACAAGCTTAAAATCGCAATAAATTATTAATTCTTATTTTTTATTTGCGATTATTTTACAAGGATTTTAATGAAACAAGCGATTGGAAGCATTATATCAGGATCGTTGACCGAGGGGCTCACTATGAAAATTGCCCCCAAAACAAGCCTTGAAGCCATAAAAACGGGCAAATTTCTTTCAATCGTAGGCTCCCAATACACTTTTTTTAGCCTTATTACGGACCTTTCCCTTGAAGTTACTAATCCCGACATACTGCTTTTTCCGCCTTCAAAGGAAGAGGCTTTACTTTCAGAGCTTCTTCAAGAAAAGGATATCTACGCTACAGCCATTCTCAAGCCCATGCTCATGGTTGGAAAGGAAGGCACGCCTATGCCGGTAAAGACAATTCCTCATCATTTTGCACAGGTATATGAAGCTACTAAAAAGGATGTTTCGCTTATTTTTGGCGATGAAGCAGAGCCATCAAAAAATTATTTTAATATTGGCTGCCCTTTAGATATGGAAACGCCAGTCTGCCTTAATCTTGAGCGCCTTACTGAACGATCAAATGGTATTTTTGGAAAAACAGGAACGGGAAAAACATTCCTCACGCGCCTCGTGCTCGCTGGCCTTATTAAGCATGAAAAAGCGGTCAATCTTATATTTGATATGCATAGCGAGTATGGGCTTCAGGCTCGCAAAGAGGGAAAAGAGCAGTCATTTGTAAAAGGTTTAAAAACATTATTTCCCGATAAGGTCGTCATTTTTTCGCTTGATCCTGATTCAACGCGACGACGAGGTGGAACTCCAGACGTCGCCATCACAATACCGTATCAATCAATACAGGTTGAAGATATTCTTTCGCTGCAGAATGAGCTCAATTTGCACGCGACAGCCGTCGAAGCAGCCTACCTTATTGCCGCGCAATATAAGCATAATTGGCTCAGCACGCTTCTTTTACAAGGCGACAATCTCAAAGAATTTGCAAACAACATTGGAGCTCACCCCGAATCAATAGCAGCTCTGTATCGAAAGCTCAAGCGATTAGAGCGGCTACCCTTTTTTGTAAATGCCCCTGCTGCAGCATATAAAGATCAATCAGTGATTGACCAAATGATCGAATACATTGATAAGGGAATGAATGTCATCGTTGAATTTGGCAACTATACCCAGACATTTATCTATTTATTGATTGCTAATATTATTACCCGCCGCATTCACAAGCAGTACATCGAAAAAACAGAGCATTTTCTAGGAACGCAGCGCTCTCAGGATGAGCCTAAAAAGCTCATGATCACGATCGAAGAAGCGCATAAATTCCTCAATCCTCATGCCGCAAAGCAAACAATTTTTGGCATTATTGCTCGCGAAATGCGTAAATATTATGTTTCACTGCTCGTCGTTGATCAGCGCCCTTCGGGCATTGATGAAGAAATTCTATCTCAAATCGGCACCAAAATTGTAGCACAACTCAATGATGAAAAAGATATCCAAGGTGTGCTTACCGGGATTGCAGGGGCAAACAATTTGCGCTCAATACTCGCATCGCTTGATAGCAAAAAACAGGCATTGCTACTCGGCCATGCCGTCACAATGCCTGTCGTTGTACAAACGCGAGAATACGGAGAAGATTTTTACCGAGCAATGGCCGATAGTGTCACCAGCAAGCAGATTGATGAACTCGTTAAAGAGTTATTTTAAATATAAAGAGAGGGATCTTTGATCCCCTGTTCTCATTTTATCCTCGTACCCACTTTACAAAGTCACGAAACGATTCACTCAAATCTGCAAAATCATCTACTACGGCTTTTGCTGTATCTGCCGCATAAGCCTTTCCAACACCTAAATATACACTTACTGTAAACTTGGAATCATTGAAATATTTTCCTAGCGCTGAAAGGATATTAGCATTACGCAACGCAGCAATAGTCGAATATTTTATGGTGCCATTCCTATACGCGCCAACTATCAAATCAAGTGCTCGCTGATAGCCAAGGGGACCTAGAAGCCCAACCCAAGCTACTGCTTGACCCAAAGCTTCCTGTGGGACATCTGCATCTTCAATTGCTTTCTGCGTCTTATTTACATGATACGCTGTTCCACCAGCGACAACAGCTACACCAGCAACGGTAATCCCTATGCCCACTGCTTTTGCAACCTTTGCTTTATTTCGTACCCACCAATCAGATGCTGATTGCTTAAATTTTTGCCAACGCGTTTGATCAGCAAAAAGATTTGTACTATTCGACACGGCACACAGTACCGCAAGAGCTATTAATAACTTCTTCATGAGAACTCCTTTTTTATAACATCATAGCCACAAAAATACCTTATTCACCGTCATCTTGGCCGTCATCAAGAATCTTAAACTTCTTTAGAAGTTTCTCATATACATTAGCCAATACGTTGTCAGATCCAGGCACATATTGCTTTGCTTGATTTTCAAGATGTGAAAATCCTGTCTCACTCAACACAGCTTTTACAAAACTATAATTATTAAAATATTTTCCTAGCGCTGAAAGTATCTTGTTTTTATACAACCCCTCAATAGCTTCAGGCGAGATAATTTCCTTATTAAAAGCGTTCTTTATTACATTAAGCGCTCGAGTATAGCCAATAGGACCAAGAAGGCCAACCCAAGCTACTGCTTGACCTAAAGCTTCCTGTGAAACATGAGCATCTTCAATTGCTTTCTGCGTCTTATTTACATGATACGCTGTACCACCAGCGACAACAGCTACACCAGCAACGGTAATCCCTATGCCCACTGCTTTTGCAACCTTTGCTTTATTTCGTACCCACCAATCAGATGCTGATTGCTTAAATTTTTGCCAACGCGTTTGATCAGCAAAAAGATTTGTACTATTCGACACGGCACACAGTACCGCAAGAGCTATTAATAGCTTCTTCATGAGAACTCCTTTTTTATAACATCATACCCACAAAAAATGCCTCTTATTCATCGTAATCATAATAAAATCGGACATGCAAATGCAATAATTTTGCTATATATACGCCACTTTTTATAAAAAAAATCAAAAAGAGGGCACAATAAAAGGGGCCGGATAGCTTCCGGCCCCTTTTATTACGTAATAATAAGTATCTATTTTTTGAACTTATTTTTGATCCATTTTCCAAATTCGTTCATTTTTTCTGCTGTCGCTTTAAAGGCTTTCTTAACCCCATCTCCCGCTTCTTGTACGAGATTTTTGATACCAGCAGCGTCAGCCTTTGCTCTAAACTTTACAGGACTCACATCAAAGTAATGAGCCAACGCAGTACCAATCGAAGAATGAATAATATACGATACCTCACCCGCCGTTAAAATACCCTCTTTTTGAGCCCTCATCAGCGCATCAATCGCTCCATCCACCCCGAGAGGGCCAAGAACCGTAATGCACTTTAACGAACGATCATAATTGCTGCTCGTCTCTTTGATACCAGCATCTGCAACCGCCTCTTTGGCAGCATTCGAGTAAAAAAACGTATGCTGATTTTTTAATGAAGATGCAGCTGCACGCTCGCTGCTTTTATGGGGATGACATGAACTACACATAACAGAAAGAAGGAGACACAAAGAGTAGTTTTTCATTTGAACCTCTTTTTTGTTGTGTTGATAATTCAATTTCAAGCCTCTCAAGCTTAACAAATATAGATCTAAAAGCCAAATCTGATTCTAACATCAAAAAAAGCAAGAAATAATGCCATAAATCTCTGCTGACAATGTTAGCTATTTATGGTAGGATTTCTCGCAAAACGTTTAGTATGGAGCATTGTTTCATGAAATATCATCGATCTATAGTAATAATTTCTGCACTCATCATAGCAACAATTGCAGGCATTTGGATTGTATCGCGTCAATCAATGCAACAATCAGAAGCTCTAATCGAAACATTACTTATTGGCACAAATGCACAATATCCACCTTTTACATATATTAAAAATAGTCAGATAGTTGGATTTGATATTGATCTTGCTCGAGAAGTTGCCAAGCGCCTTGGTAAAAAATATGAGTTTGTAGACATGGCATTCGAATCTTTGATTCCAACATTGCAATCGGGCGCGATTCACATAATTGCCGCAGCCTTTACACCGACAATTGAACGGGAAAAACGCATTTTATTTACAACGCCATATATAGAAAACGATGTACTTGTTGCAGTGTCAAAACCCGAATGGCACACCATCCAAACCGAAAATGATCTGAATGGAAAAATAGTCGCTGTAAATCAAGGATACAGTTCCGATATATATGCAAGCAAACTTAATGGAATAGAGGTGCTTCGCCTTGAATCTCCTTCCATCAAAGCCGGCCTAGAAGCGCTTGATGAAGGCAAAGCCAATCTTTTTATTGCTTCACAACAAGCATTAAAACCATATCTTACAAATAAAAATCAAACATACTCTCTTTTTCCACTTACCGACGCAAAAGAACCTATAGCACTTGGCGTGTCTAAAAAATATCCAGAATTATTAAGTCACACACAATCGATACTTAATGGTATGAACAACGATGGATTTATAGTCAGACTAAAAGAAAAATGGCATATAAAAAATCAATGAACGCTCGATCCGATTATACAAAATCATTTTTTAAGGAGTTTTATGTATTCATACGTATTCAGCATGGTTATGCTTCTATCGGCACTTTGCTTTGGATATGATTCTGCTATACCAACATATTTAGATCAATTGGAACTCGAACAAATTGTTGCGATCCATTATATGTTTACTGATTTAAATGGTGTACCAAAAGAAGTAACATATCCTGCAATTTCGGCCCAAAAATTAGCCCGTGAAGGCATAAAATTTGATGGTTCATCCATTGTTGGAATGACAAGCATCCGAGAGAGCGATATGACCGCGATGCCTGACATGAGCACACTCACAATTCTCCCTTGGTATGATTATGAAGGGAAAATTGCTCGAGTTATCTGCGATGTTCATACCGATTCAAAAACTCCTTATAAAGGAGATCCGCGATATATTTTAAAACAGGCATTGCATCGAGCGGACGCCATGGGATTCGATTTTTTTGTTGGCCCTGAGCTTGAGTTTTTTATTACACAAGAAAACTATGATGGGCATATTCCATGCGATTCTGAGGGATATTTTGCCGATAATCACGATATAAAAATTGCAGATTTTAAGCTCGCAATCCTTGAAGGCTTACTTGCACAGAATATTCCTGTTGAAAAAATTCATCATGAAGTTGCGCCTGGGCAATTTGAAATCAGCCTCAAGTACGGAAATGCCATTCGAGTTGCCGATTTTATTGTCACGGCAAAACAAACCATTGCAACTATAAGCAAACTCAATAATTATGAAGTAACATTTATGCCAAAGCCTTTCCCTGAACACAATGGCAGCGGTATGCACATTCACTTCAGCTTATGGAATAAAGAAAATAATACAAATGCCTTTTACGATGCCGATGGCCCTTCAAAACTTTCAACTATCGGACAGCAGTTCATTGCTGGCATCCTCTCGCACATTACAGAACTCAATGCATTTTTCAATCCTACCATAAACTCGTATAAACGATTGGTTCCTGGATTTGAAGCTCCCATTAATGTATGCTGGGGCGCAAAAAATCGAAGCGCTATGATTCGAATCCCGCTCGTCAATGAAGGTCAGGCTGATGCCGTACGAGCTGAAATGCGCTCTCCTGACGGCATGGCAAATCCGTATTTAGCATTCGCTGCTATGCTCCATGCTGGCCTTGATGGAATAGAAAATCAACGTATAGTAGTGCCTCCTGTAGAAGATAGTTTGTATGATTTAACTGATGAGCAAAAAAATATTCGCAATATTTTATCATTGCCATCATCATTAGAAAAAGCTATCGAACATTTAGAAGCATCTTCATTTGCAAAGGCGGCTGTAGGCGAAATTGTTGTGAAAGAATTTGTCAAAGCTAAGAAAAAAGAAATTGATCATTCCAATAGACATAATAACAAACAAAAAAAAGAGACACACCTGGAAGGTTGACAAAGCATACTCTCAATGATAGCTTGTATCCGATTATTTTAATTTATTAAGGTCCCTAAATGAACAATACCTAAGCGTATTGTTCACCCCCCTAACCCTTCAGCTTGTTCCAAGTTGAAGGGTTTATTAGTTCTGCTCACATTTTTTTGTAATTGATTGCAATTGGCATTGTAATATGTATTGATTTTGCTCTTGTGCTTGCAGACTAATAGCAGAACATTGAATGAGCTTATCATTTTTTGAAAGGTACTCTAAAAAAGCAAGACACTGATCAATAGTTCCGGTGCACACAATCGTGCGATACATTTTTGAACACCACGAATCTGTCTTGCGCTGAGTCTCAGTACATGATTGCAAATGAAGGCCAGCTGCCTCTATTGCTTTAAGAGCAAAAAATAACTGCTTTGCATCATCTACTGACGATTCTATCTTTTCGCTTTGTTCACGTGCACGGGTTATGTGCCCCGATAGGGTTTCACATTTTTGTTTTAAAACTTTCATTTCCTCCTGCTGCTGAATCGATCGAGTATGTGCAGCATGGCGATATTGTAGAGAACCGGCCAAAAGAGGGCGTATTAGATAAAACCATACCAATAGAAGCATTGATGCAACGATACATGTAAGCGCATACCTATAAATCGGCGATTTATAGACAGCCCACCGATATATTCTTCCCTTTTCGGGGACAAAATACATGCTTCACTCCTTTTATATAAAACTCATTCTAAAAACGTGATTTCGTCCATTGCATTGGATCTACAGGAACATTGTTTATTCTCATCTCCCAGTGGACATGATAGCCGCTTGCGTATCCAGTCTTTCCTATCGTTCCCACAGGATTTCCTTTTTGAATAATATCACCCTCTTTTATGCCATCATTAAATGTATCCAAATGGCACAACATAGTAACAACACCACGACCATGATCGATAATAACCGTATTTCCGGTATCAACAAAACGATCTTTTAATGCCACACGACCAGCTTGTGGAGCCCACACAACCGATTTTGGAACATTAATGACATCAATTGCTTTATGGGCATACATTCCTTTGTATTGCGTTGTCCGAATTGTACCATAATCGGTGCTCACGCGCTGAACTTCAATTGGAGTGCAAAACGCTCCTCTCCACAATTTTTCACTTCCAGAATTTTGAGCAATAGCGCCAAAGCATTCTTCAAGTTCCTTATTTCCCCTTCCAAGCTCAGCCTCTTCAACCATTTTTTCATTCTGTACATGCATTGTAGATTTTTTAAATGGATAGGTCACAATTTGAAACTTATTATCGATTCTCAAAGCATTACCAACCTTATCACTCAAATCTATTGAAAATAAATATTCGTTTGGATTTTCTTCACATGCAACAGGAATAAATGCCTCATATATATAGGCATTTTTTGACTCAGGAAAACATTCAAATACATGTGAAAGAGCTGTCAATGTAGCCTTTTTTAATTCTTTATTTGTTTGAAACTGTACATGAAGAGTGCGCCCTTGAAAAACCTTAAATTCTTCATCTGATTTTAAAAGCGCCGCTTGCAATGGAACGTTATCTACAAAAAATGGCACTTCTAAAATATTACGATTTTTATGATAGGTTCGATCAACAATGTCGGCTTTTAAAATATGCTTACCCTGCGAAAGAGTCTTAGTCGGAATAACAAACAATTTGCCGTGCTGGCCAGGAAGTACAGCTAATTGTTGCGCAAGCGGTTTTTCATCTAAAAAGAGCGATACATCACTTTTTTTTGAGCCCAGGAGCTCACATTTGACGTCCCCTGCATAAGTAAGCTCAGCTTGAAGACCTTTTATTGAAAGCATTGGAACCGTGGTATCAAAAAAATATCGATACACTCGGCCTCCAGCAAACCAAATCAATGTAACGGACAGAAGATAAAACCAAAAGCGCATTTTAAAAATCATACATCACCTTTTTATGTAAAATTATAGATTTGCAAAGCTTAGGGCAAGTATACTTCCTTTTAGGGTGAAGGTAAATTTGGGGACATGTAATGAAAACTGCATGGAATCTCATTGCTCTTATCGTAATATCAATTTCTTTGCATGCTAAAAATCCTTTTCATGAGGCCTTAAAAGCATGTCATACACTAACATTTCGAAACATTGATGCAAAGCCAAACGGTTCCAAAGTTACTTCGATTGCAGAGCTCGTTCGAACAATATTTCACTATAATAAAGTGCCCAATAAAACAGTAATGCACATTAATGGGCATTACTACATGGTTCATAGCGAAATTGAAATATCAAAAAAAGATCCTGTCGTCTGTATTTTTTCACGTGGATACGCTAAAACAACAAAACCTGGCACCAATGACAATTTTATACAACGAGGAGCCGCTGCAAAAGCAGCTCATGTTCAATACCTTGACCGCATCATACCGCCTCACCTTCCCCTTATATCATTTGATTATGATGACAGTAAGGCAGGATTTGCATTTGGGCAAAACGGAGAAATAGAGACACTCAAAACTATTTATCATGCTGTTCTGTACAGCAATCCTCAGGCTCATATCATATTAATGGGAGATTGCCGAGGAGCAAAGGTTGCGCTCGAGCTTGCAACGCAACATCCGCCAAACCTTAAGGCTCTGATACTTATGGCTCCCTTTATTTCAGGACGAGAGCTTACCAATAATATAGCACATCATAATCTTAAAATTCCTTTTGGTAAGCACATACTTCACACTTTTTTTCGACTTTACTTTTCTTCGTATCGGCCAGACCACGATAATCTTGTAAATCGTTTGCATACAATTTCAAAAGATCTCCCCATCTATATAGCTCATCGACGCAACGATCAGCTTGTCTCGATGGAAACAATTAATACGCTTATAAAAACATTTAAAAAATCGGGCAATAAAAACGTTTCTATTCATATTTCAGAAGATGCTTCTGAGCCTCATAGTAAGCTCACAGGAATTCCAGAAATTCAAAAAGGAATAAGAGAATTTATTGATCACACAATACATCGCTTTAA
Source organism: uncultured Pseudomonadota bacterium (assembly GCA_964495945.1). Classification (GTDB taxonomy): domain Bacteria; phylum Babelota; class Babeliae; order Babelales; family Vermiphilaceae; genus JAJCZB01. The sequence continues at coordinate 118,929 of CAZBWL010000001.1, read as the reverse complement.
TAATTCATAATCTCAATCATTTGAACATAAAAAATTATCAATGCTCAGCGAAATATTCATAGCCTTGCATATCTTTACCTTTGTCACTCTCTGGCATAAAATCGGACTCTTTAAAGCCGATAGCTTTATAGAACGCATGAGAACGTGCATTACTTTTACGTGTGGTTAATGCTATGTTCGTGCATGTTTTCCAATATTTAAAAATTGAAAATGCCAGTTTTTTGCCAATCCCCTGCCGCCATAAATCAGGATCAACCGCTATTTGGTTAATAATTGCACGTTCATCTCTTTGATTATCTTTAAGAAAAAGCGCCCAGCCCGCTACATCATTCTTATTTTGTGCAAGAACCCAGAACATATCATCTTTATGTGCCTGATACTGATCAATCAAGCTATCAATCTTTTCAAGCCCACTTTTCTCAAAATTGTCATTCCATTGGTCTTTATACACAGTCTTGAATGCACGCAAAGCTGTGTTTTTTATTTTTTCTTTAGAATCTAAGACCATTTTTTTTGATGCGAGCACTATTTCCACATTTTCACATGCATATACACGTGTAGCACAAACTAATAATAAAGACACCATGCCCAGTAAACGAAAATTCTTCTCATTCTTCATATGAAAAAAACAATTTGTGCCGAAGTGCAATGCTGTAAAAACATGCTTTAAATATTCGAATTTCATACTTATTACTCCCAATCATTCGCATTTTTTATATTTCCACTCAGGATTTTTACTTTTTTTCTTACAGCAACGACACAATACTATGTCATACATATAATTAAGCATGCGAATTGGTGCAATAATCCACGGTTGAAATTGTGGAGAAGAGATCATTTCCAATTCTTCTGTGGGTTCAATATCATTCTTGCCTTTTTTAACGCATACAAAGTAACATACATTATATCTCGCATATACCAATTGCTTATGTCCGCTTCTCCAGTCGCGTTTATAGTATCTTCATATTCGCTAATTGTGATATTGGTCAATGCTGGAAAACCACAGATCTTTCTCTTTTCTTCATATTGCTGTAGCAACATATTGTATAAACGTTTTTCTCTTGATATGTTTTCTGACATAGCTTGAGACATCATATGCATAGCACACATAAAACTGACATTCAATATTGTTATAAAAAAAATTTTCTTTTCATACAGCCTCTTTATTATTCACGGTTTTTTCGAAAATATTTAAACCAAGAGCTCTTTGATTGGACATATATATCGGCAACAGTCGTTATGCATTTCGGCCAACTTTTTCGATATGTAGCATATAATACTATGTTAGATTTTTCGCCTGATGTAATGGCCGTACCAATAAGCTCTAACGTTTCCAACATTTTTTCATCTTTTATGTTGTCAAAAAATAGTTCAAACTCACCCTTCATTGCTTCAGGAGCTTTTACCCTCGTAAGATCTAGTAGGCCCGGAATGGTGGCTGTAGTGATGTGAATTGTATCATCAGCAGTCCAATCTATTTTAGATTTGAATGCTTTCTTGATGTTATCTATATCAGATATATGCATACACAAAAGACTATAATTAAACAGTAAAACAAAACTAAGCAATATTGTATTCACAGTGATATCCTTGCTTTAAACATTCTATTCCTGCGCAGGATAGACATTGATAGAATGAGCACGTTTGCAGTATTAAAAATCATCGCTATTTTTCTCTGTAACTAAAATATCCAAACTTTTAATTTAAAACCAAAAACATTATCGAAATCAAAAACGTAAAGGGATACTACCATAAAGCATTGTGCATATAAAAAATTTCCTCTTTTTATATCCTCCCAATCAAACAAGCTGCGATTTTTTCAATTGCTTCCAAATACTCTTCTGTGCCAATATCGTTTAGGCTTTCCGTAAAACCACGCCTTATTGGTATTGTTCAAAAATATTTGAAGCTGTTTCATATTTATTTTACAATGATGCCAATGCCATTCCCCTTCAATTATTGCAGCATGTCTTAACTGTAGATAAACTCTTGAATAGTTTATCGTGCAGACAATTGCATAATCTGTTCAATTAAATTATTTCAATGGAGAATTCATGAAGCTACGTTCTATTATTTTTGCTCTTTCTCTATGCTCACTTTTTACACCCATTTTTGCCACAAAAAAATCGAAGCATTTCGCATGGAAAAAGATTGAACTCACTGACGAAAAATCGCCACTTGCTGATTATTTTAAAACTCTAAGCTATATAGCACAAATTAAAGCTCTTGAAGATGAAAAAGAACGTGAAGAAGAGCTGGCTCACAAAATGCACAGATTGAATTCTTTGAAAAATACATTAAAAAAGCTCAAAGTACAATCTAACATCTCTCACAGTCTTTATAAATGGATCAAAATTAAGGCGCTTGCGCTTTTTGAACAAGGTGGGAATGAAAAAACCATTGGCGATCTTATAAAGGCATCAAGGGACACAATAAGCGAATATAAAAAATTATCTGCGACTAACAAAAAAAGTAGGGAACCTCGTTGTCGCCTGATGTAGTAATTTTTTCTATATGTACATTTCTTGATATAGTACTAATTCCCATTGTAATATCTATAAACGTAATTCTATTGGTATCCATATATGAAAAAAGTATGTATCATTTTTTGTATATTTCTTAATTGTATAATCTATGCAGGAAAAGCAAAATCGACTCTTGATCGTCTTTCGAGACTATTCCATAAAAAAGAGCTTCACTCTGCTCTTCATGCAGAAAAAAATACACCCGAAAAAGATATTGTGCCCTAGAAAAAACATATTTTTCACTAAAAATATCAGTCGGCTCTTATGATACAGCCAACTCCGATGAACTTGGTTTATACGCACAAGAACTCAAAGCGAAAACTGCCAACCTCTATGAAACTCTTCTTCAGGCGGGATACATTGAAGCTCATATTTTTGATACCTTAGATCATAATCCAACCAAAGAGCGCATCCATTTCTATACAAGAGCATTAGACGAGGGAATTGCAAAATACAAAAATATATAGACTTCATTACATTTTTTCAGCTCGATATATAATCTAAATACTGCCATTTTTTAAAAAATATGTTTTATAGGAAGGGCGTATACCGTGATACATTATCTATTGTTATGTAGTTGCTTAACCTTTTCAGCCTTCGCAATCGAAGAGGAGGATGGAAAGCCCCTCATATTATCGCTTTACTCAAAGCCCTACTATATCGGAAAAGGCTCCGATCGCGACCGACTTGAAGCTCAATATGGCAAAGAGTTCCCTCTCAATACGATTTTCTTTCCCATAGTATTTGATAATATGCGAGAAAAATTTTTGCCTCAAGAAATTGCATATAAGGAAAAGTCATTTCTAAAAAAAGATATTTAAAACATGGAATAAAAAAGCCCTTTTTATCGGGACTTCTCTACTTCGCGCTGCTATACAGCTAGCTTCGGAGGGCAACCTTCGCCTCAATTCTCTAATTAACGTTTATTCATTTGAAAAGCTGGCCGCGTTAGTACGAATTGTAGCAGCATAAGTATGCATTGCGTACATGGCCATTATTGCTATGAATAACATCTTTTTAATCTTACCCTCAAAGTTACGCTTGGCTATGAATCGTTGATTTATCCGCACTCGCAAATACTTTTTCACACTGAACAAGCCATTGCTCTACCGTTTCTTTACTAAGTTCATACAAAGCTATTGGTTTATACGTTTTCATATACTCCTGAAATGGGATATATTTCTCCTTTTGCTTTGAACCATCATAAAGCCATGGATACAATGGCGATATTTCTAAATATATTTTGTCACTTTTAGAATATAACCACATCTGCCAATCTCCATTGCCACACAATGCCAAAGGTAGTGCTAATAAAAATTCAACATCGGTTTCATTTTCAATATACATATTATACCAATATCCGACACATCCCACTTCTATTTCACCTGGTACAACAATCTTATTTTGGACAACAGCATTTAAAACATCGGTAAAAACTTCATACAAATTATCAAGCATATCAGAGGAAATCTGTATCTTTTTCTTTTTTTGCTTAAATTCAATAACAATTTGATCATAAATATGTAATACAGAACCAGGCTTATAGAAATAATTATATTTGTTTTTCGGTATTACTATATTTATTTCATCTGTAGCATTAATTTTTAATATATCAATTACTTCCATAATAATATCTTTCCATTGTTTGATACCCATCGAGCTTCCAACAAAGCTTTTTGCATTTCACTTGAAAGCTCTTTCCATCCACAAGTATAGCCATGAAATAATCCTTCTCTCGTTTGCTTCAAAACAACGAACTCTCCATTATCTATACTAATTCTGTGCGGAGAACTTTTTTTAATCAGTAAGGAACGGTCAAGCGCGACTTGGCCATTTTTTGGACACGGGTTTTTACTTCCCTTGCTATTAATATGATGGTAGGGCGCATCTTCATACCTGCCATGTGGATACTTTTTTCTTCCATCAGGATCTTCAGGATCTCCGGCGCAAGAGCTTGAATCATCAATAAGCCCCTTTTTCTTCTGAAATACTTTTTCAACTTTATGATCTTTTAACTGCCCAGCAACTTTATCGATATCAAAATGAAGCAAATACTTCGATCGTACTTTATCGGAGAATATCTTAGCCGCTATACCTATAACTCCCCCAAGAGCAACCCCACCCGCAAACGTTATAGGCCCAAAACAGCCTCCTATAGTAGCACCTGTCGCTAAAGTTGGAGCCATAGCAGCACTCAAATTTATTAACTCAGGAAAAAACATATTGTGCACTAAGATCCCATAATTACCCACAAAGAAATTGTGCGCACTATCCACTTCAAGCGCATAAACCGTCAATGATTCTTTGACGAGCTCTATCGATGCGATCGCCACAGATCCTTGGTATGCGCTATAAATCGCATCGCCCACCTGTGCAATTTGCAGGATGGCACAAATCGCTGCTGACAGACCAGAAATAACTCTTGGCTTGGAGTGCACAAAATATCGCTATTTTTATTCGCATCAAATGCTATGCGAAGATAACAGTTGGTCTGACTTTTTCCCACCCGAGCAATATCTCGATTACTAATTGACTGCAATTGTAGATCAAAACTTGAAACCCACAGTTTTTGCTTCTGAGGATTTTTATAAATCTGCTCAATAGGCCAAGCTTTATCGGCTCGTTTTACTGGCGTTGATATACAAAAACCGTGAGAATGGAGAGCATTGTGAGATAATATCGAAAGGATTAAAAATAAAATTGATTGTGTTTTCATGTACATCAGCCGAGTTATTTTATTAACATTATTCAATAACAGACAGATTGTGCTACGAAAACGAAGCAAACTACCAAAATCTTTTTTCTGCAAAAGCTCTACCAGCACCAGATTTTAAATATTTTTCGAACTTTATCGCTTCCTCTTGGGTTTGAAAACCCAGAAACATTTTTAATTTCCAAGGCCTATATACTTTGGTATAGATCGACCCGCCTGAGTTGTGAGTCTCAAGCTTTTCTCTGAGATTATCAGTATGACCTACATATCTCTGATCTGGAAATTTAATAGACACGATTAAATAGACGTAAAACATAATAAAATGGCCATACCAGTCCAGCCTTCGTTAAAACTTCGGCGGACAGCTTTCGCCGTCACTCTTGCTAATAATATCGTTTTTAATCTTTTAAAAAACTGGCCCGCCAGCTAAAGCCTTGGCGAAAGCTGGCGTCACACAACCAGCCTGCCCGCCATAGCCGGAGGCGACAGCTGGGACTATTTTAGAACTTTTATGGATAGTCAAATATCATCTATATATTGATACTTGGCCTCACTATAGTAACGTACCTTAGCTCCTCCTGGTACTGATTTAGCTATATCCTTCGACAATTTAAGGCCTTGAGCATCCAACTCTTCTATGTGCTTTATTATTTGCAGACGCTGATCTTCTGATAGTGGAATAATCTTTCTATAGGAAGCATGCCATGATTCAATTTCACGAATTAAATCTGGAGGAAGGCCTAATTCATCAATTTCGACACGCTCATTATCCACATCTTGAATACATGAGCCAGTATAATCTGGAATCAAGGTAAAATATTTCATCTATTTTTTCCCTACAAATGAACGATGAAAAATAGTGTGGGTTTCTTTATTTAAGGCTATTTCATAAAATCCTTCTTTCCCATTCAAAAATCCGTGATGTCTAAACAAGAGAGATCCATCATTTTGAACAATAGGATTGCTTTTCAAAATAATATCATCAAAAGTATATGGAAAATTATGTGCGATAGGATCCTGTAGTGCTCGCGCCCGTATTCTTTCATGATATTTAAAACTATGCTCTACAGCACTTACCTCTTTTTGCAGCTTAGGCAATGCGCTACTACCAAACACTGTACTTTGTGCATCATGACGCAAAACATTTGTTTCTTCAAATACTTGAGGAGCTTTAATAGTAAAGCCTTCGGGTGTAGTCAATGAAGGGTGCTCAGTGAATCCTTTTATCAGATTACTCTCGACCGTTTCTAAAAAGCCACTTCCTTTTATTTTTCCTGGAAGCTTTGAAAAGGCATTGATTCCTATTCCTGCACCCTTAAGTAAAATAAAATCGGCACAGAGCTTTGAAGAGACATCAAGAAACGCTTCTCGATCCATCTGAGAGAGTGAGTTCAAAAAGTTATCAACCTTCTCCATCCGCTGCTCTACTCGCTGTTCAAAGAATTTCTGCTCTTGCTCTGATGGATACCATTCATCAGGTACTGATGCGATATCAATCATTAAAGAGCCGAGCTCTTTTGCAAGCGTAACATTTCCTTCTACAAACTCTGTAGCATACTTACCAGGGTGTTTTACCACATTAGTAACATGATGCGCTGTTTTTTGTGAAAAATCGTTTAACAATGATAGTGCTTGTCCGGCCGTATAAAGTCCTTTTTCAAAAAGCTCTGATCGATTACGATTCACCTGCTTGAGATACGCTTTGTAATCCCTACTTGGATCTATCGTTTCTTGATGAAAAATATCCGGATTAGTGGGGCTACTTGAAATAAGATCTGTATACAACTGCGCATTGCTAGCTCGCTTCGTTTGGTCAAGATCTACACTTTTTGTCTTCTTTGCAAAAATTATAGAAGCCTGCTGAAAGAGATCTATATCGATCTTGCCCGATCGATATAATCGCTCAAGCTCAGCGTACGCTCTTTGCGCATGGGCGCTATCTAGATGCTGAAGATCAAAAAACAACTTGGTTGCTGGATCCCGTTCCGCATGGGCTAGAAGCACATACTCTTTTTCAACATCAGCTCTTGATCCAGAATAGGTTTTGCAGATGAGATGCTTTCTTAGCGCTTCTTTATGACTCACTAATTCTTGATAAAAACCATTTACAATTGCACTTCTTATATCTTGAATTAATGCCTGTTGTTTCTGCGCCCATCTATTTTTGGGTGCTCGAGAAGATATAGCTCTTTGTTCGCTATTATTTTGTTGAATAATGGCCCGTGCTCGCCGCAACGGTTCTTTCCACTGCTGAGATTGAGACCTCCCTTTTTGAGGCCGATCATCAAAAGATTTAGCGTGTATAAAAAATGAATCTTGAGAAAAACAAAGAATTGGAACAATCACTGTTAAAAATACAGATTGTTTGAACGCCACGGCAAAATCCCTAAAAAATTTCCTTATTTCCGCACTTGATTATCCTCCTTTTTGACCAAACATCAAGTAAAACAAAAGTTTTATGTGAAATAAGGAGATATACATAATACATAATCGGGACTTCCATACTTCGCACTGCTATGCAACTAGCTTCGAAGGGTATACTTCGCCATTAATCTTTCTACAATTATTAATTTAGAAATCATTAAAAAAGCTGGCTTGCCATCGAAGCTCCGCAAGGAGCGAAGACTGGCGCCCCACCCAGGCCTAGCCAAGCAGTCTTGGCTTGCAGCTACGCCAGACAGGGGGCTATTATACCGAGCACAGCAGTCAGCCTCCCCGCCGACCTGTCCTCCGTAGTTTTAACGAAGGATGGAAGCTTTACGCAAAGGAGGGACTATTTTAGAATTTTTATAATGACATAAACTAAAAAATCTGCCTAACATTACTCATATTTGTACATCACCTGCTTTTTCTTTAGAGAAAGTCCGATGACCCATATATGATTTGGACTTGCATGTCTACCATGTATAAGTTTTGAATTTATAATTAAGGCTTGATCATTTGGCAAGTCAAATATTGGTCTAAAAACTCGAAGGGCATCTTTATCTGTTGCTGCAAGCAGAATTTTTTCATTTTTTGGAGATATAAAACCTAACCTAAAAGAACTTCCAACGATTGACCCCTTAATTTCAAATCTCAATGTAAATTTATACTCAGGAATACTAGCAAGGGCGCAAACCATATCTATGGTATAAACTTTCCCTTTTAAATACCACCACCCTTTCTCACCTCTAAAAGCAACCCCCGTCTCTCACTCGGAAATTTTTTTGTAATATCTCTTTTTATATTTTCTGAATTCCACCATAAGTCTGATTTCAACTTTGGTTCAGATTCATCATAATTCACTAATACATCAAAAGGTGTATCATTTAAAAAAAATAAAAGATCTAGTTTTAAACTTCGGAGGAGTTAGGGCTGTCATTCCAGCAATAATACCCTCTGCTGCACTTATTAAATTATTTTGCAATAAAACTATAAAAAGAATAACTATCGTTTTTTTCATAAAATTCCCCCTATTTTTATTTAAGAATAAACAATTACGTACAAAATACTTAATCCAATTCACAAATAACAATGTTTAACTACTTACTTCATTAATTTACTTATAAAATAGATAGCTTTTGTTATATAAGAAATTCAATCTCAATCAGATTTACCAAAATCTCTTTTTAACAAAAGCACACGATGAGCCTACTTTAATATACTTTCAAAAGTTTAGCGCTTTTTGCTCTGAATCAAATGCAAGATACATAACAAGCTTCCATGGCCTATCCAATTTAGCAAGCTCAATCAGGGCCCATACTCGCTGTCAATTTTTCTGCAATTATTAATTTAGAAATTCCGTTAAAAAACTGGCCTGCCATACGAAGCTTTATGCGAAGACTGACGTCCCACAACCAGCCTGCCCGCCATAGCCGGAGGCGACGGCTGGGACTATTTTAGAACTATTGAGATATAAAAAACATCTAAATTCCACCCCATTGCTACACCCCTAGATGGTATAATTTTCATTTTTTATAGCATTGAACATATACTTTTTTAAATCATCATCACTGTTAATGGCAAAGCCACCTCGCCTAGATTGTGCTCCTTTAGTGCCGTGTATCTTCTAATACAATTTTCTTATTTTCGGGCAATCTCTGCACAGCTCTCTGGGAATCAGAGGTTTTTCAGCAGGAATAATTTTCAATAGGAGCTCCATGGGGAGTTTGGCAAGATCAGATTCAGGATTTTTAATCCTTTCTGCCAGCAACACCATTGCCAACCGCGTTAACTCTGGAGTTCTTGCGTACAGTTCCAAATATGCCAATTCTTGATCTTTGGCAGTCGGAACAAACGAAAGATTCAATAGTTCTTGTACGAGTGCTTTCTTTCTCATAATAATAAATTCTTTTGCATACCATGACTCATCCGGAGCATCAAGTAATGCTATTCCCACGGCAGAATATCCATCAATACGAGCCTCTTTGCAGGCTTGTAATAAGGACGTATTGGGATCCTGCGCAAGCATCTTCAAGGAAAAATTTTGAGACATATCTTTTCTTTGATTGTCATAATATTCTTTGTAATAAATATATTGTAAAAACCTAAAAGGCGTATGAGGAATATCGGATTTGGTAAATCTTTCAGCAGATGGCAATTCATATCCCGAATATTCAAGTTCATTTTTCGGACCACCCAATATTGGAGCCCATGAACAAAACGCGAGATTCTTTTTTAACATTGTACACTTCTTTTTATATAATTTTACCTGCTCAGGGTCTTTCTGATAAAACCATGAAAGAATCTGCATCCCCTGTAGAGTGCTCACGAAAAACAAAAGAACAAATAAAAGTCTGAAATGCTTTTTCATAATTTAATAACCTATCACAAGCCATCAGCCCTTCGAAGCTTTATACGAAGGTTGGGATCATTTGGGAACTATTCTACCGTAAAAAAGTTCTTTGAAAAAACTCTGGGAGTATTGATTGGATTTAGTGGCAGCCTGCCCGAGAGACTATTTTAGAACTATTTAACCCAAATATTTCATTTACGTACATATCGTTTTTCAATAATGCCTTGAGAGAAATTCTTTTCACCAACTAGTTTCATGTCATCAAAAAGATTTTTTGGAAGCGCAATTCCCTCATGCAATATTTTCGGTATAACTGTGATAATACATTCATCTATGAGGTCCGCTTTCTTAAATGAGACAACAAGTTCTGCTCCCCCAAGAAGCCATACTCGTTTGATAGTAGAATCTTTATTGACGATATTCAGATACTCATCAATGTTATGCACAAACGTTACATCTTTTCGATCTGTTTGCATGGGGTCACGGGTAAATACGTACATATGTTTTCCACCATACGGCAAATCTGGCACTAGACCTGATTCAACAAATCCAACTGTTTGATTAAAAGTACGACTTCCTTGAGCAATCACATCAACTGAATCTAAAAATTTTTCAAAACCAAAATCTTCACCTTCAGGAGCTTCTTGTGGCAGCCAGTCAATTCCACCATCTTTATCGGCAATAAAACCATCCTGACTGGTTGCTATATAAAGAATTGTATACGCCATAAAGTTTCCATCTCTTAAAATTTATTTTCTACCAAAATCTCTTACTCGCAAAAGCTCTACCAGCACCGGATTTTAAATATTTTTCAAATCTTAACGCTTCTGATTGAGTTTGAAAACCCAAGAACATTTTTAATTTCCAAGGCCTATGAGCTCTAGTATATATAGAGCCGCCTGAATTGTGAGTTTCAAGTCTTTCTTTTAGATTGTTGGTATGGCCAATATATTTTTGATCTGGAAAATTAATTGATGTGATCAAATATACGTAATACATAATTTAATTGAAGAAGCTTGCCTCGCCGTCGCTAAAGCTATGGCGGACAGCTTTCGCTCTTTATCTTGCTATTAATATTTATTTAGAAATCATTTAAAAAGTTGGCCTGCCAGCCGAAGCCTCGGCGAAAGCTGGCGTCCCACAACCGACTATTTTAGAACTATTTTACCTTAAAAAAGGGAATTATTTTTTTATATCAAGATATTTTTTTGCATCTTCTTGATTTAAAACCTCATTAATACAAGAAATCCAGGTAGACCATACATCTTTATTTTGAGGATAAAGAGAACTAAGCCATTTATTTATATCTTCAGAGTTAGTTCTTGCTCCATAATCAGTTACAAATTGTTTCATTGCATTAAATGAATTTTTGGAATCTAGAAATTCATAGGTAGTAACTATATTAACCCAATCATACCATGCTGCTGGATCTGCAGTAGCCCCATCAGAAATAAAAGACATATCTCCTAATAAAGATCCAATATCATCGGACTTTGTTTGGTTGTAAAAAAGATCTAAAAAATTAGTCATCGCATTGAATGCCTGCAATTCACTCATTTTTTTTCACATTTTAAACTTCATTTTTTGCATTAAAAATAACTTAATCGCTAACTACTCTTTGAGGAATCTCTCGATATTGATTTTTTTGTACCTTCTTTTTTTCTTGTTCAATAAACATTAATATATTTTTTACCAATAATTTTCTGGCCTCTTCCGTTGATAAATTTTCATTGTTGTTATCTGTAGGCATGTAGTATATAAGACTCTTCATATCTACTGGATAGCCAAAATCAGCATAAATACTTTCAATTTCATCTAATAAGAATTCGTCGTTTTTTGATACTTTAAGCATATTATTCATGAAAGCATAGCGTATTTTAAACCACTCACTATTCCATTCTGGCGATTCATTAGCTGGTTCGACTAGATTAAGAGAACTATAAATTTTTTGAAAAAAATCATCTAATTTTATTGAATCTATTTCGATAATTGCATCTAAAATATACTTGTTTGATAGCATAGGATGTTTTTCAAGATATATTTCTGAAAATTTTGATACATCTTCCTTGGTAACAAGATTTAAATCATATCCAACTTTAATAGTATTCCATGTACATGGGACATTCGTATCTTTAATAATAGTAAAAAAGCTTTTTTTCATAAAACACTCACTTTTTGGGAATCATAAAGCCTAGTTTTCATAGCTTTTCACGAGGTAATGCTTCCCATAAGAGATTACTTCAATCAAAATTTTCATACTCAATATTTCTGCAAGGAAGATTTTTTTTCTTTTCTTCATTAATGAAAGCAGCCGTATCTTCAATCGCTTTTTTTAATTCATCCAAAGTAGAGCATTTAGTTTTTAGCAAAGGGTTCATCCAATCCTGATCTACAACCGCAACTATGGAAAATTTTCCTTTAGGATCATGCTCCGGGTACCAGCCAACATCCAATAAAAAACGATCGCCATATTTTATCTGAAGAATGTCTTCTGTATAGTTATACCATTGATCTGCAAAGGGTATATCTTTGTCAATATCAAAGCCATTATATGAAACCACACCGTCCAAAATATTTAAATTTTCAATAAATTTGTCTTTATTTTTCATTTTTTAAATACCTTAAATAATCACGACCGTGTACTGTATTTGCGCTGCATTCTATTCTCATAAAGGTGGTTTCTTTACCTCCATTTGCTCCAATCACTTTATCAAACTTCATAACTTTCCAGTTTTTACCTGGAATCGTTACTTTTTCTCCGTACTCCCATTCCATGCATGTACTTTTCTTATTTTGATCCAAATAGCCACTGTGACTTCTATTTTAGGTAAAGCTATGCAACATAACTTATTTTTTCAGGAAATTCATTGGACTTTAATATATTAAATAACTTTGATAACACATTAAGAAAAACTTGTTGAGGCACCTCAGGCAAAGGAGCGATGATCTGCTCCTTATTGTTATAATCAATTTCATACATGCCTTGTTCATCCAAATGCGATGATAGATAAAAGCGTAGTTTATTTTTACGTTTATCTATTTCCACATAAAAGTCTGGAGAATCGTAATCATCTGTTGAAATTTTATAAAGACCTGTATCTTTTTCTTCACGCACTTTGTCAATTTTTATCGTGCCAATAGCCATATCTAATCCCTTTTTAAAGAGTTTTATCCCAATTATATAACCCATTTGCTATTTTGTGTGCTTCCGAATATGCAACTTCTGTACCATTCATGATTATAGATTCAACCAGCTCATGTTGAAGCAAAACTAAATCAGATTGAAAAAAATCATTCTCAATTAGCCTTTTCCATGCTGCCGCCATGTCTGGGTTAGGGTCAAATCTTCTTATCCCATCATATAGAATATGATCGTCCAAAAAAACGTGTCGTTTTATCTGCTGCACTATAGATTCATCTACCCCAATATTTTTAGCAATCTTAGAAACATCTTCAGACATTTTTCTAACTTTTTCATAATACTTAATTGTATCCGACTCTATTTGTTCATATTTTGACACATTAATATTTTCAAGTATTCTCCCTGGACTTTCTTTACGCGCCGTTTTTGCTATTTCACTAAAAGACTTATCGAGTTTTTGAAAAGTAGAAATATTTTCTGCTAGCTTAGGGTGCATATTTTTAAATTGAGTCGTACTAGCTAAGTTTTTTTCAGCAGTATTCTTCAAAACATTCGTTTCTTCAAATATCTGAGGAGCTTTGATAGTAAAGCCCTCGGGTGTAGTCAATGAGGGGTGCTCAGTAAGTGCTTTTGTCAGATTACTTTCAACTGTTTCTAAAAAGCCGCTTCCCTTTATTTTCCCTGGAAGCTTTGAAAGGGCATTGATTCCTTTTCCTGCACCTTTAAGTAAAATAATGTCTGCACAGAGCTTTGAAGAGACATTAAGAAATGATTCTCGATCCATCTGAGAGAGTGAGCCCAGCAGATTCTCAACTTTCTCCACCCGCTGCTCTACTCTCAGAAACCTATTTCCTTTACTCTAATTTTAATTTTCGACCCGAATCATTTTTTTAAGTATATAATCGGCGGTTTCAGCCCATTTTTTAATTGTTTCTTCAGTTAATTCATAAACCGCTAAAGGCTTGTATTTTTCCATAAATTTAGAAAATGAAACTACTTTTTCATTTTCTAGAGGTTCAACATAATGCCATCGATAAGATGGCGATATCTCTAAATATATTTTTTTGTTTTTATTGTATACCCAGGTTTGTATTCCTCGCGTTGAAAATAACCAGTAATGAGAATAATCTATCTCAAAATTATCTTTATCCGTATCAATGTTCCATTGATACCCAATGCTTTGTTGGTTAAAATTTTTCGGCAAGTTAAGATTCCGTTTAGCTAATAATTCAAGAGTATTACGCAAACATATAAAAATCTCACTAACTGAATCTTTTTTTAGAATGATGCTTGCTGTTTTTGTTCTATATTCAACAGTCACAATATCAAACATATGTAATTCTTGCACTGGTTGATAATAATAATTCTCCTTATCGATAAAATTTGGAATTAAGACCTCTATAGAATCATCTTTATCTATCTTGAATGAAGCAATAATATTCATTATTTAATTTTCCCTTTCTTTGTCACCAATCCTGCTTTTCTGAGTACTGCTTGCATTACATCATCCAACTTTTCCCATGATCTAATATGTCCATGATATAAGTCAGCCAAGGTTTTATCTAGAACGACAAATTGATTATCGCTTACCGCTATTCTTCTATCGGTATTACCAGGCAAAGGCAAAGAACTATCAAGTGCATGTTGACCATCTATTGGACAAGAGCTTTTTGTACTGTTTCCTTTAGATGTATGATATGAGGCATCTTTATATTGACCATTTTTGAAATTATATTTTCTACCAACTGTTGAGCCGCCGTTTAATTTCTCAGCAGTATTTTTTAAAACATTTATTTCTTCAAATATCTGAGGTCCCTTAACAATCACACCTTCCGTACTAACAACTTCGCGTTGTTTAGAAAATGCCTCTTCAAAAAATCCCAGTCCTTTTGATGTGAAAAACTCTTTACCAACTTTGACATAGTTCTTTGGAATCTTGGCATTGCCCAAAGCGCTGGCCGCTTTAGTTGTCGCTACGGTATAGGCAATATCAGCTACTTGTTCTGCAATAAGTTCAGCGTATTCATTAGGCGTCATGTTTTTGGTATAAATTGAATGAAGCTCTTGCAATTTAAGTGCCACTTCAGCCGCCGCCTGAACAGGAAGAAGCACCCCTCCGGTATAAAAGTGAATAGCTCCTAAAGCAGTATATTTAATTGCATTGATCGTAAATTCTGCTGGATGTTCAAGCGGGTTGGTGGGTACCATTTTCTTGAAAAAATGATGCGTACCATGTGCAATTGCTTGTTGATTTAGATCAATCGGCACTTCCAAAAGACCTGCTTGCTTCATTTCACTCAAGTGCCGTTCTATAGAACCCATATGTTGATCAAGATTAGGATACAAATCCATCGCAGATAGTTCTTTCTCAATTTTCTGATCAACAATTGGATGGATATTCACTTCTTTTGATGGGGTGGTAAGAACCATGTCAGTCTTTCCAGTCTCTTTTGGAGTAATTGCCGTAACTAATTCGGGCATACCAAAAGGTAACTGTTCTCCCGGCAATGCAGTAGTACGCACTGAAGAGTGATACTTTTCATAGAGAGCTTGAGCCACACGAAGCTCATCAAACCCCGATTTCTTTATATGCGATTCAAGTTTCCTTTGATATATTCCTGATGCTGGCATCATATGCTGGGGTGCATATATGTAAGGCGAAAGCCTTCGAATTTCTTTGAGCGCCTTTTCTGCTTGCTCTTTGGTACCCGTTTTGATGATATAGAACAATTGCGTCATACGAGAATCACACACTGATTCTATTTTTTGTAACTGCGCTCTCAGCGCTGTCTTTCCAAACCAGGCACCATCAAGCTGCTTTTGCATCTCCACTTTCAAAGACTCAAGCGCGGGCTTATCTCCAGAAGATTGTATCGCGCGCAAAGAAACCATAAGTGTATCTGGCTGGTTAGAATAGGTGCTTGTGCTTGCTTGCCCAATAGTACGCTGTATTCCAGAGTCATGAATGTATGAACTCATAGTTTCATGAAAAGCAGGCCGAGTTACAGCAGTTTCTGGAGCATGAAAACACCGTAATGTCGCTGGCTTTGAATATGATGACGACTGATCCATTCCATATAAGCCAAAGGCCATGAATCCATTTAAAAAAGCGATTATCACATAACGATACATGATGATTCCGCTTTTCTTTTCTCTTCTTCTTCATATTTACGTTTTTGATCCCTTTGCTCATTCTCATACTTACTAATGGACTCTTTTGAGCTCTGTATTTGCTCTGGCGTAAAGAATGCTTCATATTCTTTTGCTTTTGATTCAGGTAATTCAGAGTATGTTTTTGAGTGAGACCAACCTTCTCTCGAATCTGTATTTTGATAGCTTATAAGGCTCGTACTTAAATGCTTGTGCATAAACTGCTGCTGTACAAAATGTTGCTGTTGTACCCGCCTATTATCCTCATGAAAGATTCTTTGCTGCTTCATAGTTTCTTCATGAAATTTTTTTTGCTGATCGAGAGTCTCTTTATGCAATTCTCGCTGCACCTCTTCACTTGTTTTATCTTCTTGATGAGGCTTGATAACTTTTTTAACATTTTCTATATACTGATAAGCTTTCTCTAAGTGGCCTTTATCAATAACAATGCAATCTTCTTTTTTCGGGCCAACAGCTTGCATTTTTGCAGCAAGGGCAAATTTTTTAAAATCTCTTCCACTATACTCACCCATGCTGCCAATATTTTTATCGATGTACTCATTAGCATCTTTAGAAAGCTTTACGCGACTCGTAATCAATTTGCTTAAAAAAAGATCTTTACGGAATTCTGGATTTTGAGGAGCATCAATAAGAATACTTTGTGCAAGCATTCTACTTTTTACTTGGGGTGGCAGCTTATCTGCTCGATTCATAATACCAATGAGAAAAAATCTATTATTTCCTTCTTGTTTATCAAGAAACGTCCAGAGAGCTTTTGATGTAGCGTCTGTATCATAATGATCATTGTTATAATGCTCAAGAAGCTGATTCAATTCATCCAATATAACAACTGTTTCAACGTTCTTTCCCGTAATCGAATTAAGCTTACCAATAAGCTTATGAGATGTTGCATTTCTTCCCTTTTCTTCAAAATCTGAGGGAACAAAGTATTCTGGCATCCATTCAGATTTAAATGCGACAGCTTTTGCCAGCGTTGATTTACCAACACCGGGCTTTCCGATAAAAAATGCATACCGAAAGCTATCGTCATCCAAATATTCAGGATCTTTCAAATGCTCTACAATCTTATGTACCTCTGAAGGTGCATATTTATATGCAAGCTCCATATCAGAAATGGTAGCGCCAAAGGCCTCTCGGACCGCGCGATTCTGCTCATCCATTGAAAAACAGTACGTGAACGCAATAAGGAAAAATAAAGACAGGGCTTGCTTACTACGTCTCCATGACTGCTTACTTGTCATGGTAAAACCCCTGAAAGATGTAAAAGATATGCTTACTCTAGCATTCGATTATCCTCTTTTTTGACCGAAAATCAAGGAAAATAAAGAGTTTTAAAGGGGACGATGTCCATATAAAAATAGATAGCCCGCACTAAGCAGCTTTGTCATATACTGTAAAAAAAACTGAAAAAAGTTCGAAAAATAAGCTCTAGAAAATAAAAAAATATGCTGTGCCAATCACAGTCTTTAGCGAAGACTGGCGTCCCCAAGGGGATTTGAACCCCTGTTTTCGCCGTGAAAGGGCGACGTCCTAGACCGGGCTAGACGATGGGGACCCGACAAATTTCTTAAAATTGATCTGCTACAGTTTGTAGCGATCGGTGCCGGATCGGCGTACGTTTCAAAATAGATATCAGTCTTTTATTGTAGTATACCTGCTCAGATAATGCTCTGAAAGGGCAAAGACTGGTGAGCCGCGTTGGATTCGAACCAACGACCCACAGCTTAAAAGGCTGTTGCTCTACCGACTGAGCTAGCGGCTCACACAATTTTAGTTTCAAAAAATCTCAAATTGATACTTATAGAAGGTAGCCGGCAACCCTCTATTTGTCAAGCAAAACTACCTATTTTTTAGGTATTTTGACCTAATTTTTATTCTCCAGCAATATAGAGATCCATTTTTTGCTTCTGAGCTTCCTGATAAACTCGTTCAATAAAATCTGACTTGGCCTTCAATACTTTCTTTTTGGGAACCATAAGCGTGACGGACACGCCATACGTCTGCGAAGATCCTGCTGTGTATAGCAAAGATAAAGCTTTATGCCTAAGCTCCTCATCTAATTGCCCAAATGCATCATCTAAAAGATGCTTTAGCTCTGTATTGGTGACATGAGAAGGGCATGAAACAGTAAAATTAACCGCTCGCTCATGAAATGCACTAAAGTTCGTCACAGTCGTTTTAAGAAGCTGCTCATTCGGAACACGAATAATGGTATTATTGATAGTTTTTAACGTAACTGATAAAAGTCCCACTTCTTGGATTCTCCCCCTTACTCCATCACAGCCAATAAGATCTCCCACATTTAATGACTGCTCGAGCATCAAAAATATTCCGCTAATAATGTTGGATACGGTCGTTTGGGATGCAAACCCAATCGCCACGCCAAACACACCAGCTGCACCAAGCAGTGCCGTCATATTAAATCCAAGCCAAGAAAGCAGAGATGCTATCAATAAAAAATAGAGCGAATAAAAACTAAAAAAACGCAGCAAACTTAAAACTGAACTTGAGATACGATGTTTTAATGGTGCAGTAGATTTTCGAACCGCGACAGATAATCCAAAATAACCAGCCAATGCAATAATCGCTGAACAAACACATTGTGATATATACCATAATTGTTGCGAATGGATATTAAACATTACAACCCTTCAAGTAAAATAACCAACAAGATGTAATTACTTATTGCCCACAAGCGGCTGCAATATGCGCAAGCATATAATATGATACATGACAATAAATCAAGATGCCCAATATGTCCATCAAAGTCGCCAAAAGGGGGCCCGCTGAAAAAGCAGGGTCTATATTAAATTTACGCAATATAAAGGGTATTATATTTCCCAGCATCGATGACAGCACTACGATAAGTGCGAGCGAAAGGCTTACTGCTACGCATTCGAGCATAGTCCCGCCTACAAAGTAGGCACGCGCAAACGATAAGCCGCCTAAAATTAGTCCTAAAAAACTCGATATAAACATTTCTCGACGAAGCAAGCGAAACACATTTGCAAAGGTCAGCTCTCCTGAAGCCATACCCTGAATTACTACTGCTGAAGTTTGGCTTCCACTATTTCCTCCTGCGCTTGTCAAAATGGGAATAAAAGAAAGAAGAATCCCTCCCTTCATAACCGCTTCATAATTACGCAGTAGATTTCCAGAAAAAGATTCGGCTATCAAAAGGGCAACCAACACATAACTTCGCAAATACAGCAATCTCCAAAACGGAATTTCAAAATAGGGCTCTTTTAATGGAGGCATCGACGCCATACGCTGTACGTCCTCCGTCGCCTCTTCGACAAGCACATCAAGGAGCTTTTCGCTTGAGATAACGCCCAAAAAGGTGTTACTTTCGCTGACAACGGGGACCGTGATCAAGCCATAGTGTATCATCTCTTTTGCTACTTGCTCCTGATCGATATCGGCACGTACCACAAGTTCATTTTGTTTTAAAAAGCTATCCACAGGATCTTGAGGCTTATGCAAAACAAGATCTTCCAAATTAATATGCCCCAGAAGGTTGTGCTCTTTATTTATGATGAAAATCTGCTGATGAATATCACGATTAGGCTGCACTCGCTGCAAGAGCTTAATACTCTGCTCAACAGTAAAGCCACTCAATAATGTAACGACGTCCGTGGTCATAATACCGCCGGCAGAATCAGGCTCAAATTGCATAAGCGAAAGAACGCGCTCGCGCACATCCTTATTAAGCAAACTTAAGTATTTTTTAAGATCATCATCCGAAATATGGTCAAACAAGTCAGCAAGCTCATCAACGGGCAACGATCGGAATGCATCGATCTTATCCTGATCATCAAGCGCTTCAAGAACAAGCACCTGCATAAAATCCGAAAGATCTTCAAACACCGCTATTTTTAACTTTTTTGGCAACTGTGAGAAAAGCTGCTGAGCGTGTAATTTAGAGACGTCCCCAAGAAAATCGGCTATATCGGCAGGATGAAGACTTACAAAAGCTTCCCATAAAGCCTCTCCCACCGCTGAATCTCTCGCAATGACAGCCTGAAGATTTTCTCGCATTTCGGCAAATATTCTCTCTCTGATCATGGGGACCTCCGTGGAGACTTATTTTTTCGATTCAGCTTTTCCTTTGTAAGTCTATCCTCCTCTTTGCAAAGGCGCAACTAAAACCTTTCAATTTGACTTTAAGAAGCGATAGGATACTATTGCAAATAGATGGAGGAACATATGTGGTTTGTGAATAATAGAAAAATAGAGTCAGCTCCGATGAAGAATAATGGTCTTGTTAAACCCAACAGCAGTTTCGAGCTTCAAGTAAATGCATCTTACCATGGAAGACGGCTTGATACTTTTTTGACAGAGCAATTTCCGCTCTATTCACGCTCATTTTTTAGTCGACTTATTGATGATGGCCATATTTCTATCAACAAAAAAAGCACAACCAAATCAGGAGCGAAGCTTAAGGAGGGGGATCTGATAACTGTTACCTTCCCCGGCCCTCGCGAAATTCAAGAAAAGGCACTCAGGGAACGAGATCTTCCAATTGAAGTTTTATTCGAGCATCCCCATTTTATGATTATCTATAAACCGGCCGGGCTTCTCGTGCATCCGCCGTCTATGAAAAGCACTGCAGCCACACTTGTTGATTGGCTTTTAGTAAATCATGCAACGATTGAGGATGTTGGGTATGTTGATAGACCGGGCATTGTTCACCGGCTTGATAAGGATACATCTGGTATTTTAATCGTTCCTCGCACAAACTATGCGCACACTGTCTTTGGCAATCTTTTTCGGGAACGGTCCATTAATAAAACATATTACGCAATTGTACAAGGGCACCCCGATAAATCGGGCACTATCAATTTAGCAATCGGAAGAGATCAGATAGCACGCACCAAAATGACAACCAAAAAAGTACCTATGAATTTTCAAAAAATGCGTAATGCCGTTACTCACTATAAAGTCATCGAATATTTCAACGATGCAGCGCTCGTTGAGGTAAAGCCTGTGACAGGGCGAACTCATCAAATTCGCGTTCATTTTGCGGCTATTGGCCATCCATTAGTCGGAGATCCCGTCTATGGCTCAAAGCTGAAAAATTTCAAGCGCCAAGCTTTGCATGCACACAGCCTTTCATTTATGTTTGAAGGCAAAGAGTATACTTTTGAAAAAGAAATGCCAGACGATATGCTCGAATTAATCAAAGAACTTCGCAATAATCCAAAAATAGTCTAGATTATAACGCATATTGCATACGTTTTGATTTTTTTAAAATATAAAATTGCTAACATCAAAAGAGAATTCATGAAATTTAGCACTACATTGCTAACTCTTTCTTTATGCGTACTTGCTGCTGCGCCCATCCTTGCTACAAAAAAGAGGTGCAAAAAAACCAGATGGCTAAGAGTTGCTCTTACTGACAAAAAATCGCCTCTTGCCGCATACTATGGAAATAACACCATACAAAAAGAATGCTCGATTATCGCAAAGATATCAGAACAAGATATAAAAAGAGAAAGAGAGCTATTTGAAGAATGTGAATCTCGTTATTGGGACGAATTTTTCATGACATTATTTCAAATAGAGCAAGAAACACACATTTCTCAGTAGGAATTAAAAGCCTCAGTTTTAGAAGACCACGGTTTTCTCCGCACAATACAATTAAATTGTGTATACCCCTACTTATTCTAGAGACTTTTTACTCAGCAACAGCGCTTTAATTCGTGCATTTTTAGACTTGTGTGCAGCCTGTTTTCTATCTTCTAGAGACAGCTCTTTTTCTTTCAAAAGCAACATAGCTTTTACAACTTCTTCGCGATCTCGAGCTGCCGCATAATCGAGCGGTTTCCATTGCGATAGTTCATCGACTTTGTTAATATCCGCCCCATGCTCTAATAATAATGCTACAATGTCTTCATATCCTTGATCGGCAGCATATATAAGAGCTGTTTTTTCATAATCATCTTCTTGATCAACCGTAACCCCATTTGTAAGCAACCATTGAATAATATCTTTTTTCCCATGAAAAGCGGCTATCATTAAAAGAGAAGCTCCTTTGCTATCGGTACTATTTGCATCCATTCCATTGTTAATCAACTCAACTACTCGATCTTTATTGCCATAATAAATGGCCTCAAAAATGCTTTGCTTGTTATTTTTATTCACAGAACAAGCACTTAAAAATACCAATGCACTTAGCGCAACATATAACTTCATGTACCACCTTCTCTACAATTATTTTTACAGAAAAAACCGTATGCAAAAAGCAGAGCGCCATGTACTTATATTCGATGGCGCTCTGTGAATATATATCAATACAATATACCGTTACTTTATGTTCGTGTCTTTTTATTTAAGAAGGTTAACTGTCTTTTTTGCTCCAACAAGAATTTTTGTTCCATCAAATTTAGTTAAACTAAATCCTTTAAATGGAATATTCATTGTGTAAGCCCATTCGCCCAAAATTGCTATCGCAACATTTTCACCAAGGCGCATAGATTGGGTTGCATCGGATCTATAGTGCACTCCAGCCATATTTCTTCCGACAGCTATATTGGCACCCAATTTATTAATTTCACCACCAAGAGTGAGCGAATCTGCAATAGGAACTAACGCTGTTCCAGCAGCATCAGGAACTACAGGACTTGGAAAAATGTAATCTTCATTGAAAAATGCCTTTAGCATCGTTGCACACGCTCCAGCAACGGTTGCATGGCCTGCTGGATATGTTGGATGAAGAGGGCACCCTTCTGGAAATGCTATCGGAAGCAAGTAAGTTCCATCCCCAACCCCATTGAGCGTTTCATTATACGCAAAAATCGATGATACAGCCTGTGAATTAATTACATCGCTATATAAGCCAGAATCAAATTGTCCTGTTATCTGCTGATTAACTAAAAAGGCATAATATTCTGGACGAATTGTACGATTCACAATCCACTTTTGATACCAGGCTGCTCGAATCGCAACGTCAGCAGCATACGTCAATAATCCTGCAAACTGCGGCTTGAAAAACTCTGCAAACTGAACCTGTGTTGGATTTCCTATATATGGATTATTTTGATCAAGCGCTTCTTCTCCAAAGCTCAATAAAATAAGCATAGCATAAAGGTATGGAAGTTGCGGTGGATCTTTGTGAACATAATTCCCTAAATCTCTTCCATTTCGCATGTATCGGCCTGTGCTATCAAAAGCAATACTTCGTAGCGGGTTATACCCTTCCTGAATAGGGAACCATTCCGTAAATGTCGTCATAAAATCATTAGCTGGTATAGCCTGAGGGACCGTATATTTTTGAGTAAATAATGTATCCGAAAAGGGAACACTCTTAAAAAACAGTTGTGAAACATATGGACCTATTAATGTCCCAGGAAGATCTTCTCTAAATAATGTTTGTGCAGTTACAGCTCCATTAACTTTAGGTCCCTTAAAATCGGACAAATTATTCAAATCTGCAATTGCCATACTCGCTGTTGCATCTGTATCATAATCAGTAAAACTAACATCACGCAAGAGAGCCATCCAGTACAATTCTACCATTTCGCCTGCTTTTTCAGCCGATGCAAGGGCCGGCGGCGCAATCATAGAATGTATAAAACTATCAGGACCAAAAATATTAAAATCAAGACCTGCTTGAGGAGAATGCAATCGCTGCTGAACAGGGCTTGTGCCCATCGTAATAGCATTAAAGTCGGCAGGATTTCCCGTCAGTGTCGCTAATACCAACTGATTATATGCTGTAAGATCTACAAAACCTGTTTGATCAAAGGTCGATGCATCGATAAAAGTAGGCTGGGTTTGTTTTAAACCTTTTCCATAGCTTCCACGCTTATCTGCGTAGCGTTCCGCATCACCATTTGTAGGTTGAGCTGCTAACGCTTGCTGGGCCTCCTCACCAGTTGCTACATCTCGAATTATTTTGCTGTCTACTCTTCTATTAGCTCTTCTAATATTTTTCCATACAGTATCACTATTACCAAAAACGTGTGTTGCAGCAAACACAACCATTAGACACATTTTTTTATACATACATGCTCCTTTTAAATAAAAACCATCATTACATAGATCAAAACGAAAAATACATTTTTTTTATATTTCATCATATAATCAACGTATCTAAAAGCATTTATTGTTATTCATCGAAACCAGAATCATTCGATTAGAAAGGTCAGCCCAAAAAACTCCCATAACTCACCCCCAGAGCATATTTATAAGTCAACCTAACTTTCCCCTTACTTATTACTCTAATACTCCATTAATGCCTTCTGAAGGTAACTTTTAGCTATAATCCGCTCGCCTAATGGCCATTCTCAAAAAGCCCTTTTATAGGTATACTGATATAGAAGGCCCATAATGGTACAGAACAGCTCAGACGCCCATAATCCATTCTTTTATCGTAAGGGGAAAAGTGCTCCTTTTTGTAATAAACTATTTAAATAAGTTTTTATGAAGAAAATAACGTACGAGAACATACCGCTACTTCCAGGAGTGTATCTTTTTAAAGATGCAAATGGGACCGTTATATACATCGGTAAAGCGAAGTCTTTGCGTTCTCGCGTACAATCTTATTTTCAAAACAATGGCATAGTACATTGGAAGGTGCAAGAGATACAATCAGAGTATGCTGATCTTGACTATATTGTTACACATAGTGAGACGGAGGCAATGCTCCTTGAGGCCGAGCTCATCCAAAAGTATCAACCCCGATTGAATACCATCTTTAAAACAGGCCAACCATTCGTATACATATTTTTTAGTACGCCACGAATAGAGCTTCCTTCAATGCAAATCGTTCGAAGCAAAAAACGCAAGGGAACCTACTTTGGGCCATTTCTTCACAAAGCTCAGGCTCGAAGCGTCTATCAGTTTTTAAAAAATACATTTCGTCTTAATGCGTGTAACAAGAAAATTGAAAATGGGTGCCTTGATTATCACATAGGAAATTGCCCAGGAACATGTAAATCTGATTTCGATCGCCATGAGTATGCATTTAACCTTGAACTTGCAAAACAGGCGCTTGCAAAACAAGACAAAGCGTTTATAGCAATGATCAAGGATAAAATTGCTGATCATAATCGTAATTTAGAGTTTGAAAAATCGAAACGATTAGCATACTACCTTGAAAATGTTGGCATGATATTTGAGACGATCCGTACTAAATATTCTCCCGAAAAATTCGCAGCCGATATTTTCTTTGCAACTACCCCTACCGTTGAAATCCAAAATATGCATGAGCAGGTTAGTAAATCGCTCCAAAAGCTCTTGAATCTCTCTCATCCAGTCAGAGTCATTGATTGTTTTGATATTTCCCACTTTCAAAGCCAATCAATTGTAGGTTCATGCGTCAGGTTCACTGATGGAAAACCCGATAAAAATAAATTTCGTCGATTTAGTATCCAATCATTAGAACAGCAAAATGATTATGCGGCTCTTCAAGAGATTGTTGCTCGACGATATCGAGATGCGCACGATATGCCCGATCTTATTCTTATTGATGGAGGCAAAGGGCAACTTAATGCAGTTCGGCATCTTTTTCCTGAAGCTCCGATTGTAAGCCTTGCAAAACGAGAAGAGACATTGTTTGCGTCGCATCTTAAAGACGGAGTCAAGCTTGATATCAAAACCGATGTAGGAAAAACCCTCATTGCTCTGCGCGATTATGCTCATCATTTTGCAATTACGTATCATCGCTTAAAACGCAATAAAGCCGCCATATAATTGCCGTATTCATTTACTGCTTTCTTGTACGGCCTCTTTCAAAGAAAAATCTCTCGTATGAAGCAAGATTGCTTCATAAATCCGTGGAGGAAGCTCACGCTGCAAAATATTTTTGTTAGGTCTCGATATTAAACAGGGCAATCTATTTTCTTTATAAGAGTTATATACATTATCAATAATGTTCCAGCAATGTTCTGTTACTCCTCGACGTCCAAAAAAAACAACCGCTTCTGTAATCATGCTCACATCGACATAAAATCTGACATCTTTTTTTGATTTCTTGGAGTATAGAAAAAATTCCACCAGACATCTTAAATCTCTCTCTATAACTTTAAATTTAATATTATCATAACCATCATAGTCGCTTTGATTGTCAAGATTCATGATTCCCGATGCTGAATCTTTTGTATCGGTATATGCAAACCATCCAACTTCTTGGCCCAATGTATATGAATTTTTATTATCACTTTTATACACAGGCCTTTTTGCTAGATTAAGCATCTCCACAATACCGTAATGTGCATACCGTTTTGATTCAGGTTCTGAAATCTCCTCCATTGCTATAAGAATGCCTGAAGTTAATGTAACAATGTATATCAGATTTTTTAACATACCTTTTCCGTATATTGTAGGGATTATAATCCTTGCGTTACCATTTTTCTATTTTTAGATTAGTATAAATTCATACCGTTTCTTGAAAGGAAAAGCAATGGCTCAAGGAATCATGGAATCACTAACCCATGCAACGCAAGAATTAATTAATCAAGCAGCTGCAATCGCTCAAAATTTACGCAATCCCATTCTCACACCTCTTCATTTGTGCGCTGCTGCATTACGAAATGAATTTTGTAGTTCTTTACTGTATGCCCTCAACATTCCTGCTGACCAGCTCAACACTCTTATCAATGATGAACTCGATTATTTGCCCCAAACAAAAGGTGCTCAGCTTAGCATTGATCAGCAGATGCAATCATTTTTACAAGAGGCACAAAAAGAGGCAACTGCGCTTGGCGACCACTATATAAGCCTTGAGCATATTATGCTTGCACTATCAGAAACTCCCTATTTGCCAGAGCAGTTGCGCACCATACTTAATCAAACGGGCTTTACTAAAAATGCGATTCTTTCGTATATGAAGCATCTTCGAAAGGGCAGAACCGTTGATACCAAATCTGCTGAGGGAAAATACCAGGCACTTGAAAAATATTGCACCAATGTAACCGCTCAAGCAAAAAAAGGAATTCTTGATCCTGTCATTGGTCGTCATGAAGAAATACGGCGCGTTATGCAGATTTTATCACGACGAACAAAAAATAATCCTGTTCTTATTGGCGAGCCTGGTGTTGGTAAAACGGCTATCGTCGAAGGCATTGCTCAACGCATTATTGATAACGATGTCCCAGAAAGCTTGCACGGCATGCAGATTTTTGCACTTGATTTGGGATTATTAATTGCAGGAGCAAAATATCAAGGCGAGTTTGAAGATCGCTTAAAATCCGTTATGAAAGAGATCGAACAAAGCGATGGTAATATTATTCTTTTTATTGATGAACTTCATATGCTTATTGGAGCAGGACAAACTGGCCAGGGAGGTATGGACGCATCAAATCTTTTAAAGCCAGCGCTTGCACGCGGCCAACTCCATTGCATCGGCGCAACCACGCTACAAGAATATAAAAAATACATTGAAAAGGATGCTGCCCTCGAGCGTAGATTTCAAAAAGTATATGTTCCTGAGCCAACGCCGGAGGATGCAATCTCAATTTTACGAGGGCTTAAAGAGCGTCTTGAAATGCATCATGGCATTCGCATTAAAGATCAAGCACTCATTGATGCAGTGCTCCTTTCAGAAAAAAATATCGCCGATCGCTTTTTACCTGATAAGGCTATCGATTTGGTGGATGAAGCGGCAGCCATGGTCAAAATGGCCATCGACTCGCAGCCAGAAGCACTTGATCGCCTTGATCGGCATTTACGACAGCTTGAAATTGAAAAAGTTGCGCTCTCAAAGGAAAGTGATGAAAAATCAAAAAACCGTCTTGATGAGCTGCAAAAAGAGCTTGCTGATTTGAAAGAAAAACAACGAGAGCTTCTTGCAAAATGGAAAGCTGAAAAAGAGCCGCTCGAGCAGCTCAAAAAAATTAAAGAACAGATTGATCAAGCAAATGCAAAGTACCAGCAAGCTGAACGGGATGGCGATTATGCAAAAGCGTCTGAACTCAAATATGGAAAAATCAAAAATTTAGAAGCTGAGCTTGAAAAATCTCAAAAAAAGCTTGCAAAACTCAAGCCAGAGCTCATCAAACAAGAAGTCGATGAGCATGATATTGCAAAAATAGTATCACGCTGGACAGGTATTCCTGTAGAAAAATTGGAAACGAGCGAAAAAGAAAAACTGCTTGAAATGGATAAAGTCCTTCAAAAACGAGTTGTAGGACAGGATGAAGCAATTAAAGAGGTGGTCCATGCAATTCAGCTTCATCGCACAGGTCTTTCTGAGCCCCATAAACCAATCGGTTCATTTCTCTTTCTTGGACCAACGGGCGTTGGTAAAACGGAAGTCGCAAAAACAATTGCTGAATTTTTATTCAATGATGAAAATAGGTTAATCAGAATCGACATGTCTGAGTACATGGAAAAACATGCGGTTGCTCGACTCATTGGTGCCCCTCCTGGCTATGTTGGGTATGAAGAAGGGGGCCAGCTTACAGAAAAAGTTCGGCGCCATCCTTATTCAGTAATTCTTTTTGATGAAATTGAAAAAGCCCATCCCGATGTTTTTAATATCTTCCTACAAATTCTCGATGAAGGTCAGCTTACTGACGGGCAAGGACGTACCGTATCATTTAGAAATGCTATTATTATCATGACCTCCAATCTCGGCTCTGATATCATTTTGAAAGCAAAAGAGATGGATCAAAAGGTTAAAACTGAAGTGGACGCCATCCTTCATCGCACGTTTCGGCCAGAATTTTTAAATCGAATTGATGCAATCTGCTTCTTTAGAAAACTCTCTGAAAAAGACGTCATGGAAATTGCCGAAATTCAATTAAAAAAACTTGAGAGTCGCTTGGGTGAAAACGGTATAGCGCTAACCATTTCAAAAGATGCCATTAAAAAGATTGCAGAGCTCGGCTATTCTCCTGAATTTGGCGCTCGACCTCTCAAAAGAGCTATTCAGCAGCATATTTCAGTGCCCATCTCTCAATACTTATTGAAGCACCCCGATAAAAAAGAGCTTACGGTAAAAATTGAAAAGGGAGCAATTACCATACAAAGTTAGTCGCGCATACATACATAAATCTCTGTGCTTTAGCAAAAGCTTGTTTTTTAATACACAGCATCCCTATGCTTGTCCCCCGAAATTAAACCCCTTTTTTCTTTCGGGAGGCATTTATGTATCCTTTTCGCTTCAGAGTGCTTACAATGGCACTTTTATCAATTTCCATTTTTGCAAAGGAAGCAAAAAAAGATATTCTTCCTATTGTACTCGTACATGGAATATTATCCGATCGATATGGCATGGCACCAACAGAGCATTACATCAAAAAATATCTTGGCGAACATGTGTATATTAAAAACGTACAGATCGGTTTTGGCGAAGCCACGTCACTTGTAAATCTTTATTACCAGGCAGAACATCTTCGTGAAGTAATTCAATCCGATCCAAATCTCAAGGGCGGATTTAATCTCATTGCTCACTCGCAAGGCGGTTTAGTGGCTCGTCATTACATTCAAAAATACAATAATCCTCAGGTGCAAACTTTCATAACGTGGGGAACACCTCATCAAGGTGTATTTGGTTTTCCAGGAACATTCGATGAACGCTTCATCTGGCTTGATTATATGGAAGGATTTGCTCACAAAATTTTGTATTCTAAAGCCATTCAAAAAACAGTAGGATTTGCCGGCTATTGGCACGATACTCTTCATCAAGATCTTTATCTGAAAAAAGCGGTCTTCCTGCCATATCTCAATAATGAAATTGCACATGAAAACGAGGCTCTTTTTAAGAAAAATCTCTCGAGCCTTAAAAATATGGTTTTAGTAATGTCTGAAAATGAAACCATAATCGAACCGAAAATTAGCTGCCATTTTGGATTTTATAAAAAAGGATCAAAAGAGGAACTTGAACTACTACTCGAGTCTGATATTTACAAACAAGACAAATTGGGATTAAAGCAACTCGATCACAATGGAAGGCTTCACCTGCTCTATGCTGAATGTACGCATGAAAATTTTCAAGAAGATGAAAAAAATTTTGTAGAAAACACTCTTCCTTTCTTGCAAAATAGTAAAGAAACTGTAGCATAACTACTATTGAAAATAGAACCTAAAAAACAAAGCGCTTTGCTCTATGCAAGGCGCTTTTTGCTCACAATTTTTAATGGAGAAATCCCATGCTCTATCGCTTTATCATGTTCATCTCAATTGCCAGTATCACTCAAGCCGCAGGACCAGATGCGCCAGTACCAAAATTCTCGCTTCGCGCAAGTGTCAATATGAATATAAGCGAAGCTCAAAATGATCATAAACGCATAAAAAATCTTATCGACACTATTACTGTTGCACACTTTGAAGAAGATTTGATCGAACTAACTCGAAATGAGCTTCAAGAGATTCTTTTTAATAAAGAAAGCAATATCGAATTTTTCAAAAAACATCTTCACAAAACTCAATGCGCTACAGGCGAGAGTGAAAAATATTCCTCAAAAAAATATGCCCTGCGCAGATTAGCAAAAACAGCAAAGCCTTTTTTTAAATAGTTCGCAAATAATTTATAGTAGGTTTCTCCTGCCCAAAGCAATTAATTATGAGTAGAAAAATGAACAAACACATAGCTCTGCTATTTCTGATTCTTTCAACCGCCTCAATATTTGGAATGGGATCTGATAATAATAATGATGAAATAGTAATGCGTAATATAGCCGTAGAACAAGCACGCAAAATTTTTAACTATTCTCCTCGAAAAAGTGTTGTTACATTGGGACTCATACTTGGGCCAGCATTTCTATATGGCTCTACACAATTTCTTATATCGTATGGCCCCATCATGCGAAGTAGCTGCTTAGGAAACGGATGCAATTATTGAAAGACTATTCCAAAATTATATGCTATTCTGCCCATCATTTTAAAACATTATCTTAAAAAAGGGCTCTCATTATGAAAAAAGGGATACTGTTCGGCATATTGTTTATTGCATGCTCTACCTTGCATCTTGAAGCTGGCAGGAAAGAGAAATCCAATTTCTTCGAAAAAAGAACTAAAGCACGTTCATCCATTGGCAAAGAAGTGACTTTTGAAGAAATAATAAAGCCATATTCGTTCTCAGAATCAGATGAATCTGATTCTGATGATAATACAACGCCACAAAGAACTCTTCCTCCACGTCGAGGCGGAGGAAGCGACATGCAAGAAGAACCTCGATACCATATTATTAGTTCACGTGCGTTGAAGCGCAACATAAGCAGCTTAAAACAAAAATTAAGAAATCTGCCTAATGAAGCTAAACTTGCTGGATTTTTTAGTATTGGAGTCCCACTAACCTACATTCTTGTAGCAAGATCTCTAAAATATTGCTGTGATATTGATCTGCGCAAGTTTGATTGTGAGCTTATGTGCAGTGAATATATGCAGCAGGCTCCTCAATAACTATTTTCGTTTCATAATAATTACAGCAAAGCGACTATAATGTCATTGCGTCTATCCATAGGGCTTATTGTATGTTTTGGGTGCTTTGCTATGCATGATGATTCTTCTCAGCACTCCGCTGCTAGTACCATTTCTCGTACCCGTAAAATAGTGCGGTGGATGAATAAAAAAAGGGTTCCATTTTCTCTCAAAATAGTTATGGTAAAAGCTGCAGTCGCGCTGTATGATAGGGCTCATAATTATCGGAGTGAATCGTGATATTTATTGCAAATTGGAAGCTTAATAAATCGTTTTCTGAAAGTCTTGATTTTTATAAAGGACACAAGAATTCCTTATACAAGCTCTGCTCTCACAATAATACGATCGTGCTTTGCCCTTCATATCCGGCCCTCTTTTCTCTCAATGAGTTGCTTGCAGATAGCCCAATTCAACTTGGAGCACAGAATTGCAGCCCCCATGAAGAGGGCGCCTATACGGGACAAGTGTCTGCACGGTCGCTTAAAGAAGCCGGATGCTCATATTGTATTGTAGGGCATAGCGAAGTTCGCCGTTACTTGCATGCTAGCGACATGGACGTAGCTCACGCGGCATACAATCTGTGTAGCCAAAATATAGAGCCCATTATCTGCATCGGAGAAACACAAGAAGCGCGTGAGGCGCAACGAACCATGCACATTATTGAAGCCCAGCTTGAGCCCGTGCTTGGGATATTAAAGAATACGACCAAGCCTATTATTATTGCGTATGAACCCGTATGGGCTATCGGAACTGGTACCGTACCAGAGCTATCCTATTTACAAGATATTTTTAATAAAATTCATGCTCTTATTTCCAAAACTCATAAAGGCGCATGGAGGCTTATTTATGGAGGAAGCGTTTCTGAATCAACAATCGCTGCACTTTCTCGTATTTCTCATCTTTCTGGATTTTTGATTGGAGGCGCAAGCCTTGACTTTCAAAATTTTGAAAAAATAGTATCATTGGGAAAATAGAGCATCAATTAGCATCACCCCATTAGACGGAGATTATGTTATGTTATACGGCCTCTTATTAACTCTCTATATTATTATGTGCCTCTTTTTAGTTCTTATTATTTTGATTCAAAAAGGCAAAAGCAGCATGGGCCTTGGCGGCCTTGGCGGCGGAACACAAATGCTTTTTGGTGGA
Source organism: uncultured Pseudomonadota bacterium (assembly GCA_964495945.1). Lineage (GTDB taxonomy): Bacteria > Babelota > Babeliae > Babelales > Vermiphilaceae > JAJCZB01. The sequence continues at coordinate 86,089 of CAZBWL010000001.1, read as the reverse complement.
TCTGGAGGTCAAGATATTTTTCAAAAAATTACATGGGTAATGGTTGGTATTTTTCTGGTTGGTTCGTTAGCATTATCAATCATGAAAGTTTCGGAACGTACACAATTTAAATATGCTACCGCTCAATCTGCTGCACCAAAGCCACTTATTGATACGACACCATCTCCAGATTTGAAGCGCCAAGTGACTATGCCGGTAGGTTCAAAGCCAGAAGCTAACTCATAAACAGGTGAAATATGGGAGTAGAGCTACTCGAACGATTCGTAAATCGAATAGGATTTTTGACGCTTGATCTGTGTCGTCAGATTGGTAGCTTTGCTCTCTTTTTTTTTCAGATCGTTAAAACCACCTTTACCACACGTCCGCATATTTACAAATTTTTTTTTCAATCAAATCGAATAGGCGTTGATTCATCCCTCATTGTAATGCTCACGGGTACGTTTACTGGGATGGTGTTTGCGCTTCAAAGTTACATCGGATTTCAGCGCGTAGGCGGCGAACAGTTTATTGGTGCAGTTGTTGCTCTTGGGATGGTTCGCGAACTTGGCCCTGTACTCACAGGATTGATGGTAACTGGACGAGCATGCTCTGCAATAGCTGCCGAAATTGGCACTATGTGCATAACTGAACAAATTGACGCACTCATCACATTACGAGTCAATACATTTCAATACCTTATAGTTCCTCGCATATTAGCTGGCATAGCAATAGTGCCGTGTCTTACTGTATTTTCTATGATTTGCGGCATCATAGGAGGCTATGTGATCTGCGTACATGTTCTTGAGCTTAGTCCCGAAGACTATGTAAGCAGTATAAGAACATATGTTGAGCTTTCAGATATCACTGGCGGATTAATAAAATCCTGTATTTTTGGACTTGTGCTAACATGGGTAGGAACATACAAAGGATACCATACCCATGGAGGAGCTCGAGGCGTTGGATTAGCAACGACACAAAGCGTAGTACTCAGCTCAATCATGATACTAATCCTCAATTACTTCCTTACTAAAATGCTTGAACAGCTCTAAAAGGAACGTATGCAACCTCTTATTCGAATAAAAAATGTAACAAAAGAGTTTGATAATCATTGGATTACGCGTGGCGTAAATCTTGAAATTCCAGCCCACAAAATGACCGTTATTATTGGTCGATCTGGAGAGGGAAAATCGGTTCTTCTCAAGCAAATTATCGGGCTTATCAAACCAACTTCGGGCGAGATATATTTTGGTGACACAGACATCACAAAACTCAATGATACTGAATTGCGCAATTACTACCAAAAAGTAGGATACGTTTTTCAATTTGCTGCACTACTTGATTCGCTCAATGTTTTTGAAAATGTGGGCATTACACTTTTAGAGTCTGGTAAAAAACCAAAAGATATTATTCCTATTGTAAAAGAAAAACTAGCACAAGTACTGCTCACAGAAGATACCATGTATAAATATCCTTCAGAGCTTTCGGGTGGTATGAGAAAACGAGTTGGACTTGCTCGTACGCTTGTAGCGGGACCTGAGGTAGTCCTCTATGATGAACCAACAACAGGGCTTGACCCCATTACTGCGCGAGTTATTCACGAGCTCATGTTTTCCATGCAAAGGGAAATGAACATCACATCCGTTGTTATTTCACATGATGTGGAAATATTCAAATATGCAGACTATGTAGCTCTTTTATATGATGGGCGTATTCAATATTTTGGTGAAGCAAAAAATATTTGGGACTCAGATAATGAATACATTTATCAATTTATTCGAGGACTCCCAGAAGGGCCGATCAAAACAGAAGTTGCTCATTTCAAAGACAAATTCTAAACATTGCAATTCTTACTCTTTTTACTACTATTTATTGTAGTTTAGATAATAAAAAGGAATTTCATGAAGCACCCCTTCGTCTATTATCTCTTTGTGACAATTTTTTCTCACAATCTTTTAGCCTTATCAGGAACCATAAAACGATCGCTTTCGGACCCAACCATCATAAGTTCTGTGCAAAGCGCTTATGAAAAGGATCGTTTTTCAGCTGAAATCGGAAAGCGTGCATCTGTTATGCAAGAGCTTGAAACTATCTGTCGAAATGATCTTGCAGTCCAAAAAGCAGAATGTATTGAAATCGCTTCAAATTGCGCTCTTCATAATAAAAAAGATGGCTGCAATTTAATTGAATGCATCGCTGAAATGCACGCTCTGGGCATCAAAGAGGCAGGGCCATCTGAAGTAGCTATTAATCCAGGAGATCAGATAATTGGAGTTGCAGCTATTGGGCTACACACGCTCGGATTTGGAATCATGAATAGCATTATCAAAGAAATGCATATTGACACAACAGGACCATGTCCGTTTGTTACTCATCGATCAAATTTTCAGGATGCACTTCTTGAGCAAACTCCTCAGTATCACCACTCGCTTTCATCGTTATTAAAAAATCAACACATCAAAGCCGCCACACATATTTGTAGAAAAAGTCTTGCCGAATCTCTTGCAGAGCTATTACCAGAGCAGTACAGCGCCATGATCTCTTTTGAAAATTGGCACATTCCATCAGTATTTCGATGGATTAAAGAGATAAAAAAGATAGACGACATTACGCTTCTTAACCAATTCAATTGCGGAACAGGCATAATACTCATTGTATCTCCGCGGCACGTTCAGGCTATCATCGAAGAAATATCTTCTCATGGCTATTATGCCTCAACAATTGGCTCTGTCATTAAAAAGGGCAAAGAAAAAATCGCAGTTCAGTCAGGAACTTCTCTTAAATCATCTCGCGATCGCATTCTTGTCATGGGAGACGATGCAATTGAACAGGCTCTTTCATTCAAATTGGCCCAATCTCCCTATCTTGAAATCGTGTGCGCAGCTCCAGGCAATCCAGGTACAGCGCACAATGATCGAATTAAAAATATTGCAATAAATCCCGTACATTCAATCGCTCTTATAGCGTATGCTCAAAAAAATGGCATCGATATGATCATAGCTGGCCCTGATATGGCGTATGCTCCTTCGGTATTATCGTTATGCAAGCAAAAGGGAATACGATGCCTCGGCCCAACAACTCAAACACGTAATATTCTCAAACATATTACATTCAAACAAGAGCTAAAAAATCGTACTATAAAAACCGATCCCTTTCTTATTTTCGATGAAAAAGAGCTTGCCTCTATTCATGTGATGCGAAAAAATTGCCCTCTATCTATTGCAAGCAATAATAATAATTATCCCCACATAAGCATGAATGCTCAAGAGGCCCAGGCTGCTCTTTCTTCAGAGTTTAAAGAAGCACAACAGCTTATTATTTCAGAGCTTTCTGAAGGAGAGCTAATTCATCAAAGCTTCTTTATTGATGGCGCAACGTATGCACATCTTGTGACAAGCCAGGTAGAATATCACAAGTATGAATGCGATAAGGGGACGTATACCCGGGGAATGGGGGCAATTTGCCCAGCTCCGTCAATAAACGATACAGTATCTTCAAAATTAGAAACTGAGTTTGTAAAGCCAATCATTCAGCTTCTTGCTGAAAAAAATGCTCTTTATAGCGGATTTATAACCTTTATTTTTACAAAATCGGGAAAAAACGATATTCATCTTTCAGAAGTGTTGCCAACATTAAGTTCTTATAATGCTCAAGCAATGGCTCTCAAATTACAGACCGATTTTTATACAATATGTCACACAATCTGCAATCACCAACTTTCAGAAATTCCACTGTCCATCGATCCGCGTCCTGTCCTTACTGTCACACTACTTAATGAAGAGCGCACAGCTGAAAAAAGTATCATTGGTATAGACTTGAAAACCGATTCTGATGTTATATTATTTCATAACGAAACAAACATGCGCGCAGATAAGGTCACAACAAACGGTTTTTACGTGCTGTCCGCAAGCGCAATTGGCACAACATTACAAGAAGCACGAAGCAAGGTATATGCTCTTGTTAAAAATATATATTGGCCAGGGATTCACTACAGAAATGATATAGGATACAAAGCTATTGTTGGATAATGCCAGATTGCTGTAATTCATCTTGATAAAATAGCGTAAGACCCACAAAAACAATTGCGGCTGAAGCTGCATAGTGCCAATAAAACAACTCCCCTAAGAAAAGCCAGCTATAAAATGCTGTAAAAAGTGGACTGATAAAATCGGTAAACGACAAAAATGTAACACTATAAAATTTCAACAGATAAAGCCGATAATTTTGGCATACAATATTGCTCACCACAATTAATATAGAAAGCCATCCAAAAAAAGAAAACGAATCTGAAATATGCCAAGAAGCTCCTGAAAGAACCATCCCAATAAGAGCAACAATTCCCGCTCCAAAAGTACGAATGCCATTCGAAAGCACAACAGATTGCTTATGCTCACGAATTACAATTCGTGCAATAATCATGCTATAGGTATCAGCGCACACCGCAGCAAAAATAGCTATCTCAGGCCATGAAATATATAAAAATTCTCCTAATTGCGCTTCGGCTGGAAACGACGTAACAAGCAATGGGATCATTCCAATAAAACCAATCACAAGGCCAATCCATTGCCTCTTTGTAAGCCGGTCATTAAATACAAAATATGCTCCAAGTGCTACTATAAATGGCGCAATATTAAGCATAAAAGACATTTTGCTCGCAGGCATATAATCAAGGCTCCAATTTCTCAAGAAATATTTCAAAAAAATAGCAATGACCATTTGCCCATTATATAAAAAAAAGCGCCTATCCCATACAATTGATAATCGATCGCGAACATAATTGATAAAAAATAGTACCACACCACTCACAAGCATCCGAACCGCCGTAAGAAGAGATGGCGAAACGAAACTCAATAAATGCTTACTCATAGGAAGAGAGGTGCCCCATAATGCATAGAGTCCGAGAATATCGATCATAGCTCATCCTTATTGCTCTTAGGCGTGATCAGTGTTTATTCAGAACTGTTTTGAAACTCTTTATATAGCATACTTGGTTGAATACCACGGTTATTTTGGTATTTATCACTTCTATATCGCTCAAAATCACCGAGGATAGTGTGGTAAAAAATTTGACAAATCTCAACACCAGGATAAATCCGCACAGGCTGGATACACGAAATTTCCAACGTCCAGTATCCACTAAAACCCACATCGCCAAATCCTGCAGTAATATGAATAAAGAGCCCAAGACGCCCAACTGAAGATCTGCCTTCAATCATTGGCACCAATCGATCGGTTCTCGTATATTCAAGTGTACGACCAAGATATAGTTTTCCTGGCTCAAGAAGTAATCCGTCCTGCGGTATGATTAACGAAGTGACATTATTTCTTTTTTTCATGTCAAGAACAGGCTCAGTATACATAAGCAGCTCCCGATGCAGTTTTAAATTGTAACTGTTCGGGCCCACTTGTTCTTCGTTAAATGGTTCAATAATAATATCAGTTCCTATACGGTGACTGATCTCTTTTCCTGAAAGAATCATAATTGTTATTCCTTATTGCGAATCAACGTATTGTCACACGCGATTAAGCTTGCTAAACTTACGATAATTTTTTTTCATAAAAACGGTAAAAGGAAACGTTATGAGCGATATCACGCTAACTGCTCATAGTATTGATAAAATCAAAGAAGAAAGTATTCGCTTTCGTGCTCTGAATCTCGAAATTGCAAAAGTAATTGTTGGGCAACAGAGTATTGTAGAGTTTATCGTAATGGCAATTTTATGCAACGGGCATATTCTTCTTGAAGGAGTTCCGGGTGTTGCTAAAACAACCTTAATTAAAGCTGCGGCGCGATCATTGGGATTGGGATTCAATAGAATTCAGTTTACGCCTGATCTTTTGCCTGCCGATTTAATTGGGACATTAATTTATAACCCTAAATCACATGAATTTGAAACCAAAAAGGGACCTATCTTTGCAAATCTCATTCTTGCAGATGAAATAAATCGCGCCCCTGCAAAAGTACAGGCTGCTCTTTTAGAAGCAATGCAAGAACAACAGGTAACCATAGGATCACAAACATTTCTACTTGATAAACCTTTTTTAGTCTTTGCAACACAAAATCCTGTTGAGCAAGAGGGTACATATCGTCTTCCTGAAGCACAAGTTGATCGATTTATGTTTAAACTTCTCGTGCAATATCCTGAACGCGAACATGAGAAAGAAATTTTAAAACGCAATTTAGATACATCAACATTACAACAAGTTCTTACAAAAGAAGATATTTTTGAGGCTCAAAAGCTTGTTGATCAGCTGTACGTTGATGAAAAAATCGTGGATTACATTATATCTCTTGTATTTGCAACACGTCAGCCCGAAAAATCAAAACTCACCGAAATAAAACCCTACATCACTTATGGAGTATCTCCACGCGCATCACTTGCTTTATTTCATGCTTCAAAAGCTCACGCATTTTTACAACGGCGTCATTTTGTAACGCCTGACGATGTAAAAGCAGTAGCTCCCGCTATCTTAAGACACCGATTAATACTGTCGTACGAAGCTGAAGCAGATGAAATTGCACCTGATACAATAATCGAAACGATTTTACATACGATTCCTTCTCCTTAAATCTCACATATGATAGATCTTAAGATGATCACAACCATCACCTTGACAAATGGAAGAACAGAAGGGTATCGTTACACAGTACACTGATAGCAAGGAATAGTTGAATGAAACATCCAGTTTGGATTTTGAACAGCACATTGCTTGTGCTTCTTTTATGCACACTGTTCTTCGTGCTATTTTCAAGCGTAACGCTGCCTGATAGCGAAGATATTCAGCCGCCTCAGCTTAGTACTGCAAAAAAAGAAAAACTGGTTCAGATCAATATCAGTCAAATTTATGGATCGGATTTATTCGGAACATATCACAATACTCTTTCCGAATCAGCCACAATACAAGAAGAACCTTTTCCCTTGCCCCCAGAAGCCCAAACAGCCGAGATTCCCGATCTTCCCGGGCCACAATTTTTAGATCCTCTTGATATTACACTTCGCGGAATCTTCGTCATGATAACTGACAATGCTAAAAATAGAGCTATTATTTTAGATAATAAAACAAAAAAAGAGTCGAGTGTAAAAGTTGGGGATACTATTGCAGATGCACAGCTCATACGCATATTTAGCAATAAAATTATTTTATTACGATCTAATGGACAACAAGAAGTTTTATTCCTTCGCGAGCAAGATGCCAAGCTTGATGAAGGATACGGAATGATTAATGATTGGAGCATGGTCGTAAAGCCAATAAGCGGCCATATATTTATGGTTGATCCTGTTGGATTTGTACACGCAGTTCAGGATCTTGGCCAATTTATTGAAATGGTCCATCTTATTACAGCCTATAAAAATGGTATAAGCCTTGGATGTAGAGTTGGCACTATTACTGAAAAATCAATCGGAACAGCCCTTGGATTACAGGCTGGTGATATTATTACCTCTGTAGAAGGAATTCCTGCACGTACGCTAGAGGAGCGATTACAAATATTTTCAACCGTTATCTCTAAACATGAAGGTGACTCTATTCATGTAAACATAACGAGAAATAAGCAAGAGCTTGCGTTTGAATACATTTTAAAAGAGCTATATCCTGAAAGCTCACACAAAGAGACTCCTGAAGGTCAACATCGAATTCAAGAGCTTGAAAAAAATGAAAAGAAAAAAATATTAGAGCAAAAATACCAATTCGCACCAACACTAGAAGATATTCGTAAAAAAGAGCGCGAATTAATGCTCGAAAAGGGACGGGCACCTCAATGAGAGGAAACGCATGAAAAAATTTATTCGTATCGTAATTGCTTTCCTTATTCTGTTGGGGCAGGTATCGCCTCTGGGTGCCCGTCGTAGGTCTCGACACAAGGGGGGCATTTCACAAGCCTTGAATGAGCAGCTCACTTCGCCAGATGGATTTTTTATTCAAGAAAAGCCCGTACAACTCGCAAGTATCGATAAATTATCACAAAGTTTTTTAGACACCAGACGCGAAATAGAAAAAAAGAAGCCCTCATCAAAAGAAGATGTCGTTGAAAAAAAACTTGTGGCTAAACCCGTACAAAATATAACAAACGAACAAGAAGTTCCGTCTCTTGAAGAGCTTGCTCTTCGGCAAACATTGCCCGCCCAAGTTAATAATTATGAACTTCCTAAAGAACTTCAAAAAACAATCACTGAACAGCTTGCTAAAATAGAAGAAGGTCCTTCTAGAGAATCCTCTTCTGATGAAAACTCATTTGGAGAAGAAAAAATTGAACTACAATTTGAAGAGGCCGATCTTTTAACATTTGTGAAACAAATTGCTGAAATTTTCAAAGTTACCTTTATTACGGATGATGCGTTCGATCCTTTACCTAAAGGAGGTCCGGAAGCGGTGCGAGCACTCAAAGGTAATAAAATTAGCTTCAAAACAACTTCTCCCATTTCAAAGCAGCAAGCATGGAACTTATTTATAACATTTTTAAATATAGCCGGATTTGGCATAGTTCAGCAGCCCGATCCATCCATTTATCGAATTCAAACAATTGCCACAACACTCAAGGCTCCTATTCCTACCTTTATTGGAATTAATTATGAGCTCCTTCCTGAAAATGATGAAATTGTTCGTTATCTTTATTTCGTTGAAAATGCGCAGCTTGAAGACATGATGAAAATTGTTCGAGATCTTAAGAGTGGTTCATCGGGTGAGCCAATAGAACTTAAAGAACAAAAGGCCTTTATCGTAACTGACAAATCATACAATATTCGTTCGCTGATGGCGATTATTAAAGAGCTTGATAAGGTCACAATGCCACAAGCAATGTCCATCGTAAAGCTACGCCAGGCCGATGCAGATGAAGTAAAAAAATTGTATGACAGCTTAACGCAATCGGGCGAAGATCGCGCAGCATTTCGGCCATTCGGGGCTCGAAAGCAGCAAACAGCGCTCTTCTTTCCTGAAAGCGCAAAAATTATAGCCGAGCCCCGAACTAACTCCCTCATTCTTCTCGGGCCTAAAGATGCTATTCAAAAAATAGAAGAATTTATTGTGAAATATGTCGACGTTGCACTCGATCAGCCATACTCTCCGCTCTATACCTATCAATTGCAATATGCTAATGCGAAAGTCGTAGAAGATATACTGACCAAAACAACCTCATTCGGTCAAAATACTGAAGCTGGAAAAGCGGGCGGTGTGCGCGGTAACGATAAATATTTCAAACCCATGTCCTTTACCGCAGACGAATCTACTAATCAACTGATTATTAAAGCAGATTATAATGATTATTTAATGGTCAAAAAAGTGATTGATGAGCTTGATAAGCCACAAGCTCAGGTTGCTCTCGATGTGCTTATCTTACAGATAGATCTTTTGGATGATAAAGAGCTTGGAACTCAAATTCGAAGCAAAGTCCCGGGTCTTGATGGAATTCTTGGGCAAAATGTTAAGTTTCAAACATCCGGCCTTCGTGCAGGAGGAAGACCGCAGGGTATCGTAACCAACAATACAGGTTTTGGAGTTGATCGTTTGCTGGGAGATTTGGTAAACCTTGTAAAACAGGCTCCTGCTGGCAATACGATTGTAACGCTTGGCCAAGATATTTTTGGAGTATGGGGAATATTTCAAGCTCTGCGCACCCTGACTAATGTTCAGATTGTTTCAAATCCGTTTCTCTTTGCTTCAAATAATACGAATGCCACAGTATCGCTTGGAGAAACAAAACGAGTTGTTTCATCTACTGTCGTATCAGGTGGCGCCGAACAAACATCTCAAAAAGATTTAGAAGCTCAACTTATTGTTAATATTAGGCCGCAAATCAACTCCGATGGTATGATCGTCCTTTCTATAAAAGTGGATATTACAGACTTTACCAATCCTACTGATCCTACGTCTGCAACTCGTACAACACGATTAGTCCAAACGGAAGCGATCATTTCCGATAAAGAAATATTGGCAATTGGAGGATTAGTTCGCAATCGTACAAGCAATAGCCTTAGCAAGACTCCAGTCCTTGGAGATGTTCCCGTTATTGGATGGCTCTTTAAGAATAAACAACAAGAATCATTGAAAGATAGTCTTCTTATTTTAATTTCATCAAAGATCATTCCCCCAAATGCAACGAGCGATGTTAATGAATATACAAAAGAACGGCTCAACAATTATCGCATAACAATGAGCCAGCTTGCACGAGGAGATGCGGCAGCAGATCCTGTGCATAAGCTTTTCTTTTCAGATGAGTCAAACCCAGGCCAAACAGTCGGAGAGTTTCTTTTTGAGCGCCAGCAAAATAGCCAGCGTCGAGCTCGTCGAAAGAAAAAACAAACATTCCAAGATATTATAGAGGGAGAAGTAAAAGATGTGCAGACTGCACAAACAGAGCAAAAAAAACGTCGTGGCCGCGGGCGAAGGCGCAGACGTACTGCAATAGAGCAGCCCGCAATAGCGCCACACGCTATTCAAGATACAATAGCCATCGCACAAGCAAAGCCAACGCAATCAATTACAATTGCCGCCCCAACTGAAATGGGCCCAAAACAAACGCTTCCTGATCGCAAAAGACGAACACAATCTTTAAGCGCGCTTTTGTCTGAGGAAAAGGAGAAAAGCGTATGATACAAAATATTTTTCTCCCCACCAAGATTAATAATTACTATCTTTTTAGCCAACGCATCATTGGCTTTGACATAACAAAAACGCACGTTCATGCAACACTTGTGCTTGCTAAAGGGTCAACAATTACGATAGCCCGTCAAGAGTCAGTCCCTCTACCAAACGACGGTGCTCAATACCATGAAAAATTAATAAGTACTTTGCCCGACGTTTTGAAAAAGATGGGCAAATTTGATCAAATTATAACGGCACTTGCAAGCTCTCTTGTTGTATTTAAAGAGCTTCGACTGCCATTTACAACGCGCGACAAAATTAGCATGATCATCGCATTTGAAGTGCAGCCGCTTCTGCCATTTCCAGCTCAAGAAGCGGTACTTGATTTTATTATTACAAAAATAAATAGCGAAGATAATAGCGCACAGGTATTAGTCGCAGCAGCACAAAAAAAACACATTGCCGAGCATCTTTCTGTTTTTGAGCAGGCGGGAATTACTCCATCAAAAATTACTGTCGACATGTTTGCTCTGTATGGCCTTTATTCGGAAATTCCAGCATACAAAAATCTACATGGGCTCGTCGTTCTTATAGATCTTAATATGTACCATACAAGCATTATTGCAATTTTAGAGACTCAAATTCGCATTATCCGAACGCTCTCATACGGATTAGCCACTGTCGCAAAAGACGCGGGAAGTTCAACAGATCTCAAGCCCCAGAAAGTAATGGATCATCTCATTCGTTTTGGCTCAAATGATTCCAAAACTGATAATGATCAGGTTATAAAAAATAGCCTTTCTAGCTTTTTTAATAAACTTCAATTTGCACTCAGCTCCACAATCAATCAGCTTCAAAATAAAACCATAGAAAAAGTTATCTTTACAGGCCCGGGAGCAGAAATTAAGGATCTCACATCATTTGCTCAACAGCAGCTATCATCGCCATGCGAGCTCTTTAATTATATGGAATTAACAACGAATAAAAAGTATCGAATTTCAAGCACAGTGACACTTTCGCAGCCGGTATTGCTCAGCACTGCCATTGCAATCCCAACTCCTGCAGAAGAAGAGTTTAATTTGCGAACGGGAGAGTTTAAAGCGCCCACAAATAATCTTTTGCTTGCTCAGCTTATTACAGGATCAATTATATTGATTCTTGTTTTGGGCGGATTGATTACCAATACCATAATTCAATCAAGGCGAATATCAGGAACCATGGAATCAGCACAACAAGAAGCCATCGATGCGCTTAAACACAATATTAAAGCGCTTTCAAATTCCGACGAAGATGATCTTGAAGAGCTTTTAAAGTCTGCAAAATCAGAGCTTACAAAAGAAGAAGCAATTTGGCGTCAATTTTCGCCTTCAGAGCGTACCTCATTTTTAGAGTATCTTCTTGAACTCACCACGCATATTAATAAACAGCAGCTTGGATTTGAGCCTGAAAAAATTACGATTCTTTCAGGAAGGCAGGATGAAATTTTATTAAAAGCAAAAGTATCGGATCATGAAACGTTAAAACAGCTCGAAAGAGATCTTAAAAAATCGAAACTATTTAAGTATGAAGAAAGTCAGCCTGATCCTGATTTTGAGATGCGAATTATGACAAGACGGCGAGCATAAGTAGGAAAAAAATGGAATTTTTAAATAGAATACAAGAGTATATTAATAAGCTCGACCAAAAGCGTTTTATTCAATATAGTAGTTTTCTTCTTGGTGGAATTATACTTATCGTCGCTCTCCTTATGTTTCATTACTATTGGCGGATTAGCGGCCTTAAAAAAAAGCTAGAAACCGTACAAGAGCAACGTGATGAAACAAAAGTGCTTTTAAAACGAGCTCAAAAAATTAAACAGGAAAAAAAGAAGGTCGATGATCTTTTAGCAAAAGATAGAGATTTTAAAATTTCGGGCTACTTTAAAGAGCTCATTGGTAAGTTAGGCCTCACACAAAAGCTTTCTAAGTCAGAAACAGTTCCAAGTCAGCTTGAAAATAAGTATCTTGAAAATATTCTGACCGCCACGTTTACAGGCATGACCATGAAAGAACTGACAGAGCTTCTTCAAGAATTTGAGATAACAAAAAGAATCTATATGAAGGAACTCATTATTTCTCGCTCAGAAACGCAAGAAAATAGTATTGATGTGACGCTTGTTGCAGCAACCTTAGAGCCCAAACCGCAGGAATCAAGTGAATAAGGGGGTTTATTAATATGAAACTATTATGGGTTATATTCATCTCATTACTTCATGTCAGCCTTGCATGCAAAGAAGCTACTGCACATTCCGATGAAAAAAACGTAGATTCCATCGCTTCCACTGTGCTGCCCCAAAAAAGCAATGAACCTGCAATACCAGAATCTCTTACCATTACCCCTCCGCAAAAACGTGAATCATCAAAAAAAAATAGCGCTAAAAAAGATCCCCACAATTTCGTCACGTTCAGCTACAATGAAGAAACACTCGAAAATGTCGTTACATTTCTTGCTTCAAAAAAGAAGATAAACGTCATTCTTCCTACAAAAGCCGACGCTAAGCTCTCGACAAAATTAACATGGCATCTTGATGAGAAAATATCGATTGATGAGGCATGGAATCTATTACAAACAATTCTTGCAATAGCAGGATACAGCATCATATCGTATCCTACCTATATAGAAATCAAGCGAACTGGTGGCCCTGAAATAAAAAAGGAGCCTTTTCACTTATATGTAAACATACCATATCATCAACTGCCCATTAGCAACGAACATATTCGCTATATTTACTATTTAACCAATATTAAAGGAACAGAAACTCAAGGCGAAAGCGAAATTAGCCAAATTTTAAAATCATGGCTTCCAAGCGATAGCTGGTTTCAAATTGATAGCGGTACCAACGCTCTCATTTTAATGGCACGCTCAAATGATATTCGAGGCATTATGCCTGTTATCATTAATCTTGATAAACCAGGCTTTCAAGAAAAAATGGAAATTATTCCACTCCGTTATACTGAGTCTACCATCGTAGCCGAACTGTTTAATAAACAAATTATGGGAAATGAAGCAGATCATTATCGCTATCCCATGAATCAGAAAAAAACGGGCGAATCAAGCTTTTTCCCAAAGCAGGTTAGAATCGTTGCAAATGAACGAAACAATAATCTGATCGTCATTGGCCGATCTCAGGCTATTGATCGTGTGAGAAATTTTATTAAAAATTATATCGATGTACCGCCCGAAACAGGGGAATCGGTACTGCACGTATATGAGCTGCAATATTTAGAAGCAAATAAGTTCGCAGAGGTTTTAAGGCAAGTTCTTACGCTAAAAAATGCTGAAGGAACAGGTCAGTCTACAGGCAAAGCAAATGTAAAAGGCCCACAGCGATATTTTGACGAAGTCATTATTGCTACTGATACTCCCGCTGAAGGTACTGGTGCATTTGATACTAATAGCAGCAGTTCTACGACAGCACAAGCGCCCGCGGAACCTCCTAAATATAGTGGCGGAAATCGCCTAATCATTGCATGTCGTAACGATGATTGGAAGCGAATCGAAGAGCTTATTGGAAAACTTGATAAGCCCACACCGCAAGTATTAATTGAGGTACTCATTGCTGATCTGACGCTCGATGATACTCGAGCTCTTGGCGCAGCTTTACGCAATCCACAAAAAATTCCTATGCCCGGCCAGACAGCATTTCAAACCGCACAGCTTGATCCTGGCGTCATGCCCGATAGCTTTGCAGATCCAAAAACAATTGGTCTTATTGAAAATAAAGATGGCTCGACACAATATGTTTCAGATTTATTGCGCACGTTTGGAACACAAACAACTGATGGTGTAACAACGCGAGTAGATGATGGTACGCTCAGCCTTGCATCACCTCAATATGCTATTCCTGGATCAACGATCATATCGGTCAGTGATAATAGCGGTAAAACGTGGGGAATTGCACAAATTCTAAAAATACTTGATTACCGAAAGGTACTTTCCCACCCTCACATCCTTTCAACAAGTAATAAAACTGCAAAAATAAAAGTTGGCGAAACCCGATTTTTAAAGGGATCTGCTGACGGAAGTAACTCGGGTGCCATTAACATTTCGAATGAAGACGTCGCAGCCAACTTAGAAGTTCAATTTATACCGCGCATTGCAATTTCTAATGATGCTATCAATAGCGTAAATCTTCAAATTAATATTAGTATTGATCAATATGTTGCTCCCGCTCCTGATAATACACGAGAAAGCCGTAAGCTCAGCACGAATGTCACGATTAATGATGGGGATATTCTGGCGCTTGGAGGATTAATACGAACCAATGAGCAAGATAATCAACGAGAAACTCCTATTTTAAGCAAAATTCCTATCATAGGATGGGCATTTAAACGAAAAGAAAAATCAAAGATTCGAACTAATTTAACCGTCTTTATTTCACCTACCATCATCTTGCCAAAAAATAGAGATGAGCTTTTTGGATATACGAAGGATTATTGGCAATTATCGCGCAACTGGGCAAAGGAAGGGCAAATGTTTGACTCTCTGAAAGACCCTATTACTCGCTGGTTTTTTGCTGATAAATCTGCAACAGAACGAGCTTCCGAAACATTTGGACAAAATGATCCGCGCTTTCAGGAAGTGCCTATGCCATCCGCATCTGCAAAACAAGTGCCTATGGGCCCAACTAAATTTATGCCTTCGCGCAAAGAGGAAGAAAGTGAGGTATCATCGTTCGCATATGCGCCTACTAAACAAAATGAGGAATCATTAAAAACGATGATAGCTGAGCTTGGAAATCCTTTTGCTGCGCTTAAGCCTGATAGTATTGTTAATGTACAATAAGAGATCGATTACTCAATCTGATTCATCATACCAAGAAGCTGTGTTTCTATTTCAAGCAAACGATTATATTTTGCAAGCCGTTCTCCGCGAGAAAGGCCACCAGCTTTTATTTGCCCCGCACTTGTACCAACAGCAAGATCTGCAATAAAAGAGTCGTTCGTCTCTCCTGATCGCTGCGAAATAACAATATTCATATGATGCTCTTTGCACAGCTTGATAGCTTGTAATGTTTCGGTAACTGTACCTATCTGATTTGGTTTTATCAAAACAGCATTCGCAAGCTCACGATCAATTCCTTCATAAATTCTTTGAACATTGGTTACAAAAAGATCATCACCAACAATTGCTATGCGATTTCCAAGTTCTTTATGTAATATTTCCCACCCTTCAAAATCATCCTCTTGAAGGCCATCCTCTATCGCATACAGTGGATAATTTTGCGTAAGCTTAAGGTACCATTCAATTAAATCATCACGAGAAATATGTTTGCCGTGCCATATATAGCTATTTCTTTTTTTATCGTAAAATTGCGTCGCTGCAATATCAAGCGCAAGCATAATAGCCCAACCAAATTCATGATGTACATACTCGGCTATTTCCATAAGCATATCAAGAGCTTGCTGCTCACTTTCAAAGTGTGGAGCAAAACCACCTTCATCGCCGACGGCCGTCGAATATCCTCCTTGCTGCAAACGCTTTTTCAATAGTTGAAAAAACACAGCCCCACATTCCATTGCTGCTGAAAATGAGTTGATTCCAATCGGAATTACCATAAATTCTTGCACCATAAGTTTGTTTGATGCATGCGCTCCACCATTTATCATGTTAAACATAGGATGCGCTAATGAAACCACATCAAAATTACACACATGAGCAATGAACTCATAAAGTTCAATTTCTTGGCTTATTGCTTGAGCTCGGCATGCAGCAATACTCACTGCTAATATTGTATTTGCTCCCAAACGCGATTTATTTTCAGTGCCATCAAGCTCAATCAAAAGCTTATCAATCTCTATAAGATCGGCCTGCCTTCCAAGAAGCTCTGGACCAATGATTGTTTCAATCATGCGCACTGCTTTTTGAACTCCCATACCCATTAAACGCAACCCTCCATCCCGAAGCTCAAATGCTTCATGCGAACCACGTGAAGCTCCTGTTGGTACAGAGGCAGAGACTCGCGTACTATTTTCAAGTTCAAGCGTACATTCAATGGTTGGAACACCACGAGAATCGTATATTTCCCGAGCATTGATTGATATGATCTTCACTCCTGCCCCCTTTTGTAGTGAAATGAACACATTAGGTTTTTTAGCGTACCTTATTCTTTATCGAAATTGCTATCCTCATAAAAATAGGAATAAAAAAGCCGCACGAAGGTGCGGCTTTTAATAAGCTCAACTTTAATTTCGCGATTTAATGATCTCAACTTCAAGCCCTTTATCATGATCGGCCTTCAAAAGCAGCTTTACGCCATTGCCATCATAGATATCTTCTTTGAAGAATACATATTTCGTCGCGCTACTTCCTGGAGCGATCAAGACACCTTCTGAAGGAATAAGGTTCGCATCAAGCCATTTTGATTGATCCAAAGTACATGAGAGAAATTTCCACGTAAACACAACGCCCGTCGTAGCTAAAGTTGCTATTCCAAGGTTTCTTATTGGCTTCTTCTTTAGCGCCTCACCAAGCCCAATTAAACTCGACCCAAGGAAATTCATCCCCACCGTAGCAAAAATTTCACCAACCGATAATCGAGGCATATGGGCTTTTACATATTGAATATCCCACGGCTTTACCGAGAAACCACCATTTGTCAATTGAAATGTATGATTAGTTGAATTTTTAACGGTGATACAAAATGGAAACATCCTGCGCGCATTAATTTCTCCTACCGCCTTACGACCATGCGTACCAACCAATTTTTGTAAAGACTGCGTAGACAAATCTTCAGTTGTAATTTCTAATCCTTCTGCTGAAAATTTATGTACATGCGCATGTGACAAATTAATAAGAGAAAGAAGTAATAATACAAGCATTTGTTTATACATAACAGCGTCCCTATTTTAAAGAATTACTACAATTTTCGCATCACAGTGTAAGAATATATATCCGTAAAGTAAAGCTTTTCACGCATCCTTTGACAATGCAAGCTGCTTATAATGTAGATATTCTTCAACAATATTCTGGTACCAATGCATCGTAATATCAAGAATATCGCCCTGATCATTTTTAACTGGTATGTACTCTGGAAACTGCATTGCACATACTTTTATTTCGCCGACAGCCGCTTTATTATTACGCTTCATAATGTCCATATGTATAGGATCTACCCTCGATCCGCGTTCTATAAGCTCTTGTGCAGCTTGACCATCTCCCGTTGATTTAATTCGCTGAACTTCATTTGCAAGTTTTGCTATCGCATCGATTGCTTTGGCTTGATCAACAACATCAATATCAAGAACCGTGTATGTTTGTCCCTCAATGCATACATCTTCTGATAGCAGTTCTACAGCTCCACTTTTAAGAAGATAGTTTAATATCGTCATATTGGCCTGCGCATGCGCACCAGATACTTTTATTGCACCATCTGTCTGGGCAATATATCGCCGCAATCCGCCACGACACATGCTAATAATCGAATAGTTGATAATTGCATCCTTGCCGACTTTTTTTGGCCATTCTTTAAGCATGCCACTCATGGCCAATTCATCGTAACAAACAATACTTGCAAGAAGTGCCATAATTTCAGCGCGCAACTCCTCTAAAGAATGATCATATCCAGCTAAAAATTCTTGTATGTTGCTACTCGTCACTGGAATAGTATCACCAATAGCATGCGTAATGCCTCCAATTGTAAGTCCATCCCCTTCTTTGAATGTATGTTGTGTAAGCTTGCCGCTTCCATGGCCCATTGTTTCATGTAAAATAACTTCAAGCATAAAAATATCCCGCATCATTTGCATTTCAGGATCATGCTTCTGAAACCATTCATAATGGCGCTGTGCGTTGTTTAATCTTTTTGCAATTTCAGGATTAAGCTGCTCGCCAAGGCCCTTTTCAGCGTGATAAATAATCTGCTTTGAACCATACTCCGAACGAATCTCCTCATAGTTAGGCAAACAATATGCAATCGTAATGTGACAAGGGCCAAGGCCTCCCGCTGCAAAAGCCTTCACATTAATAGAGGCATTTATAATTGGGCCACCTACACCATCTTCATGATTGTCGCGCATAAACTCTTTTGCAATAGGCAGCTTTTGCTCGATAGATGGCAATATCGCTTTCAATCTTTTAATATCGATACTTTTAATAGTAACGTCCGATTCAAATGTACCTCTATACGATTTCGGATCGTCATATGTTTCGATAAATCCAAACGTGTAATCAATTCTACTGTCGCTTTTGAGCCATTCTATAGAATGCTGCTTAAATAACGCCTCATCACCCATTTTGAAAAATTGAATCAAAAGTTCCAAACTTTTTATCAAATGAACATCAAATTGATCTGGATAGCGCTGCACATGCTCATATGCTTTTTGCAGCCAATAGACTATTACATCAAGTTCCACGCTATATTTTCCACCAAGCCCATAAAAATTCGCTTGCGGTTTTCCCGTTTTTAAATCGATATAAAAATAGCTATTGATAGCCGTCTTTTCTGACCCTGAAAAAGAGTCAAAATCAGTATCAGTAACATTTACATCATAAAAATTTACTGCACTTTTATTGATACTATCAGGAACAGTTTTGGTTGGTTCAAAATTGTGATCAAACATAGATTTTTCTATTTTTGCAAGAAGAGCATCCACATCAGGATAGCTGAGCGCATTCAAGGCAATAGAAAAATTTTTTGGTGTTAACATAGACAATTTTAATCGCTCAGGAGTTCGCTTTTCCTGCTCATGCTCACGCATAAAATAGTGGCTATGATTTGTCCACATATACACCACATATGTCTCTATATCCTTCAAAAACAGGTCACAATCAAATGGCATATTACATGACACAAGTGTAGACCTATGTTCAAGAATGTATTCACATAACTCAGTTATAATGGCTGCATGGCGATGCATCTGCTGGCGCATTATGCTATTTCCCGCAAGAGATGCACGCATCATATAATAAACAAAAATACGCTCTTGAGGTGTAAGTTCAGAAAAAAAACCTGCAATATGAGCATTGCGACCAACAGCAATTTCATAATACGTAGTAATAGAAACAGACTCTACCGTGTTTACAGCACAAAACACCATACACAACCCCGCGACTGTTGCATAAAAATTAGACCCACACATTAATACTCTCCTTTTGCGCCCTTACTCTTTTTTACCAGGAAGCAATCGCAACCCATAATCACGCAGCTTTGATTCTTCTACACGCGATGGCGAATCCATCATAGGATCATTACCCCGCTGTGTTTTTGGAAAGGCTATTACTTCTCGAATGGAACTTGATTTTGTCATAAGCATAATCATTCGATCCAATCCCAAAGCTATTCCTCCATGAGGAGGGAATCCAAGATCCTGAGCTTCAAGAAGAAATCCAAACTTATCTTTCATCTTACTTTCATCAAGTCCCAAAATTTCAAAAACTTTGCGCTGAATTTCTGGATTATGAATACGAATCGAACCGCCGCCCAACTCAATACCATTCAGGACAACGTCATACGCTCGTGCTTTCATATCGGCCTTATCGAGCGATTCCCATCCATCTTGAGGGCTCGTAAACGGATGGTGAACAGCATGCCATTGCTTTGATTGAGCGTCATACTCAAAAAGCGGAAAATCTGTGACCCACAGAAACGAATCCACATTTTTATCTATCAAATTGAAAGCATGCCCCATATCCAAGCGTAGTCTGCCTAGCACATCCCAGGCCTCTTTATAGGGGCCTGCAACTAAAAATAAGGTACTTCCAGGCTTAAGAGAAGCAAACAATGTCTTTGCTTTAGCAAAAAAATTATCCGGCAAAAATTTAGAAATAGGCGATTCGATTTTATCTTCTGACTTTATATGAATATAGACAAGGCCCTTGGATCCAAGCTCTTGAGCTCGATTAACCCATTTATCAAAATCGCCTCGCGTAAATTCACGATCATTTACGTGCAATGCACCAATCTTTCCACCCTTATCCAATATTGTACGCATGAAAGTAAGAGTCGTATTTTCAAATAACGTGGTGCACTCTGTAATCGGCAAATCAAATCTAAGATCCGGTTTATCAGATCCATATGTTGAAAATGCTTTTTGATAGGTCATACGGGCAAATGGTATGGTAAGCTCTTTACCCATCGTTTTCTTATATACGTGATGTAACATTTTTTCAGTCGTATCTTGTATTGCTTGTTCATCAATAAAAGACATTTCTATATCAAGCTGGGTAAATTCAGGCTGGCGATCAGCGCGAAGATCCTCATCTCGAAAACAACGGGCAATTTGATAATATCTTTCAAAACCACTTGCCATTAAAAGTTGTTTATAGAGTTGTGGGGATTGAGGCATCGCATAAAAGCTTCCGGCATGCATTCGAGACGGTACTAAAAATTCTCGCGCCCCCTCAGGAGTGTTTTTTGTAAGTATTGGTGTCTCAACTTCATAAAAACCATTACCGTGATAATATTCTCGCATAGCAAATACAACATCATTGCGCAGTTTAAATTTTTCCTGCATTTCAGGACGGCGCAGATCAAGATAGCGATACGTGAGGCGAAGTTCTTCATCAACTCCGGCAGCATCCTCAAGCATAAAAGGAAGAGCTTTTGCTTTGTTTAAAATAGTTAAACTATCCACTTGCAATTCATATGCTCCAGTGGGTAATTCTTTATTTATTGTTTGTGGAGCTCGCTCTACAACTGTCCCACGTACAGCAACGACAAACTCCGATCTCAATTGGTGCGCAAGAAGATGAGCTTCTTTAGAAAAATCAGGATTAAAAACAAGTTGCATAATCCCCGAACGATCCCGCAGATCAACAAAAATAAGTCCACCATGATCCCGACGACGATATACCCATCCCAAAAGAGAAACTGTTTTTGAAAGATAATCAGATGAGACTAAGCCACACCCTGTTGTACGAGCTGTAGATTTCATGTTAAAGAATCCTTATATGATCAAAATATCACGCTATTGGAGCTTAGTTTACCAAAAAAAAAGCCGGGTGATAACCCCGGCTTTATATTAAAACTTGTACTCAAGGCCCAAGTTAAGTGTATAGGCCGTATCATTTCCGATATTGGGGATACGATCTTCTACAAACCCTGTAGGGTCAAGCTGGTCGAGCGCTCTTTGCTGAGACGCATTAAGCGGCTTGCCCTTAATGTCCCTAAAATGCTTGCCTGGGAAAAATACTGCCCCAATAAAATACAGCTTTAGATCTGTCACAACCATCCAATGTGAAAAAATATTAAGTTCTACGCCAAAAAAAGTACTCGCAAGTTCATCAAGCTCTTTTTTGAGTCGAGCATCAAACTTATTAGTTGGCTTTTCCTGCCAATACACAAGCACATTTGGAAACAGTTTAAACGGCTTTTTTACCTCTTTTGGCTCATACAGCACACTAAATCCCCCAGAAACCAAATTAGTAAATCCGCCAACTACAGACGCAAATCGACTTGGCGCTTGATTTGTTGTTGGTTGAGACAAAGGTCGTTCAAATTTTCCAAAGAATGCACTCTCCACTTGGGTACCAGAATAAATCTCCTGAAGACCAATAAAACCGCTATACTGCTGATCAAGTGTTTCCTCATTCGGATTTCTGTCCCCTGAAGCCACCCATGCGCTCGCAGCTAACTTAAGGTCTCTTTTATACACCCAAACGCCCGCATCAATAACAAACATCCAACCTTCATATGTGTTTGTATACGGATCTCTAAATCGAATCGGACTATTATACAAAGTTACTGGGCCAGTTAAAAATCCAACGTCGCCCTGAATTTCTCCGATTCTTTTTCCATTCTCGCGTTCACTCTGATTAGATCGATCAATTAATTTTTGAGCTTGGCTGCCATTAATATAAGGAATTCTATTCCCGTTTTCATCCACAACGTTATTGTTAACAACGACAACTGTACCATTCCTGTTTTGCTTTACGATTTCATTACGATCCCACCCCTTGACTCGCTGTTGCCCCAAGTTGAATGCGTAATCAAAACCCAATTCAAACATATCTTGCTCATATTCAACATTCAATCCAAGGGTACCCAATTGACTTGAAGCGTCTGCTCTAAATTGCACTCTTTGTTCACTATCTTTATTGTATAAACCGTACGGTTCAATCCTTAAGCTTCCCCATCTCTCATGATCAAACACTTTCCAATTAAGGCGAGATGCAATTAAAAAGTTAACAGAACCCGAACCCCGCTGAGGAGTCAATCTCCGGCCATACTCCTGCCCATAAATTGCAAGAGCTGTTTCACCTAAGCCTGTCATGCGATTTTGCAAAATAGCCGCATATAAATCATATGAAAGCGTTTTGGGCAAAATATCACCATGCAAAAGACCACCGGGAGCAAACTGATCAATCGAGCTATCATTATAAAAACCCAACAATTCTGGACCTACTGCGTAAGCACTACCCAATGCTATACCTCGACCAAGCTGAAAAGGAAAAATGCCTAATTTAAAAGAGTGCTTACCGTCAAATGTAAGCCCCATAAATCTACCAAGATCAAAGTCAATCCATGCTTCCCGTATCCAAAAAATATGTCGCGGAATAGCATGCCTGTGTCCTCCATCAACAACTTCCACATCTTTTATAGTCGCTTCGGTTGTTCGAGTAATGCTTTCAGGGTTACCCCACACACCCTTATTTCGTACCGTAAAATTCGTATTTAAAATTGGAGATCCATATGTTTTTAATCCATACGAAAGAGCAAGTTTTAAATCTAGCGTATGCCGCATATACCAAATAGCGTTACCAATATTGTTGCTATTTAAAAGAGAGGTGTTCACTCCAGCAAACATTTCAGGCTTAAATGTTCCCCCAAATACTACTTCCGTATCACCCGACTGTGCTTTAAATTTTGCACATAAAAATGATGGAACAATAGATATGATCATAGAAAAAAACAAAGCCCAGATGGCTCGAAACTTCATGCGCTTCCTTAGAGAACTCGAGTATGTTTATCTTAAATTAAGACGACTATTCACGCTGAAAAAAATGACGTGATACGGCTTAAATACAGTGAAAACATGGTACTAATTCTCTGTAATTTGTCAACATATTACGCAAAAAACTGTATATTGATTAGAGCTTTTATTCGCAATTTTTAATTCAACTATTAAGGCTCTCCATGATTGAAAAAAAACAAGGTTATGCACTCGGTGTTCATATTTCGGTTGCCGGTGGCTTAGAGCAGGCCATTATCAAGGGAACAGCACTCGGATGTTCTGCCATACAAATATTTACCAAAAGCAATCGCCAATGGTTTGCAAAAGAGCTCACCCAGGAATCAATCTCTTTATTCAAAAAAACAGTACAAAACTCTCCAATCGTATCCATTGTTGCCCATGCAGCTTACCTTATTAATCTCGCATCTCCCAACAAAGAGATCGCAGAAAAGTCAGCCCAAGCCCTTTCTCAAGAACTTTTGCGATGCAATCTATTAGACATTCCTTACTTAGTCCTTCATCCAGGATCAAGAGGAACGAGCGCAGATGAAGAAGCGACAAAACAAATTATTTTTTATTTAAACTCAATCCTTAATCAAAACAATGGAAAAACTTTTATTCTTTTAGAAACAATGGCCGGACAAGGAAGCAGCGTATGCCACACCTTCACCCAAATTGCAAACATCATAGAGCATATTGATAAAAAAGATCGCATCGGCGTCTGCTTTGACACATGCCACGCTTTTGCCGCAGGCTACACATTCAACACCCCAGATCTTTATGAATCTTTGTGGCTACACTTTGATCAAACAATAGGGCTTCACAATTTAAAAGTCATTCATCTTAATGATTCAAAAAAAGGATGCGGATCCCTCGTTGATCGTCACGAACATATTGGTAAAGGAATGATAGGTATCGAAGCGTTTTCATTATTAATAAATGATCCAAAACTGTATTCAATCCCCAAGATCCTTGAAACGCCAAAAGAATCAGAGTCTGATGACAAAAGAAATATTGAAACGATAATGAACTTGATGAACGAAAAGACAAGAGAGTTTATAAAGATTTGAGGCAAAGAGCAAGTAATAGATAAGAGCCTCTTAACGAGCTAAGAAGGAATTGTAGCGATCTTTTTGGATCGGTCCTTATCTATTACTCCCTCAGTAAGCAGTGCCTCTAACCATACTTCAAACTACCGCCCTCTTTTTTTTCAGAGGAGTAAGCACACATTTAAAAGAACACACTCATTCTCTATCTTTAAACAAAAAAAATAAAACAATTGTCCTTTTTTAAATTTGCAACAACATCAAAACACTGACCCAAAAGGGTATTTTACATAAGAGCGTGTGCAAATTGTGTTGCTTCAACAAAAAAGCAACACAATTTTTCTATCGGAAAAAATTAAAATTTATGGCTTAAAAACACAATCCAGACACTAAGAAACAAAACACCCAAAATTGAAGTGAGGGATAAGCTTATTAATCCCAATGAAAACAAAACAGAGACTAATCCTAAAAATGCAGACATTACAGAAATGTAATACAGAATACCCCACTTACCCCATCCATTGCCTTGTAAGTAACAAGAAAAATGATCCGGACTAGCTAAATAAAAAGACTTACCCTTAGATATGCGTATCACTATTAAAGAAAAACACTCGAGAAGTGGAATACCTAAAATAATTGGCGCGGTTAAATACCCATATGCATTAAATGTACCCCAATCATATAAAAAAGGAACAGTCGCCAAAAAACCCCCAATAAATAAAGATCCCGCATCGCCAAGGTACATTCTAGCAGGAGGCCGATTAAATAAAAAAAATGCCGACAAAGCGCCAAGAAATGAAATCAAAATAGTTGCAACCAAGAAATGTTTCAAATAAAAAGCAATAATTAAAAGTGTGATAGTTGCCCAAATAGCCACAAGTGTAGCCAAGCCATCCATAACATCTATTAAATTAAATGCGTTTATAACCGTTAGAATCCACAATAAAGAGAGAAAAAGATTCCATATGTTGTGAAAAACGTGTTGCTTCAGATAAAAACCAGCCTTTAAAAAACAAAGCGCTACCACAAGCTGCCCAATAAACTTCTGATATGCTTTCAATTGAAAAAGATCATCAAATAAACCTAGTAATAAAAGTAACGTAACGCCAGCAACCAATAAAAATATTTTATTTTCAAAGGGCACAACCAAGGCAAGACCGCATAAAAAGCCGCTATAAACAGCGACCCCTCCTAAATAGGGAACCGGCTTGCTTTGTAATTTAACAATTCCATCCGGTGAATCAACAAATCGCAACCGCGTTGCAATAGTACAAAAATGTGGAATTAATACATACGCAACAGCAAACGAAACTATATACGCAATCATATAGAGAAAGAGGCTATTCATTACTACCACTCAATAAGCTCTACTTTTTGGGAACCTCAATATAACATTCAGCCCGATCATCAACCTGCCAATCTGTAATTCCCTCTACAACAAAGCCGCACTCATATCCTGTATGAACCTCTTTTACAGTCTTCTTATCTCGTTGAAGACTTATAATGCGACCTTCTCCTATTTTCTCAGAACCTCTACGCGCAATAATATAACCATCCCTAACAAAACGACCATCCTGAACGTATGATCCCGCAACCACACCCACACCTTTTATATCAAAAACAGCTCGAACAATAGCTTCACCTATTTTTGATTTTACCATCTCAACTTTTTTAGTTTTTTGAGACTCTTCTGCAAGCGATTCTAATAGTTTATAAATAATATCATATAAACGAATAGAGACACTGCGACGCTGAGCCAACAATAAAGCATTCGATTCCGCCTTCACATGAAGACCTATAATTACTGTTCCAGTGCTATAAGCAAGCTCTACATCACTTTCACTGATATCTCCAACACCAGAATGCACAATGTTAAAACTTGCATCACTCTTTTTTGTCAACTTATGAATAGCATCCAACAATGCTTCTCTTGAAGAATTAGTATCGGTTTTTATTAACAGATTAATACCATCCTCAGAGCGATTCATCGCGAAAGCCGCAAAGCCATCCTTATGTTGAATAGTTGATCGAATATCGGCTTTTGGAAGAACATTAAACAAATCACCCGCTGCTGGAATATCTTTAAATCCTGCAACCAAAACAGGTATTGATGGTTCCGCCAATTGCAACATTTTTCCTTGAGAATTCTTAATCGAACTCACTCTCCCAGATGTTGAACCACAAACAAAATAGTCTCCAACCCTCAACGTTCCGTGCTGACAGATCAATGTCGCCACAGGCCCACGCCCCTTTTCCAACTTAGACTCAAGGACATAACACCGAGCAAAACCCTCTCTTGAAGCTCTCAACTCTAGCAGTTGAGCTTGTAACGCTATCATCTCTAACAATTGATCAACACCCTTACCCGTAAGCGCAGAAATAGGGATACAAACAATCTCACCACCCCACTCTTCTGGCAATAAATCTTGCTCAGCTAGTTGACGCTTTACAACCTCAAGTCGCACCGGCTCAACCTTGTCAATCTTATTAATCGCAACAACAATAGGGACCTTCATAGTTTTTAATTGCTGGATAGCCTCTATCGTTTGAGGCATAATTCCATCATCGGCTGCAATAACAAGTACACCTATATCGGCAACCCTAACACCTCTTTGTCTAATTTTAGGAAAAGCTTCATGGCCCGGAGTGTCCAAGAAAACAAGATCTCCATGATTTGTATGCGCTTGATAAGCACCCAAGTGCTGAGTAATGCCACCCTTTTCTTTTGACACAACACGAGTTTTTCTTATAAAATCCAACAATGATGTTTTTCCATGATCAACATGTCCCAAAACAACAATAACAGGAAGGCGCTCTTTCAAGGAACCCGCTCCCTGCTTTTCAAGGGGAACCAATGCCTGCTTCTGGGTAGCTTCTTTTTTCTCAATCTCTACACCATAATGAGCCGCAAGACGAGCGATAATATCCTCAGGAAGTTGCTTGTTTTTTGGTGCAACAACACCCCATCTTAGCAATGTCAAAATTACTTCATTAACAGGCTTTAAAAGATAATCCGCTACATCGCCTACCAACATAGGCTTTAGTATAATTTTTTTAGGGGCATCTTCGTTTGTAGCTGTAGATACGGGAGTCAGAATGGTTTCTTTTTTCACCACCACAGGTGTACTATCTTGTATTTTTTTTGGAGCTGAAAACTTTCCGCGTCCTTGCTCAGCCGATTCTTTTTGCATAGGTTCTTTGTTTGTTAAATGAGGCTTTTGTTTTGTTTCTTCATGCGCAGCGGGATTAGAAAACTTTTTGCGCAAAAAGTTTTCGCTTTTTTCATCAATAGAAGACATGTGGTTTTTTGCAGCAATCCCTGCAACATTTAGCGCTTGTAGCAAATCTTTTGAGGACACGTTTAATTCTTTTGAGAGCTCATATATACGCATAGCATTATCTTGTTTTTTTCATAAACCACACACAAAAAACTACTCTTCTCTAGCAACACCCTCTCGCCGAGATGCATCACCAAAACCCTTATTTGTCGATTCATTCTGTACAAGCTGAATATTTACACCCGTAAGACGAGAAGCCAAGGAAATGTTTTGCCCCATTTTACCAATAGCAAGAGCCCTTTGATCTTCATCAAGCCAAACCCTCGCAACCGAATCATTATCAACCAGCTCTATTCTGTCGATTTGAGCAGGCTTTAAGGCATGCCTAATAAGAACCTCCTTAGACTCTGACCACGGAATTACATCTATTTTTTCAGAGCCAAGCTCTTTCAAAATAGGCTTAATGCGGCTCCCGCCAACACCAACACATGTTCCAACAGGGTCAATGTTTGAATCATTTGAAGAAACGACCATTTTTGTTTTATACCCAGGAGATCGAACAATTTTTTTAATCTCAACAAGTTTTTCAAAAATTTCGGGAATTTCAAGCTCAAAAAGCTTCTTTAAAAAATCTCCAGAAGACCTATCAAGAATGAGCTGATAATCATTTTTTGGTTCAACAAGAATCTCTTTCAAGATTGCCTTAACGGGATACCCAACAACACATTTATCCGAAGCGCTCATATTGTTTTTTGGCAAAAAAGCCATCTGATCGTCGATTTTAATAACAGCGCCACCACGCTCACACTTATGAATCACGCCATGCAACATCTCGCCCTGGCGATCTTTAAACTCATTAAACACAGCCGAGGCTTCAACCATACGAATCTTACTTGCAATAACCTGGCGCGCACGGAGTATCTCTATGCGACCGATAGTTCCATCAAACGGAACCCGTATCACGTCACCCAGCTTTGCCTTTGAATCAAGCAATAATGCCTTCTTGAGAGTGATTTCGCTATCAGATAAACCAGCAGACGACACAATGGTCTTATCTATAAAAATAGAAACGTCACCTGTAGATTGACTGTACTCAGCTGTTAGGGAAAGCGTAGGATATTTTCGTTGGTATGCTGCAAGCATCCCTTCACATATAATACCCGCAAGAATGTTTCTATCCAAGCCACGCTCAGAAACAAGCTCTTCTATGACATCAAAGAGATTCACAGTATCCTTTGTTGGTTTTGAAATGATTACTCAGAAAAATCTATCCTTACAAGCTTATGGGCATGTAGGCAAGCTTTTTCATTGTAGTATAAATAAAACAGTTTCGCAATCTAGATCTCGTTATAGATATTAACAGTTTTTATATTTATATATTTTTATTTGTTTATGATGGGTGTTTGCTTGGGTGGTGGATAACTTTCTTTTTTTTTGTCAATTGTGACGTCCGGATGCTTACTTTGCGATTTTTTTTGGTGGTGGATAAGTGGTGGATAAGTGGTGGATAGTTTTGGGGGAATACTTTTTTTAGGTATCAAATAGCGGCTCCCTGTGCGGCGATAGCTGTGGTTGTCTTTAGAATGCTGGCAATAGGGCGTTAATTTGGGGCGTTTTTGAGTTATCCACCAAGTTATCCACCAAGTTATCCACCAAGTTATCCACCACTTATCCACCACCAAGACCCGACTTCTGAATAGCCATTTCTATATCGCTCATAAATTGAGAAAGCGCTTTTGGGTTGCGAAGTATATAGGCTGGGTGAAGCGTTGGGATAAGTATATGCCCCAGCCAATCCCGGGGGACCCCTCGTTCAAGTGTTATTTTTACAGGGTTACTCGTAATGCCCTCTAGGGCGGACGAGCCAAGGGTGCAGATGACTGTTGGTTGAATTATTTTTATTTGCTTGAGAAGCAAGTCTCTTGATATGGCTATTTCTGTTGGCAAAGGGCGACGATTATTGGGTGGTCTGATTTTTACTATGTTTGTAATAAATATATTGTCTCTTGATAGCGAAAACGCACCAAGAACCTTATCGAGTAGTTTTCCGGATCGCCCAACAAATGGTTTTCCCTGTAGGTCCTCTTCTTGCCCGGGTGCCTCCCCTATGAGTAGAAGCTTTGTGTTTGGGTTACCAGTACCAAATACAAATTGAGTTGCTCGGGGCATTGAAAAGTGACAGCCTGTGCATTGTGTATATGGTTGCCTGAGCTCGTCAAGCAGTTTTTTTTTGTACAGAGAGGCATTCATGATTATGACCCTTTTGGTTTGTGTATAGTTCTCAATATATAACCAAGAGGTTTTTTTGAAAATAAGGAATATGGGCTCTCTTTATTTGCAATAATGTATGAGGCGAGACCATTGATTTTTTTGAGCAAATTCTGTCGTGGGATACGATGGATGAATCTGTTGCTCTGGGAAATAGATAGATAATCCTGCGGCTTGCTTAAGGTTGTCGCCTGCTATATTTGCGCATACTACTTGAGAGAGTATTTTTTTTCCTATATCAAGCTGTGTTTGTATGTCGTTTATAATATTTCTTTGGGTCACCTGACAAGCCTGAATTCGTTCTTTTAGGTTAGAGTAAAAATGGTTTAAATCGATATAGCTTGGTTCGTCAAAGTGGGTGCAATTTTTTCTATTTTTACTTGCACGAATTGCGTTGGTAACGCTTGAGTTTTGTTGGCACTGAATGGCTTGTAGTAGTAATTTAGAGACAATATCAACGTTATTTTCGAGCTGTTGAACTTTGTTAAGATCTATTGCAGATTGGGTAAAATCGTTGGTGATATTTTGATATGACCGACAGTATGCTCCAACAATGTGTTGAGCAAGTTGGGCAACCTCACACGGTCCTTGGTTTAATGGCTGCAATACGTAGCTGTAGTTCCATCCTGTTCCAAGCTCAACCTCTTGAGAACCTACCATAAAAAGAGCGTATTTTTTGATAATTGATGCGATCTCTAGCATTGACATGAGGCATGCATCAAATGCTATAAGATCAAATTTTTTACCACGTAAAGAGTTGGTGCACACTTCTTTGAGTGCCTCTTCGAGTTTTTGATTGGTAAGATAATTTCCTGTTGTATTATCCCAGCAAATACCACGCAAATCTGTATCTATAAATGATAAAAATTCAAGAAAACCTATTGATCGATCAAGTTCCATCATCTTGGTTTTTGGGTTGAAAAGGAATAGTTCTGCGGGATTTAGGATTTTATAGTGTTTTGGATCTATTACTCCAGTTCCATGATTCCATAAAATGAGGGCATAGTGTTGTGCTGGAAAATTTTTTATTGCCCAATCACATGCTGAAATAAGGGTTTGTGGATTTCCGCTATCCATCGCAGCCAGGGAATCGTTTTGATTAAATTGGGTAAGTTTATTTTTTTCTACATAATAACGCCGAGTTATTTTCTGATTAACATTGAGTCGCATATCAAGGTGTACGGCTATGTTGAGATTGTTATTTGACCCTATAGAAGCCATTTGTTTTATGTTGTTTCCAGCAAATGCGCGAAGATCGTTGTCTGCGGCCATATATACGATAAAGGTCCAATTTTTTTTAGGAAGGGCCTTGGTGGCTACTGTTTGGCTTATGGAGGAGTCGCTACAGTCTTTAGAAAGATGGATGGTAGGATTATCAGAGGCAAGGAGCTTTTCTATCTCTTTTTTATTGTCTATTTTAAAGGCGAGAGCTGGCAAGGCACATGTGAGTAGTAAAATTATTGCGTTTATCACAAAATGAGTGGTTTGTCGGTTCATTTTTGCCCCTTAATTTACAATATCGTGATAGACATACTTACTCTATGATATCTATTTCTTTGTATTCAATAGTTATCGGCTTAAAGTCTGCTCGTATGTGGTTTTGTAAAGATTTAACCATGCAAGAATAAAGGTCAGTCCAAAGCTCAACTGAAAATCCAAAAAGAAGAGGTAGAGGGGGTTGTACAAAAGAACACAAAAACAGCAGAGGGTAAGAAGTTGCAAAAAATGGGTCTGCTTTCTAAGAAGAAGTGATATTTTGTAAAATAAAAAGACCAAAAAAGCTCGAATGAATGAGATGCTGGACCATGTGACAAGATAATAAAAAATGATAGCAATAAGCAAAAGGAGTTGTTTAATAAAAAATGGAGATGGAACAGATTGAAGCCCTACCTGTAAAAGCGAAACAATTATGACAAGATGGAGGCCCGATCGGGCCAAATAATGAACAATTCCCCATTTTTTAAACGCTTGATCAGGATTATAGTGATCACTTTTTAACGTTTCTTTTTCGCCTAAAAAAATTGCTGAAAAAAGTGTGAAAACTCTTTTGGGAAGTGTCCTTCTAAATGAAAAAAAGACTCTTTTTTTTATATCAAAAAAAGTCCGACTAATGGAGCCTGAAG
The DNA here is from genome assembly GCA_964495945.1 of uncultured Pseudomonadota bacterium. GTDB lineage: Bacteria > Babelota > Babeliae > Babelales > Vermiphilaceae > JAJCZB01. The sequence goes on along the minus strand of CAZBWL010000001.1, from coordinate 53,885 downwards.
ACGAGATGATCGTTATTGTAGGGAATTCTTGAAAGGCTGTGGCAGCTATGTTTTCTTTCATGAGATAAAGGCCAAATGAGTTGGGTTGTATTGTTTTAAGGAGCACCTTTTCTATCTGAACAAAATCACCAATGTTAACCGTAGGTTTTTTGTGAAAAAATATTTGAAATACAAATGAACAGGAATTTTCTTTTTTTAAAGAAGATAAGGAGGTGCACTTGAGGGTTAAGGAATAGGGAAAACGTCCTCCTGTGTGATAATCTATGGACATAACCATTGCTTGAATAGAGTATGTTTCTCCGCAGGCAGACTTGCCAAATTCTCTGTATGAGTGAATAATAGTATGGGTCCTATAATATCCGAATGCGCTACAGATCATAAAAAAAACAGTGAAGCTTTGAATGCGCTTTTTTTGTGTAAGTGACCATAAAAAAATGGCAATATGTATTGAAATATAAAATAGAGATGTTATTGCACAATGAAAATGGTCAAGTTGCCAATAGAAGACTATACTGCAGATGTAGCCGATAGTTGAAAAAAATAAAGGGGGTAGGTAGTGCAGGGGTTTGGAGTTGATTATCATTGGATTCAAAAGCCATTTTATTCTTTTAAATATAGGCTTTTTTTGTGTTTTATCAACTCGGATTATTATTGTGTGGTATTGTTATTGCGTCAAGGAGCTTAGATGAAGATAATGCGAAGAGCTCTTTTGGTTTTTTTTGTGCTTATTTTGCAAGGTTGTGTTATGAATGGTCATTCTGTTTCTGAAAAAAAATCTTTTCATGTTCATGATCCCGTTGTTAAAAAAATATTAAAAAATGGACTTACTATATTAGTTCGTCCAGTTCATACGGTGCCAAAGGTTTCTATACAACTTTGGTACAATGTTGGATCCAAAGATGAAAAAGATAAAGAGCGAGGGATTGCGCATCTTATAGAACATATGATTTTTAAAGGAACCGACCGTCTGTCTGAAGGCGATATAGATGCCGTTGTGCATAAGTTGTCGGGCACATTAAATGCATTTACTTCGTACGATTACACGGGCTATTTATTTAATTTTCCGAGCCATCATTGGCGTGAGGCTTTTGATATTATGGCCGATTGTATGCAAAATTGTTCCTTCAAAAATTATATGCTGAATTCTGAGATGAAGGCTGTAATACAAGAATTGAAAATGAACCGGGATAAGTATACTCGTAGTCTTTTTGATCAAATGATGTCAGCTATTTTTCATGATCACCCCTATCATCATCCAATTATTGGATATAAGCAGGATCTTTGGTCTGTAAAAAGTGATGATTTGCGTAAGTTTTATGCCAAACATTACATTCCAAACAATGCAACGCTTGTTGTTGTTGGAGATGTTGATCCGGAGGATGTATTTGAAGAGGCTGAAAAGTATTTTGGAGCTATTCCGGCAAATCCTCACTATAAAAAAGAAAAGCACTATCATAGTAAAGATATTGCTTCAAAGACTGTGACTCTTCATCGCGCAATAGAGCAGCCTGTTGCCCTTTATTGCTATGCTGTTCCAGGGACGGAATATAAAAAAGACGCTTCTTTGGAACTTTTATCTCGGATTATAGGAAAAGGAAGGGGCTCTCGCTTATATAATAGGCTTGTGAATGAGGAGCAACTTGCGACATCTGTATCGGCAAGTTATGACGATCTTTTTGAGTATGGCCTATTTTTTATTGTAGTTGAGCCAAAATGTGTTGATGATTTAGCAAAAATAGAAGCAATAATTAATCAAGAGATAGAGACGTTAAAACACAAAGGATTTTCGGATCTTGAATTTCAGCGGGCATTAAAAAAAACCGAAATGGATTTGCTTTCAATCATGGAAAGCTTTGAGTCGCAGGCCTATGAGATTGGCAAATATTTTGTAGCAACAGGTGATGAAAATTATTTATTTAATTTTCTCAGTAAAGATAAAGAATCCATAAAGAAAGAAATGCATCAAATTTTGCATAGTTACTTTAGACAATCATTGCTTCATAGGGGGTTTGTTCTTCCTATTGATAAAAATGACAATGATATGTGGATGGAGTTACAGCAACAGTCAGATAAAGAGGATTCTTTAATATTGCAAAATCGTACAAGAACAGAACCTATAGAATCACCTTCTTTTGTTCAGTCTGTTGAGGTACAAAAGCCTAAAAAATTTAACTATCCAAAAGCTTCAATAACGCAATTAAGTAATGGTTTGAAGGTTCTGTATTATAAAAATGATAACACGCCAAAAGTAGATATTATTTTGGATTTCAAAGCGAAGCATTTTTATGATCCCAAGGATAAAGAGGGCCTTGCTTTTTTTGTAAGTAAAATGCTTTTAGAGGGGACAAAAAAGTATAGCGCGAAAGAGCTTACAGATCTTATTGAGTCAAGAGGAATGTCCATATCGCCGTATACGGGTGGTATTTCATTGAGTTGCCTTAGTGATGATCTTGCCTTTGGATTAGAGCTTCTTTTTGAAATTTTAAAAAATGCCTCTTTTCCCGAGGATAAGGTTGAAAAAGTAAGAAATCAATTAAAGGCACAAATTTCTCAATTTTGGGATGAGCCAACTTCTTTTTCGCGGCAACTTATAAGAGAAGTTGTCTATGGAGATCATCCATACAGTAAAAATAGTATTGGAACGAAAGTTTCAATAGGATCCATAACGCGGGATGATCTTATAGCATATTACAATACATATATTTCACCTATGGGAGCGCGGTTAGCTTTGGTGGGAGATTTTAATGATCAAACATTAAAGAGTCTTTTGGAAAAATATCTTGGTGAGTGGAAAAGAGGTTCTGTGCAGGACGTTAAGTTTCCTGTATTGAAAGAAATAGTTGAAGGAGAACAGGATTATCCAATTAATAGAGATCAAGTGTGTTTAAAGTTTGCAGCGCTTTCTGTGGATCGTCTTCACCCTGATTATGACAAGCTTTTATTATTTGATCAGATTTTTGGGGGTGGAGCTTTAGGCTCTATGCATTCTCGTTTATTTAAATTGCGGGAGCAATCGGGGCTATTTTACACGATCGCAGGATCTGTGATTGCAGGGTCAGATGAGCAGCCAGGGATGCTTTTAGTGCAGACAATCGTTTCTCTTGATCGCTTGAAAGAAGCCGAGCAGTCTATTAAACATGTCATTACGACGGCAGCAGATAATATAGAGGATGAAGAATTTGAGGAAGCAAGGCGTGGACTTATAGATTCACAAATTGACTACTTCACATCAAACTACGGAATTGCTTCGGCATTTTTATTTATTGATCGATATAATTTTTCACAAGATTTTTTTGATGAACGAGCTCAAAAGCTTGCTCATATTACAGCTCAAGATTCGGCAGATGCTGCAAAAAAACTACTTTGTAAAAACCTTATTACTTTAAGGGTTGGTCGAGTTGGCCAATCATAAATTGTTACTCAGCCAACAAAGATCTAATAGTATCGGTTGAAGCTTGAAATAATTTTTTTTCTGTGTCATTTAAGGGGAGTCTTAATATTTTTTCGACTCCCTTTGAGCCTAAAATTACAGGCATGCTGATATATAGTTGCTCATTTGGTAAATAACAAGATATCGGCGCGACTCGTTTTTGGTCAAAAATAATGGTGCGACATAATACAGCAACGCATGTTGCTATTCCAAAGTATGTAGCCCCTTTACATGAAATAATTTCATAGGCTTTATTTTTTGTTTCTTGAGCAATAGTATCGTGATCCTTGTGGGATAGACCAAAATCATCGAGCGAAATACCCGCTATTTGTGCACAACTCCATGCTACAAATTGGCTATCTCCATGCTCACCTAAAACATAAGCATGAATAGATTGTTCTGCTATTTTTAATCGCTCAGATAATATTCCGCGAAGGCGTTGGGTATCAAGAAATGTTCCTGTTCCAATTACTTGATTATAAGGAAGCCCACTTTCTTTTTGAACAAAATATGTAATAGCATCGAGCGGATTTGTCACAACAATTATAACTGCTTTTGGATTTATGGGCTTAATCTTTTTTATTATTTCAATAACGGTTTTTTTATTTTCAGATAAAAGTTCTATTCTGTTTTGATTAGGCTCTTGTTTTTTTCCAGCAGCTATAATGATTATATCGGCGTCAGTGGTTTTATTGTTATGATTCTGACTAATTTTTGAATCATTAGCAAATATACGACTATCAGCAATATCAAGAACCTCTCCCTTGCAGCGAATTTCATTGATATCTATAAGTATTATTTCGGCTGCGACATTTTTAAGGGTAAGAGTATATGCTATTGTTGAACCAACATTTCCAGCTCCAATAATGTATATTTTAGGAAGTTTCATGTGTTCTCCTTTTTAGAGATAAACCATGGGAAAAACTTACTTGTTTGTTTTTTGTATTTTTCAAATCCATTCAATTTTTCCATTTGTTTTTCAGAAAGAGGAACTCCTGATACAAAGTACAGGAGGTAAGAAATAATGATAGGACTAATAAGACTTGTCCACCCAAGAGGAACTGATAAAGCAATAAGCCAGATGCTCCACCAAATTAAGCATTCTGCGAAATAGTTTGGATGGCGTGAATATCTCCATAAGCCTCCTGTAAACACAACACCGGCGTTTTGCTTTTTTTGCAGGAAGACATAGAGCTGCGCATCTGCAATAGTTTCAAGAAGAAACCCTGAAAACCACACTAAAAGCCCTACATAGTCAAAAAATTGAAGTCCTTTTGATGGGAAATAATTTATGAAAATAATAGGATACGAGATAATTAAAATAAGTAACCCTTGTAGCATAAATATGTACAAAAAACTGTAAAAAGCTTGTTGTTTTCCCCATTTTATTCTCATCTGCTGATATCGTATGTCTTCAGATTTTTTAGAGTTTCTAATTATAATATATATCGACAAGCGGATAGCCCATGTTGTTACAAGTAGTGTAGTTAATATTTGACGGTATTCATAAGAGCTGTATATGAGAAAGGTAAACCACGCAATAATCAAAAATCCGAAGCCCCATGCTATATCTACTATGCTATTATCTTTTTTGAGTTGCGCTATACTGAACCAGAGGCACATATAGAAAAACAAAATAATTGAGCTTGAAATTATTGCTGTAACAATCATTCTGATCTCCTTCTGTATTTTCTTTTTTAACTACTATTATGAAGAATTATTCTGCAAAACAATTTAAAAAATTTAAAGATTTTATTTGGCAATTCTACAAGGAGCATGGAAGAAGCTTTCCGTGGCGTCATGAGACTGATCCATATAGAGTTTTGGTTTCAGAAATTATGCTCCAGCAGACCCAAACAAAAAGGGTTGCTGAAAAATATGAGCTGTTTATAGCGGAATTTCCTACTGTGCAAAGTTTGGCAATGGCATCACTACGAGATGTGTTATCCGTATGGCAAGGGCTTGGCTATAATAGGCGGGCAAAATTCTTGCATCAAGCAGGATATGAAATTTCATGCTCTCATAACAATCAGGTACCTTCAGATTTTGATACACTTATTTCTTTACCAGGGATAGGAAAAAACACTGCGGGATCTATTGCTGCGTTTGCATTTAATATTCCAAGCGTTTTTATTGAGACAAATATACGTGCTGTTTTTATCCATTATTTTTTCAGAGAAAAAATTGATATTGATGATAAAGAAATATTGCCCTTAGTTGCTCAGACTGTTGACTTAGAAAATCCTCGGGAATGGTATTATGCATTAATGGATTACGGGGTTTATCTTAAAAAAAGCATTTCTAATCCTAGTCGTAAAAGCAAACATCATCTGAAACAAAGTAAATTTGAGGGATCGGATAGACAAATAAGGGGCAATATTCTTCGTATTTTGACAAATCAAGGAGCGCTTTCAAAGGAAGAACTATTATGTTTATGTGCTTGTTCAGAGCAGCGCTTTTCTCATATTGTTAATGGATTAGTTTTGGAAAATATGGTTTTACAATCTGATGATTTGTATCGCATAGCATAGTTTTGTATTGTATTTTAGTTGAAATAGGGTATATTTGCCTCCAAATAAAAAAGTTAAAGAAGAGCTTGAGTGGATTATGAACAATTTTAATAGGGAGAAAGGTTATGAGAAAGTATTTGGCGCTTATAATCTGTTTAGGAGTAGCTGGAAGCAGTTTTGATATTCATGCCATCACAGCATGGGGCCAGTTTAAAACTATGATAAAAACTGGACTTTTGACTGGGGGATCGCTGTTCGCGTGGTTAAAATTTGTAAATAATTCGAAAGATTACTGTACTTTCATTGATAAAGATGGAAAGGCTCTCGATGAAACTATAGCTGCGATAGGTGCTGGTTCTATTGCTTCATTTTGTGCCTTGTATTGCTCTTCTTACTATACTCCGTCCTATACATATGAGTGGGCGCTTCGTTTGCGCGATGAGTTGAAACAATATGTTTTGTTTAAATACAGCATTACTGCAGAAAACATGAAAGATATGCGAGTTGCATGTGGTGCAGAATCAGATCCATATCCGTATGTTTCCATGTTTAATAAGCTGGCTGATTACGATAAAAAAGTAGGCGGTGCGATAGATTGGCTAACAAGCGCCTTGAAAGATTCTGACGATACATCAGTGCTTGGAATACAAATAAAAGCCCTTAGAGATGATTTTAATAACGATTTAGTTCGCATTCGCAATAACGAACAGATGGTAAAATGTTATGATCCGAGCGAATGGATACGGCAATTTACGCAGTATAATGATTCTTGTCTTCGTGAAAAATACATACAAGCTATGAATGCACCACAACTTCATGCTGGATATTCATATCATCATGTTTCACGATAAAAAAGTATTTTGAATTATAAGGCGTGCATCAGCACGCCTTTTTTTATGGTTTCAGCGCGCACGTTTGTACATTTTTAGGGCTTTAGTTCGTTGTTCATCATGTTCAACAATCGGAGCAGGATAACCTTTAATGGCTATTTTTTGAGAGTATTTATTCCATGCGTGAATAATTTTATTGTCTGTATTTTTAAGCTCAGGAACCCACTGCTTGATGTATGTGCATTGTGGATCAAATTTTTTTTGCTGTATCCATGGATTAAAAATTCGAAAATATGGCTGAGCATCGCATCCTGTTGAAGCGGCCCATTGCCAACTTCCATTGTTTACGCATGGATCATAATCCACGAGTTGCTGTGCAAAATATTTCTCGCCCCATTGCCAGTTTATAAGAAGATCTTTTGTCAAAAATGATGCAACAATCATTCTCACTCGATTATGCATCCAGCCGGTACTATTAAGCTGTCGCATGCCTGCATCTACGATGGGAAACCCTGTTTTGCCATTGCACCAGGTATGAAAATTTTTTTTACTATAGCTCCATTCTAATGAATCATATTTCTCCTGATATGCGTGCCCAAAAACTTTTGGATTGTGGTGGGCAACGTACGTATAAAAATCACGCCAATACAGCTCCTTTAAAAGTTGGGTTTGGGCGCCAAGTGCTTTTTTCATTGCGTAATAGCTTTCGCGAATAGAGATGCAGCCAAATTTATGATAAGCGGATAGATGAGTGGTTGCATCAAGAGCAGGAAAATCGCGATCTTTATTATAGTTTTTTTGATCGCTTTTTAATGTTTTATATATCTTAAGAGCTTCTTGTCTGCCGCCATACACTTTTATATCGTCATTTTTCTTTTTTAAAATCTTCTTATATAGAGCAGATGTTTCTGCGTGAGAAATTGCCTGTGTATAAAAATGTTTTGATAATAGTTTTATCGGTTCCATGGCTCCCTTTTCATGAGCCTTTCGATAAAAAGGGGTATATACGCCATAGGGAGTTTTACTTCCAGTTACAATAGAATCAGGATCACCGATAAGTAAAAGATCATGAAAACCATAAAAAGAAACATGTTCTTTTTTGCATAATGCTTCTAGAGTTTTATCTCTTTTTTTGGAAAATGGGGTGTAGTCAAAATTTAAGTATAATGCATCAATACGTTCTTTTTTGATTATGGTTGCTACAATTTTTTCTGTGTCTCCATGAAAAAGGTATAGTCGGCCGTCTCGTTTTTTTAATTGCGCTTCTAAATCCTGTAATGATTCAATCATAAATTGAATCGCGTTTTCGCTACGATAGGAATTTTTAGGACCAACTTGGATGGAGTCAAAATTGAAAGCACAGATAACTTTTTCAGAATCTTCGAGCGCATGCCGAAGTCCAGTATTATCGTCGCAGCGAAGATCTCGTCTGAATAGAAAGAGCGATTTTTTATATTTTTTTTCAATCATACATTCAGCTTTTTCGCGACTGGATGTTTGCAAAAATTGAGACGATTTTGATATGAAATTTGCTTGTTAAAATCGGTGTTTTGCGATGAACATTCTGATTGATTCAATGCTGTTTTTGTTAATTGATCCGGACTTTTCAAGGGTATTGAGTACGTCAGACAAAGTGCAAATAGCATGAAGTCTGATGCCGTGCTCAGCAAGCTTTTCTTTTGCGCCTTGCTCTCTATCAAGAAAGACGATAGCATCCCGTACATTAAGACCTTCCTTTTTAAGTTGTGCTGCAGTTTCGAGTATACTTGAACCGCTCGTTACAATATCCTCAATTACAACGACGTTTTCTCCTGCTTTAAAAGAACCCTCAATGAGTTTAGTGGTTCCATGATCCTTTATTTCTTTGCGAAGCATAATCATCGATTTGCATGATTTTAGAGCTGCTCCTGATGCAAAGGGAAGTGCCGCATATGGAACGCCGACAATGCTATCAAAGTCGATTGATTTTAGTTGAGAGCAAAATGCATCTACGATTTCATTGAAAATTTCAGGATAGGATATTATAAGTCTCATATCAATATAAATGGGAGAAGTTATGCCACTTTTTAGCTTAAACGATCCCTCTTTGATGACTCCAGCGTTATACAACTTAGTGCAGAGGCTTTCGTGGCCTGCAAAGCTTGATATTGTAAATAAACTCAGGACAAGTGATACTAATTTTTTCATATATTCTCTTTAAATTTTTGAATTTTATAGCATGATTTGATTTTTTAATCAAACGACTATTTCCACATTCAAATAGTGGAATATACAGAAAAATGCTAGCTCATGGAGTTGATTTTACTCTTATACTACGCGACTAATTTTTTGAGTATTTCTTGTATCATTTTTGGGTTTGCTTTTCCATTGCTTTTCTTCATTGCTTGGCCAACAAAAAAACCGATCATGCGCTGTCTTTTATCTTCGGGAGCTTGTATATATTGTGCAACGTTTTCAGGGTTTTCATTCATAATCGCTTTAACTATTGCCTCAAGCTCATTGGCATCACCAATTTGCTCAAGCCCCTTTTCTTTTACAATTGCATGGGGATCTTTACCCGATTGTGCCATTTCTTCAAAAACTTCTTTTGCAGCAAGATTATTAATTTTTCCTGATTCTAAAAGTTCCGTAATACTTGCGAGTTTTTCGGGTGTAACCAAACATTCTGATATCGTTTGGTTATGCTCTTTTAGATACCCAAGCAGATCTCGCAGGATCCAATTAATAAGCTGCTTGCTCTTTGTATATTGTGATGCTTTGTCAAAATAGTCAGCAAGTGCTTTTTCTTCTATTAATATATCGGCTTCGTATGAAGATAATCCTGATGCGATAAAGCGTTCATATTTTTGATCAGGAAGCTCTGGAAGTTGCGCTCGAATGCGTTCAATCCATTCAGAGTCTGTAATAATTGTAGGAAGATCTGGATCATTAAAATAGCGATAGTCTGCTGCCTCTTCTTTGGAGCGCATAGCCACTGTTGTGCGATTTTTTGTATCCCATAATCTTGTTTCTTGAATAACAGATCCGCCATCTTCAATAAGTTCAATTTGTCGTTCAATTTCATATTCGATGGCATCGCCGATAAATTTGAAAGAGTTTATATTTTTGAGTTCAACACGTGTTCCAAGCTTTGTAGCGCCTTTCTTTTTAACTGAAACGTTAGTGTCAGCGCGAAAGGCTCCTTCTTCCATATTTCCCGTACAAATACCCAGATATTGAACGATATTTCGTAAGGATTTCAAATATGCTTTTGCCTCTTCAGCGGAGCTGATGTCAGGCTCTGATACGACTTCTAAAAGAGGAGTTCCTGCTCGATTAAGATCTACAAAACTTTCTTTGCTTTCAGCAGAATGAAGATTTTTGCCAGCATCTTCTTCCATATGAATACGGTTAAGCCGAATAATTTTCTCTGTCCCGTCTTCCAATCGTATTGTAATTTTACCACCTAAGCAAATGGGCTTAAATTGCTGAGTGATTTGATAATTTTTAGGAAGGTCAGGATAAAAATAATGTTTACGATCAAATGAAGATTCTTCAGCGATTGTGCAATTTGTCGCAAGCCCTGCAAGTATCGCATGGTCAACAGCCTGTTTATTAATTGTTGGCAGCGATCCAGGAGCTCCGGTACAGACATTGCAAATATGGGAATTAGGATCGGACGTCACCCCTCGAGGCGAAGCACAAAACATTTTACTTTGCGTAGTAAGCTGCACATGCACTTCAATGCCAATAGTTGTTTCATAATCAGGATAGTTATCAAGAATAGATGTTGGGCGAGTCACTAAAAAGCCTTTCAATGTATCAAATGTCTATAGCGAGATGATATCACACTTTTTGAATCTTGTATTGAGTAATGGTAAGCTTTTGATCTGTCAAAAGGGCAATTTTTGTTTTATTTTCTTTTTCCAAATCAAGAAGAGCATTATATTCTACTGCCGATACATATTCAAACACCTTCGGATGAACACTCACGATTACTTCTTTAGCTCGAGCTACCGTTTTTAGTTCTTCTTGCATATTACGCAAAACATTAAAACTATCTGTTTGTATTGATGGAATATTTCCTAATCCTTTGCACGTTGTGCAGTTTGTCATAAGCTGCTGGCTGAGTGTTTTCCCCGACCGTTTACGTGTCATTTGAACAAGTCCAAACTCTGAAACCTTGAGCACAACAGATTGAAACTTATCCTGCTCACGCAACGTTTTTTCAAGAGCATGAAACAGCTTCTGGCGGTTGCTTGGAGTTGCCATATCGATGAAATCAATAACAATTAATCCACCAATATTACGCAGACGAAGTTGGCGAGCAGCCTCATGAGCAGCTTCAAGATTTGTTTTTAGAATTGTGTCTTCTAAGTTTCCTTTTCCGGTAAATTTGCCCGTATTAACGTCGATTACCGTCATAGCTTCGGTGCTCTCTATAATTAAGGAACCTCCAGATTTTAACGACACTTTTTTTTGCAGAGCAGCTTCTATTTGGGGTTCGATGCCATATTCTTTAAAAAGAGGAACTTGCCCTGTGTACTGTTTTACTTTCATAGCATGCTCAGGAGCAATCATTTTAAGAAATCGATAAAGCTGTTTGTGGCTTTTTTCACTATCGGTAATTACAGTTTCTACGTCATTATCAAGGTGATCGCGAACTACCTGAAGTGAAAGAGGTAAATCTTGATAAATCTTCGCTTTTGGCTCTGCGGCTGCGAATGCCGTTTGTATATCATGCCATGTTTTGATGAGATATTTTAGGTCTTTGGATATTTCCGCGCTATCTCTGCCTTGGCTTGTTGTTCGTATGATGCCACCCATACCTTCAGGCAGAAGATTTCGAACGATATCTTTGAGGCGATGTCGTTCGTCTCGATCTTCAATTTTTTTAGATACCCCAATTTTTGGAATATTTGGAGTTAGTACAAAAAACCGGCCGGGAAGAGTGAAGCATGTCGTTAGTTTTGCACCTTTTTCATAGACAGGCTCTTTGCTCACCTGAATTAATATGGGCTCACCCTCTTTGACAATTTTGGCAATGTTGGGCTTTTGGCGACGAACTTTCTTTTTAGCGACTTCATCAAAATCTACTTGGGCATGTTTGGTCATATTTTCGATAGCAAGCTCTCTATCTATCTCAGAGATGTGTAAAAAACCAGCACGCTCTTGACCAATTTCAACAAAGGCTGTCTGAATACCTGGAAGCACCTTAGTAACAATCCCTTTAAAAAAGGCCCTTTCCAGGGATTCTTGTGTATGTGTAGCGTAATAAATATTTTGAAGTACGCTATCTTGAGTAATGCCTACTCTTGTTTGCCAAGGGGCATCATTAATAAGAATTTTTTTCATTATATACCTAAAATTTTTATCATAGGCTTTAATTAAGCCTTTTCCCTCCGTATTTTATTACTATACCGAATATTTTTAAAGATGAGTAGCAAACAGATAAAAAATATGATACATTCACTCGGTAAAGCAGGAAAATTCCTCTAATTCCAAACGAAAGGATCTGTAATGAATACCCAAAAATCTCTCTCAGCGGTATTACTTCTCTCTTTAATCGCGCTCATCCCTGGCTGTGGGTGCAGAGACAAATCAAAAGAAACTCAAGATATGAAAAATCCTCGTATGAGCAAAAAAATGGCTCAAGGCGGTATTCAAGACGAATTTACTGATGTAAGCATGCCTCTTGCTGACGCAGATGGTATGGATGAGGATTCATTGAAGAAATTCTTCTCTGATATGGAAGAGTTCGTAACATTCAATGAAGATGCTGAATTTGGAAATAAGAGCGGTAAAGAGTTCGGTTATGCGGATACGGATGAAAAGCTAGAAACTGTTTATTTTGAATTTGGTAAACATAAAATAGACGAAGATCAACGCGATAAATTAGCGTATAATGCTCAACAAGCAAAGCTTCTTCTTGACGAAGCAAAACTTGATAATCCAAATGCTAAGCTTGTTGTTGATGGCCATGCATGTGCTTCAGCAGGTACAGCGGCGTACAATCTTGCACTATCAGAAAAGCGTGCAAAAGAAGTGGCAGATGCTCTTGCAGCTGAAGGCATTGATCGTGAAGATATCAAGGCTGTAGGCCGTGGCACAGAAATGCTCATCGTAAAAGATGGCGATCGTGATGCACAATACATAAATCGTCGTGTAGAGATGCACGTAGTTTCAGCCTAAATTTAGACTAATAAACGTTATTAAGGGGAGCTTCGGTTCCCCTTTTTTATTGGGAAAAATAATATGAATATAGATAAAGATTCTAAAGATATTTCTCTGGATAATCAGAATAGGTTGGTAACTGCAGAGTATACTAATTGGCGTGGGCAGACGAGCTGGAGAAGGTTTATTCCAACAGAGATTCTGTGGGGTAAAACCGAGTGGCATCATGAAGAACAGTGGCTTTTAAAGGCATGGGATCTGGATAAAGAGGATTATAGGTTTTATGCTCTCAAGGATTTTAAAAGTTGGAAGTAGGACTTATCGCGTATTTAAAATTTTTTTTACAAGCAGTTGAATTTCTTGCTCAGGGTTTTTTTCTGTGAAAACATCAAAATTTTCTTTGATTTTCTCAAGTCGATCTTTATGTGAAATAAGGTCTGTAATCATGTGTGGAAGGCGATATATTTTTTTTATGCTTTCTCCAAGCTTGTATTTTTTAACAAAAATATGATTTAGTTGCTCCCATTTTAAAACTCCTGATGTACTATCAAGAATTATGGGCAAATGAGCGTAAATAGCTTCATTGAAACTCACAGATCCAGACTTAGAAATGAGGAGATCTGACATTTTCATAAGATCGGGGATTTGATTAGTAAATCCTAATATTGTTCGAGTAATATGGGGTGGAAAATAGATGCTTTCAAGCGAACTTCGAAGTTCCTCACTTTTTCCAAGTACAATAATAACATGTGCAGGAGATTGTAGCTTGGCAATATTTTTACTGAACTTATAAAGATCTTGCGAGCCCTGTGCTCCCATGAGCAAAAGAATCACGGGTTTATCTTCTGGGATTCCGAAACTTTTACGAGTTGCTCTCACATTTGTTGGTTCAAAAAAAGCCTTTTTTACAGGAAAGCCGGTATAGCTAATGTAACGAGGATCAATGTTGGCTTTTTGGGGGACCTCATTAACTTCAGGACAATTGTACGAAAGGGCAAGATGAAATTTATCATACGAAACAGTATCGATTCCATTAAGAGCTATCGTCGCATCCAAATCGGTAGGAATGAGAAGAAATGGAATTTTCAACTTTGTAGTAGCGTCCAAAATAATACTATTTACGAGCGGAATAACGGATATAACAAGATCGGGCTTATGTTCTTGTAGATATTTTTCAATAATAGGCTGAATCTTCTTTTGACGCCATAAGTAGTACCAGGAGCCGAAGTTGTACATCAAATTAGTGCATTGGTACCATTTGCGTTTTAAGCAAAAGTTATAAAAATCCTCTCCATTTCCCTTGGTAACCCATTGTGCGGGATCGATTTGGCTTAAAACATCAGTAAAAATAAAGCTGTGCCCGATGAGATAGGTATCATCGAGATACTCGTACAGTGCGTTCATTACCGAAATATGGCCGCCACCACCGCGACTTGAAAAGATTAAAATCTTCTTTTTATCGCGATTAGTAGATGTTATTTTGTATGGAGTTTCCGATTGAATAATGACCCTTTGGGGGGGCATTAAATAACAAAATAAAATGCCTGCTACAAGCACTATCCCAATAAGGGTCGAAATAATTCGTTTCACAATCCCTAGCCCCTCTTGAATTATATTTTCTATTAGTATACCAGAAATGCTTATGTATCGCTACGGCCGGTTATTTTCCGACGCAGAATTCCCTAAAAACGGCATCCATGGCTTGCTCTGAGACAGATTTTCCTGTGATTTCAGTAAGATCTGCAAGGGCATCCTGAAGATGTATTGATACGAGCTCAAAATTGCGCTTGCCCTCGAGTAAACCCTTTATTTCAAGGCATTTTTGGTGTGTTGATGTAAGAAGCCCAAGCTGGCGACGGGTTAAAAGATAGGGGCTTGTCTGGGTATTCAATAGAAGGTCAATTTTAACTTGAATAGCATTTTTTAATTGGCTAATACTGCTGTGATCATGTATCGAAACGCTCATAATGTGGGAAGGATGACTTTGCGGGAAAAGATCTTTTTTGCTTTGTATAGAAATAATTTTTGCAGTGTGTTTTTTAAGAAGATCATCATAGACAACCTGTTCTTCAGGTGTATGTTTACGAGATCCATCCTCTACTAAAAGAATAATATCGGCCAAATCGGCCTCTTTAAATGAGCGCTTGATGCCTTCTTGTTCAATGTGATTGCGAGTATTGCGAAGGCCTGCTGTGTCTATAAGTGTCCAATAAAGTCCTTCTTGGTACATTCCAGCTTCGATTGAATCGCGAGTGGTGCCTGCTTTGTCTGTTACGATTGCTCGATGAGATCCAATAAGGGCATTAAATAACGAAGATTTACCAACGTTTACAGACCCTATGAGTGCTATTCTGATTCCCTGCCGTATCTGTTTTTGTTTTTCAAACGAGCTGACCAAGCGATCTGTTTTATCAAGAATGAGTTGTATTATATTGGAAATTTGATCGCCAAAATCAATATTTTCTTCATCCAAAAAATCAAAGCTTACTTCACTTAATGCAAGTGCGTTTAGTAGCTGCTTTTCAATCTGTTCGATCTCGAAAGACAATGAGCCCTTAATTTGAGCAAGAGAACGCTTTATGGCCTCTTGGCTATTAGCATGAATTAAGTCATTAATGGCTTCGGCCTGGACGAGGTCAATTTTTTTATTGAGTACGCTCAGTTTTGTAAATTCTCCTGGTTGAGCGAGGCGTGCTCCGCATTCGATAGCTCTTGCAATGATAGCATCAATAATGAATGGATTATTATGGCATGTTATCTCTACCGTATCGCACCCAGTAAATGTTTTTGGCGCACGCATCAGCAAAAATAGCACAGAATCTACGGTTTCATCGTGACGATCTTTTATGGTGCCGTAATGAATGGTATGACTTTGACTTTTTAAAAGAGAAGATCCATCTGCAAGGCTAGCCATTGTATCTACGATGGAAATGGCATGATGGCCCGTGATGCGTAGTAAAGCGATTGCCCCTGGCCCTTGAGGCGTACAAAGTGCAACAATTGTATCGTCACATACCATACCAAACCTCCATTTAGGTACTTTTTAGCGTGTACTCAATATTACTTTTAAATGACGAAACTGTCTCTTATGGCGGTGTCGTAATGTTGTGAGCATAAGATGAGCAAAGCTGCTGTAGAGTATTCTATCGGTTCCCGTTGATCCCGTAGGAGAGCTTTCAAATAAGCATTTTAGTACATTACCATTATGCGTAATTGAATATGTTATTGTGGGCAAATGGGCTAAATCTAGGATGTTTCGTATCCAATCAGATGCTTCTTTTGCAAGTTCATCGGTCCATGCTGAACGAGGGCGCCGCGGTTGAGAATCATTATTTTTAACAATAAGAGGCTCTTCTTTTGGTGCGGGAGCTTTTACCTTTTCGGGTACGGGAACTGCTGCAGGGGCCGGTTTCGCTTGAGGTGTAACAATAATAGCTTTCTCATCAAAGAAAAAGGCAATTTTGGCCGATTTTTTTACAAGACCAAACATGTTACGCTCGGGCTCTTCAAGAATCTTAATTGAAAACTGCGCAGGCTTTCCTGCCCGATTCCATGCCAAATCGATCGCCTTACTTATGGATGACGCCTCTTGCATAATAGATTTCATAGGTAACTTTCCTACACTTGAGCATTTTTGATGAAGTACAGCGTAAAATTTATTATAGAACAGATGGTTTAGTGCAGTCATGGAGCGGAAAACGGGATTTGAACCCGCGACCTTTGCCTTGGCAAGGCAACGCTCTACCAACTGAGCTATTTCCGCATTAAATCAACATAACTTTCAAAACGAAGCCTGTTTTGGCTTTTGCACGCTATAGTAGTTTAAACTAAAAAGTAGAATAATCGTAGCATTGTAGCTTTTTTTGTCAATATAAAGGCTTTCAAAATAGCCGATAATCGATACGTACTAACTGCGTAGCTAGCCACGTACGGGGATTTCATTTATTTGAAAGATTTTCCTATTTCCTTATGAGATACTCCTATTTTATGCTTTTATTATAGCGTATCGAAAGTGCTACATTCAATAAAAAAGGGCTTATTATCGGCTAACTTGCAAAGAACCCCTTTTTTCGAGTACATTGATACAAATGCTTTTATGGCAAGGATATCGATGATTCAGACTATTTCCGGGACAATTGTAGCGCTTAAGAAGCAGGCGATAGGCCTATCTGTTGGTCCTATTGGAATTGAATGTGCTGTACCTGATGAATCGATATTTACCATCGGTTCTTCAAAAACCATCTATACCTATGTCCACTGGAATCAGGAGCAGGGGCCATCTTTATTTGGTTTTAATGAAGAGATTGATCGAACAGTATTCATTTTGATTATCAGCTGCTCAGGGATTGGACCGCGCCTTGGATTGGCTGCGCTGGCAGAGCTTGGGGCTCATGGATTTATTGAGGCGGTGCAGACGAGTAACGAGCGATTATTAAGTAGCATTAGTGGCATCGGCGGCAAAAAAGCGGAACAAATTATTGTACATCTAAAACATAAAGTTCAAAAATTGATTGATTCTGGGTTGCATATTAACGAATCAAACCAGACTCATTTAGCTACAGTATCTGAAGCGCTTAAAGCGCTTAACTATTCTCGAACTGAAGTGCAAAAAGCGCTTGAATATGTTCGAGCTCAAAAAAAAGAGGGGTCGCATTCATTTGATCAATTGATGCGATACGCTTTAGCATATTTATCAAAGCAGGTATAGCCCTGCTTGAACGTAACGTATATACAGAAATAAGGAATTAAAAATGGTCGGTGTTTACGAATTTTTTGATTGGTTGAATAATTCATTGCTTGCTCTGCCATCAGTGATTTTATTTTTTGCGACGAGTATTATTTTGACGTATCAAACTGGATTTGCACAAATTCGCGCATTCCCTCGTTTTTTAAAATTAATATATAGTGGCGTCAAAGAACAGCACTCTCATAAAGGCGAAACAATCAATCCATTCCATGCTTTATTTACAGCGATGGCAACGACCATAGGTATGGGAAATGTTGTAAGCCCATCTCTTGCGATTATGGTTGGTGGCCCGGGAGCGCTATTTTGGCTTCTCTTTTATATGTTTTTTGGATCGGTAACAAAATATACGGAAGTTGCTTTTGCTCTTGATACGCGACAATATCTGAAGGATGGCTTTGTAATGGGCGGTCCAATTCAGTATTTAAAATCAGTGAGCAAATGGCTTGCAAATTGGTATGGCTATATCATTGTTATTGTGGTTATGAGTTGGTCGGGCGGACAAGCAAATACGCTTGCAAATATTATGGCGCTTGAGGGCTATCCTCATGTTCTTACCGGGATATTTTTAGCTGGTTTTGTGCTTCTTGCAATAAGCGGCGGTGCAAAACGAGTTGGATTAATAGCAAGTAAATTGGTGCCGATAATGTTTGTTTTGTATGTTTCGTTTGCTCTCATGATTTTATTGCAAAATCCGGCAGCTTTAATGAATGCAATTCGACAAGTATTTCAGAATGCCTTTACGCCAGCAGCAGCCGTTGGTGGATTTTTTGGTGCTACGGTCTTGCAAGCGATTCGAGAAGGAATGTTTCGTGGCATTTTTATTACCGAAGCAGGTTTAGGGACCTCTTCTATTCCCCATGCGCTTGCGGATACAAAGGTTCCAACAGATCAAGCAGCTCTTGCTATGGGATCTATCCTTGCTGATGCATGTTTATCAGCATTATCAGGTCTTTTGGTTCTGATTACTGGAATTTGGAGTTTGGGATCGTTTAGAAGTACGCTTGTCTATGAAGTGTTTAAATTGCATGCACCCGGTTTTGGCCAATATATCTTACTGTTGAGTGTGACGTTGTTTGTATTAACGACGGTTATGGGTAATAGTTTGAATGGGATGCAAAGCTTTGGGATTATCGTAAAAGACAACCAAAAATATATGCGACTTTACTTGGCTGCTACGCTTGGAACAATTATTCTCGGATCCTTAACTCCTATGAAACTTCTTTGGGATATTATGGATACGCTTTTAATAATGGTTGCGGTACCCAATATGATCGGACTGATTATTCTCTCTATCAAACGTCCGGAAGTGTTACGAATCAAGAAGGGCTAAGAGCTCTTCTTCTTTTTGTTTCATGATTGCATAATCTTCATCTTCAATATGATCATATCCAAGTAGATGGCATATGCCATGCACTAAAAGTACATCCATGCGCTGTTCAAATGTTTGGCCCCAGCGTTCCAGATCAGCTTTGATGTACTCTGGGCAGATGATGATATCTCCAACATTTTTTTCATCTTCTGAAAGCGCGTTGATTTTTTCTCCTGCTTTAAGATTTGGATGAAAAGGGAAGGATAGAATGTCCGTAGGTTTATCCTTTCCGCGGTATTCATTATTGTATTCGTGAATGCCGTTATTATCGGTAAAAAGGATACCAAGATCAAAATCCTGGTATCCCAGATAATCAAGAATTCGTTGGGCATTTTTTTGAATGAGATCAAGATTTAATGGCATTGATTGCTGATTATCAATTGTGATCATAGTGTATTAAGTTTCTTTTTAATTAGTACAATCTAATAAAAGGTGATATCGACATTTTTCTATTTCCACGTGAAGCGGATCTGTTGGTGGTAAAAATTTAATATCGTGGCTTATCTCTGCGCATGAAAGCATGGTGAGCTTTATTGCGGTGCTCCAATCGCTATTGTTTTTAATTTCTTCGATCGCTTTTTGCATCGATTTTTTATTTTCTTTCGTTTTGGAGAGATAATTGGTTCCCATCACATTTAAAAAGAGCCCTAAAGAGATAACGATTATTTTTCTAACCATATATATGCGTTCCATCCATTTTGATGTTGAATCAGTTCCGATTTTTTATAATCGGAGCCGTAGATAATATGTTCTGCTTGAGCTACTCCCTTTATTAGTTGCTCATATTTCTCGAGATCTTCTTTTTCATTCATTGGAATGGTAAGTGTATCGATCGGAGTTTTGAGCGATAGCTGCTGAGTTGTTTTAAGTTTTCTCACTTCCGAAACAATAGTGTTGATACGTGACATAATGTTTGTTGATTGTGGGTATATGCATGGCGTTTGAACAGATACAAATTTTGTCTGATGAATCGACTCAAAGCCTACCGTTTTTTTGTAAATTTCAGCATAAATTGTTTCCGTTACATATGGCATATATGGGCTGTAAAACTGCAAAATGCGCAGTCCGACATGATATAATGCCCAGCGAGTGGCATACACTTCTTCTTTTGTATAGTCGTGCGGATTAAAAAGCTGATGCTTGATAAGTTCAAGATAGTTATCACAAAAATCGGTCCAAAAATACTGCTCTACTGCATGTAATGCAAGGCCAAATTCATGTTTTTCAAAGTAGCGTTTGTAGGTTTGAAATACTGTAAAGCTTTGATCAAGAATCCATTCGTTGACAAGCCCAAGTTTTTTTGGAGCATCTTTGGGTTTAAAACCCTCAAGATGAGGCTCTGCAAAGCGAAATGCATTCCATAGTTTTGTGACAAGCTTTTGGCCAATTTTGAGCTGTGATTCTGAAAATGATATATCTTGTCCCAGGCTTCCTGATGCGGTCCAATAGCGAATGACGTCGGCAGAATACGTTTGCAACAAAGTTTCAGGGGCTAATGGATTATTTCCCTTAGATTTTGAAATTTTTTCCTTTTCATTGCTCAATACATGCCCCGATATTACAATTTCATGCCATGGAATATCTTTATTATGCATCCAGACTTTTATAATCGTGTAAAATGCCCATGTGCGAATAATATCATGTGCTTGAGGGCGCATTCCCATCGGCAGATACTGCATGACATCTTTAGAAAAAGGATTTTCTTTCTGTGCGAGCAAATTATACGTAATGTAGGGCGTTAAGCTTGAAGTGTTCCATGTGTCCATAACGTCCATATCAGGAGCTATTGCACTGCTTTTACATTCAGTGCATCGTTCTGGTATGGTAACTTCCTGTGGATCGATAGGTAAGTTTTTTTCATCGGCAACTATAATAGCTTTGCAGTCTTTGCAATGCCATACCGGAAATGGGATTCCATAGAAACGTTGGCGAGAAATGCACCAATCCCACTTTATATTTTGGACCCAGTTTACATAGCGTGATTTCATAAAATGTGGGTACCATTTTATTTTATCTGCAAGATCAAGAAACTCTTGTTTATAAGCCAATACATTTACAAACCATTGGGTGAGAACGATATACTCAATCTCCTTTTTGCAACGCTCATGCACGTTGACAGCGTGAGTTATGGCCTTTTGATTTTTAAGTGATCCTGCAGCTTTAAGCTCTTCAATCATTTTTTCTCGAGCTGTTGAAACTCGTAAGTTTGCAAGGACTCCTGTTTCAGGAAGCCATTTTCCATCAAGGCCAATTGAGAGTCGTAATGGAAGGCCATGTTTTTTATACCAATGAATATCTGTTTGATCTCCGAACGTTGAGACCATTACAAGACCTGTTCCTTTATCGATGTCGACAAGCTCATCCTCTAATATTGGAATTTCTCGATTATAGATGGGAACAATCGCCGTTGTATCTTTTAAATGAGCATAGCGGCTATCTTGTGGATTAAACAATAATGCGCTTGTTGAGTACAAAAGCTCTGGGCGCGTTGTGGCCACGATTAATTCGGATCCATCAGCAGCTTTGAAAACGATGTCGTTAAAATGCGAGGATTTTTGAGCATCATCCAATTCTGCCTGCGCGACGGTAGTGCGGCAATTGGTGCAATAAAGAGCGGGCTCATCTTTGCGATAAATATAGCCTGCTTTGTATAATTTTATAAACGAGAGCTGAGATATTCGTCGCGACTCTTGAGAGATGGTACTGTACCAATGATTCCAGTCGACAGATAGGCCCATTTTCTGCCAAAGTTCTTTAAATTGCCCTTCTACTTCTTTGGTTTGTTCAAGGCACAGCTCAATAAATGCCGACCGTCCTAATTCATGAGGACGAACATCACATTTTTTTTCAATAAATTTTTCAGTGGGCAATCCATTATCATCAAATCCAAAAGGATAGAATACAGAATAGCCATCGAGTCGTTTAAATCGAGCAATAATATCGGTTTGGGTATATGAAAAAATATGCCCAATGTGTAATGAGCCTGATATCGTAGGAGGCGGGGTATCAATGCTAAATTGCTCACCGGGATTATGCTCCATGCTATAGATTTTATTGCGTTCCCAGTATTCTTTGAGGGCCATTTCGGCAGTTTGGCTATTATATTGCTTATCCA
The DNA here is from genome assembly GCA_964495945.1 of uncultured Pseudomonadota bacterium. Taxonomy (GTDB): domain Bacteria; phylum Babelota; class Babeliae; order Babelales; family Vermiphilaceae; genus JAJCZB01. Next base: position 31,731 of record CAZBWL010000001.1, on the reverse strand, counting down.
TAATATACTTTTTTAATAAGGTTATTTTTGTAGTGTATCGAAAAACGGCTTATCTTAAAAGCTTTCAGCTTAATTGATAATGCTTATTTAGTGTTTGTAGGGCAGTTTGAACCGTTTTTCGGGCATCATCAGTTAAATTTTTTTGTAAAAGCTCTTGCAGTGTACTGCGTGCTTTGTATGGACTTCCAAGATTTTCATAGCAGGCAGCAATTCTAATATAAAGGTTTGGCGTAACATGGGGGCTTTGCTTGAGTTTTTCAAATGTTTTAAGAGCTTCTACCATATTTCCTTTGCTAAAATAGGACTCTGCAAGATTGTACCAAAGTTTTGTATCATGAGGGTTTTTCGTAATCATGGCTTGGTATACTTGAATTGCATCATCGAATTTATTAGCCATATAATAGCTATTTGCAAGGCTAAATTGTGCCTCTTCATTTTGAGGATTGCATTCCAATACGCGTTGGAAACCAAAAATGGCATCATCATATTTTTTCAAGTAAAGACTGCATTTTGCATATCCAAAAAACCCTGATTCATTATCTAAATCGGCTTCCATGCATGCTTTTTTAAAATAAGTCCACGCCTGTTCAGTTTCACCTTCTTCCATAAGAATTCGTGCTGTATTAAAGTAGGCTTTGCCATAATAAGGACGTAATTTTAGAGCAATTTCAAGTGCTCGTTTTGCCTGCTCAAACTCCTTTTTTTCAATATAAAATGATGCAATATTATTATAGGCTTCTGGGTAATAAGGGTATATTTTTAGAGACATTTGTAATGTTTCTATGGCTCTATCTAATTGATGAGTTGCCGCATATGCAACGGCTAAATTGTTATAAGGATCACGATAGAATTTGTCCATTTTAATAGCATGTCGAAAATAATCGATTGATTCTGCAAATTTTCCTAATTTTTGAGAAAGCTCTACTCCATAATTATTGTAAGCACGAGCTTTTCCTGGGGCATTTTTAACGATATTAGCCCAGAAATCAACGCCTGATCTCCATACCATGTTTCGTGTAATAGTGCCGTAAGAAAGAATGCCTATTAATATAAGGGAACACATATAAGGAAGTTTAATAGTATCGCTTAATCGTTTGAATGATAGATTATTCCAATGTACAGAGTCGTACATCCATACACAAAATGATGCAAGTAAAAAAAGCCATCCAAATGATGCAAGATACGTTTTATAGTCTACCAAGAGTTCAGGAGAGGGAATGATGCTAGAGCGAGGAGCGATATTAATTGCGAACCACAATGCAGCAAAAGCAATAATGCTTGTAGAGTTGCGCTGTAATATTTTAAAAATAATGAAAACTATCGAGCTTAAAATTATGAATGGAACTAAGCAATCGGGCGCGAAAAATCCTCGAGATAGTACCCAATCATACTCAACGCTAATATTCAGAGGCCATATAAACATCCATAAATAGTGAAGAATAACCTTGAATTGCGAAATAAAAAATTGTAAGGGCTTTATCGATTGATCGGGATGTTCGGTAATCATGTTACCAAGATTATTGACCGCTTCATTTTTTAAACCGATAATATCGATGAAAAATTTCGGCTTTAAAAAATAGAGATATATACCAAAAATAATCGATACAGTAAGCCCATGAAACCACCATCGTTTTTTCAACTTTGCAACTGATCCCTGAGCAACAAAAAACCAGTCAACAAGCAGTATCAAAAAAGGGCTTATAATAGAAATTTCTTTTGTTCCTGTAGAAAAAAGGGCAACAAAAAAATAAAGTACTGATGCTACAGTTGAAAGCCAAATATTTTTAGCACACGATCGTATTAAAAATAGCATGACCATGCATAGAATGAATAATGCAGACATCCCTTCAAGCTGCCCCTGAATAACATATGATACTGTTTGAGTTTGAACCGGATGCAACAAAAAAAGAAGCGATGTTAATGACGCAATTTCAAGAGCTCGCCGCTTAAAAAAAGAGTCTTTTTGAAGGCGATACAAAATGATAATTAATATCGTGAAGATGAGAATTCCATTGCTGATATGAATAAGAACATTTCCTACTCGGTAGGTAAATGGGTGAAATCGGCCAATTTTATAATGAACAGAGTTGAGCCAATAGCTAATCCAGCGCGTTCCCGAAAAAAAAAGATCCCAGAGCGCATAATGGCGAATCTGAAAATGTTTTGTGATGTTTGCAATATCATCAAATTGGAAATCATAATTCAATGAAGGGTAATATACGAGTGCTGTAATAACAGCAAAGACACAGGGAGGCAATATACGATATAACAAAGAAAGAGATTGATTTTGATGCTGTTCCATTATTCTCCTTTTTATTCTAAAACTTACTACTTAATTTGCGCTTTATTGTAACAAAGCTTGATTGTTTGTGAAGAAATGAGCCAAACTCTTGTCTCATGTAGTTGAACTCTAATAGAGAGAGGTCGTTGGTATTGACCCTCAATTCTATTTTTCATACAATACGTAATTATACATTGTAGCTCTATAAAGGCCTTTCTATGTTAACATTGCGAACGACTGAGCTTCTCATTACCTTAATTACTTTTTTTATAGCCTATGTATTTGCGGTGACCATTGCGGGGGCTTTTCGTGCATGGGTTTCACAAAAAATGGGTGATGATACGGCAGCTTCTTTGGGTTTTACTTCTTTGAACCCCCTTGATCATATTGATTTTGTGGGCGTTATTTTTCTTTTTCTCTTTTTCTTTGGCTGGGGGCGACATGTACCAATCAATCATTTTAATTTTGAAGATCCGTATAGAAGGATTAAGCTTTCTGTAGCCTATCTTTCTGATACATGTGCCTATTTTGTTTCTGCAATTATAGGTCTTACGTTTTTAATCATTTCTGTAGGGCCTCGCATGCTCGTTATTGCACAGCAAATGCTTATATGCCGTCAAAACATGTCCCACTATTTTTTATTGCAATCGTGCCCTACTCTTTCTTCGTTGACGATCACCCTTTCCTTCATTGCGATAGCGTTTGTATACCTCAATGTGATACTTGCCGTTCTTTCATTTATTTTGAACCTGTTTAGTTTGGGCCTATTTTATGTGGTTGATCGGTCTCATGAGCCTCAGAATATAAATCAGTATTTAATTATTTTGCTTCCGATAGTTTTTATTATTTTCTTTTCTGAACCACTACGTATTTTTGCGATTTATATGATATCGTTAGCAGGATACGGATTAAGTAAAGCTATCGGTTTAGTCTAAAATGGAGTACTCATGAACCATAAAGCCTTAGAAAAAATTTTACATGGAACGGTCCAAGTAATCCCCCTTGATGATTTGAAAAAAAAATTGGCTAAAAATAAGCCTTTGAATATAAAGCTTGGAATGGATCCAACATCACCAGATCTTCATTTGGGTCATGCTGTTGTGCTTTCAAAGCTTAAAGAATTTCAGGATCTTGGGCATAATGTTATTTTTTTGATTGGCGATTTTACAACTAAAATTGGAGATCCAAGTGGCCGCTCCAAGACTCGTCCGCCATTGACAGATGAAGAGATCGCTGAAAATATGAAAACCTATTTTGAACAAGTGGGTAAAATTTTAGATCCTCAAAAAACGACAGTTCGATACAATTCTGAATGGCTTTCAACGCTTACAATGGCAGATTTGATCAAATTGGCCGGAAAAGTCACGGTTGCTCGTATTATTGAGCGAGATGATTTTGCAAAGCGTTTAAAAGAGCAGCAGCCCGTAAGCCTTCATGAGCTGTTGTATCCACTATTTCAGGGATATGATTCGGTTGCTCTTGATGCTGATGTTGAGCTTGGAGGAACTGACCAGACTTTCAATTTGTTGATGGGAAGATTATTACAAGAGCAGTTTCAGCATGAGCCTCAAGTCATTATTACAGTGCCTTTACTCGAGGGGCTTGATGGCATTCATAAAATGTCTAAATCGCTTAATAATGCTGTGGGACTTGCTGAGCCTGCAGATCAGGCCTTTGGTAAATTAATGTCGATCTCTGATAAGCTCATGTGGCGTTATTTTGAGTTACTACTCGCAACGACTCAACAAGAATTATCTGAATTGCAAGAAAAAGTTGCTTCTCATACGATTCATCCAATGGATCTCAAGAAGAAAATGGCTCATGGAATTATTGCTAAGTTTTGGTCAAAAAAAGAGGCCGACACGGCTCAAGAGGTTTTTGAATCGCTCTTTCAGAAAAGAGACTATTCTAAGGCTGAGCTTGCTCAACTTTCTTCTCATACCCCAAATCCTCTTTGGATTGTTGAGCTTCTTAAGCATATCGGTGCCATTAAAACCTCTTCTGATGCAAAGCGTCTTATAGAATCGGGAGCGGTTGAAATTGATGGAAAGATCATCGAAAATTTCAAAGCCGAAATTCAGTGGCATTCGGGAATGACTATAAAAGCGGGTAAGCATCGAATTTACCGAATACAATAACTTTTAGAAAGCAATTGATTGATGATTAATGTTCGCTGAACGTTCTATGGGCGTACCTGTTTGATGCAAAAATGCAGTAACGAGTTGCAAGTGTGCATCAAGCTGTTTTGAGTTGTTCTCAAATTCATTGTTACAATCGATAATAAGAACAGGAATTCGTTTTAGGTGGGGTAAAATTCCTTCTTTTTTTATTAAAAAATGCTCATGGCGACGATGAATTTGCTTGAGATAGGCAAATGTCAGTGTTTTTTCGGCATATCGATTTCGTTTTTTAATGCGCTCATATGCTACTTCTGGCGAAACTTTCAGATAAATAAATCCTTTGGGCGGAAGGCATTGATGAGGAATGAGCAAAGAGAACCACTCTTCATAGATTTTCCATTCAATATCGGTCATAAATTTTTCAGCGTAGCTATTGCGAGCAAAGCAGTAGTATCCCGAGTATATTGATCTTTCTACGATATTGGGGCTTTCATCGTTTTGAATTTTCAGATGATCTTGTACTCTGCTTATCATGGTTAACAGTTCGAGGGTGTATGCCCATCGCTTTGGGTCTTGGTAGAAGTTCGTCAGTAATGATTGCCCGTGAATTGTATTTTGCCAATTATGGATTGGCTCATAAACTGCTTTTATTTCAGGAAGACGTTCTCCCATAAGACGAAGAAACGTTGATTTACCAGCGCCAATATTTCCCTCAATAATATACATCGTGCAGTTCCTATAGCTATTTAGTGTGAGCAAAAAGGCTAATATAGCAGATTTCATGTTTTTTTAATATGAGCATGTAAACCATTGATTTATTGATGTTTTTAGCGATATTATGAGGAGGAAGCCTTAGAAAACAGTACAATAGGAGGGGATAATGAAGAAAACGTTCTGTTTAATGGTGCTTTTTTGGGCAAACAATAACTTTACACAGCTGTCTTTCGATATTGCACAGTCAAATAATGTTCTTGCAAGGCGACTGGTTGAATTAAGGGCTTTTTTTACAAATAAAGAAGCTAAACTATGTTTGAAATATGGTATCTGTGCTCCGGATGCGAAGAAAACATTAAAAACAATGGCGGCTATCTTGGGTCTTTTAGGCGTTGGATATGTCGTTCAGGAAAAAATAGATGACTATATTTCAAAGCCAAATCTTGAATGGATCGTTGATGAAGATGATCGTGAAAATCAAGAAGATTTACTGAACGAGTTTCTAAGAGAAGTATATGGTATTAAACAGAAAGAGTAGGCATTTTTTGCTTTTGTGTATTGACGCTATTTCTACACAGAATACGAGGAATTTCGGCATTTATTTTGGTAGTGATCTCTCGTACATTTGGATTTCCCGCAAGCTTGCCAAGCTCGTGAGCCTGAATTCCGGCCTGAGCTCCAATGAGTATTACTTCCGCTCCTACAGCAATGTGTGGGATATGCGATATATTTATCGAGCACAGATTCATCGAAATTCTTCCGATAATAGGAGCGAGCATTCCTTCTACCGATACAGACCCGCAATTGAATAGACGAAAATCATAGCCATCATAGTAGCCTATTGGAAGGATGCCAATTGTCATATCGTGGTTTGTAACGTATGTTCGATCATAGCCAATTGAGCTTCCCGCTGAAATGGTACGGATTGCGCAGATTTTTGTTTTCCAGGTCAAAATAGGCCTAAGATTAAACCAAGGAAATCGCTCTAAGGTTCGTTGTTTGGTGGTTTCATTTGCCCATAAACCAAATGCACCAGCGCCGACACGAAAAAGATTGCAAAATGGAAGATCAAGAGTTGTGGTGGCTGTGGAGTTAGCAAAATGAATATAAGGGGCTTTAAATCCTGTATTTTGTATACTTTTTATAACGTTTTCAAATAAATCTTTTTGCCGTAATGTAAATGAGCGGTCTTCTTTTTGTGATTCTGCGCAGTGAGAATATATTCCTTGTATGGCAATGTGGGAGTATGAAAGAGCTTTTTTTAAAAATGTGGTTGCATTGCAAGGCTCAATTCCAAGGCGCGAAAGCCCTGTATCGATCTTAATATGTATAGGAAAAATATAATTATGAGCTTTTCCATAGCTATTAAGCTCATCTAAAATCTGCTCGTCATACACAGCAAGCTCTACGCGTGCCCTGACTGCTTCTTGTAGATCATCTACGAGTACACTCGGCATAAGAATTGGTTTTGTAAAGCCGGCATCTCTTGCTACCAATGCTTCGTTGATAGTTGCTATGCAAATAGAATGGACAGAAGGATGCTCTTCCGCCTTTTTTGCGATCAAAGCCAATCCATGGCCATAGGCGTTTGCCTTTATGACAAGAGAAAGATGTTTATCGCCAATAGCTTTTTTATATTGAGAGACATTGTGATTAAAGGCTTTATAATCGATTTCGATCCAGGTGCGATGATTCATTGCTACTTTTCAAAAAGATGCCCGGCTTAAGCCGGGCCGTTTGTAGTATTTATTTTTCTTTATCGATTTTTGTATCGATAGTAATCACGTGAGACTCGATATCTTTTTTTGGATCTTCTTTTTGTTCTGCAGCAATGATGCTAATATCGAGCTGTTTTTTAAGCTGCTTTGGTATACGAACCGTTAACGTTTTATTATTTTCGTTAAGCTCGAGGTATGTTTTTGAGTTCTGAACAATTGCATCAAAGAGGAGCTTTCCCGAAACTTGAAATCTTTGGAACGATGTTTCTTGCGATCTGCTGTAGAAATTACGTTCGTTTTTTTCGGTATCATCAGCTTTTGATTCTTGGATCGATTCGCAGCTACTTTGTAACTCTATGAAGCTTGCATCGTATCGAGAAGCATAGTCAGCTTTTACCATAATTTTTGCCGTGGGAAGTTCAATTTCAAGATTATTCGTTCCAGCGGTAATTTTAATATCTTTCGCACTATCAATTCCTGCTACCGATAGTAATAGAGCATCGGTGCTATCTTGATATGAAAATCGTACACCTTTAGTGCCTGATTTTGCCATCAATGCATCATTACCCTCTTCAAAAAGCTCTGAAAACATCTTGTCGAAAGCTTTTAGCGTTTTTGATAACGGATGAGCATGCAACCCAGCGGCTGTTGAGAGAAGCAAAAACAGAGATAATGTGTTGTTCATATGGACCTCCCTGAATAGATGGGTTTTAATAACGATACGAGGTTTAGTATATCGTTAGTTGAAATGAGCATCAACTCTTTGTAAAAAAATCAAACATAGAATTTCTTTCTGAATATGATAGGATAATGCTTAAGATGAAAGGCTTTTATGGCAAAAAAGAGTAAAGAAATTAAAGGGGAACTAATTTATGGGATTCATCCCATCGTAGAGCTTTTAAAAGCCCGACGTCGCAAAATTATTTCGATTTACACGACAAAACCTACTCCAAAGCAGTGGCGGGATATTGAACAAGTTATGCCCGGCTACCCTGTGCCGATTCAGTATGTTTCTCGCGATGTGCTTACCAATATGGCTGGAACTTCAGATCATCAGGGCGTGGTTGGATGGGTTCAAAATTTTCCATTTAGAAAAAAGCCCTTTGATTCAAAAAATAGCCCTTTTGTAGTGATGCTTGATTCTATACAGGATCCACGAAATCTGGGAGCTATTTTAAGATCGGCATACTGTGCTGGCGCATCTGGGGCAGTTTTGACGACTAAAAATTCGGCGCCGCTTAATGCGGTTGCCCTCAAATCATCTGCTGGCCTTGCTGAACATCTTGAGATTCAACTCGCTCCGTCTACTCAGGAAGGCTTGCAGATGCTTTCTGATGCTGGCTATGGAATGTACCTTGCCATGCTTAACGGTTCAGATGCTACAAAGGAAGCCTATGACCTTCCTGTTTGTATTGTGGTAGGCAATGAAGGGCAAGGAATTCATAAAAGTATGACAAAGTTTGGTAAAGCCATCACATTGCCTCAAAAAACTGCTGATATTTCTTATAATGCCTCAGTGGCGGCTGGGATTTTGCTTTTCATGATCGGTACTAAACAAAAATTGATTGGCTAAATACATACACAGGATTTGCTTTTGTATGAGTTGGGCTCTGAGAGTTTTTCTTTTTTTGTTATTTTTTTAATATATTTGTCTGCTGCTTTTTGGGTTGCAAATGGACGTGATCTGCTGGCTGTCACTATCCAATATTCTTCATCCTCATTCAGTTCTTCTAATTGATCTTGCGTATTGAGCATGGGTGTTAATATCTGTATATATATGCTTTTTTCAGTTGAGCTTTTTGATTTAAAATAGGCGGCTTCAGGGTATTCTGAGAGTATGGATTTCAGCCTATTGCTGATATCTTCATAGGATATATCGGGATCTATATTAAGAGTGGCTTCATATACATGAGTAGTACGATTTTCTTTTTTGCTGCACATTATCGGCAGCCATAGAGACAAGGTGACTAGAACTAATACATATTTTCTCATATACTCTCCTGAGAAGTGGTACTATTTTATACATTATTGAGATAGTGCTATAGTACTAATTAAAGGTGTGCAAATGAAGATATATTTTCTGTTTTTTTTGGTTTCCTTGTCTTGCATAGCAACGCACAAAGAATCAGATTTGATAAACGAAAGTGTATTTAAGCTCAAAAAAGGTAAGTCATCTACGCATCTTTCTGTTTTATACCACAAAGAACAGTGTGTATATCGTATACTTTCTAAAATATATCTTTCAAAAAAAGATCTGGAGCATATCAAACAAATTTTTCCTACACGTGATTATGTAAAAAAAATAGTATTATTTGTGCCCATTCAATCGAATGCAAAGAAATTTAAAGATCAATTTATAGAGCGCCTTCAAGAGAAAGATTTTAACGTAACTTTTCAAGAAGGAGATCTTATATCGGCAGTATGGAAGCGTGTGTAGAAGATAACACATATGAAAGCATAGAATGCAGCACTATTTTGATGCAAAGCATTGACACTTATCCTTTAAAAACGCTATTACGATGATAGTGTACCTTTCAGTAAGGGGAAGGGATGAAAAAAAATGTGACGTTTGGGCTGACACTTATGGTTTGTTTATGTGGATTTGCTGCACTGTTGCAGCGATTAAGTATGCGTATGTACGCTATTCGATATGTTCATCTTATACCTGATCCACAGATTTCGCATTCGGTTAAGTCCCGAATCAAAAAAATTATATCGAGAAATGAATATGAAGGATCCTATCAGCCTTATGTTTTAGTTTCAATAATTAAGCAAGAGTTTCCATATTTAAAAGAGATCTCAGCTCGATGTATACCTCACCATGTATGCGAGCTTTTTATTGAAGCATATGACCCTATTTTGAGAATTAATGAAAAACAGCTGTTGCTTGCGAATCGTATGCTTGTTTCGCATGATTATTATGCTGCGTACGTTCAAGATAAGTTGCCTTGCATGTATATACCGACATCGCATACAAAAGAACTGAATTTTGATCTTATGCACACGATTGATCTTTGCTTCAAGCAGTCTCTTTTTGATCACTTTACGATAACAATGAAACATTTTCAGGAGTGGTATTTGGTAAGCAAAGAGGATAAAAGTGTCATTATTTGTTGTAATCCCACCACAATGCCTAATGTGAATGATTTAAAGCGAATTGATAATCTCAAACAAGAAATGAGTGCTAAAAAATCGATATCAAAGCCGATGCTTGCAGATATACGATTTGATAAACAAATTATAATATCGAGCTATAAAGGGGGGCTTTATGGCAAAGAAAGTTAGTTCAAGCCGTTTGATAACGGCAATTGATGTGGGTACTACAAAGATCTCAGTTTTAATAGCGCGGCAGCTTGATGGAGATGAGATAGAAATTATTGGCTGTGGTAAATCTCCATCGTGTGGATTGAGCAAGGGTGTGGTTGTGGACGTGGCCAAAACAATTGTATCCATACGTTCGGCAATTAAAGAAGCAGAGCTTATGGCGGGAGTTTCTATCGAATCGGCTACGATTGGAATTTCTGGTGCTCATATCTCTTCTTTAAATTCGCAAGGAGTTGTGCCAATAAAACGGGGTGAAATTAAAGAGCAGGATATTAGAGAAGCTCTTGCTGCTGCCCGAGCAATTCGAATTCCAGAGGGACAGCAAGTTTTACACGTTTTACCACAGTACTATATCATTGATGGTCGCGATAAAGTGGCGGATCCGCTTGGTATGCACGGCATTCGCCTAGAAGTACAGGCTCATATTATTTTGGGTGCTATTGCATCGGTACAAAATTTAGTGAAATGTGTCGAATCGGCTGGAGTACTCGTTTCCGACATTGTTCTTGAGCAGCTGGCATCAGCAATGGCAGTTTTGAGCGAAGATGAGCGCATGTTGGGTGTGGCAATCCTTGATATTGGAGGAGGAACGGCAGATTTTGCGGTGTATAAAAATGGAACTATTCGATATACAAAAGTGTTGCCTATTGCTGGAAATCATTTTACGAACGATTTGGCAGTAGGCCTTTGTACAACGCTTAAGGATGCAGAGCGAGTAAAAAAAGAGTGTGGTGCTGCTACGATGCATGGAATCAATGAAGATGCTTATATTGAAATTGAGATGGTTCATGGTGATCAGCGGCATGTGGTGTCTGTAAAAAACGTTGTTGATATTCTTAAGCCGCGCACATATGAGCTGCTTTCGCTTGTAGAAGATGAAATATTAAAAAATAATTTAAAACCCTATATTACTACAGGATTGGTGCTAACTGGTGGAGGAGCGCTTTTAAAAAATATAAATCTTGTAGCAGCAAAGATGCTTGAAATTCCAATCAGAATCGGTAAACCAAAAATGCCCTTTTCAATGCCAAATTCTCTACAAAATCCTATCTATGCTACCGGTTATGGATTACTTTTGCATACTATAAGAAAGTTAAAAGATGAAGAGACGAGTGAGTATGCAGGTTCAATAATCAAACAGGTCTATAATCGCATGAAAACATGGATGATAGATTTGTTTTAATATGATAGGGAGTAATTATGATTGCATTTGAGCCCGAAAAAAAACAATTTGTCGCTGTTGCTTCCATAAAAGTTATCGGGATTGGGGGGGCTGGAGGAAATACTGTCAATAGTATTATCGAAGCTGGATATGAAGGGTTTGATTGTATTGTTGCCAATACGGATGTGCAGGCATTGGAACTATCAAATGCACCGCATAAAATTCAGATCGGGATCAAATCAACAAAAGGACTTGGAACTGGCGCAAATCCGGAAATTGGTAAGCGAGCAATGGAAGAGGATCTTGAAAAGGTGCTTGATGCGATTGGTGATGCTGACATTGTGTTTATTGCTGCCGGTATGGGCGGAGGAACCGGTTCGGGCGCAGCACCTGTTATTGCGCGTTCATTACGAGAAAAAGGTATTCTTTCAATTGCCATCGTTACAAAACCATTTTTGTTTGAGGGGAAACGGCGCTCTCAAGTAGCATTAGAGGCTGTTGAGCAGTTGAGAAAAGAAGTAGATACGATGATTGTGATTCCAAATCAAAAATTACTGGATGTGGTTGATAATAAAGTTTCGATGATTGATGCATTTAGTATGATTAATGAAGTGCTTGGGCAATCAGTGCGTGGTATTTCTGATATTATTACGCGTCCAGGGCATATCAATGTGGACTTTGCTGATGTACGTGCCATAATGCGCGATCGTGGAATGGCTGTAATGGGAACTGGTAAGGCATCAGGGCCTGATCGAGCTCGTAAAGCAGCAGAAAACGCTATAGCATCTCCTTTATTAGAAAGTGTGAGCATCAAAGGAGCTCACGGTGTTTTATTTAATATTACGGGCGGTAAAAATTTGGGTTTACACGAAATCAGCGAAGCAGCATCAGTGATTTATGAGCAGGCTCATGAAGACGCCAATATTATATTGGGATCAGTTATCGATGAATCGCTAGATGAAGACGTAATTGTGACGATTATTGCAACTGGGTGCAGCAAAGAAAAGGATGAGCACACTTCTATAATAGTGCAACCTACGCTAAAAGAAGGGACTCAAAAAAATTCACATACTAAATACTCTGAAAAAGTAGTTGAAGCATCACAGGCAAGAGAATTTGATATGAATGATTTGGATGTGCCAGCTTATTTGCGTAAGCAAGTACAAATGGATGATATAAATACATAATAATTCAAAAGGAGTTGATATGGTGACAAAGGGTTATTGCGTAAAATGCAAAAAAAAGGTTGAAATCAAAAATCCAAAAGAATCAAAGACAAAAAAAGGCACAAAGATTGCTAAAGGTAAATGCCCAAAATGCGGTACAACAGTATGCAGAATGGGTGGATTACAAAAATAAATCTGAATTATCGTTGGGTTTATCAGGAGAGTCTAGTCTAGGCTCTCTTTTTTTTGGAAAATTTGTAATGGTGCGGGATTGCTTAATGATGTGAGGCGAGCGTTCCTTATAGATTACATGCGGATGTGACGTTTGTTGATCAGGATAGAACGTTTCATATTTATTGTTACTTCCAAGAATCTCAATAGAAGATGGAATTTCTGAGATGCATATACTCATATTTTTTTCAATGCTGGTATGATAATGATTTTGATTTTTCATACCTTTCCATAAAACATGAATTGCTTGGTTTGAATGATTCGAAATACGCATTACGGCGTTTTGATTCAATGAAATCATGCAGAATAAAAATGACGCTTTTTTAATCATATAGCTACCTTGTGCAGGACGATCAAATGAGGGTTTATATGCGCTCTATTTTTTCGATCGATTGTTTCTATTTTTGTACTCTTATTGTACTAAAAAGGTAATATGATACAATATAACAGGCTAAAAATTTACACAGTTAATAAGGATAATTGGTATGAAAAAAAGCTGTTTGGCATTTCTTGCGGCGTCATTATTATTTTCCACCATTAATCTTCCTATGCACCCCAATAAGCCTAGTGGCGATGATGGGAGCTATCGTATTCAGCCTGCATTAGTAGCTGCTGGTGGGGCGTTTGTAATTGCGGGGGGCATTCTTTGTGGATTTCTATTAAAAAAACTGTTTGCAGAGCCATCAAATGATCAGCTTTCAAAAGAGGCTCAAGAAGTTTATAAAGCTATTAATGGCATATACCAAGAATCGAATATAGCAAAGCTTGTAAAAAATGGTTCGATAGAATCAATGAGTTTGTATGAGCTTGTTCATCTAAAGCAGGTTCATGATAATGGATATTATAGAGATGATATTACAGCATTAAATTATCATGAGCTCAAGCTTACAAACCGAGTACAGCGGGATGGGCACAAAGCGGGAAATGGCCCAGATTTTTGGGCGATACGAGATCGAGTTCTGCCACAAATTAGTGCGTTATTAAAAGAGCTTTGCTTGATTGATGGGATTTCATCGAAACACCGCCCGTTTTTTGATTTATATGATGTGGTTGCGCATTATGCACCATATCAGCAGCTTGATTATCATAACCGCGATATGGTGCGCATGTACATTAAGGGTGAGGTTGGCGGCACATATCCATTTACACGCTATGTCCAGCAGCTACGAAGAGATATTAGTGAATTAGATGGCAAGCTATTAAATCTTTCAAAGGTTGCGTCATACACGCAATCAAATCAAGATTATATGATGCTTGGATCTCAGGCCCAAGCCTTAGTGTTGCATATGCGTTATTTAAGAGATGTGATTGTAGATATGCCTGAAATAGCATATGAAGAACAGCAAAAGAAAGCAGATGATTATTATAAAGAGCAGCAGCGAATTGAGCGAGAAAAGGCAGAAGCAGCACAGCGTGAGGCTGATGCGAAGCAAAAAATTGCTCAAGAAGAGGCTCGTAAAAATCAAATAGAAAGAGAAAAAATCGCTGCAAAGCTTAAGGAGAAGGAGCTTGAGCTAAAAACTGCTGATACATTAAAAGAAATGGAACAATCTAAGCTTGAGCGTCTTGAAAAAGAGCGCAAAAAAGAGATGGATGATTTGAGATTTACAATCAAATCTTTAAAAGCGCACATATCATCAGAAATAGATGCAGATAAAATTCCTGCATTGCAAGATAAGCTTAGATTAGCAAAGTTACGATTTAAGCAACTTAAAAATCAAAAATAGTTAACAGCGTGGGCCGATATAATGTCGGCCCTTTTTAATCCATTTGATAGAGTATGATTATTCATTATGCGCCACAGTTTGCGATTTATTTTGGCGATGCTAAAGATGCGCTTGAGCCTGAAACATATCGCACTTTGGGGTCTATACATTCATTGGGTCACCAATCAGTAAAACCTATAGCTAAGCAGTTATGTTTTGGTCAACTTGTATTTCTCAAGCAGATACATAGTGTGGAGGGTATTGCTGTTTCGGGTAATTCTGTGCCTGTGTCCATAAAAGAAGGTGATTTTTTAGTTACGAATGATAATTCTTTAGGGTTGGGTGTTTTTACGGCTGATTGTCTGCCAATTATAATGTACGATAAGTATGCTCATGCTATAGGAATTGCTCACGCTGGATGGCGCGGTGCAACTGCGGGTATTATCGAAGCAATGTTGGAATGTATGAGTAATACCTATCAAACAGATATTCATAATGTTGTGAGTTATTTTGGACCGAGTGCGAGGCGATGTTGCTATCAGGTGGATGGAAATTTTAAGAGTAATTTGGAGGATTGTACTTTTATTGAATTGGTTTTACGAAAATCTGGTGATAAAACCTATTTTGATCTTCCGGGCTATTGCGAACAAAAGCTTTTAAAAATGGGAATTTCACCGGAATCTGTAAAGCGAGAATATAATGCATGTACCATTTGTGATGAGCGATTTTACTCTTCTCGAAGAAAGAATTTTGAACGTCAAATGACAATTGTATCTCTAAAATAGGGCCTATGATTGAGGCTTAGCAATGAATATGCTATAGTCTATCGTACGTATGGCTCATCCGGGGCCGTTGACTTGTAAGGATATAAAATGATTACGCAACTACTTTCTAAGATTTTCGGTACGGAAAATGAGCGCCAGCTTCAAAAGCTGCAGCCTATAGTCGATACAATTAATGCTTTTGAATCGAAAATAAGCGCTCTTACTGATGAGCAGCTTCGCGCAAAAACTGATGAATTTCGTGAGCGTCTTTCGCGCGATGAAACATTGGATGATATTTTACCAGAGGCGTTTGCGGTTGTTCGTGAAGCTTCAAAGCGTACGCTTGGTCAGCGCCATTATGATGTACAGCTTATGGGAGGTATTGTACTCCATCAAGGCAAAATTTCTGAAATGAAGACGGGTGAAGGTAAAACATTAACCGCTACTCTTCCTTTGTATTTGAATGCTCTTGCTGGCAAGGGAGTTCATCTTGTTACCGTCAACGATTATTTGGCAAAACGAGATGCTGCATGGAATGCTCCTATATATAACCTTTTGGGCATGGAAGTGGCTGCTCTGTATAATAGCATGAATGATGCAGAACGGAAAAAAGCCTACAGTGCCGATATTTTATACGCTACGAATAATGAGCTTGGATTTGATTATCTGCGTGATAATATGAAATTTCGCTTGGAAGATTATGTTCAACGTGATCCCTATTATGCTATTGTCGATGAAGTTGACTCTATTTTAATTGATGAGGCTCGAACTCCATTAATTATCTCAGGCTCAGGAGATGAAAGTAGTAAATTGTATGATGAAGCTGATCGAGCTGTTCGTCGATTGAAACGGGAAGAAGATTATGAAATTGATGAAAAGGCACGTTCAGTACAGATGACTGAAGCGGGTGTCGATAAAATTGAATCTGTGTTTAACATAGATAATCTCTATGCAGTTGATCACATGAATCTTTTGCATCATGTTCAGCAGGCGCTTAAGGCTCATGCGATTTTCAAACGTGATGTTGATTATGTGGTTAAAGATGGGGAAGTACTTATAGTAGATGAATTTACTGGCCGAATTTTGCCTGGGCGTCGTTATAGTGATGGCCTCCATCAAGCATTGGAAGCAAAAGAAGGCGTCGATATTGAGCGTGAAAGCCAAACGCTTGCATCAATAACGTTGCAAAACTATTTTAGATTGTATCAGAAGCTTGCTGGTATGACCGGTACTGCTGCGACAGAGGCAGAAGAGTTTCACAATATTTATAAACTTGATGTAGTATCCATTCCAACGAATATGCCTATGATCCGTGATGATAAATCGGATCTTATTTTCTTAACTAAGAATGCAAAGTATAAGTCCATTGTTGAGGATATTACTGAACGATATAAAAAAGGTCAGCCAGTTCTTATTGGTACAATTGCTGTTGAAACATCAGAGCTTTTGAGCCGTATTTTAGCTGCCCATGCTATCCCTCATGAGGTATTGAACGCAAAGCAACATGCTCGTGAAGCTGAAATTGTTGAAGGAGCCGGAAAGCCTGGTCGGGTAACGATTGCGACAAACATGGCAGGCCGGGGTACTGATATTAAATTGACATCCGAATCAAAGCAAGCGGGGGGCTTATATATTTTAGGTACAGAGCGTCATGAAAGCCGTCGAATTGATAATCAGCTGCGTGGACGATCTGGGCGACAAGGTGATTTGGGTGAATCACGGTTTTATATATCTCTTGAAGATGATTTAATCCGTATTTTTGCGGGCGATACGCTTAAAAAGAATATGGAGCGCTTTGGTATGAAAGAAGATGAGATTATCGAATCTCGATTTGTTTCAAAAACAATTGAGCGTGCTCAAGAAAAGGTAGAAAAGCATAATTTTGAAACGCGAAAGCATCTTCTTGAATATGACGATGTTCTTAATCAGCAGCGTACCGTTATTTATGCCTATCGTCGTGATGTTCTTGAAGGAGAACATAGAATTTATGAGCTGGTTCGCGATTTTGTTGTAAAACTTGTCCAAGAAATAGTGGCCGCTCATTGCAATAAACATGCTATAGCTCCGGATCAAATAGCAGCAATTTTTGAAGAAATTGCTCACGTATCTCACATTTCAAAAAAGGAGCTTGAGGAGTCTGGAATATCGGTAGCGAATAGTGAAATTTTTACAGCAGATCTTACCAATTATCTATTATCTCGCTATGATCTTCTTCGCAATAGTGGCAACAAACAAATGTTTCAACATGCGGAAAAATGGCTTATTCTTGAAACGATTGATCAGGCATGGAAACAGCATATGCTTAACCTCGATCACCTGAAAGAGGGGATTGGTTTGCGAGGGTGGGGGCAAAAGACTCCTATCATCGAATATAAGCGTGAAGCATTTGATATGTTTCGGGATATGATGCATCAAATACGCAAAGATATTGTCCATCACATTTTCCATCTTAAGCTAGAACAATTTGATGAACACGCAATGGAAGCTCGCCGTCAGCGAGAGCTTGACGAGCTCAATATGATTTCTGGTAGTGAGCCTGAGGTGCCTAAGCAGGTTCAGCGTGAAGCTGATAAAATAGGCCGAAATGATCCGTGTTCGTGTGGATCAGGCAAAAAATACAAAAAATGTCATGGAACTAAATAAAGTAAAGGGCCCTTTAAAGGGCCCTTTTTATTAACGATTGGCTTTTAACGGATCGACAGTTTTGATTCGTAGAGCTTCTTGAGCGGATATTTTTTTACCACTCTTTTTTTGTTCATTTATCTGATTTTGAATGGTATCGCGCTCTTTTTGCAGCTTTTCTTTGATGTCTCCAGTTGCTTTTTGAATTTGGCGATTAAGATCATAAAGCTTACCATTAAGCTGCTTTAAGCTTAATGTAGACTGTTTGCCTTGATCAGCGACTGAAGATGGCTGCTCCTGCTTTGCTTGGACGTAGAGCACCAAACCGAGGGCAATCGCACCAAATAAAGGTTTTAGATATTTTTTATTCTTCATATCCTTCCTTATCGTTCTCCTTGCACAATCATGAGCGAGACACTCGTATGATATGCAAAGTTACTTTCTATTTTTTCTGATTTGGGCGTCAATGCAGCTTTTAAGTTTTGCAGGGTTGCCTTCAAATTTTTTGCAAGCCTTTTGAGCGGCAGCCTTTATTTTTGGATCGAAATTAGCATTTTGTAGCCTCGTAGATCGACCTGTATTTTCAGGCCCACGATTAGATACCGTGCTAAATCCATAGACTGTTGCAAAAAATAAAATAGCCAATGCTGTACAAGCCAGAGCGAGTCCTTTTTTTGTATTCATACCTCTTCCTTTTTTTATTGAGGGGTTATTTGTATTAAGGCACTACTTTTTTCATCTAAAATTTCACTGACTGTTATTGGAATAAGATGGTTATCTGAGCAAGCTTTTTGATTTACGTTATACACTTGTCCATCTATTTTTACTGCAAGGCGAGCATGCTCATTAGGATTGAAATTCCCATTTATTGTTTCTCCTGGAGCGACTGGGCGCGAGTCCTGCGCAAAGTAATCAGTTTCAATTAATTCCGATCCATCTTCATTAACTATTACAGCTTCTGTTTTTTTAGTATCAGTAACAAATACAGGTAATTCAGTATCGTTTGTGATTGTGACTTGACATGCTTGCATGCTAAAGCATGAGACCATAAGTATGGATAATAATTTATTCATATGCGTACTCCTTTTTCAACAACTAACGATCTTTTTGTTGATTATACTCTATTTTACCTTTGAGCTTTCCGATTCGCTGATTTATTTGGCGAATCTCCTGGTTCTTTCTATCAATTTTTTTATTGAACTCTTTGATTCGCTGTTCAGTTGCGTGTGTTTTTTTTCTCGATGTTTTGATGATTTTTTCGATGTCATCATTCTCTGTATTCAAAAAATCAGGGTTAGGAACCATATCTTCTTCTGCCAGCGCCTCTATGACAAATTTTCTTTTATTCGCTTGGAGCTCAAAAAAGTCCTTACTTGCAGATTCAAGCTTTTGCATTTCTCTTTCAATATCTGCGCTTAGCTCTTCAAGCGAGGGAGATTGGATGCCGGCATTCATATAGACCATAACGGTTGCTACGGCTACAATTAATCCCAACAAGGCAACTATTCTCTTCATACAAAAACTCCTTTTGAGAACGCCCTAATACTATCCCTGATTTCAGGGTAACAAATCCAAATAGAATAAATCAATATTTGTTTATAGGAAACAAGTGGCTTTAAGGCCATTTTATTCGCTATAAACAGACGTTGCTTATTTTATACCGTATGACTGCTTTGCTTTTTTAATTTGCTCTAAAGGCTTTTCAGCAAGTGCAGCATTAACTCGTATTGGAGCTCCACTATTAAGGCCTTTTTCTAAGGTTATAAATTTGCTGTATAACTGAGCAAAAACGCTACATCCATTTCCAGGACATGCTTGTTTTGAAGCTTTTTTGGCTTCATTTATTGCGGTATCATATTCTTTAAGCTTTGCTTTAATCTGTTCTTTACGTTCGTCGCTTCTTAAAGCATCTCCAAAGCGGGCTTCAATTGAAGCTCCAGCAAAAATGCATAAAGCAATAATGAATAACTTCTTCATGGGGTTCTCCCTTTAATTTTTAAACCACATACCTCTTACTTTTAAGCTATCAAAGTTGTAATACAAAAAACAATGGTTTTAATGCAAAAAGTGCTGATATAAAGGCTTATTTCTCAAATGAGGCTCTGTGAAGGATCGGTTAATGATCAAATGTTAAGAGCTTTAATAAAAAAGTCCCGGCGAACCGGGACTTTTTATGAGAATTGGATGAACTTATTAATATGAGAATCCGATTTTACCCCACATTACCCATCGTTCTATACCAGCATTGGTATTTTTGTTGAACTCATAAGAGCCGCCAAGGTTTACAAATGTTGGATAGCATGCATCATCAAAGCGATAGCTAACTGCCCCGTAGACGGTATGAGAGATAAGGCATGGGCTGCTTGCTGAGTTAAGGTCAAGATCTGTTTCTTTGATGTAGTTGTACTTATAGTCGCCAAGGGCTATTCGGTTACCTGTGCCAACTGTCGAGTTTACGACAATATTTTCAAGACGAGCGTTTCCTGTAATGTCTCGAACTGGGTTTGTTACGCCGTTACCAGTTCCATACTTGATTGCAGCAGATTCTTCCCATGGGCATGATAATTTAACGCATTCTGCTTGACGGAGGTACAGGTTGTAACCAAGCTCAAGTCTCAACGCTTTAGCTCCAAATACAGCTGCAGTATTCATATTGTGCTGATAGCCTGGGCGTACTTTCAATGGAATCGTAAGTACGTTGATACCTGCAGTTGCATAATCGATAGCAAGTTGTGTCGCTAATGTGCTTGCAGTAATCGCTTGATCTTCATCGCGATACACTTCGATATAACGGCTCCATGGTTTGCCTACAAGGTCAATTGAGCGGCATTGAGTGTTTCCGAAAAGATATTGCGTATGCATTGCATATTCTACACGGAATGAACGTTCTTTTGCTTCATCTTTGTAGATTTGAATACCCATGTTGCTTCCAAACATGATACCCCAATGATGGCCATCGCCAACGATAGGTTCAAAAAGATATTCAGCAGTTGGTTTGTTTCCTGTCGGGATCTTAATACCGATGTATGATTCTAAGTGGAATGGATCTTCTTGTATCCACTCATAGCCGAACTTTAATTCAAGATCAGCTACGCCTGTTTTGGTTAAAGATCCACGGGTTATTTTTCCAAAATTCCATGAAGGCTGAGTAAGAGCTTCTTCCATATTTGCAGGAACAAGGTTTACACCAGTGTTATTGATATTGTCACGGCTGACGTTTGGACCACCGCCATTATTGATGATATCTTCTTGGAATTTCAAATTATTTCTAACTTTTTCAATAGGGAATGAAAGGCTTGCATAGAATCCACGATTGTTTTCTTCATTCATCCAAAATGATTTACGAGCCTGAAATCCAACGCCGATAATGCTTTGTTGTGGGCGTATGGAGATGTGACTTTTAAAGTTTTGGTTTTTAGTGAAGATGTTAAAGTGGTTTGCAAGTAAATCGCGTGGGCTTGAGCTTGTAGGAAGAGGAATCGTTGCAGTAGCACCCGCAGTTGATCCAAAGTTTGCTTCCTCTACGATCAGATCAGTTTTGCAAAATGGGAAGAAATATCGAGCAAGGCCTTTGTCGTTAGTCGAATTGCTGCCAAATACTACAGCCTGAAAGGCCCCATGATATCCATCATCCTGCATATGCATAAGATCGCTACGATAGCCAGCCTCTTTTTCAGGAGCAGCGGATTGAAATAAGGGCCGTTCTGCGAGGAACGATCTACTTGATGCTTCGCAATCGCAACTATTTTGAGGTGGACATTCTACGCGGCAGCAGTCGCCTGCTAAAAGAGTGCCGCCGATAAGACTGAAAATCAGCAGCAGAAAATAATTTTGAAGCTTTTTCATCCAAACTCTCCTTTTGGTCGGGTTAAACATTACCAATCTTTTTTCTATTCATTGTCTACCACGATTCGATGCACAGAGTCAATTTTTTTGTCCTACTCTCCCTTTTGATCGTTTAGGTAAGAGAAATAGCGCTTTACTCTCGCAGTTCTTTGCGATACTCTTTTTTTATTACAGTAATCTATAGAAGTAGGTATCGTCTTTTCTGGAAAAAATATGCAAACAATAGCCCGGGTTAAAGGAACGCAGGATCTTTTAGATACACGTTTATATGACTTTATTATTAAAAGCTTTGGCGATCACGCCTCTCTCTATCATTTCACCCCCATTGCGACGCCCATCATTGAGCATATTGAGCTTTTTAAACGCACGCTTGGTTCTTACACCGATGTGGTGAGTAAAGAGATGTTTATTCTCCGTGGTGCTGAAGGCAAGGCGGATGAATTTTGTTTGCGGCCTGAAGCGACAGCATCGACGATGCGGGCATTTTTAGAATCGCCCCAACCTTTACCGTATAAAGTCTATTGTCATGGGCCAATGTTTCGGTATGAACGGCCTCAAAAAGGGCGCTATCGCCAATTTCACCAGATCAGTATGGAAATTATTGGTTCCCAGCATGTATCACAAGATGCCCTTTTAATTATGCTTCTTGATCGATATTTTCATGAAAAATTAAAAATCAATAGCTATGCCTTGCAGATCAACTATCTTGGGTCATATGAAGATCGTGTGGCTTATAAAGATGTTTTGAAGGCATATGTGGATGGGTTGAGCGGAATATGCGATACATGTAAAGAGCGTAAAGAAAAAAATACATTACGGATTTTTGATTGTAAGAATCCTGATTGCCAGGTTCTTTATGAAAAAGCTCCTGTAATGATTGATCATTTAAGCAAAACGTCTCAAAATGAATGGCTGCGTTTGCAGGATGAACTTTCGTTGCTTTCGATCACATTTTCGATTAATCCACGCCTTGTTCGAGGGCTCGATTACTACAACAAAACAGTATTTGAATTTGTAAGTGGAGCTTTAGGAGCCCAAAATACCTTTTGTGGGGGTGGACGCTATGATCGTCTTGCGCAAGAGCTGGGTTCAAAACAGGAAGTTCCTTCATTAGGAGCTGCAATTGGAATTGAACGATTGATGCTCATATTAGAGCCTTTGATGGATCGATTGCCCTTCCCGCAGCCAAAGCCGCTTTATGTGGTAATGCCCTTTTCTGTGCAACAAAATCCATTAGCACTTTTGATTGTAGATACATTGCATGATGCTGGATTGACAGCAGATATTTTTCTTGATGAAGATTCAATTCGTCACAAAATGAGTCGAGCAAATAAAATGGGCGCTTCATATGCCTTGATTATTGGCGATAATGAGCAAGCTCGCAAAACGATTATTGTAAAAAATATGATGACGGGAAATCAGGAAGAGATAAAGCAGATCGAATTGGTATCCTATTTAAAGGGGTAGATATGAAGTATTTCAGTATGCTTATGGGAGTATTTTTGGGCACTTCGATTCAGACAACGATTCCAAAGGAAGCAATATTTTTTTCTGAAAATCAATGTGAGATGTATAGATATCCTTTTTTACAGTGTCTCTCGTTAGCCAGAAGAAATGCGTCGGATAGTAAAGCTATCAAAGCTGGAATGGCGCAAATGTTTTTGAATGGTAAAAATGTGAGAGACGAGGAGATGTGCCGTTCTATTATGTCTATGAAAGCAGACTTTTCAGAGATTGATCCTGAAATGGGCACAATTATAGAGTGTGCTTTTAAAATTGATGAGATTCTCTATCTTCAAAAAGAGCGATACGAAGATTACTGGTCGAAGCTTTCTCAGGAAGAAAGAGAGGATCACACGCAAGAGCTGTGTACTTGCTTGATTACATTAAGTAAGTTTGCGAACAATTAAGCGGATTGTATAGATATAATCTATTTTTTCAATAATGTGGACAGCTGGAGCGGGCTTGAAATCTATCGTTGTTAGGCTCATCAATGCGGGAGCAAATCCAGCCATTAAAGACAAAAAAGGCAAATCGGCTTTTGACTATGCTTCAGAGTATCCAGAAATTAAAGAGATGCTTGCTTCAGGGGCTTAGAAAAATAGGCGACTGAGCTGCTGCCGAAATAAAAAGAAAAAGAATACAACAAAGAGTACTCCATCAAAACGATCGAGAAAGCCGCCATGTCCAGGCAAAAATGTGCCCGAATCTTTGATTCCTGCGCGTCTTTTAAGCCACGATTCAAGTAAATCTCCAGCTAGTGCGCTTGCGCAGATAAGAAAGCTGATACTGATGGCATACAAAATTGAGAGCGATTTTTTTAAAAAAAGCCATTCAAGAAGCATAAGGCTGATGCATGCGAGCACATATCCCCCAGTTGCCCCTTCCCATGTTTTTCCTGGGCTGATGCTTGGCGCGATGCGATGCGTTCCCCATTGAGTGCCACAAAGATAAGAGCCGCTATCAAAGCTTGCCACCATCATAAAGAGGATAAAAAGAAGTGGCTGAAATTGAGGGGCTTGATTGAGGTAAATTAAAAAAATGAATGGTGCAACAGGGTAGAATGGCGCTATAATCCAAAACGCTGGCTTGCGTGGAGAAAAAAAACGTGGCCACTCAAAGCAAAGAATGATGCACAGTATCATCAGAAGCGCAGCGGAAAGAAAAATGGGGGGGAGTAAAAAAAAGCATCCTCCAAAAGATGCTATCAGTACGATTGAAGTAAAAAAACGTTGTATTAATGTGCCCATCGCTACTCATGCATAAATGCGTTTTCGATATATTCAATAGATTGCGATTGTGTGACCAAAGCGACATCAAATCTGCATATCATGTTGGGTTTAGAATAGTGAGCAAGAAATGCTTTTGCAACAGAAACAATTTTTTTTTGTTTCGATACTGTAATAAGTTCAGTCATATCAAATAGAGGATTGTGCCGAGTTTTGACTTCTACAAAAATAAGAAGTGAGCCTTTTGCGGCAATAATATCAATCTCGCCCGATTGCCTTTGGAAGTTACGCGCAAGAATAGAAAAACCCTCCATTTGCAACTTCTTGCAGACAAGGTCCTCTCCTGCATTACCGACTATTTTTCGAGATTGGCTCTGCTTCATACACTAAAATCGATGTGTCATTCTTAATAGGCCATTTGGTTTTATATTGCTAGCCTGTGTGAGTTTGAGCGATTCTTCAGGGATAGCAAATTCTTTCCATTCGGTTCCAAGATTAACTTCAAGTTGAGCCAATGTAGGATGAATTTCTGGAACTTTTTCGAGCCATTCATTGCGAACGTGAGTTACTCGCTTTTGAGCAGAAAGATAGTCGCCTTGCTTGAGATAAAATGATGCAACGCCGCAATCCGATTGAGCAAGAAGAGATTCGCACTCCTTTTTGAGACTGTTCATTTCAGCGCGATGCTGCTGGAAGGTATCATTATTCAAATATTCTTGTGCGAGCTTGAGGGTTTCTTCTGTTGGCTCTTGATCGCGATCGGCCGAGAGTAATTTTTCTTTGGAACAAAGAATAATTTTATATTTTGCTTGTTCTATGAGTCTATTGCCTGGATAAAGTCGCTCAAACTCGAGATACCACTTTTTTGCTTCAGAAAAATCTTTAAGATCAAAGTGTATGTCGGCAAGCTCAACTAAAAGTTCCGCTTTTTCTTTAAGATCTTCGCAAAGAGTAATCATGCGATTGAGATATTTTGGAGCAATATCAAACTGTTTTTTTTCAATGATGGCATTTTTAGCAACTTTAAGTTCACCATAATCCATCTGGCTTAACGTTGGTCGTGGGGTAAGATTCTTGTATCGCTTTCGGGCTTTATCCTTTTTTTGAATGACTTTGTTTTCTTGTCGTTCTTTGCGACCAAGAGCGGCCGCTTTTGTCTTTTTTCGATGCATATCACTATTTTTACCGGAATATTCATCGGGGACTTGAGGCATTCTAATGCTTGGGGCACTGTGTAAGGCCGTATGGAAAAGGATTATTGAGGATAATAGTGGAAAAATCCAAAGCATTGTACCCTTTCAATTTCAGCTTTAATTGCAGAGTTTGTCGATAAAATCAGTATAATACATACAAAGATATACACAAACTTTTTACCCATATGATATGCTCTCTTGTAACATTATGTAATTGACGATGGAGAAATAATGATTAAAAAGACTCTTGAGGATATTTTAGTTTCTACCGGTGTAGTCAATACGCAGCAGGTTGAAGAGTGCAAAAAAGAGATTGCGAGCTCGGGTATTTCTATGGATCGTTGTCTCATTGAAAAAAAGTTTATTACCCCTGATAAGCTCGCTAAAGCATATGCCGAATATGCCTCATGCCAGTATATCGATCAAATAAGCGAAAATATGATTAGCCTTGAGTTGCTTGGCAAGATTCCGCTTCAATTTTTAAGGGATAACATCATTATTCCCATAAAAAAAGATGGGAAAATTTACCTAGTGACGAGTAATCCTCTTAATTTTCAGCCAATTGATGAGCTGACAATGCTTCTTGGTGGAGATGTGCAGCATGCGACTGCTCCAGAAAATACGATAATTGAAGCTATCAATCGCTATTATCCTCTGGAGGGAGGCAAGCAGATGATTGAAGAGCTTGAGGAGGAAGATAAGGATCTTGAGGATGTTTCTCTTGAAGGGCTTGAGGATAAAGATATTCTTACCATGGCTACAGATGCTCCTGTCATAAAGCTTGTTAATCAAATTTTTTATCAGGCCGTTAAGCGAGGCGCTTCGGATATCCATATAGAGCCGTATGAGAAAGATGTACGCGTTCGCTTTCGTATTGATGGTATTATGCATACGGTTATGACCGTTCCAAAAAGAGTTCAAGGCGCGCTGATCTCACGTATCAAAATTATGTCAAATCTCGATATTGCTGAAAAGCGTGTTCCTCAGGATGGTCGAATTAATATTAAAGTGGCAGATAAGCAGTTTGATATTCGTGTCTCTATTTTGCCGGTTGCATACGGCGAACGAGTTGTAATGCGTTTGCTTGATAAGTCGCGAACGTTTGTAAATTTGGAAAAAATGGGATTTTCGGAACGAGACTTTGCGGTAATCAAGTGGGCAATCGAGGAGCCAAACGGCATCATTTTTGTAACGGGTCCGACAGGGTCTGGTAAAACAACGACACTGTACTCTATTCTTTCTGCTATGAATAAGCCGGATACCAATATCATTACGGTTGAAGATCCTGTTGAATATCAATTAGCTGGTATTGGGCAGGTGCAAGTAAAAGAGAAAGTTGGGCTTACGTTTGCCGCTGCTTTACGATCTATTTTGCGGCAAGATCCTGATGTTGTGATGATTGGTGAAATTCGAGATCAAGAAACCGCTCAAATTGCGGTGCAAGCAGCGCTCACCGGTCACATTGTATTAAGTACGCTTCATACAAATGACGCTCCAGCATCTATTACGCGTCTTGTGGATATGGGGGTTGAGCCTTTTCTTATAGCATCATCGGTAATTATGATTGTGGCGCAAAGACTTGTAAGAAAATTATGCGATAAATGTCGCGAAAAATATGATCCAGCTCCAGAAGCACTTGCTCGCCTTGGTTTGACTCCAGAGGAGGCAAAAGGAATTACCTTTTATAAACCAAAAGGTTGTCCAGATTGTGATAGCGGGTATAAAGGACGACTTCCAATTTTTGAAGTTATGAAAATGTCTGATCCTATAAAGCAGCTTACGATGGAGCGAGCTGATACTGCGCAGATTAAAAAACAGGCAGAAAAGGATGGAATGCATCTTCTTGTGCAGGATGGAATCAGATGTATAAAAGAAGGATTAACAACGATTGAAGAAGTGCTTGCTGTTGCGACGGCCAAGGAATAAGCGTGCTTTTACGCTCATAGAGCTGATGATTGTTATATCGATTGTTGCGATAATAGCTTTCCTTACAAGCTCATATAGTAGATATCTTAATCGTCTTATAGTAAGAGCAGAGCTTGAGCACCTTCATTCTGTCTGTTTTTATGTGCAGCGAAGAGCTTTGGTGACAAATACGATTCATACATTGGAATTGGATTCGTCCAAACATATGTATAGGATTGGTGAAAAAGAGTATTATCTTCCTGCGCATGTACAGTTTGGTGTGGTGAATGGTGCAAAAGGGCCTCCGAGCTCTCCGCACCATCTCATTACGAACGCCATCTCTTTTAAAGACAGCACAATAACATTTCATCCCGATGGGGTCATAAAACCAGGCGTGGTGTATATAACAGACTCAAGTCGAGCATGTGGATATGCGTTAAGTTCATCGGTATCATTGGTTTCTTATCTCAGGAAATATCAGTACACTACTAATGGTTGGGAACTTCTCGATTAGGTAGTTATTGAAAAAGGAATCACAGCATTATGTTTGTTAGAATATTGCTGGGTCTTATGCTTGGTATTACGACGTTATTTTATTCTATGCAATCAGACTCGTGGGTCTATACGCAGATCGAAACCTTTATTTTTGAAATGCTTTCACATAATTATGGCTGTCGTGTTGAGGGAAATCTCAAACGGCTTAGCATCGCTATTCCAGAAATTACCATTCATAATCTGCGTATGGAAGCCTACGATAATAGTTGGAAATGGAGTGCAAAGGAATATAGAGCCGGATTTGTATGGTCCCAGTTTATTCGTGATAAAATGATCTATTTTTGGATGAGCCTTCGATCTGTTGATGCTGATTCGATTATTATTAATAATGCTCCCGCAATTATGCCGCATGTGAAAAAGATTTTGGCTGAGCCGGATTTGCCAATTGCTATCAAGCTTGATACTGCCTCAATACATGATGGACGTCTCACGCTTCGCACGGATTGTGTGCAATCTCATATTGTGTGGGATCTCTCTGCTCGAAAAGCAGGTTCAGTACTAGCTTCACGTATTAAAATTCATGATGGTACTTTGAATTATAAGGCAACTATGTGTATGCGATCATTGCAAGGAGTGATACATTTTGATTCGGATCGAGATCATGAAATATTTCGATGTGATCTTCGCTGTATGATTCCTCAATTAGGCGCATATCCAATCTGTTTTTTAAAGGGAAGTTGGCAAGCGGGTGCAGGTCGCTTCTATATTGAAAGTATTGATAAATCGATTCGCATTAACCCACTCATTATTAAGTCCCATAATGATGCAGTGCATGTTGTACTACAAGCAGTTTTTCCCCTTTCACTTTTTTATATGGCCTATTTTGATTCGACATCATCGCCCTTGCAAGGAGCATGTACGGTAAAATTAAATGGATCTTTTTCGGAACAAGGTGATTTAGATGGATATATCGTGACAGAAGATATAACGCATCCTCTTTTATCTGATCCATGTATTGTAAGTGGTACCTTCTCAAAGCAGAAAAAATCTGTTCAGGGATCTATCGATATTAAAAGCGGACTGTATCATGCTGTTCATGGTGTTTTTCAGGGAGAAACTGATCTGATAGGTTCAATGACGATGATGAATGAGTCATCGTTAACGGTTCCATATGTGAACGGTTGGCATATTGAACCGCATAATGGGATTTTGAATGCTTCATTTGATGTGCAAAATAATAAGGGAAAGATCAACTATTCATGTGTGGCTCAGCATGCGATTTCACATCAGTTGATCAAATCATCCGGATTTTTGAACGTATTGGAAGATAATGAGTTTGAGATCAAAGGTTTTTGTGGAGATTACCAATATCAAGCTCAGGGCTCATGGCTGGATCGTTTTATTCGATCGGCTCAATTGCACTATGCTTCTCAATTGGATCATTCTGTAGCTATTCGTGCACGTCGTCTTGGGTGCCAAGAGTATGAGGTTCGAGCAAATTTTTATTATCTTCGCATGATTGCAAAAATGCTTTGGAATATCGATATTGCAGGCGAGGGCGAATTAGTTGGGCACTATAAAGGAGCTTTGAATGATTGCAGGTGTAATATTTCATTAGAGGATGCAACGATTCGTTTACCACAAACATACAATTGTATCAATGAAATGACCTGTTTTATTCACGGTGATTTATATAAGCAGCAGCTCAGTCTTTCTGATCTTTGTGTGCGATTTCACAACGGCTTATTGCAAAGTAAGCATGCGCAACTATGGTTTGGGCCGCATTGGGGGCTCTCTTTTATGCATATGCCGATTTCTTTGGATCGTTGTTTGGTTTCATTGAAACATGATTTATTTGCAACGGTGTCGGGCGATCTGATCGTATCAAAAAGGGGAGAAGAATCGCCTCATATTTCGGGAAATATTTTTATTGATAAAGGGCAGCTTAAGGAAAATATATTTTCTTCAGAATTTCAAAAGAAGCTATTACATCAGAAAAGAATAGGACAAGCTCCCGATTTTTTTACGTGTAATCTTTCAATTGAAACAAAAGATCCAATACGTGTCGATACTTCATTTTTAAAAGCTGATGCGCACGTTGATATCCGTGTTTCTGGCTCAACAGCACTTCCACAGATTGAGGGAATTGTATCGGTGCCTTCCGGCTCAATAGGGTTTCCTTATAAACCACTTTTAATTTCAAAAGGTGAAATTAGGTTTATGCCAGAGCATTCATTGAATCCTATGGTTGAAATTTATGCAAAAAATACGATAAAAAATCACCTCATTAGTTTGCATGTTACGGGTTCACTCCAGGATAATATTGTGCTTCTAGAATCATCTCCGCCGCTGACTCAAGAGCAGATTGTGGGTCTTTTGATTGCAGGGGCACATGAAAATTCACTGGATGCCCTTATTCCTGCGCTATTAATGCGAAATATTACAAACTATATTGTTGATACGCATAGTTCCAATTTTTTTGACCGCTATATAAAACCATGGATGAAGCAGATCAATGTTCATTTAAAGCCAAAATTTGGAGACCAATCGGGCCGAGGAGGAATTAGAGGTGCACTTGAAATAGTAGTTAATGATCGATGGCGTGCGACGATAGAGAAGAACTTTACACTGACGGAAGATACTCATTTTGAACTAGAATATACGTTATCGGATGATGTTGCATTTCGTGTGCTGCGTGATGAGCGGTGCGATATAGGGGGGGAAGTAGAAATGCGGTGGAAATTTTAAGGAAAATGTGGACATAAAAAAGAGGTGATGTATGCGATATACTGTACTGATTTTGCTTTTCTTTTTTTCTCTTGAAGCTCGATTTTGTTCATTTGTTCAGCCATTGGAAAAGCCTTCGATGGAGCTTGCTTTTGCTGCTCCGCGAACGTTTGGGCGCACTCATTTTATTGTTGGTCATTCTCATGTTCCACCTCTTTTATCTCTCTATTCGACAGGAATTGCTGCACCGAAAAATCTTCAGCATGAATCCGTAGGAAGATCACATACGATTTCGGTATTTTTTTCTCCAGATGACGATGTTCGATCAGAGCTTATTAAACTTATTGATGCAGAACAGGATATGATACAAGCTGCAGTCTATATTATTACTGATACAGAAATAGCAAAAGCGCTTATCAGAGCGCGAAATAGAAATGTTCAGATAGAGCTCGTTACGGATATTGGATGCCTTAAAGAACGAAGCAATCGAGTAAGCTCATTGTGCGATAAAGGCTGCAAGCTGTATATCTATAATCCCCCTTCAATGGCTCAAAATGCCTCAAGCCTTATGCATCATAAATTTGTGCTTTTTTCAAATGTGCACGGAAAGCCTATTATTTGGACAGGGTCATACAACTTTACGCGTGCCGCAAGCCAGCGCAATCAAGAAAATGCTATTTTACTGGAGGATAAAAAAACGTTTGATCAGTTTGCATACCAATTCAAACGCCTCAAGGATCGATCATATCGATACGGAAAATCTGCGCGAACATGATGTATAGCTTTAAGAAGGGGCTTCATTACTACAATTCCTCCTTAGCTCGAGTCTAGGCTAGATCGGTTTTAGTAAAATTGCAAGAAAAAATAATATGCCCCCATTTTGAGCTTTGGTAGCGCACAGCTTTTAAGAAGTCATGAAAAAAGAGTGTCACATTATTTTTTTCTCTTTTTTTTCTGCAAAAACGGTGAACGATTTATTCATATGACCAGAAAACCGTGGCCTTTTAAGGCCGGGGATGAATGGGCAT